>CAYZTM010000035.1:0-43043 GCA_964481425.1 uncultured Flavipsychrobacter sp.
CAATACAATAAATGTGACTGTTGGCACCGGTACCGGCACTATCAGTGTGGCAGGTCTAAATTCCTGTGATACGGGTGTCGCTTTTACCGTGAATGGGATACAGCCGGATAGCATACCGGTAACACCTTCGATAGTAGTTCAGCCTGCACCGTGCCCTAATACAACGGCTACTTATTCAGTTGCTGCAATACCCAATGCAACCAGTTATGTATGGACCGTAGCGGGTACAGGCTGGAGTGGTACGAGTACAACCAATACAATAAATGTGACTGTTGGCACCGGTACGGGTACGCTTACCTGTGCTGCTACGGGAGACTGTGGTACTAGTGCGGCGGGTACGCTTACTGTTACTCCTGCGCCATTGCCGGATGATGCTACGACCATCAATGCTCCTTCGCCTTTGTGCACCGGTAGTACTGTTACATTCACAACACCTACTCTGAATAATGCAACCAGCTATGTATGGACGGTTGCGGGTGCGGGCTGGAGCGGCAGCAGCACTACCAATTCCATAAATGTTACTGTTGGTACAGGTACAGGTACTATAACAGTTGCGGGTCTCAACTCCTGCGATACGGGTGTGTCATTTACACTTAATAATCTTGTGCCGACCACTGTACCTACATCTTCGTTTACAGTGAGCAGTCACAGTACTTATATCGATACCAATGTTACAGTAACCTATACCGGTAATGCACCTGCAACAGCTACTTATAACTGGAACTTTGACGGAGGCAATGCCACACCGGGTACCGGGCAGGGGCCTCATACAGTGAATTGGCCAACTGCCGGGGTGAAACATATTACCCTATCTGTTGATGACGGTGGCTGTACATCTGTCAGCACGTTTGCAGACAGCGTGGTTGTTAACGACCCTGCGGGAGTAGGTACTATTGCCAATGATAAAGGTGTTAATATAATACCGAACCCGAATAACGGTACATTCGATATCGTATTTGGTGTTAATGTCAATGAACCGATCAATGTAGAAATGACGGACATGCAGGGAAAGGTAGTTTACCAGCAAAGATTTGACAATACCAGGAACGCTAAATTGACCATTAATACACAGAACCTTCCTGCGGCAGTATATACCGCTGTTATACGCATAGGGGAACATGTGATCAATAAGAAGGTCACTATATTCAAATAGAATAGACTGTTTTATAAAACAAGTACGGCCCGGTATTACCGGGCCGTACTTGTTTGTGTCGTAATCTTGACCAGCCTATTTTTTTGCTAATTCGAAACGATATATGGTGAATTTCATTTCTGTTTTCGCATCATGGCCGTTCAGTGCCATCATTGAAGCCATTGATCTCAGCATAGGGTAATACTTCGCCTGCTGTTGAGCTTCAAGCACTATAGTGTTGACATGGATAGGAGCGGTAGCATCGCGGTTAACAAAGCTAATTGCGATGTCTGTACCGGGAGGTGCAATGCCATCAGCGATCAGTTCGTTAGCAAGCCTCATCCTGTATTTCATGTAGTTGCTGGCCGACACCCCGGATACGGCTGATTTTATGCTCTTTGTCTGGTTAATTGTTTCTCCGCCGGGAGTCGAGATCACCCAACTGTGCAGTATGTCGCTGTCAGCCATAGCTACGCTCAATATGTCCTGTCGCCTGATCTCGATCACGTTTTCATCCTTACTATTGTCAAACCCCGGTGTGGTTGTGAACAGCACCGCATACTTTTTGTTAAAGCCTTCATCAAGCTTGTAGCCATTTACCGTAATGGCATTTTTTCGGTAATCGATCGTCGCGTCTTTCTGCTCATTGATCAAGCCATCAAGGAACATTTCTTTGATCAGATCCTTGTCACTGCTCCTGATCGGTGATTTGCCTATGGCAAGGACAAATTGGTGTGGGGTAAGTAAGGAAAGAAGTACAATGCCGGTTAAAAGATCTTTTTGTACCATAGCAATGTTTTTTAGTTAGTTTAAAGATAAGAAATTATTATTGTTCGATCAGCGTATCCATAACAGGCCTTTATTCCCATTTTTTAGAAATCTGTTACCTTTATCAATGATAAAAGGCCAGAATGCATTCACTTTCCGAAGAAAATTACCTCAAGTCAATATTTAACCTGTCGCAGACGGGAAAGAAAATAAGCCCTACTGCTATTGCTGAGTCTTTAGGGAACAATCCTGCATCGGTAGTGGATATGCTGAAAAAGCTGGTGGAAAAGGATTTGGTGTTGTATGATAAGAGCAAAGGTGCAAGGCTCACTGAATTCGGTCTTAAAACCGCCCTTGATATAGTGCGTAAGCATCGACTGTGGGAGGTCTTTTTAACAGAAAAGCTCGGCTACTCCTGGGATGAAGTGCATGATATAGCAGAGCAACTGGAGCATGTACACTATGCCGGGCTTGCCAATAAGCTCGATGAATTTCTCGGATTCCCTGAGTATGATCCCCATGGCGACCCTATACCACAGGCCAACGGCAAGATGGCCAAAACCTTTAAGACAAGCCTGGCGGAGATAGCACCTAAACAGCAGTGCACGGTTGTAGCTGTAAAAGATACCGGTACATCCTTCCTTCAATACCTGAAGAAGCTGGATATCAATATTGGCTCTAAAATATCGATAGTGGAAAAGATCGACTATGATGATTCAATGGTCATCATGGTGGAAAAGGGCACAAAGACCACGGTTTCCCGGAAGTTTGCAGAAAGCGTGTTGGTAGCCTGAGCATTGTCAGGCTTTTTTTACCAATTCTACCAGGCGATCTATCTCGTCCTTATTGTTGTAAATATGTGTTGACACCCGTAATGAGTTCAAGCCATTCTCGGCCACACTACGAATGCGTATCTTATTTTCTGCACAGGTATTGTAAAACTTACTGTGTTCCACTCCTTTTATCCTGAATCCATTTACTGCACACCTTGAGCGTTCTTCCGTTGGGGTAAGCAGTTCTACTTTGTCACCGAGTGCCAGTAACTGATCCTGTGTATATTTTCCCAGGCTTTTGACGCGCCTGTGTATGTTCATTATACCGATTGATTCAATAAAGTCGATCGCGGCATTGACGCCTTTGTATAAGCCGGCCGATTGTGTGCCACCATAGTAACGGTGGGCACTATTGGCATAGCCTGTAGTTGTAATAGGCACAGTGGCCATATTCCAGGTGCCCAGATCGCTGCCCCCACCCACGAAATAGGTTTGCACAGTGTCTTGTAGTTCTTTGCGTACATAAAGAAAACCTGTGCCCTTGGGGCCGAGCATCCATTTGTGACAGCAACTGGCGTAAGTATCGCAACCCAATTCATGCAGGTCGAGTGGTAGCATGCCGGGGCCATGTGCTCCGTCTATTGCCGTAAAGATGCCTTTCTCTTTTGCCAGTTGGCATATCTCTTTGACCGGGATCACCTGTCCCTGGGTGCAGGGTATATGTGGAGTAGCTATTACACGTGTTCTTTTTGTAATCAGTTCAGAAACACGATTTAGCGTTTCATCGGCGGTAGCTGCGGGTGTATAAGCCTTCAATACTATGCCATGCACTTTCTGCCTGTTCAGCCAGGGGAAGGCATTGCCCACATGCTCATGAGTGCTCAGTATCACTTCGTCGCCTTTTTTGAGGGGGAATCCCCAGCAGGCAATGTTAAGGCCGTCGGTCACATTGTGGGTAAGCGCGATCTCATCTTCATCTGCTCCCAGGAATTTTGCCAGTCTGCCCGATGTCGTTTCCCAGCCGCCATAACCGCAGTGTGTATCGCCTTCCATCATGCCATCATGCACTGCTTCGATCACAGGATAGGGAGATGGCCCCATCGTTCCGTTATTCAGGAAGGCCAGATCTTTCGCCAGCGGAAAATTCTGGCGCACATTGCGCCAATAGACCTCATCGTCTTCAGCAACGGTATCACCGTCAGTCCTGATCTCCCGGGCCCTGGCCATAGTACTAAGTTCGCCAAGCGATAAGGCAGCCAATACTGAGGCTGACCTGATAAAATTTCTGCGGTCAAATTTCATGAGGGAACAAATTAAGATCAATAAATATAATCAAAAGTTAGTTTTCATGAAAGAAAAAACGGAACTGATACAATCAGCCCCGCTTTAAACAATACTCTTTGGTCTTAGTGACCGTGATGTTCAAAATCGCAATGGAAATGCCTGTTGCCGAGGTTTTCAAGAATAGTATGATATAGGAGTTCATTTGAATGAGAGGATATCACGATGGTGCCGTTCGTAAGGTCTGCATTCAGCAACATAGTTTCACTGATACCTGATGTAATGCTTGAAAGATCAATTGTGGTCACGGCCACATAAGAATCGTTGTTTGATATAGTGACGTTCTGGTTTTCTGTTTTTAGTTCCAGGTAATTATCTATTTCCAGCTTTACGGGTATGGTAGTTACATTATTACTGAATGTACCTTCAAGCTCCATAGCAGGATCTGCCGCTTTTTTGTCAAGGTCGATCTTCAATTCGATCTCGTCATAAGTACCGGCGGGGATAGTGAAATTGCCGAAACTGGCTGCTACTGATGCCATCAGGTCTATCTGTTGGTCAGTTGTAGAGGTGAATTCTGCTGTAACGCCGTCCTTTTTCGCTTCAAATTTAATGGTACGTGGATAAGCATAGCCCGACGTCCACTGAATATTTGCATTTGCTGTTCCTTTTTGGGCGAGGCCGGTGCTGCTGTTGGTTGTTGTTAACTGGTAGCTTAATTGCGGTTGTGTGGTACTCGTATTATTGTCATTCTTTTTGCACGAGGAAATGAAGAGCCCGGCTGCTAATATTAAATACAAAGATCCCTTTTTCATAAAATAAAATTTTACTATGAACTGATATGTTTCCTTGTACTTTGTGAAAAACTATGCCAGCAGGCATAAAAAAAGCCATAAGATCGCTCTTATGGCTTCGTGACCCTGTCAGGATTCAAACCTGAAACCTTTTGATCCGTAGTCAAATGCTCTATTCAGTTGAGCTACAGGGCCATTCCCTTTTTTCAGGACTGCAAAGGTATGTCATTTGGTGTTATTATGCAAAAACTATCTTACTTCATAAAATGAGGGTATTATTGCAATATGAATATCGAGGTCTGGAGCATTGGCCGGGATAGTGATCCCTTCATAGAACAGGGATTGAAGCATTATTTCAGCAAAACTAAACCCTGGTGCCAGGTGGAACTGGTAGTGCTTCAATTACCTAAAAAGGCCCTTACGACAGATGTGGAAGTAGCCAAAAAGAGGGAAGAAGAAATGATCTTGAAACGCCTGCAACCCGCTCATTATCTCGTTGTGCTTGATGAAAGAGGAAAGCAGCTTGATTCTGTACAGTGGGCCCAACAGTTCCAGCAAATGATGAATATGGGTGTTAAAACACTGGTAATATTGATAGGCGGGGCCTATGGGGTGACCGATGCTGTAAAAAAGCAGGCAAAGCAATGCTGGTCTTTGTCTTCACTGGTCTTCCCGCACCAGTTGGTGAGGCTGATAGTGGCGGAACAGGTATATCGTGCCTTTAGCATACTTAATAATTCACCTTATCATCATTCATAAGCTTTAATTTCGCGGCTGATAAAAGTTTTTTGCGCATGTCATTTACACTTATAATTATTGTCGGTACAGTATTGGTTTCTATAGCTGCATTTAATAATGAAGAGTTGTTCAATAAACTGATCCTCTGGCCGAGGAAGATGAATGAACCTACCGAATCGTATCGCCTGCTTACTTCAGGCTTTATCCATGCCGACTGGTCACACCTGTTCTTCAACATGCTGACCCTATACTTTTTTGGTTACCAGGGTGGCTTTGGAGTGGAGGCCATATTCAAAGGTTTAGGTATTGGCTGGGCTTATGCCCTATTGTACCTGAGTGCTATCATTGTGGCATCTATTCCCTCTTTCTTAAAGAATCGTAATAATAATTATTATCGCTCCCTTGGCGCTTCGGGTGGGGTAGCTGCAATACTCTTTTCCAGTGTGTATTTCGACCCCTGGAGCAAAATATCCCTGTTGTTCATACCTATCGGTATACCCGCTATACTATTTGCGGGCCTATACCTTGTCTATTGCGTATATATGGATAGAAGGGGCGGTACGAACATTAACCACGGCGCGCACTTTTGGGGTTCTGTGTATGGTTTTGTTTTCACCTTACTGCTCGACCCGACGCATGGCCAGATATTCCTGCAGCAGATCATGCCCCGTTAGCGGTCATGCTGCATAGCAGTACCTGCTCTGTATTATTTCTGACCTTAAAGCGCTCATCCGGGCGCATGCCGCATAGCCACAGTATACGTTTGTTGCTCTCCAGCACCCATACATGCTCCTTATCATGCAGGGCCATTTTTTCATTGATCAGGTAGCGGCTTACCTTTTTCTTTTTCATATCCATACCCAGCGGGTAGAAGTAATCGCCGATGCGCCACTTACGCAATATCAACGGGAATGTAATGTTTTTAAGGTCCAGGCAGGCGATGTTTGTTTCTGTAGGTATTTTTTCCGGTTTGTCCTCTATTGAGAAAGAGAAACGATATTGGCTCGTATTAGCCTCACAGGGAGCGCCCTCGATAACAATAATGTCTGCCGCCTCACCGGGCAGGTTGGTTATCACCAGGAAATCCCTGTTCCTGATAATGCGATGTGTATCGGAGCTGACATACCGCCCGCTTTCAGCATCCATAAGTTGCAGCACCTGGGGGATTTGCGCAGAACTGAATCCAAATGGTGTAAAAAGCTCATAGCAAAGTGTATCGAGGGCTGCCCGCTTTTTTAATTTGCGGATGGCCACATAAATATCCTGCCCCCTTTGCTCCATCAGCTTTTTCTTTTCCTGCTCAACTGCCTGCCTGTAAATGACCTCAGCCTGTGCGAAGCGGTTGATGCTGCTATTGACGTGTGGTACTACGGCAGGGAAGAACTCTTTGATGGAGGGGATTATCTTATTTCTTATGGCATTGCGCAGGTACACATCTGTACTGTTAGATGCGTCCTCACGAAAAGGTACATTATGTTCAGTGGCATAGGCGGATATGGCCTCTTTCTCAGCCCATAGCAAGGGGCGGATAATGCTGCCGTGTTTTTGCCGGATGCCATGCAGGCCGCTGATACCGGTGCCTTTGAAGAGGTTCATGAGCAAGGTCTCCACATTATCATTGGCATGGTGAGCAGTAGCGAGGTAGCTGTAGCCTTCCTCACTACATGTCTTATCCAGCCATTCGTAGCGCAATATCCTTGCTGTTTCCTGCACGCCCTTTTTCCATTCTTTGGTTTTCTCTTTTGTATGAAAGCGGGTATGATGAAAGGGAATGCCATGCCGTACAGCCCAATCCCGTACCAGCGACTCATCAAGATCAGACTCGATACCGCGCAACTGGAAGTTACAGTGTGCTATGCCGAAAGAGATGCCGCTGCCAAGGAATAAGTGGGCCATTACCATCGAATCGACACCGCCGCTTACGGCCAGCAATATTCTTTGCCCCGGTAAGGTCAGTTGTTTGTGCTTCCAATTGTCGATAAAATCCTGTAGCAGTCCCATATCTTAATAAGCAAGGTCTTCGTGGGCTCCCTGTAATTCGTTATAAGTATGCATATCACCTGCAGCTTTGGCCCGCTCCATACCTTTCTCATACGTGTCAATAGCCTGTTGCTGTTCGCCCAGGCGTTCCAGCAGCTTGCCCAGGTGATAATAGGTTGCTATATAGTTGGGGTCGGTGCCAAGGTTTTTTTCAAAAAGCTGCCTGGCGCCCGTGTCATTTCCTTCCTTTACATATTCCAACGCGAGGGCGTGATTGAGAAAGCAATCGCCGGGCGATGCTTTCAGAAACTGCAACAGCTTTTCTATACGATCATTCATAGAGCAGCAAAATTAGTAAAGCATATAAATATCCGGTAAAAAAGTAAGGCTGCCTAAGCAGCCTTACCCGGGTTTGTGTATGTAAGAGAAACGGCTTCTATTTTGCTATCAGCAGGCGTGTCTGCAGTTTTGCATCGGCCCGTGCATTGTCATGATATACCACAGTATATACACCATTGGATAAATTAGAAATATCCAGTGTTTCATTTGCATTGTTACAATCCTTTTGCAGTACCACACGGCCCAATGCATCCAGCAATTGTATGGTGCCGGAAACCCTGCTAACGCCACTTATGCTAATGCTTACTATGTTTTGTGCAGGGTTGGGGTAGGCGTCTATCTGCGTTGGCATTGCTGATATATTGGTTACTCCGGCAGGGATGTCAGCGGTAGTAAAATACTGGGTAAAACCACAACCGAAATCGTCATGATAAGTACCGCCGCCGGGGTTGCCATTCAGCGTGAGATAGGAAGGTATCTGGGTTATGCGTCTAACCTTAATAGAGCCCGAGTTAACACCAAGATTCGGGTTCGAGTCATATACCCACCAATGCATACCGTCACATCCCGCATCAGTTACAACAAGTTTGTAACAGCCATTCAGGAGGTGAACCGTATCATTGTACGTTGTGTTAATGGCATTATTTGTTCTTTCTGCAACGACAGTACCATTGATGTCGAACAATTGCCATGACGTTTCACTAACACCGCTTATGCTTTGGTTATTTGTGCTTAGCGCTATACAAAAGCCATTTGGCCATTTAGGAGCGGGTTGAAAGTAAGATGAAATATTGTTGTTGGTCGTGTCGTCGTCAGCCACACCATTAACATCAGCTATATGTGCATAGAACAGGTGGGTATTATTATCTGAGATCGTATCCAGGTAGGGCAGATGAGGCAATACTATCTCGGTATCCTGCAGTGAATTAAGAGTGCCATTCCAGGTATAGTCAGAAGCCGGCATATTCTCCGCACCGTATTGGATGTGTACAGATGAAATAGCTGTTGCCCCCGTGTTCTTGATCCTTACAGTTGGTGAACCGCATACGGGATTAGCCCTGAAGTGCCCTTCGTAGTTTGTTGGGGCAATGACGTCGTCAAGAGAGGCATCCAGGTTTTTGTTGAATGCGCCGTAGTAGAATAACTGGGCTTCCGTAGTATAGCTGCCGCCTGTAGTATTATAAGGTTGGAAGTTGATCTGTACATTAAAATTATTACCTCCTGTTACACCCGGCAGGTTGTGATAGTTCGGTCTTACAAGTGCACCCGGACACCAGTTGCCCCTTTCATATAACCACGTTCCCGATTGGGGATACAGATCGTTACGCCCGCAGTCATTACGCCATATATCAGTATGGGCTACCTGCGTGTTATTGAGCATTACCTCGTAATACCTGGAAAGAAATTCACAGCAACCGTTATTATCGCTTCCGTGACCTGTTACAGTGAATTTCAGGTCGGCACTTTCGGTGCCGGTAGGAGCTGTTTTGCTTAATGACTGGAAATTGTCATCTATCGGAGGGGTTCCTCCATAGCCGAAACTACCATTCCATAGCCTTTCTACCTTTTTTACATCTCTCTCAGGGGTACCTTCAATAAATGCAAACTTGATATCAGCAGTGAAACCGCCTGAATATCCCGAATAGAGTATGCGAATCGTCGCGTTGTTTTTCAGTACAGGATAATAGTCTGTTACGTCGTATATATACCTTTGGGTCCATGTCCACGGAGTGCGGGGTGCGCCAGCATTGGCATAAGGGCTTATCAGCCTGCCCAGTTCCATAGTGTCGCCGCCGGGCGTCATCAGGAAATTCTGTATGGTATAATCCCAATCGCCACACCACTGAGGGTTACCCGGGCATTGATATTTACCAAGGGTAAATATCATGTAGATCTTCCTGTAGCTTACACTACCATCCGGAAAGGTAACCGAAGTATCAAAATTGTTGTAATAGTCCAGCCATTTGCCATATTGTGCCTGTACCCAGGTTGTATCGCCGGGGCTTGCCTGGGCGCTCAGCCCGGTAAATAATGCTAACAGCAATACATAGAAGTGTTTCCTCATCTGCATATATTTTATTAAAACAGGGTTAAAGTTACAGTTTAATTAGGTTCGTGGTAACACTATTTTAATATTGATAATGAAAAGCTGCATATAATGGACTACCTTTGCAGGCCAAAATTTAATTATGCCCGGATTTACAGTAGCTATTGTGGGAAGGCCGAATGTGGGGAAGTCAACTCTTTTCAACCGACTGCTTGAAAAGAGGAAGGCTATTGTCGATGACATAAGCGGTGTGACCCGCGACCGCCAATACGGTATTGCCGAATGGAATGGGAAAACCTTTAATGTAATAGATACAGGCGGTTTTGTAGCTAAATCTGAAGATGTTTTTGAGCGTGAGATACGTAAGCAGGTACACATAGCCCTCGATGAGGCTGACCTATTGCTATTTGTGGTAGATACACTTACCGGTATTACAGACCAGGACGAAGAAATGGCCGATATATTGCGCCGCTCATCCAAACCTGTATTATTGGTAGTGAATAAGGTAGATAATGCTGAGCGTGCTATTTACGCTACTGAATTTTATGCCCTGGGTATCGATAAGACCTTTTTTCTGTCCTCTATATCAGGTAGCGGTACCGGTGAATTGCTGGATGAAGTGACCGAACACATACCTACACCGGAAGAAGGTGAGGACCAGGAGCAGGACCATATTCCCCAGTTTGCCATCATTGGGCAGCCTAATGCCGGTAAATCCACCTTGCTGAATGCCCTTGTAGGGCAGGAGCGTACCATAGTCTCCGATATCCCCGGTACTACGCGCGATACGATACATACCCATTATAAACTGTTCGGTAAGGAATTCACGCTTATTGATACCGCAGGTCTTCGCAAGAAGAAGAATGTTAATGAAGACCTCGAGTTTTATTCTGTGATCCGCGCTATCCGCGCTATGGATGAGGCCGATGTTTGTATGCTGGTCATAGATGCAGAGAAAGGTATGACAGCCCAGGATGTGAGCATCTTTAGCCTTGCAACACGGAAGGGTAAGGGTGTAGTGCTGCTGGTCAATAAGTGGGACCTTATGGAGAAGGAAACCAATACGGCCAGGGATTATGAAAAAGAGATAAAAAAGAAAACGGCCCCCTTCACCGATGTGCCGGTCATCTTCATATCAGCCGAAGAGAAAAAGCGCATCTTCCAGGCCATGGAAAAAGCGCTGGAAGTGTATGAGAGCCGTACTCGTAAAATACCTACTTCAAAACTAAATGATATCATGCTGCCGGAGATAGAACGCTATCCTCCGCCTATGTCGCGCGGCCATTCTGTGAAGATCAAGTTCATTACGCAGTTGCCGGTGGTAGTACCGTCGTTCGCATTCTTTGCCAACTACCCTGATTCGATAAAGGATTCATACAGGAACTTCCTTGAGAACAAATTGCGTGAACATTTTAATTTCAGTGGCGTTCCGGTGCGCGTATTTTTCAGGAAAAAGTAACCTGATTTTTTTGACTTTTGAATTGATATAGTGAAGACGAAGAAACTAAAACGTGATAAAGTAAACATCATCACACTTGGCTGCTCCAAGAATATGGTGGACAGCGAGGTGCTAAGCGGACAACTCAATGCCAACGGCATAAAGGTAGTGCATGAGAATGGCAAGCTGGACCATAACATCGTAGTGGTGAATACCTGTGGATTTATTGATAAGGCGAAGGAAGAAAGTATCAATACTATACTGGAACAGGTGGACCTGAAAAAGGAAGGACGGCTGGATAAGGTATACGTTACCGGTTGCCTCAGCGAAAGGTATCGCCAGGACCTGCTGAACGAGATCCCTGAAGTAGATGCATGGTTCGGTACTATGGAGCTGCCGCTGATCCTGAAACAATTTAACGCCGACTACAAGCAGGAGCTGGTAGGGGAACGTTTACTGAGTACGCCGAAACATTATGCCTACCTTAAAATATCTGAGGGCTGCAACCGTACCTGTGCTTTCTGCGCCATACCCCTGATGCGTGGAGGCCATATTTCCAAGCCAATTGAAGAAGTGGTGGCCGAGGCCAAAAGACTGGTGCAAATGGGTGTGAAAGAGATCATGCTGATAGCCCAGGAGCTTACTTATTACGGACTCGATATTTACAAAAAACGGGCGCTGCCTGAACTCTTAAAGCATTTATCGGATGTGCCGGGCCTGCATTGGATAAGACTGCACTACGCTTACCCCTCAAAATTCCCGCTCGATGTGCTGGATGTGATGCGTGAGCGTGATAACATATGCAACTACCTGGATATGCCGCTGCAGCATATATCGGACAATATGCTGAAAGCAATGCGGCGCCAGATGGACAAGCAGGAGATATACGACCTGCTGGCCGCCATAAGAGAAAAGGTACCCGGCATCTGCATCCGTACTACATTGATCGCAGGCTTCCCCGGTGAGACGAGAGATGATGTGGAAGAGTTAAAAGCCTTCCTCGAAGATGTTCGCCTTGACAGGGTAGGCATATTCACTTATTCTCACGAGGAAAATACATCGGCCTATGAGCTGCAAGATACCCTGACTGCAGAGGAAAAGGAGTCGCGTGCACAGGAGATCATGGAGGTACAGCAAGAGATATCATACGAAAAGAACCAGGAGAAGGTAGGTAAGGAGTTTAAGGTGATCGTGGATAAGAAGGAAGCAGGTCGTTATCTTGGTCGTACAGAATTTGACAGTGTGGAAGTGGACAATGAGGTCATCATACAGGCCGATAGGGAATTACCCATCGGTGACTTTGTAAATGTACGCATTACCAAAGCTTATGATTACGACCTGGAAGGGGAAGTAGTGTAAACTCCCCGGTTTTTAGTTTCTGAATTTTCATTTTGACTTGCTTACGCCATCCTGTAATGCTTACCGGGTAGTGTTTTTATCAGTCCTTGCATTTCCAGCATCAATAAAGTTGACGCTAATTGGGACCCGACGAGGCCTGTCTGGTAATACAGGTCATCCGCATGCACCGAGTCTTTGGTTTGCAGGATGTCAATGATCTTTTGTTCTTCCGGTGCAAGGTTCAGGAACAGCTGTTTCTGTACGGTTTTAGGTTTCGCTCCATTGTTCCAGTTCATCAATTCAAGCAGGTCTTCCGGCCCCGTTATCATAGCTGCAATATTGCTGCGTATCAGGTCGTTGCACCCTGCTGACCTGTTGTCACTTACCCTGCCGGGAAAGGCAGCTACCTCCCGGTTGTAGCCACTGGCCATATAGGCAGTTATCAATGAGCCGCCTGCCCTGTCGCTTTCCACTATTACGGTCACATCGCTTATGCCGGCGACTATACGGTTGCGCATCGGGAAGTTTGTCCTGTCTGGTGTAGTACCTGAAGGGAATTCTGTCAGCAGGCCCCCATTCTGCAGCATATCTTTTGCCAGGTGCTTATGGTTGGCCGGGTATATTCTGTCCAGGCCATGTCCCAGCCCGGCAACGGTAGCTATGCCAAGCTCTACGCTCTTCTTATGCGCTATCGCGTCTATCCCGAATGCAAGACCGCTCACAATTACAATATCATCCTGTGTCTGCAGTCCCTCTACCAGTGTTTCGCATAATTTATGTCCGTATTCGGTATTCTTACGTGTGCCTACTATGGCCACTATTTTAGCGGCATTTAGGTTGGCTGTGCCTTTATAATAGAGCAGGAGAGGGGCATCATTGCAATGGGTCAATCGCCGGGGATAAAACTCATCTGTTATCGTGAGTACTTGTATGTTATTCTTTTGTACAAAACGCAGTTCTTCATCTGCGCGATGCAGCACCTCGTCACTTTTGAATGCACGCGCCCTTTCTTCATTTATGCCATCGGTCTTTTTAAGTTCTTTTAGAGGAGCATTAAAGATGTTTTTAGCTGTTCCCAAACGTTCTAATAATGCCATTCCTCGTTTAACACCAACATCGGGTACGAACGATAAAGCCAGCCTGTAAAACAACTCCTCTTCGTTTGGCAGCATATTTGTATCCATATTTAATAAGGTCTTCGAAATGTATCAGTTATCTTTGACTTGTAAAATATGAAAAATGAGGAAAAGTATTTTTTTAGTTTATGTATTATGTGTATTTGCGTTACCGGCCTGCACCACGGCTAAAAAGCCTGCCGGGAATGCCATCACTGCTTTGGAATTATCGCGGGGGGCCTGCTTTGGCAAGTGCCCGGTATATAGCGTTAAGATATTTGATAATGGACTGGTTCGTTACACAGGCAGGTCATTTGTACCTTTCGAAGGTATATATGAGAAGAAATTTCCTATGGAGACTGTTCAAAAACTGCTTAACGAGGCTACATCCTATCGCTTAGATACCTGCAAAGGGGAATATCCGTATGTGCCCGATCTGCCGGGTATTGATTTTACAATTACTTATAAGACCCGGACCCAAAAAATAAATAATGCCGGGCGTGGCCCTGCATTATTAAGGGAGCTTGCCTCTGATATAGATGAGGCCATAAAGGTAGATGCCACATGGAAGAAAATAGCAGATAAAGAAACCGACCCGCGTAATCCGTAACAGAACCATATAAAAAATAAGGGCCCTGGAAAGGGCCCTACTTACATATAGAGGATAAGAGAGAGCGTGTTGTTATCGCGCAGGCATGGCCCTCAGCATATGCTGTCCAGGTCTTTCGGTACAAAATATTCATTGAATTTCATTTCCTCTGTCCGGCGATATTGGAGTGTTTATCACTCCTTTTGTGATGCAAAGATGCAGTGCATTCTCCGTGCGGGGAAGCTTTTGGGCTTGCTTAACTGCGTGTTAGTAAGCGGTTAACGAGCCGTTAGCAATTGGAGTAGAACATTATTCTTCTTTGAGGCCCCATTGCTTGGCCAGTTCAGTGCGTATGGCTTCGTTCATCCTCGGTTTGCCGCTGTAGTATCCTGCTTTTTCGCGTTGGCGGTATGCTTCGTATAAAGTGACGGCACAGGCTACGGATATGTTCAGTGAGCGCACCATGCCCACCTGTGGAATGATAAAATTGCCATCACAATATTTCAGGCACTCTTCTGTTACTCCTGAATGTTCGTTCCCGAATACCAATGCTACCCGTTCGGTAAGATCGAGTTCATAAAGGCTATGTGCCTGCTCGCCAAGATGAGTGGCATATATTTTGTCGTACTTACTGCGTATCGCCTCTATGCAGTGTTCCGTATTATCGAAGTGATATATGCTCAGCCAACCTGCAGCACTGGCCGAACTCTTTTTGCCAAACTTATCGTGGCGGGATATGGTTGTATTCAGTATGTATAGCTCCTGCACACCAACTGCGTCGCATGTGCGCATCACAGCACTGATATTGTGCGGGTCGTGTACGTTTTCCATTACTACTGTAATGTCGGGTTGACGATGGTCAAGTACATTCCTGATCCTTTCCTGGCGTTCCGGGGTCATGCTGTAAAAATAATACTGCTGCCCAAATTCTGGTAGCAAAATGAAGGTCGCCCGTTAAAACAGGCGACCTTCTTAGCTCCATGTCCATTCCCCGGTCAGAAGGTATAACGCAGCATGGGTACCGGGAAAAACCCTTGCTGATAGGTCTTTACGATCTTGTTAGTACGGTTGTCGTAATACTGCTGAAATATATTTTGGTGATTGGTAAAGTTCTGCAGGTCAACTGCTACCTCGAATGTACTTCTCCTGAATTCTTTCCGGTAGGCCAGCTTTAGGTCGGCGCGCAGGTAAGGGCTTTGCTTTTCTGTGTAAGCAAGGTCTTCATAGTACACGTTCTCCCCGCTTGCCTGCGAACCGGCATGGTCCACCGGTGTGAGGTACCTGCCGCCAACGGTACAGCCCTTCAGGTTCACTGCAAACACGCTGCCCTTTCTACCCAATCTGAATTCTTTACCTGCAAGTACATTCAATACATAACCTGTATTGAAAGCTGTATTTCTTTCTACCCCGTCGCTGCCTTTATAGCGCGACTGGAACAGGGAGCCAGTGACAAGGAAGTAAAATCCTTTGTTGAAGAACCGCTCCACTGTCAGCTCAGCACCATAGTTATAGCCTGTTCCTTTGTTCACCAGGCTATCATTATCCGGTATCCCGAAATCGGCTCCTGTATTCAGGACAGAGAAGGAACTGGACCTTGTCTCAACAGGCACCTTGTTGAGGTACTGGTAATACATTTCCGCTTTTACTCTTAGATTACGGGTCGCGTTCCAGTCATATGTGGCTACAAAATGCTGGCTTTGGGTGAATCGAAGCTCTTTGTTAGTATAGATGATGCCCCCCGGCGTGTAGGTTTGTATATAGTAACTATAGATGTTTTGCGCCTGGTGGTGCAGGCCGTAGCCAATACTTATAGCATGTTTGGCATTCAGGGAATAGCGAAGGCTCATCCTTGGTTCTATCGCCACATCATTAGTGATGGATAGATATTGAAAATGCAAGCCGCCAACTGCAGACAGGTTGTCGTTAAAGCGGTGTTTCCATTGCAGGTAGGATTGCAACAGGCCGAAATTTCCGGATTTGTCCATTTTGCTGTGCTCCGTTGCTCCTTTGATGTATTCATTGTCAAGCAGGCCATAGCCATTCAGATCATAAGTAATGCCACCTTGCAGGTTATTTCTGGCATTGATCTTATGCATTAAGGTCCATACGGCGGACATCTTGCTTGTCGTTACTTTAATTTGTTCCCTCGGTAATACAGAGGCATCCACATTGCTGATAGAATCATCTTTTATTTTCTCTGAAGTGGTACTATAGCCTAATGTGAGCCATGTAGCCGTTTTTTCAGTGAGTTGATATTCGTAGGTAGCGCCGGTAATAGTGGTCATGTAACGCGACATTTCGTTTGCATACGGATCCCCGCCAAACAGCTCTGTTTCATTTGTGGTATCCACATCTTTGCCAAGAAAGGTAATGTGGCTGGCGCCTATGATGCCAAAGAGGCTAAGTTTTGAACGCTTATTTAGGTTAGTGGCAACTTTGTAGTTCAGGTCCTGGTAATAGGGTGTCACCGATCCTGTACCAAAATTAATACCCAGCTGCTGGAATACGCCCAGTGTAGAGTAACGATAGTTGATGAGGTAAGAGGTTTGCTTGTTTTTGCCGATAGGTCCTTCTGCTCCCAGTTCAAATCCATTGAAGCCCATTTGCGCCATGAATTCTCTTTTATCCCGGTTGCCGTTGCGCAGTTGTATGTCGAATACGCCGCTGAGTGCATTACCATATTGTGCAGGGAATGCACTTGTAAGAAAGTCTGATTTGTCAATATTGTTATTATTGAGCATGCTGATGGGGCCGCCTGTCGAGGCAAATGAACCGTAATGATTGGGATTGGGGATATTGAGCCCGTTCAATTGCCAGAGCATACCCATAGGCGAATTGCCGCGTATCACGATGTCATTATTAGCATCATTCCCCGAAACTACGCCGGCAAAATTGGCAGCCATACGCGAGGGGTCGCCCAGGGCACCTGCATAACGTTTGGTCTCATCTACATTGAATGAGCGGGCGCTAACCTGTGCCATATCGTTATTGGTGCGTGTTTTGTCTTTTGCTTTGTTATAGACTATTGCTACTTCATCCAGTTTGTGCAGTGATTCCTGCATGCTTATATTAAGGTTTACCTCTTTCCCGGCTGTTACTACAACATCATTTATGATGCGTTCTTCATAGCCTATATAGGATACCCTGAATGAGTGACGACCAAGGGGTACATTGCTAAGTTTAAAGCTGCCTGTACTATCTGTGGCGGTACCGATGCTGGTTTGATCCTGCAGCACTATGGTCACACCCGGTAATGACGCCCGGGAGGCTTCGTCGAATACTGTTCCGGTAACCACCTGCTTTACCTGTGCCATGGCCGGGGTAGAGAGGAGGGCGTAATAGAAAATAAATAGAATGCTCTTGTTTATACTTGTCATGGGATTCGGTTGAAGATGAAAGATCATTTGAGATTTCATTGGGATTACCATGGTTTTACTTTACCAGATCCTGAAATGCTTACGCTGAGGCTGGGATGCCCCTTGTAGTAGACATCGCCACTGCCCGATATATGCACGTCCAGGCTTTCACTTACATTTACTTTGGTTGTGCCTGACCCGCTGGTATGGGTTTCAGCAGTTTTTACCGGTACATCAAGCATGTTGATGCTGCCGCTGCCACTTATATCTGTTTTTAGCTGGTTAGCGATACCGCTTATTACGGCAACATCACCGGAACCGCTTATTTTGCTGTAGATATAATTTGCTCGCAGGTCGTTAATGGTTATAGAGCCCGATCCGCTCACATTCATGTTAAGGTTTTGCGGGTGAAATGCTCCGGGCACGTCCACATCGGCAGATCCGTTAACATCGAATGAGTTCACTTCCGGTGCGGTAACATATATGTCTATGCGGTCGTGGTGCCCAACTATTTTATGCCGGTCGAAGCGTACCTGCAATTCTCCTTCTTTTACAGGTGTTTCTATGGCGTCAACTATGTTTTTTTGTGCATGTATCTCCACTTTGTATTCGTTCCCCTGTGCATAGTGCACGTAGCCATCGAGGCCTACATTGATGCCGGAGAAATTAGATACATCACGGGTTTCTGTTATTACAGGTCCATGCCCGTCTATCTTACGGCACGACTGGATGCCTACTGCGAATGTTAATGCTGCTAACGCTACGATTGCTTTTTTCATTTTTGTGTCTTTAATTATGTTGGATGTTTTACCGGGTGGATGTTTGTTCATCCTGTACCTATATAGGACAAGGAAGTACATCAATACCCCTATGCATTTCTTGATTTTTTAGAAGCAAATATTTACACCTGCCATAGCGCCAACGTACAAACCGGAATAGCTACTGTAGCGCTCTGTACTCCAGACATAGTGCTCTACGATGCCGTTGCCCATGTCGTCGGAATAGTTGATGTAATTGAATGTTGGCCCGAGATAGAGCTCAAGATTACGCCCGGCCCTCATAGACAGTAAAGCGCGTACCGATGATCTGAAATAGGTCCCCTCATCAAAGTTGGCCAGGCATAGTGTAGTGGCTTCCGTGTTTATGCGGAAATATCTTGAAAGCGGGATGTGGTAACCCATACCCCCTTCTAATGCAAATAACGGGTCTGCGCTTTTGAAGTTGTATCCTGCACCCAATATGCCATATAATTTATGACCACCTGAGCGGAAGGTGACCAATGTGGTGAGCGTTTCGTCTATTGAGAAACCAATGGATTTTTCCCCGTTCTTTACAATGTTGATGATGCCGATGGGGTATTCACAGCTATCGGCTATATTGATAAAGCCGGCGATCTGTACACCTTTTACTTTACGGGCCACATTTATGAATCCGGCTACCTGCACTCCCTTTACATCGCGGGCCACGTTCACGAATCCCGCCGCCTGCGTGCTCACATCCCCTGCTGTATTGACAAAACCTGCTGCCTGCATTCCGTGTACGTTCCCTGCGCTGATATTGCCGAACCCTGCCGCCTGGAAGCCGGTCAAACCACCGGTAACATTTGCAAATCCTGCTGCCTCGAAACCTGTGGAGTGCTTGCCTATCGTATTAAGGAACCCTGCCAGCGCTACCCCGCGGGAACCCCGGAAGATATGATTGGAAAACCCGGAGGCAACGAGCCCCGTGGCAGTATTCTTTATGATGGACGAAAAACCTGAAAGGCATGCACCTTCTTCAGCGCCCGAAACGCCCACCAGTAGGTTTACGGAGAACCTGTTGCTGTATTCACCTGCCCTTACTCCATTGGTGCTCAATGGATACACAAAGCCAATATGTACATTGCTGGTTTTACTGTCCTGTGCATATGCCTGGCCGGTTAATAATAAAAGGATGAGCACATTCCTCAGTAGTTTGCTGGTCATAATTTTTTGCTTTCTATTATGACAGCTAAAGGGCCTTTTGCCCCTATGCACTCACGAAAAAAAGGTCAGAAAATGTCGATACCTGCCTGCCAGCCTATCCATACTGAACCGTATGTACTATAAGGATATGTCTTATAACCCGGTATGGAAGCTTTATAGCCTTCTATATGTTGGGTAGCATTCTGGTAATAGGCAGCAAACGTGGGCCCGGCATGTATGGATAAATATTTGCTAAACCTGAAGTTTAGTTCGGGTACTATATGGATAATTGAAGCTGTTTGTCTCCAGTCGCCTACGTATATAATGCCGCCTGTGATCTCTGTATTTAATGCAAGTTTTCTGTAAATGCCTGTCTCCTTGCCCAGGCCATAGTATAAGCCATAGGCCTTTTTATTCTTTTCAATGTTGGCCCCTACGGTCAATATGCTATAGAGCTTCCTGGTACCGGTTTTGAAGGCTATGTTAGTATTCAGCACCTCGTTGGTATAGAGCGAGAGTTTATGATAGCCATCCTTTATCACAACATTTACAAGGCCGATACTATATCCGTCAGAGCTGTCGGCTATGTTGATGATCCCTACTTGTGTGCCTTTGAGCACTTTGGTATAGTTCAGGAAGCCGCTTACCTGAAGGCCCTTCATTTCTCCCGTATTCAGGTTACAGAAGCCTGACACCTGGATACCCTTCACATTCCCGGCATAGTTAAAGAAGCCTCCTACCTGGGTGCCGTTGATACCCTTTGTACCAATACTACCGAAACCACCTACCTGTACACCGGTCAGGTTATCCGTTGCAAGGTTGGCGATCCCGGCTACCTGGCTGCCTTCTGCGGTGCCGGTCACATGGCTATACAGGCCGCTTATTTGTGAGCCTTCCATCTTGCCGTTCACCATACCGCCAAGTCCTGCTATTTGCGCCCCTCTCAGGGTATCGAGTGTTACATTGTACAGTCCTGCCACCTGCAGGCCCTGTACTCCGCCGCCTACGGCATTGAAGAGCCCCGCCAGTTGTACATAGCCTACTTGTCCCTTATCTATATTGAACAGGCCGCCTATCTCCGCACCTTCTGCACCTGCCGTATAACCGCCCAATACATTTAGCGAAAATTTATTGACCACTTGCGCGCCCATCTTACCATGGGTGCCAATACCCGGTACGAAAGAAGCCTGTATAGGACGCTGGGCTATATAACTACCTATATTCATGGCCTGGAAACGCTGTTTTGATGATAGGAATAGTTTAGCCAGCCATGTCTTTTCCACTTCCGGCTTCACAACTATCGAGTCCAATACGTAGTCTTTAGGCTCTATGGATACATTCAGCGTTTGGTCGAAGCCGGTTTTTAAATACATCAGTGTGTCGGTGTACATCCCCTTGCTTATACTAATAGCTGCGGTAGGATATTGGTCCTTGTCTTTCAGTTTTAGCTTGAAGTATCCTTCCTCATTTGTAAGGGTAGATGCCAGTAACTGTTTCTCATACACGCTTGCATAGCTGATCTTTGCGCCCGTGGTTTTATCTACCACGTAGCCGCTGATGGTATAGGCGTCCCCGTCTTGTATGATGATGTAATTGTCCCGCTCCTTATACTTATATTTTCCACTGAATACCTGGTCCAGCACCTGTCTTACTGTCTGTGTGCCCCCGGTCAAGTTTACGATCTTTCCCTGTGGTATCAGGTCGCTGTTATAGGAAAAGTAGAAACCGCCCTGCTTACTTATGGAATTAAGCACAGTTGCGGCTGGCTGTTGCCCCTTGCCCGCGTTTACCTTTTTGTCAAGCAGTTTTTGTGCACAGGCAGGGCCTACGCACAGAGCGGCTGTAATAGAGATGAGCAGCCTGTAACTTAACTTATAGAATGGAGTCATTAAATTCAATAAGCTACTTTATGATGATCTCAGTTCCGTTTTTTTCTACCTGCACACCCATTGTTTCTGCTATAACTGTCAGTATCTCGTCCAGCGACCTGTCGCGGAATGTGGTCGTGATCTGCCGGTTGGCAATATTGCCTTCTATCCTGATGTGTACATTGTAGGCATCGTTCAGTACATCGGCCAGCCGCCACAGCGGGGTCCTGTCGCACACAAATTCATTTGTTTTGTAATAGCTGTATAATTCGTCATTGTTCTGTTCCTTAATGGGTTCATCATTGCCCTTCAATACGGTTGCTTTTTCATGGGGCTTCAGTTTTACCATGTTCTTTCTCTTACTTACTTCCACTATTCCCGTTTCCACGATCACTTCTGTACGATTCTCACTCGTCTTTACGTTGAACGACGTACCTACTACCTTAACGCTTGTATTGTTGGCGTCTATAATGAATGGTTTTTCCTTGTTGTGGGTAATATTGAAGAACGCTTCCCCCTCCAGTTGCACGCTGCGGGTATTACCCTTGAACGATTCGGGGTACAATAGCTTCGACTGTTTATTCAGTGTGACCACTGAGCCATCGGGCAGGGTAGTGGTCATCACTTCCTTGCCGGAAACGATCGCCAGCATCTTGGGGCTGTTTTGTCCTGTAAAGTAATAGATGAGTCCTCCACATACCACGATGACCAATAATGTAGCAGCGGCCCTTATCCAGGTGGGATTTTTTCGTGACATTGGTATTGTCGCTAAGGGTCTGTTCTCCTTCTCCTGCACTTTTTGTTGAAAGCGCAGCCAGGCCTCCTCCTCATTTACTATGCTCTTTGCTGCCAGTTCCCGGCTCTCCTGCCATATGAGCCTGAAGTGCTCATAATAGCGCCTGTTCTTTTCCCTTGCAGCTATCCATTCAGTCACTTTGGCTTGTTCTTCCGGGTTCAGCTCTCCCAGCAGTTGCCGTACCAGCAGGTCATCGCTTATATGTTTATCGTTCTGCTTCACATGCTCATTTTTACCGGTTAAACAATAAGATCAGTAATATAGCCGGCAGGTGTTCGGCCAGTTTTTCCCTCATCAATTTCAGGGCTTTGCCCATCTGGTTCTCTACGGTTTTTATTGAGATGCCGAGTTTACCGGCTATCTCATGATATTTTAGTTCCTCAAAACGGCTCATCTGGAAGACGGTCCTGCATCCTTCGGGTAGTTCGTTCAGTGCCCGCGATATTTTTTGCTCCAATTCCGTATAGCTTACCTGGTCTTGCTCCGCATGCCTGTTGCGCGATGCATAGGTCTCATACGCTTCATAGGCATTGCGCACCTTCATATGGTTTATTTGATTGATGCAGTCGTTGTAAACAGACCGGTACAGGTAGGCCGCTATTGATCTTTCTATTTGTATCCGCTCCTTCTTTTCCCATAGCTTCAGGAATATGTTTTGTACCACATCCTCTGCAGCCTGCTCGTCTTTTAGCATGGTATAGGCATAGGCATGTAATCCCTTAAAATGTTCTTTGAAGGTCCGCTCAAATAATATGGTATTACCACCGGTCAATGATATGGTACTGCCTGCTTGTTCCATGCCCT
The DNA here is from genome assembly GCA_964481425.1 of uncultured Flavipsychrobacter sp. Classification (GTDB taxonomy): domain Bacteria; phylum Bacteroidota; class Bacteroidia; order Chitinophagales; family Chitinophagaceae; genus MKUN01. The sequence continues at coordinate 23,100 of CAYZTM010000035.1, forward strand.
TTTTAGGGTATTCAATCTCAAAAATAGTCGCTTCAGCCGATGCCTGCATATATCTATGACAGTCTGCTGGTCCTATACCCCTATGTTCTTTCGGATATTTTTTACGAAAATATTTACTCCAGTGCCAGTATCTTGTTCATCGTGGCCCAGTTGCGGGCAGTGGTGCGCACCTGTAGCTTTTTCTCAAGGCTCACTTTGCCCATCTTTGAGTTGCCAAAGCCTTTTTTAGGGCATAAGAAATAAGCCTCTGTGCCCGATACTTTTATTTGTTCCAGCGGCGCTATGGCATCCTGTACTGATTTCAGCCCCTCTGCATCAGGTTTGCCGGAAAGCATGATAACATGCAATGCCTGCTCCTCAATCTCTTTTTCAGTATATGGCGCCCGTTTGATGATGTCACGTATATCGTCAAAGGTCTTCAGGAAAACGGCCACCTCGTAGCCGAGTGATTTGAGCAGCTTCTTTTCTATCTTTTCTTTCATCACTTCTTTTTCACCTTTGGCATCAAATACTACATTCCCGCTTTGTATGTATGTTGCTATGTTTTTGATGCCGGGTAGCTTAAATATCTCCTTCAATTCGTCCATTTTTACAACCCTGCCTCCTACGTTGACCGCCCTGAGAAATGCTACATATCTTGCCATTATCTGTTTTTATGTGTTAGCTGTTCTTTATAGCTTAAAAATACTTCATTTTTTATTTTAGCTTTATATAAGCTTAGCCATGAATATTCCTGTTAAAACTAAGGGCTTGTCAATAATGCCCATCCTGTTGGTCAATTTTATCGGCACATTTGGTTATAGCATAGTACTACCTTTTCTTATTGTATTGGTCTTAGCCCTGGGTGGTAATGAGCTCACCTACGGTGTATTGGGTGCTACCTATTCGTTCTTTCAACTGATAGGCGCGCCTATCCTTGGTAATTGGTCCGACCGTTATGGCCGCAAAAAAATACTCTTACTCAGCGAAGGGGGTACATTTATCGGTTGGCTTATCTTTCTTGTAGCTTTGCTTCTACCCGATCGTTTACTTACAGGCGGCAATGGTTTTATACTAAGTGTACCTTTAATACTGTTGTTTATAGCCCGCGCAGTAGATGGCATTACAGGTGGCAATGTATCGGTTGCCAACGCCTACCTGGCCGATATTTCGGCGAAAGAAGAACGTAAGAAGAATTTTGGCAGGATGGCTGCTGCTGCCAATGCGGGCCTAATCTTTGGCCCCGCTTTGGCGGGGCTCCTGGGTAATAGTGCCCTGGGCAATATGCTACCTGTATTATTGGCAGCTTTTGTTTCCCTGCTTTCCATAGCCGTTATTGCTACCCGCCTTAAAGATGTAGTACCTTCTGCAATTGACAATGCCATTGGCAGCTCTAATGTTCCTAAGGTGCTTGGGCAGGAACATAAGGACTGTTACAACCTGGCCGATAAGCAGGAGCATTCGTTCGGGCACATCATTCGCCTGCCCCATGTGCTGTTCATTCTTGTTTTGTATTTTCTGATCTTCTTAGCGTTTAATTTTTTCTATGTTGCGTTCCCGGTTTATGTAGCAGCACAGCTCCATTGGACTGTATTTGAGATCGGGGTCTTTTTCTCGGTATTAAGTGCCTTGCTGGTGCTTGTACAGGGCCCTGTGTTGACCTTTGTTTCCCGCTATTTATCTGGTACTGTATTGGTCATATCGGGCTGTGTTATGCTCGCTATTGGCTTTTCTTTGTTCCGTTACCCTTCACTGGTACCCATTTATACCGGCTTGGTATTATTTGCCCTCGGCAATGGTATCATGTGGCCCTCATTCCTTGCTATTTTATCCAATGTGGCCGACGGTCCCTACCAGGGTACGATACAAGGTTTTGCGGGTAGTGCCGGTAGCCTGGCCAGTATTATTGGCCTCGTATCAGGAGCATTCATTTACCGGGCTGTAGGCGTCAATACCTTTTTACTGGCAACTGCTTTTATGCTGTTGATCGCCCTGGCATCATTCAGGCTGAAGGCGATCGATAAATAATTGTATATTTGCACCGGCTGCAACAGGCCGCCGCTTCCCACCAAAGATGTCATCACCTGTTATTCTTTTTACCAAACACGTTTTGTTTAATTTAGGCCATATAGTGGGATGCAGGCTGTAAAACTGAATTAAATGACAAGTGTACGACACAACAGGCTCGATGAATTTAAGGTCAGGGCCAACATGCTCCTTAAGGATTTAGCTGCCCAGGACCGTATCAAAAACGAAGCTGCGGCAAAGCGCTTTTTACAACTTCCCTTTTTATCTCATGCCGACGTAGCGCAGGTATTGTCCGACATACCCTTTTTCCGGCACAAACACGCATTGGCCGTGATCGCTATTGAGAAAGGTTTTGCTAACTGGGCTTCTCTCCGGACAAATGTGATCATGGAGGACTGTTTATTCTACAACACTTCTCCCTCATTTCTTAATGTGTGGTTCAATAACTACGCCGATGCCAAAGACTATCATTTGTCCAATGGTGGCTACCTCTTACAATATCGTAAGGATTATATAGTCGTGGAGAAGGACTACATTCATGCCATTGGCCTGGGCGACATGGAGGCGGAATGGAATGCCATCGGTTACGATTGGGTGAAGCCCATTAACAAAAAGGCCTGGGCCATTATTTTCGAACGTGCCAAACACAATTACCTGGCCCGCAAGACGCCCATTCATACACCCATTGATAAAAGTAAGCGGCCGCAATGGCTCACGAATGCATAAAAAACGGGCGGCACATTTGTGCCGCCCGTTTTTTTTGTTGTTTGCTTCGTCTTTCCGGCATGGTATCGTACACCTTTGGGTCTCTGTACTCAGTTTCATGAGGTACAGCCCTTTGGCAATGCCCTTGTCCAGTGATACTTCCTTATTGATGATACCATTCTGCACCGGCGTTTTCATTTGTATTAGTGTTTTGCCGGTTACATCGGTTATTTCTATAAGGGCGGTCTTGTCAAAGTATCCGCAGGTCCCGCTCAGAGTAAAACTGCCATTGTTCGGGTTCGGATACAGGCTCATATTTGTCTCAGATGGGTTGACAGATCGCACAGCAAGGTCACTGAAGGCCACACTATCCGATACGCCGGTACACCCATTGGTATCGGTGACGCTTACATAATAGGTGCCATTGGTGGTAGCTGTGTGCGTAGGGCTTACCGCCCCCGTTATGGGTACCCCGCTATTGATCCATTGGTAAGATGTGAATGGCCCTCCTGTGCAGGTCAGCGTATGTCCGGCGCTGGTCACATGCGGGTGGGGCAGCGCATGTACCACGATCACATGCGTCTCTGTGTCCGACCCACTCGCATTGCTTGCCGTTAAGGTAGCGGTATAGGTTCCCGCTACGGTATAGCAAACGAAGCTGGGATTTTGCGTTGTGGAGCTTGCAGGCGTCGCTCCCGGAAAGTCCCAGGCCCAGCCTGTTGGGCTGTTCGTGCTTTGGTCTGTAAAGCTCAGGCACTGCCCCTGGCAAATGGTATCGTGGTCTACTGTAAATGTTGCTACTGGTGCGTTGCCGCCTGTAGGTGTGCCGGATATAGCTATCGAATCAACAGCGAATGAAGGATCTGTACCGCCGGTTGTATTATTGGTCCAGTTGAAGCCTATCTTCACATTAGCATTGTTGTTGGCCGATGCGGGTAATGAAATGCTGTATGCCGTCCACAGGCCTTGCCCGTTGGGACATATTGCTGCCGTTTTTGCAGGGTCGTCTATCTGGCTCCAGCTGCTGCCATCATAATACCATACAGTGGCATTATCCAGTGTACCTTCTCCATCCTCTATATAATTAAAGGCCAGGCTGATGCTGGTTCTTCCTGTGCAGTTAATGGTTGGTGATTCCGCGCGTACATTGGTCTCTTTGGTAGCATTGTATGATGCACCGAGGTCGGCCAGTATGCTTGGGCTTGTAGCACCGATATGTAGCGTACCGCTGCCACCACATCCTGCTCCGCAAGAGCCGGGAGGCATACCATTTTCCGCACAACTTATATACCAGGCATTGGCGCCTGTAGCATTCGTGCCCGTATTGGCGAAGGTCCACGCCCCGTTAGGTCCCGCATACGTAAGGCACAGGGACGTGCAGCCGTTGTTAAAATTTTCTGTCCAGAATACCTGCGACCTGCTTACTATTCCTGTAAGCAAAAGGGATAAAAGTAAAGTATATCTCATTTTAGATAGTGTTAGTTTGTAAATATAATGTATTCATGATTAAAAATAAATGCGGTCTAAAATAAATAAATAAATATTGCATGCTATGTGTTATGCCTGGTATAAGTGATACCTTAGCCCAATGAAAGAACAACACAATATCACACCCATGCAGGCTGTTGCGAAAATGATGGCCCACGACAAATTCTCAGAGTGGATGGGCCTGCATATAGACAAAGTTGAGTTGGGCTATTGCTTGTTGCACTATACGGTGACCGAAGACATGCTAAATGGTTTTGGCATCATACACGGGGGGGCACTGTTTGCGGCATCCGATTCGGCTTTTGCTTTTGCCTGCAATACCTATGGTTACATTACCGTGGCGCTCGAGGTATCTATATCGTTCACTCGTTCGGCTACTGTCGGTGAACAGCTAAAGGTAGAGGCCAAAGAGGTACATATGGGCAATAGAACCGGCGTATATGAGATACGCACCACCAACGAAAAAGACGAGCTTTTATCCCTCTTCAAAGGAACAGCTTACCGCACCTCAAAGCATATTGAACCACTGATAGAAAATTAGCATGCGAGTATTTGAGCGCATATTTTGGTATTAAAATGGAAGGAAATCCATCAAAGACTTTTTAAAATAAGAATCCTGCCGTAAATTTGCACCCCGCTACAGTCCGATTGTGTAACGGTAGCACAACAGACTCTGACTCTGTTTGTCTTGGTTCGAATCCAGGTCGGACTACATACGTAAGGATCGCGCTGTGCGGTCCTTACTTCGTTTTACGCTACTTTACAAGCTGGGTGCAGTTTTTAGTAAATATCTAACAAGGGCTTCTGAACGGGTTTACCGACCTTTACTACAGGTTAACAATTCTTTAATCGACTAAAAAATCGACCAAATGTTGTTACCACTCAAAGCAATTTGCGATGCCAGGAAAGCCCGCAGGGATGGCACCAGCTTAATCTACCTACAGTACTGCTATAGCTCGGAGCACCGCACGCTATTGAACACAGAGATCGCCATTCCTGCCACCTGCTGGAATAGGAAAAAATCATGTATAACAAAAAGTCTTCCGCCAGAGTACGGCACGGCCGAGCACCTGAACGCTGAACTGACACGTATCACCCGCGTTGCGGAAGACTTGATCTCCTATGCCGAGAAAATGAATATTCCTGAAATTGGAATATTTGTAAAAGAGACCTTTAAGCCCAACTTGGTTGTGAACAGGGAGCACCTTAGTTCCCTGCCAACCCCGGTAGCGCATAGGAGTAAGACCGCTGATTTCTTCGGGCAACTCAACGACTATATTGAGTCTAAAGAGCGTAAGGTAACTCCTAAAGCATTGGCAACCTTTCACAGCTTACGGACACACCTCTTAGCGTATCAGGCATTCAAGAGTAAGACAGTCACCTTCGAGGGGCTTGATTTCAGTTTCTACGCGCATTTCGTAGACTTTTTGATGTTCGACTACCAATTACCCAGGAAGAAGCAGCCGGAATACGGCCTGAAAACGAACAGTATCGGAAAAGACATCAAGCAACTGCGCATATTCATCCGCGACAGGATGAAGCGGAAACTGATAGCGCCTATCGACCTGTCTGACTTTAAAATTCCCGAAGCAGAGACGGATGCGATTTACCTCTCCTATGACGAGATCGGCCAATTGTACCGCACCGATTTATCCGAACACCCGCATCTTATCGAATATCGTGACCTGTTCGTACTTGCCTGCCTTACCGGGCTGCGCTTCAGTGACTTCAGTGCCCTCAAACCCGAGGACTTGCGCATGGACATGCTGCATAAAAAACAAGCGAAAAGTGATCATTGGGTCATTATTCCCATGCGACAGGAAGCAAAGGAGATATTTACTGCACAATTCAAAGAACGCATACCGGAGCTGACAAATGCCGAGTTCAATCGTCACATTAAAACTGTTGGCAAACTGGCGGGGATTACAGACCTCATAACATTTGGCAGCAAGAAAGGTGCTACAGATGTGATAGAAACGAAGCCGAAATATGAGTGGATCACCTCGCACACTGCACGCAGGTCATTCTGTACTAATGAGTTTCTTGCGGGGACGCCCGTCAAACTGATCATGCAAACAAGCGGGCATAAAAATGAAAAGGACTTCTATCGGTATATAAAAATATCTCCGCAAGCGGCGGCTAACAAAATGCAAGCGTTGTGGGAAGAGCGCAACAACATGCAGGCATTTACATCGAACCGTTCGGCTTAAGAGATTCTTTTTTGCCGACTAGTTGTTCAATGTCCGAGGCAAGGAAGAACACCCGGCTCTTGATCTTGTATTTGTGCAACAACCCCTCTTTAACCCAGGCATCCAGCATAACGCGCGATATATCAAGCATGGTGCAGACTTCACGCGCCTTAAACAATGGCTTCTGGAGCATTCCCGGCACTTCATAGCTAACGGGTTGCTCTGCTGCCATCCTTGCCTTTTGGAGTTCGCTTCGTAATAACTGGCGCAGTTTTTCCCAAAGTTCATCCGGCTCGTATGGGAATAGTATCGGTGTATGTTGATTGCTCATAATCGGTGGTTTTATTTATTAAATATCAATATCGTTATCTATGTCATCCTCCCCGGTGTCGTTACCAGATGTTTCTCGTACTTCATCGTTTTCGTCATCCGGGCTGTCTTGTGGGTCGTCAATAGCCCTTTCAGGGCTGTCGTCAGCGTGGTTGTTTATTTCTCTGTCTTTATTGCTGTCGGGGGCGTGCTCTCTGTCATTCTCTTTCATGGATCGCAAGTCTTGCAGTTCGAGCAGTTCCCTGTCTTCATCTTCCCTATCCGGCTTTACTTGCTGCCTTGGCTGAATCCGGCTTTTTGTCATTCCTTTCTGTTTCGACATGCGAATATCCCGTATTGTGCTTAGTTCCTCGTTCTCTTTGACTCTTTGTGTATCTAGCTCCTTTAACTTGTCCATGTCAACCGGCAAGCGGGAGAACCTGAACTTTATGCCTTGTTCATGCTGTACGCCCGTTAATCGTCCTGCCCGATAGTAGGGACTATATCCTTTTGATTGTAATTCACTCAAAAGGTGTTCTGTAGATGTCGGGCTAATCGTTTCGAGACACCAAAGCAAATCATTTTTGATAGTGTGGCGTTCGTTGCGTTTTACGGTTTTTAAGTCGTCCCTCGTTAGTTTTTGCCTGTTGCTTTTGCCATGTTCCGGCAGACTATTAGCCAGTTCCGGGTATTTGAGCTTCTGGTATTCCTGCAACTGGATCTTTATTCCCTGGAATTCCTGTTTCGATACCCTGCTGGAACGACCATTAAGCTGGGTGCCTGACATGGCTATGTGGAGGTGGATATGTTCCCTGTCCTTGTGTACCGTGCCTACATACAAATTGTTTTCTCCCCGCAATCGGATATATTCCTGGGCCATGTCCTTCAGCATTGCATCTGAAACATTACCCTTATCCAGGTTTGACCATGAAAGGATCGTGTGATGGATTGATACCTGGTCGGAGCGCCTGTACAAGCGGTGGCTTTCATTCCGTTCAAATTCTTTTATATAGCCGCTAATAGAGTTGGAGCGAATATTATGCTTGATGACAAATGGCTGGTCAGATTGATATTCCTTTGGTTGTTCCGCTACGATGCCTGGCCTGTCCTTTAATAAATAGTTTTGAATATAGTACTGGTAGTCGTTATCGGGGGATTTCTCTTTGAAGTCCGCCATCAGCTTTGCTTCAGCCACTTCCGCTTCCAGGTACCTGATGTCCTTAGCTGTAAACTGTATTCCAAGCGAAAGCAAAGTATCTTCAAAACTGACGGGTTCTTTTTCCAATACCTCATCCCCTCTAAATATGTATTTAAAGATGTAGCGAACCAGTTGCCCGCTCCCTGATTTCCGTGACAGATTCTTAATGATCACCCGTTACAGTTTTGGGGTTATTGAGTTTTTCAGTTACAGCTTTCTCCATTTCCAGTATTTTTAGCAATAGATATTTGCCCATGACTTCCGGTACAAGTCTTTCCTCTGAAAGCTTGTGTATATGGGCATATGCCACCGACAGTAGTTCCTTTATCTCGTGTACGGTCACTACATCCGGGACGAGGTACTGCTGATTGATATATGCCATAGCGGCCTCCTTAATGAAGCGTGTACGGCTTCGTTTATGAGTACGCGCGGCTTTATTAATGATATGCAGTTCCGGTTTGGTAAACGATACGGCAAATACCTTCTCGGCTTTACGCTTGTTTTTACGCCATTTAGCCCTGTATTCCTTCCAATATGCCTTCCGTGCCTTGGCAATCGCTTCCTCCGACCCTTGGGCCAAATACGGCTCAAGGAATGCGTAAAGCCCACTTCGCTTTTTGATCGCACGTTTCATTTAATCGAGTTTAAGGAGTGGGGGTGTATCAAATGGTAGTTTGTTGGCTGGTACAACAGGTGGCAGCTCCGATAGGCAGCGCAATCGGTATTGCGCATAGTACGGCTTCATTCTGGCCTTGATGGCAGGCTTGTTGCCGCAGAGGATAAGGCTCTCATCCATCTGCCGTATCTCATCTGCGGTCATGAGCGGCCGGATGTGCCGCACGTCCTTATCATCAAGGTACTCGAACTTTCCCAGCGTGCGCTCCAGTTCCTGGGCAACCGTAATGGGCTGGCCGCTCATGTATAGTTTCGCGTAGCTGTTCTCCGTGATGGCTTTGGCAATGGATTGCCCATAGAGGTCTACGATCTGGGATGCTGACTGGTATATCTGTAAGATACCCGCCTTCGATTTTCTGATGTTGGATATCACTACATTAAGTGAGCTGAAGTACATGCTGGATGCCTCGTCTAGTAAGAAGAAGATGGGTAGTTCATTACCCGGTATGCGGCTCATGATCTCGGCAAAGAATTGCTCCAGGAATATGGAGGTAATCACGGCATAATACCTCATGTCGCTGACGCTGTTGTTAATGAACAAGGCTGTTTTCTGGTGTCGGAAAGCTTTGAAATCTACCGTGTCATGCGCAGTGACCTTCGCAACCGCTGGGTCGCTGAAGATGTTGAGCGCTGCGCGGGTGGTCGCAATGATATTCATAAGCAGCTTGCTGTCATAAGACACGATGGCTTTGTAATCTGCAATGAGCCCTTCATCATGGGTACGGACGATAATCCGGTCTATCTTTTCCGCCGATGGCGTCCCAAAGACGTTGATGAGATACAGCACATTATGGAGCGTCCGATACTCCGGCGGGCAATGGTATACCAGGAAGCGGCTGAACAGGCTTATAAGCGCTTCGCTAGATGTGTTCCAAAAAAGTTCCTTGCTTTGGCCGAGGCTATTGAGAATGACCAGCTTGCTGACCTTCTGTATGTCAGAAAGAGACTGCGCTCGGGCAAGCGGGTTAAAGCCCTCAGATAGTTCCGGCTGCGCATAATTGACTGATTGCACGACATACCCGGCGCGCGCTAATGCGCCGCTTGTCTTATGAAATAATTCCCCGGACGGATCATGGATAACGAGGCCGGAGGCACCCATCATCCTCAGGATAGATGGAATGAGCACACGGGACGATTTTCCCGAACCGCTGCCGCCTATGACCAAGGCATTACTGTAGGATGCTTCGATAGACAGGCTGCGCTTCCCTGTCAGGCAGAAGCCTTTATTGTATGTGGAGAGCACTTCCCCGGCAGGCATGAAGTCTGCCGTATATTCGGTCTTCCTGTCTTTTGAAAAGCAGGCTTCTATCAACGAAAAGATGCCTTCAATGATCGCGCCGAATATGCCCTCCACCACTTCGAATAAAAACTTAATTATTGCTACCATATCCTGTTGCTTTTTCGAGTATGTGAGAAATTTTCGAGAGTACTAAGGCAATCACCCGGCAAGTAAATGCCAGGGCGATCGCCAGTAGTTTGAGTGTAGCCACCAAGAGCATCTTGAAGGCTTGTGCCGCTATATGCCCGCCTTTGCTGCTCATGGCTCATAGCGTTTGTTGGTAGCCTGGATAACCACGCGGGCGCCGCGGGTCTTTAGCATGCGCTTATAGAGTGCGGCCATGCCCCTGTATCGCACATCACTATCCCGGTCGGGTGGGTCATAGATGAAGAATACCGTTATCCCTACCAAGCTCTCAGGCAAAGGGCACCGCTTTTGCAGGATGTGCATTACTTTTTCCGGGTCCTCATGCAGTAATCGCTGCCCCTTCGCGGTATAGCAGGAGAATTTTTCTTCGTTTTCCTGAAGATCACTGAATACCAACAGCATCCTTTGGCTGGCGTTGCGCTCCGCCAACTGGTTCAGTTCGCTGGATACAGTGGCAAATGCTTCAGAGTGGCCAAGCGGCCGCACTGGGTACATTTTAGGAAAATCGGTGAATGCCTTTCGCACTGCGTCCTGGAAGGAATACACGATCTGCTCCCGGTAGGTCACGTCATCGTTGGTGTTGTGTCGGTCGCTCTCTTCCCCGCTTTCGAGGTCGATGTTCTCGGCTGGGTTTAGCACCTTATCGGTGAGCAGTACCTGCCTGAAATGTACCGCCTGGTTCGGGTTGTCCGCAAAGTCGTAGAGCGCTAAGATCGGCTCGGCACTTGGATACACCAATAAGGTGTCTGTAAGGTCGGTAATGACCGTAATGTCGGTTGCTGGTGCAACGGTGCCACTGTGCCGCTTGCTACAGGAAGCAAGCATGCACAGGAAGCACATCAGTTTAATGTTCTTCATGTTGTTTTGGTGTTATGTTTTGAAAAAATGTTTTGATATTGAAATCTGGTATGCGGGCAAAGAACTCCGGGCATGTGCCATCCGTGCGGAAGCGCAGGTTAATGGTCTTATATTCCTCTGCCATCTGCTGGGCATATGTCTTTAGCCCGCATTCACAGGCAAGCGCATATTCGTAGGTGGCCAGGGCCAGGTTTGCTTCGGCATGTGCCTTTTGCTGGATACTCACGCACTCTTCCCGGTTGTCTCTAATGAGTCCGTCTACTTCTGCGATCTCCTTGCATAGCTCTGTGTAGTCCTGTTCCCGTTTGCGTTCTTCATCCGATTTGTAGAAGTGCGTAGAGAGGTACAAGCTAAGCCAGTACAGCAAGAAGCTGAGAGCAGCGATAGATGTAGCGGTCACATGATTGGAAATCGTAGGTGTGGCAGTAGTAGCATAGTGCGTGACATGGTTATAGGCGCCCGCGCGTAGTACAGCCAGGTAGTAGAAGCCGCAGGCATAGGGAGCGAGCGAGATGAGCCACCGTATTCTTTTCTGCCAAGCAGTAGTGGCTTTCGCAATGTATTTTCCAAGATAGTGAGCGCCATAGTAGATCGCAGCAGCGACCCCGAAGCTTGCCAGAAGTGCCCCCGCTAACGGAAGCGAAGCGAAACGGAAGCCCGCGTAGGAAAGGTAGCCGTCCATTACGGCAATGACGATCATAACAAGCATAACTATCTTGCGGTTGCGAATATGCATCAGGTCGGGCTTTACGGCATCCACCCGTTTATGGAGGGCGGTTTGCCGGTGTTCCAGGTCCCGGTGGGTCACATCGAGCTTGTCTGTTTTCTTTTGTGCCTCGGCCAGTATTTGCCGGGAGACAACTATGCCGCTCACGGGTAGGAATATCTCCTGGGTTTTATCAATACCACTCTGGATCGTGGTTTGTATGAGGTTGAGGATAAGCGCCCTAAATTCCGGTTCCGTGTTGGGCTTGTTTTGCTCTCCGTGATGCTTGGCGTCCAGCTTCACACGGTCATGTAAGTCCCCTTTGATTTTTTCGAGATAGCCGGTATGTGCAGGATCTGCATATTGCGGTAGTTTTGTGATGTCTGTATTCATTGTTTTAGTTTTTTGGTTAAGCAGGCGGGCATAAACCTGCCCACCTGCATGTTGTTATGGATTGCGTGTGTACGAGAAGCCGACCCAGGGAGGTATCGCCCCGGTTTGAGTGATAAACTTTGCCCTCCTTTCGGCCTTTCTCTGCTTTGTTTTGACTTTTTGGTCCGTACTCTTTTTAGATTTTTTCATTCTCGTTGTTTTATGGGTGATTGAATTGGCTAAAACAACTTTAGCCGGTACATCTTGCGATGTCCGGTTGAATGCCCAATAGAAGACTTGTTTTATAAGCCCCTTGACTTATATTTGTGTTTGTGATACACTGTCTTTCGGCGATGGGCAGTTCAACCGTTATCGCTGCGGCCTTCTAAGGAGAGGTGAGATGCTCCTTCAGGCCAGATAATTTAGGCGCTCAGGCATTACGCTTGGCGCCTTCTTTTTTAACTGCTATCAAAATATTTAGTCTGTGCGTGCATGTCAGCTATTTTTTTTGTGAACGAAATGTTTCTTTACTTATTCTCAAGCTTCCCTTCCTACTTGCTGGGAGCATTTTTTGTATTGTTTATTTTTGACTATCTTACTGCCCCGGCAACCCTGTAAGTGGTAACTGCGTGCAAAGTAGGCAAGGCATATTGCGTGATGAAAAAAGGTTAATCGCAAAACCGCTTTTGTTTTCGCAAAACATTTTGAGAAACTTATCCTATGGCGGTAGTTGCAATCGAAACAGACCTGTTTAGGCTTCCCAGAGATGTCTGGGAACCTCTTTTTGAAAAGAAGTATTACCTTACAAAATGGCATTCTAATAAAAATGTGCGAATACCCTTTAGTCTGGACAGGCTGGTGGATTCACTAAAATGGTTTGTTAATAACAAGCTTGTCAAGCTTAACCAAGATTTATACGCTCACTATCAAAAAAGAGAGCTGAAACCTGGTTATAATACAGATACTTTTTATCGCCTATTTGGAGAACAGGAAGATAATACATGGAACCCACCTAAAGAATTGATTAACCTCTTGTGTTATTATCTATTCAATAAGTCTTATATAGATAGTGTCGGCAAAAAACTCATTCCAGATAACCTAAAAATTTTCAAAAAACTAAGGAGTTATATAGAATCTCAAGCAAGGAAAGCTCGGCATTTACAATCTCCAAATAATGTCGAAGAACGTTTGGTAGATTCTTATAAAAACAGAATTGATCATGCGCTCCTGCATTCAGGGGGTAGGATAAAATCTGAGATAGAATCATGTATATGGGAGGACATTATACCATTAAACGATATGCACCTAAAAGTTGGAGGTGTGGAATTAAGTTGGGAAATAATCGAACACAGGCTTGCGTTAAGCCCGAATATTTTTAGGGGACTCAAAATTCTTACCGACGATGAAACAATACTCGTCGGTTTCTATATACTTTACCCGATAAATAAGTCTATTATTCCCTTACTTCGAGACGGCAGCATTATACGTAGCGACCAAATCGAGGATAAACATATTTGTGAGAGCTTTAAAGATGCTGAGGCTATTTATATCTCTACGGTGTTTGCTTTTGACCATCCGTACGGGAGTAAAGCAAATTTGTTAAAAAGGTTAGAGCGTGAACTTACAGTGCTTCTTTTGAAGTACCCTCAGTTAACAGGTTTATATACAAAACCTAGAACAGATGATGGTAAACGTATCGCAAAGCAAAACGATTTTGTAAAGTTAGAAAGATCTCCAACGATTTTTTATCTTTCAAGAGAAGAGGTTTTGGAGGGATTTTCCGGGTTGTGATTCAGTTTTGATGTATGAGTAGATGAGAAAAAGCCACTTTATTAGTGGCTTTTAATACAATTGGATTATTTCTACTTCATTGGTGTTCGGGATGCTGCTACATTCTAATATTTCAAGCTCCCGTTTTTCATGAACTACAATTACCGGAAAATCGGTAAACACTTTTGTTAAGGCGGGATTGTAACCGGGTCCATAGCACGGAATGCAACAGGTAATCGTGTTCCGGTAGGAGTCATCTGTGTATAGCCCATCGAAGAAATCGATTCGTCCATATTTCCATTTTAAAAACAGCGCAAGTAACAAAACCTCTTTTAATGTGGGCGCGTGCCTTTCTACTGCTAATTCTCTAATTAGGTTTAATGGACTTGTATTCCTGACATATTCTGGGACAGGCATTAACTCCCTAACATAATTATTGTGTTCTCCTAAGGAAACCATGCCAGTTTTCACAACGTCAAGAACTTCCGCTTTTTTTTGCCCAGCTACGTGCCTAATTAACAACTGCAAGTCTATGCCTGCAATTAGAATTGTATGCATTAGGCCAGTAAATCGGTCATTTGGGACCAGAAAATCGGTCGCATTTAAGGTTATCTGGAATATTTCTTTATAGAACGACATCCACTCGATGAATGGTTCGTGTGCTATCTTGGCTGGCGGCGTAGCCTGAAGAACTTTGCTGTTTTGTTGATGAACATATTTCATCATTGTATTTTTAAGGAAATTAGCCCTGACCAGCGGGCTCCTGCTGAATCAGTGTAATTCTCCTCTAGAATAGCACGAATATATTAGATGTGTAAAGTTTTTATTTTTAAATAAAAAGTCACATATTTATAGAAAATACCTATTCACTCGCTTTGGGTTCGTAGCCAATTTTAAAATTTTAAATGCTATACCGCATGATATCACTTTATGAATTATCAGAATTTGCAAGAAAGTCCCTTTATAAAACGGATGATGTCGACGGTCCGATTCCCGATGACCTTGTTTCAAAAATGCACCCCTTTCATGAGCAAATTCTAAATGCTCTGAAGGAAGAATTTAAAATTGAAACCCATTCATCTGAATCCAACCTAAATAACCCACTGTTGTTTGTCGCATTGCCGGAATTTCTCTTGACAACAATTTCCTACATTATAAACGTGGCGAACTACAAAAAGGGAAAAGACGAAGAATTAAAGAATATTAATGACACATTAAAAATCAACATTAAGAAAGATCACATTGGCTATTTAAATTCTACATTAGCCTCGGATGCGCAATGCCATCTTAATATCGAAAATACGAAAGGGATTCAGGGTATCCTTATGTGCCATGGCCTGAGCCCCGTAAAGGATGATTCCGTACTGCTTTTAGCCGACATCGGTAGATTGACGAGGGTCTCTTTGGCGCTTAATATGCCGATTACCGCAATGCTTGCTGATACTTCTTGGATGAGTTACAATCTGTCATCTTACCAATTACGAGGACTAAGTAATCACGATAAGGAGAATTACCTGAATGCATGTCTTTCAAAGCGTAAAGCACTATATACTAACCTCGGGATTAAATGCGATATCAAAAGTATTAGATCGCAATCAGTAGAAAAATTGACCTATGGTGAGGTAAATAAAACCGATATTGACAATATTAGCAATGATTACGTAGAACTTGCGACGTGCCTTTTTGGCGATGAGGTAAAGAATGCAATACAAGATCCAAATAAGAAAAAAATTCTTTTTCAAACCCTGAATGACATTAAGCCTCCTCTCCGACGACCCGATTTCCTCAGAACATTTTCTAAATTCCCAAACATTCTTGATGAGTTAAATAAGATTCTTCATCCTCATTTATCTCTCATTCGAGAAGTCGGGTCAAACTTTAGTTCCTTAGAAAGCGGTAGGTTTACCTATTTCACGACTCAGTATTTTGCACAACGTGATTATAAAGGACGTTTTTTGAAGATAGCTCCCGAATCAGAAGCGAAGTTTGATGTGCCATTTGAGCACTTGACGGAGTGTTTTGAAGAATGGATTAACAAGAAAAAGTTCATTAACAGAGAGAGTAGTCAAATTGAGGAAGAACACATCAATAGTAAGCTGTCTGCCATCTATTTACCCCACTATTACTTCGGGAAATACTATACATTGCCTTATACGCCAGCTTCGGGGGATATTATTATTCAATTCAAGGATTTAGAAGACATTGAATCGAATGTAATCCTACTAAATGACAATAAAAGTGTGCCTGAGATTTTGCAGATATTGATGCAAACTCCACCATATCATAGGAATCGCTTGATGTCAGACGTATTTAGCTTTATGATGTATGCTAGCCACAACACACATATAACACCGGAATCAGTGTTATCTGAAAGTTTAAAAGATGAACGCTTCGGCACTATTGAAGACCTCTTGTACGGCATCGATCCCATTTTCCGAAGGATGTACTATAAAGAAAAGGGGATTTACAAGGACAACTCGATTGCAAAACTGTGGAGTGTTTGGTTGAAAACCCTTAGCGCAAACGGACCAGTGTATATCCCGGTTCATATTTGCTTTTTACTCTTAGATAATGACGATTGGCAAGACGAGACAAAGCAAACAAATTGTGCGCGTTTAATCAAAATTGCTATTAGAATGGCGCAGGAGCTACGATAGCATCAGATTGTTAGACAGATTACTAAACTGCCCAACTTTAACTGACTTCTGTACATCTTAGTAGAAAATTAAAAGTATTTTTTATCCCACAAATAATAGTGAGTATATTGGGCCGTGAAGTTATCATGAAGTCAAAGCACCATATCCAATTTATTTTTACCCTGCTTTTCTATGATTAAAGTGGCATTTATAAATAACCAAGCCGTCGCTTATTTTCACTTTATAAATAAGATCCCTCATATCGGAAGCTTTGCAGTGGTTTTAGTCGATGTCCATTCCGCTATCGCTGCACGGACTTCTTGGTAAATAGGTATTCGGCGTTTCCCCACTCGGCAAATAATCTGCCAAGCCGCGCAGGCACTTGCTACTCGTTCAGCCACTCGCTACGCAAGAACCTGTGCGCCCGAACCAAAAGCCGCTATCGCTTGTTTCGGATCGGGTGCGCTTGTCATATTCTTTGCGGCTCAGGGAAACGCCTCATGGCAGCTCCTGTGTCCTTTACAACGCGCCATTTATTCCCGCTCCGGTTCGCTTCATGCGTTCCATTCACTGGCTCTGCAGCTTCGCAGGTGCTAACCGCTATACACCTGGCCATACTTCTTTAGCACTACTGCTAGTAGCTTGGCCCTGTAGTTCATTGCTCTTGTTGCGCTCCGCTACGCTCCCATTCCTGTCGCCTTATAAAGTCCACCCGCTGCCCATCGTCTGTGCTCGCCTGCGAAGCCACCGGCTGCGTGTCGGGCGGGTGCTGGCACACAAACCAACGCTTATTTACATGCCACGCACCCGCCCTTACTGTGCGACCTGGCACTACGTGGCCGTATAGGTCGCCCCAGCCTGTGGCGCTCGCAGCTCTATTCTCTGCATTGCATTTCGTTCATTCCGCTTATACGGCGAGCAGATATGTATCGGGAAGTTACTTACAGCGGTACATCTGTAAACCATTCTTTGTTGAAAAGAATCCCGGAGGTCATCGTCATTTCTACCTGTAGGTATTTACCTATGTAGGTTTCAGGATCGTCATTGAGTTCCGTGCTCAATGTATAGCTATGATTTTGATTATCCGGACTGCTGTATTCGACAATGAGACGCGAGTGGCTTCCTGTTCCTGCGTTGTAGATGCCGGTAATCTTTCCATTAGTTATGCCAAGTGTCATAGTAAAAGCCTGCTTATAAATGAAGGCCGGCTTGAGAACAAGCCAGCCACATATAGATTATCACACGGCCTAAAAATAGTGTTTTTTATTTTTTATGATCCACCAGAAAAGTAGCCTCGTGCCGCGCGAAGGTATGCACGCAGTCAAGCCTGGCAAGGTCAAGCGTTGTTTGGCCGCGACAATCTCCAGTCTCCGCTACGGTATATAGTAAAATAACCTCCGCTCCCAACTCGTATTCTCTTAGCCAAAACCTTTCCTGTCTTTCCTTTTGTGCAAATAGGATGCTTACCACAGGCAATATGGCTTTTTAGCCGTAGTGTTTTTTGTAACAGTTAAAATCCACAAGCATGGCAACAAGAGTAGAAAGACTATCCCGCCTGATGACCATAAGTTGGGCCATCCAGAGGCGGCAGCACAGTACGCGCTCCAAAGCATTGTCCCAGGCATGGGCAATCGTTGGTAATGAGGACATTGCAGTGTCCTACCTCGTACAGCGACTAAATCACAACAAGCCGGTAAAGCCCGCAGTACGGGGGCAGTTTAGTTTGTTTTTATCGTAAATTATTTGTTCATTAAAACCACACAGAATGGAAATCATCGGAAGAGTAACCAAAGACGCAGCAGTACGGAAATTAAAGGATGGCAGAGAACTCGTTGTATTCTCTATTGCCATCAACGATTATTACAAGACAAAATCAGGAGAGAAGCGGGAGGAGACCACCTACATTAATTGCAGCTATTGGGTCAATGTCAAAGCTTCGGAGTTAATACGCAAAGGTGGTATCGTTTCTCTATTCGGGCGCATTGGCCTGAATGCCTACAAGAGCATGGACGGAGACTTCCATGCCCACCTGACCTTTCATGTGAATGCCTTTAAGGTAATCACACAGCAAAAGAAAGGAACGGCAAAAGAGCATGAGCCAACTAGTGCGGGAGCAGATAATGACGATTTGCCGTTTTAAGTTGTAGTACAGCATAGTCGTTATAGGGGCCATAGGCCCCTATTTACGCTGACTTCTTTTCTTTGCCAGAAGCAGCAAAGGAAAAGAAGCAAAAGAAAATGCAATATCAAACGTATTGAAATGGTATCCTAAAGTTCTGTTGTATTTTTGATAAATAGGCTTCCGGATTCACGGCGAATGGCATCATTAAACTTTGATTTCTAGGAGTACGATAGATATTGCCAAAGGTTATTGGACAATGCTCGGGTCGTTGTACATAATTATGCAATTTAAGCGTCATGCGAGACCGCTCGAACATATTTTTTACACTCAATAAATAGCCCTCCATCGAGTAATACCAGTCAAGAATCGAATCCATTACCGATACCGTATAAACACCACCTTCTTCGCTATCTAGTGATGGTCGTCCACGATTTGATGAGAAAATTACACTCCCGCCTATTGGAGCTGCTTCGGCATATACGTCAAATAACATCCTAGCAATTTGACGATTTTCATTACTGAACTCATAAGGAACATTAAGACCTCCAATACCTACCCACTCTTGATCGATGCGGCAAGCATCACTAAGCATAATGACACGATTTGCTAATGGTACAAGCTTTCTAAAATCAAACCACTCGTAGTTATTTATTCGTAAATAATCTATTCCTTTTGACCGCATCCCATGACCTGAATAATAAATCTCCGCAAGATCAATGCCAATATACTCCTTCTGTAATGATAATAAATCATCGGAACTTGGGTTTTCCCGATATATTATCTCGCTAGCCTCCCATGCGCCACCGATAGATGAGGTCCAAAGTCGGAATATGTTTTGGATATCCAATTGAACACCACTAAGGTAATTTCCTGATCTCGGTGTCAACGGGCTACCTATAATCAATGCTTTACGTGTCATACTTTAAAATTAGTTAAAGTTTAATGCAAAAACAAAAGCCCCGGCATTGGATAATGCAGGGCTCGGGTTTACGCTATATGGATGTATCAGAACAAAACTATTCGTCACTGTGCTCACCTTCTTCCCCTTCCTGTTTCAGATTTAGGATGAAATCCGCTGCTGCCTGGGCCTGTGCTGCGGCGATATAGATGAAGCGTTTGTCACCCTTTAACTTCCCTAACCATCCGGCTATATAGACAGCGCTTTGCTCATACTCCTCCGTGATACCTGCATAGGACTGCAGGTAGCAGGCGCCGATCTCGGCCGTCAGCTCTTCCTGGGAATAGGCGTCTCCCCCGAACTCGGACATCTCGATGATGTTCTTCCGGGACAGGCGGCTGTGGTGGCCGCTACTGTGAATTAATTCGTGGAAGAGGGTGAGGTAGTAAGCTTCAGCAGTGCCAAAACTGCTTTTCTTAGGCATGTTGATGTAATCCATCAAGGGATTGTAGAACGCCTTTTGCTCCTTATGCCTGATCGGGGGACGTTGAGGCATACCGGCAATGATGTCCTCACAGGTCTGTA
>CAYZTM010000036.1:0-31081 GCA_964481425.1 uncultured Flavipsychrobacter sp.
TTCGTTGACCATATTATTTGTTTTAGTTGGTCAACTTTTATCAGGACGAGACAAAAACAAAAAAGCCCCGCATTTTGCGAGGCTTTCAGTGGAAGCACACGGGTTCGAACCGCGGACCCTCTGCTTGTAAGGCAGATGCTCTGAACCAGCTGAGCTATGCTTCCTTTTTCCTTTCTCCTTTCGGATCGGGTTGCAAATATAGGCAGCTTTAGCTTTTCTGCAAACTCTTGTTATAAAAAAATACCGTTCATATGTCTTTGTCGCCCTGTGTGTACTGGTACCATGTGGTGGGCATGCCCAGTTGCTGCCATACAAAATCGCTGCTGTCGTAGGGAAAGATATCCCGGAGTGCAAAGCCTATCTTCTCCAGTATATGCCTCGATGCACCATTGTCCACATGGGTCATGGCGTAGATATCCTTAAAGCCCAGCTTGTCAATACCGTAGTGCAGGGAGGCAATGGCCGCCTCGGTGGCCAGGCCCCTGCCCCAGAAGTCGGGCGTAAGCCGGTAACCGAAGTCGATAAAATTGCTGCGCCCGTGTACGGTGGCGGTGATGAGCTTAAAACCTGTCCAGCCCACGAAGGCATTGCTGCCTTTCTCTATCATGGCCCAGCGGCCTATGCCATTGTCGGTATATTGCTGCTGCACATAGCATATCACTTCGCGGCTCTCCTCGATGGTCTGCACGGGTTTGCGGCCCACATATTCCATCACTTCGGGCTTTGAGTCCATCTCAAACATATCTTCATCATCCTCGGCCAGCAGGGGGCGGATGATGAGGCGGGGTGTTTCGATCAGGATGTCCATTGTATATGGTAAAGTAATACGGAATATTACAAAAAACGGCCGACAAATTTTGCCGGCCGTTTACAGAACGCCATTTAAAGTTTTAGCGGGTTCCATTGAAGCAATTACTATCACTGCCCCCGGCGCTTACGTAATTGGCAACGATGTTGATATGTATCGAGTTGCCGGTTATGGTTGCGTTAGTGCCTGTAAAACTGTAAATATTACCGCAGAGATCTGTATATGTTTCAGCGCTGCATGAGGCAGTGTTACCACTTATGGTGAGAGGTATTGATATAGCTTTGTAGCAGCTATTGGCACCAATAGTGCCGGGGAAAATAATGGTAGCCCCGTTACTTCCTGCAGATATAGTAACTGTGGCAGGGTTGCCCAGGCAATCGGTGCCTGTCCATGTACCAACAAATTTGGCGTTATCGGGGGTTTCGCAATTGGTGCCTGAGTAGCCCGTAGCACAGCTACAGTTGCCATCGTTGCAACTGCCCCCGTTTTGGCATGTTACATCCTTGCATTTGTCTTTTTTGCAGGATACATAGGTGAGCGTGGTAAAGGTAAGGAGCGTGATGAACGCGGTCATTAAACCTTGTTTGATCGGACTGTTGGTTTTAAGTTGCATTTTTTCGGTTTTTTTAGGGTGATAAAAATCTAAAAATAATTTTTAAAAACTTGATTGTCAAGGTTAGCAGTAGAGAAATGTTTAAACAGGAGCTGCATAAGCCGGGTATAATTATTGTGGCAAGATCAGCCGGTTTAGCCATGCCCTACAGGTGAAAAATAAATGCGGATACTAAGCCGATAATGAAAGAGTTGGGGAAAACGGCTGCCCGGCAGGGAGAAAGCGGCAGGGCCGCCTGCATCGCGTTTTGGGAATGGAGGCTGCCGGGCATTGTTAAAACTGTGTAAATATTTCCACAATTTTCAGCGCTTACCTTCAACGCTGCTTTGGGCCGCCAAACGCTTTTTTACAATGAATAGCGATAATTTTTATTCTTAAATAATTAAATAGCAATGTTGTGAGCCGGCAATGCACGGCGTTATGCACAGTAAATGCCTGTGGCACAGGGCTGTACCACATTTTTAGCCTGATTTTTGCCCCTGTATCCCCGGAAAAAATACGAATAGTAATGTATCAGTTCAATATTATGCAGGATGATGAAGGTTTGTGGCGGTTTGAGCTTGATGGGATCAACCTGCTGATTGACGGTTTCTCCCAGAAGGAGGGGAAACACTGGATAAAGACCCCGTCGAAAGCAATAGCTTTCTTTAACCTGAGCGGTAACCTGTACGGCGTATCAAACGACATGAAGATATACCGCACGGTGGAAGACTTTTTCGACTCCATGCGCGAGCAATATTCCATATTCAAGAACAGGAAGGGCAAGAACATCGCGGGGCAAAAGCAGGGTAATTCCCTGAATGCCGATCGCAGGGCCTGATAAGGAGGTCAAAAAATTTCGTTTGCAAGTAACCGTCAATGCCTCGGCAAGGGCGGTTTTTTTATTGGCTGTTGCGCTGTATGCTGCGGCCAAGGGCGCGGTAGCGCTCTGCCGTCTGCTTGATGTAGTTATAGAAGTTGTATTCGCTCATGGCGCGCAGTTGCTCATATCCCGGGCGATAGCGTTGCATATAGCGAACCAGGCTGTCGCCCTGCAGGCCGGTTATCCTGCTCACCAGCTTATCGTTGAAGGTATAGTCTATGTATTTCTCTTTCTGGAAATGGTCGTATTCTTTCTGGAAGGCCCATATCTCGCGGTTACGCTTGCTGAGTGCCGTAAAGGGATGGCTGATCGCATCTATGGCAGATAGGGTAGGGAAATCGAGCTCGTGTTTGTATATCTCGTGGTAGCGCAGGCTGTCGGAGTGGTAGTCTTTGGCCTGGCCATGTATATTCACCTCCTGCAGTTCTATAGGGCCCTTCTGCATGATGATCCTGAAATAAGGGGGAATGCTGCCCGCGGGTATGCGTACGCGGGTTATCTTATAGCCCAGCTTGCGGAATTCGAGCAGCTCATTCTTTGCCGCGGGCACAAAGAATTTACCGTCGCCTGCAGTGGTATAGCTGATGTTGTTGTACACATTCACCACGCTTACATTTTCCACCGGTTTACCATCGTTGGCATCTATCACCTCGCCTTTTATCGTTTGCGCGTCGGCGGCAAAAGCAGCCACCAGCAGCCACGATAAACAAAATGTGCGGATATGTAAGGGCATAAACATGATAAAATTAAGGCTTAGCCTTTAACGGTGCTTTGCAGGCCCTGTTAAAAAAGATACAAAGCCTGTGATGTATCTTTGCGCCGCAATGTACGGTATCATACGCAAACTCCTTTTTTATATAGAGCCCGAGCGGGTGCATTACATGGTCATGAAAGGGCTGCGTTTTGCCTGTGCCTTGCCAGTGGTCGGTAGCCTGGTAAAAAGAATCTTTTCTGTATCGGACCCTCGTCTTGAGCGCGAGCTTTGGGGCATTAAATTTCCCAACCCCGTTGGCCTTGCTGCAGGCTTCGATAAAGATGCGCGTTTTACCGATGCGCTTGCCTGTCTTGGTTTTGGTTGTGTGGAGATAGGTACGGTGACGCCCCGCCCCCAGCCGGGCAACCCCAAACCGCGGCTCTTCCGCCTGCCTGCCGACCAGGCCCTCATCAACCGTATGGGCTTCAATAACCGTGGGGCTGTAGCAGCGGCTGAATGCCTGGCCAAAAGAAAGGCAGGGATGATAATAGGCGGCAATATCGGTAAGAACAAGGATACGCCCAATGAGGATGCCATCAGCGATTACGAAGCAGGCTTTAAAGCGCTGCACGATGTAGTGGATTATTTTGTGGTGAATGTGAGCAGTCCCAACACTCCGGGCCTGCGGGCGTTGCAGGATAAGGAACCCCTCATGAATATACTGAACAGGCTGATGGTACTCAATAAAGAGTACGCGCAGCCCAAACCTATATTGCTAAAGATAGCCCCCGACCTGACCAATGAGCAACTGGATGACATAGTGGAGATAGTGGGCACTACGGGCATACAAGGGATAGTAGCTACCAACACTACTATTAGCCGGGAAGGCCTCCATACATCTACGGACGAGATAGCGCGCATAGGTGCGGGCGGGTTGAGCGGCAAGCCGGTAAGGCAACGTGCCACAGAGGTGATCAGGTACATACATGATAAGAGCAAAGGGGCGATACCTATCGTTGCAGTAGGCGGCATCTTTACCGCTGCCGATGCTATAGAGAAACTGGAGGCAGGCGCATCGCTGGTGCAGGTGTACACGGGCTTTATTTATGAAGGCCCGGCCATAGCTTCGAACATTTGTAAAGGACTGCTGAAACATACCAGATGAGCTACTTGTTATCATGGGAGGCATTGATCAGCCTGCTGACGCTTACTGTACTGGAAATAGTGCTGGGTATCGATAACGTGATATTCGTATCTATAGTGATGAGTAAGCTGCCGGAAGTGAAGCAGCCTGCTGCACGCCGGGTATGGATGTTCACAGGTATCGCCGTACGCATAGTATTACTGCTTTGCCTGGGCTGGCTCATACACAACCCGCTTGCATTTATCGTAGCGGGTTATAAGTTCGAACTGGGTAATGTGGTTATGCTGGCGGGTGGTCTCTTCCTCATAGTAAAGACGGTGGGCGAGATACATGAGAAGCTGGAAGGCGATGAGAAGGAACATATCTCGCGCGAGAGCAGTAAAATGAAGACAAGTTTTGGCAGGGCTGTTTTACAGATCGTAGTTATCGACCTTGTATTCTCCTTCGATAGTATGATAACTGCAGTGGGTATGGCCCGGCATATAGAGGTAATGATAGTAGCTGTTATCATTGCCATGTTCATCATGTTCCTTTTCTCCGGGCAGATAGCGCGGTTCATACATAAGCATCCTACGCTCAAGATGCTGGCCTTATCCTTCCTCGTAATGGTAGGCTTTGCTTTGTTTTTCGAAGGGCTCAAGCCCATACACGGTCAGGAGATACCCAAGGGATATATCTATTTTGCTATGGCCTTTTCATTCGGCGTGGAATTGCTGAATATGCGCATGCGCAGGAAGGCCAAAGCGGTAGAGCTCAATGAGCCGATAACTGAAGATAAAAACGAGGGTACTGAAAAGGTTTAGTTGTTGTTATCGGGGCAGGGCATTAGCCTCTTTCAATACCTGGTGCAATACATCCAGCCTTACCTTGAACCAGTCGTGTGTGGTATCCGATACGGGCATTTCGAAGTTTTGCGCAAAGAAGTAAGGGTACATGCGCTCACTGCTTTTGTTCATAGATTCCTTGGGCTCTTTTACTTTTACAATACGCTCGCAGTAGCCCACTATCCAGTAGATGTAATTGCCGTTCACCTCACCGGTGCCCGTCTTGTAGTAAAGTTTGTAACCGGGTTCATCTTCCCATAGCATCATGCTGCGCACTATACGTTGTGTGCGTTCTGAGAAGGGTAGCTCATTGAAATAAAGACGCTTTACGAAGCCTACCTGTTCATCGGTCGATATCTGCAGGCTGTTGTCCACCCAGAAGCTGTCGATGGCGCTCATCTTCATATTACCGTACTTCACAGTATCCAGGTAATGCTGCATCTGGTCTTTGCCGATCCGCCGGGCCAGTTGCCTGTAATAGTTGATACAGCTCAGGCGGAAAGCTTCACGCATGGTCATATCCTTGTTGCACTCGTCGCGCGAGGTCTTCAGGCTATCCCACTTGATGATGTATTGTTCGTCGGGAGCTACGGCTGTTTCCAGCGCTACCAGCGAATTGAATATTTTGAAGGTAGAGGCAGGGAGCATGCGTTGCATGCAGCGCTGCTGGTTGTAGTAATGCACGGCCTCATGGTTATTGTCGCGTATCATGATACAGGCATTCCTGATGCCATAAGCTTCGTAGAATTTGCCCCAGTCTTTGTGTTCGTGTATCCTTGCCCTGCGGCACGATGTGACCATTGTAGCTGCAATACAAAGCACAGCCAATAACCTGACACCCATAAAAATTTGATGTTTGCTTGCCGCAAAGGTAAATGAATGTTGTCCTATAAAAGAAGCATTAATTTACTCATTTGTTGCGGCTGTGCAGGTAATTGCCTTTGCTGTCGAATTCCATATATTGGTTGCCTGCCAGTACCCGGAAGCTCACCCTGTTTTGTTCGGTGATGATTTTGGTAGCCTCTGTCACTGTTGCCGAATTGTGTTTGGATACATAATCCTGTACCGTAGCAGGCAGTTCTTTCGCATCAATGTTCACATGCGTTTCCAGGCGGTCGCCACTGCTGTTGTATACCGTCTGCATATGGTATTCATTATGATCGAAAGAGGCAATGTAATGGCCATTGCTTTGCTCCCAGGCGGCCATCACACCGGGGAAATCTTTAATGAACACTTCCTGTACCGGCTTGGGCACAGCCTTAGGGTCCATTTTTTGGCTCATGCCGGTTAACTGGCATAAACACAACAGGACCAATAATTTAGCGGCTTTCATACCTTTTAGTTTTATCATTTGTCACCCTATTGTGTATAAGGCTGACATTTTATAAGTAATAAAACTATACCAACTTAGTCAAAGGATTGGTTGCCTGCGGCCGAAATGCGCAGCATACGTTCGTATTCTGATGCGGTCAGGTCGTTGAAGAAGTAGTGTACAGGGTTTATTTTTTCCCCGTTCTTGATCACCTCGTAGTGGCAGTGAGGGCCGGTACTCTTGCCTGTGCTTCCTATCCAGCCTATTATTTCGCCGCGCTTCACATGCTGGCCAACATGCGTTTTTATCCGTACCATATGCCCGTATAGGGTCTGGTAGCCATATCCATGGTCGATGACCACGTGGTTGCCGTAGCCCCCGGCGTCAAAATCGGCCTCCGTAATGGTACCGTCCCCGGTCGCATAGATGGGGGTGCCGGTAGGGGCTGCAAAGTCGAGGCCGGTATGCATCTTGACCGTTTTGTAGATTGGGTCTATACGGTAGCCAAAGCCCGAGGCAAGATGGCTGAGGTCTTTGTTGGAGATGGGCTGTATGGCGGGTATTGATCTGTTCTTTTGAGCGTACCATATGCTCTATTGTGTCGTCAGAGCGCTGTTGGATAAGGATACGTTTGCGGAGTACGCTCGCCTGTTCCCTTACCTGTTCCAGTATCTTTTCCGGCCGCATGTAGGCAAACTGCCTGGGGTCTATATTACTATAGTCCTTACCATAGCGCACACTGTCGGGTATGGGGGCTGCCTCAAAAATAGTGCGGTATATGTGGTTGTCCCTGTTCTCCAGTTCACTTACTGAGCGCCCAAGGTCATTGATCTGGGCTTGTAGCTGGCTATACTCATCGCGCATGTTGTCCATGCTATTGAGCATCCTTTTTTCTTTCGGCGAATCGAGGAAACGGAAAGCAATGGCAACGATGATAAGTGATGTGACCAGCGAAGCGGATACAAAACCCAGCACACGCAGCAGCCTGGTGCGCCACGATATCTCCACTTTCTCAAACTTGTGGGTATCTATATTGTAGAAGTATTTCTTTTCCCGCCGCTTCAATAGCCTGTTTGCCTGTTTGGGGTAAAGTTAATAGTTCAGGCCAATAATTTTTAGGCGACCCGTAAAGTTCTGAAGCCATTTTGAGATGGGTAAATTGAAGTTTTATCGTATCCCTTTGCAGAGGGTACCATACCCTTATTTTTTGGGTAACTATACCCATTTACACGTAGGACAGCATTTTTAGTAAAAAAATGTACCTTTACAATGACAAATGCCAACTATTGCAGTAGTTGGCATCATACATATTAATTCGATTAGGCCGTTATTTGAGAAATTGATAGTTCTAAATTAAAAAAAGTTAAGCTATCAAACAAATATTTTATGCCAGTTTCTCAATACAATTACCAAATTTCAAAGATTTTTAGCGCTGGGTTGCTCGCTGGATTGCGAAGTTCTGAATTTGAGAATAGCGCTAAAACACTTTTAGTCGAAAGCGGCATTTTCCCCAAGCAACATGTTTGGGATTTTTCTTTGGCCATTACTTTTGCTTACGAACATTTAAAGCGATACTACAGATGTGAATACGTTTATAAAAATGAAATTGCCAATCAATTATTGTTAAAGCGCCATCGCGACAACTCTGCGGCACTCCTGAGCGAGTTCAATGTTAAACGTTCGATAGCAGATATAGTTATTGTTAATGGAGTAACTTCTGCATACGAAATTAAGACAGAGCTAGATAATTTGGGGAGGCTATCAAGCCAAATACAAGATTATAGTCAGGTTTTTGACAATGTTTCTGTAGTGACGCACCCACAGGCTTTAGGCCAATTAAAAAAAATACTTCCTTCGCACGTCGGCATCATTATACTGCGCGAAAACGGCAAGCTGTTTGCTGAACGCAATCCAGCTAATAATGATAACGAATTTAACAGAGAGATAGCCAGTCGGGCGATTAGGCAAAGCGATTTAATAGATGCGTATAATCATTACGAGGGGTCATTGCCAGATGTAGGTACAGCATATATTGGAACAACTTGCAGAAAGTGGTTTTGCAGCTTGGAAATACCCGTAGCCAAACAGATTTTTAAAGATGCTCTTAAAAGTCGTAGGCCCTCAATGATACATTTCAATCTGATAAAAAATTCACCGCATCCTTTAAAAATGGCATTGCTAAGTCGTGATGTATCAAAAAAAACATGCAAGATAATAGGCGACAAATTAAATATTATTCTGTAGGTTTGTAGCTACAACCTACATAACTATGTATTATCCTTATTTACGCGGGAAGCAATTTGAGCTTCAATCACTAGAGAATGTATCCCCCGGAGTCTATGCTAACACAATGCCTATTATTGAACCTGTAACTAGCCCCAAAGCTTATGCCGCAAACAAGAGCTACAAGCAACTAGCGGC
This sequence comes from uncultured Flavipsychrobacter sp., assembly GCA_964481425.1. Classification (GTDB taxonomy): domain Bacteria; phylum Bacteroidota; class Bacteroidia; order Chitinophagales; family Chitinophagaceae; genus MKUN01. The sequence goes on from CAYZTM010000036.1 coordinate 8,679, forward strand.
TTTATCAATACCAATGATTCTTATCGTAAACCCGGAAGCTGGCGGGTTAGACGAAGCTACTGTTAGGGCGAGATTTTTGGGAGATTTACTTGCGGCACATAATAATTTAACGCTTGGGTTTATAGTTGCCCAAACAACTACCCATACGGCACTTCGAGCGTTTCTATTAGCGAACCCGGCTATACCCAAAGCAGTTATCTTTAAATCTAATTTTATCCCCGCCCAGCTAACTCAGTTAGTTAACGTCGTACGTGCGAATCCCCCAGCCCGCTTAATATTCGAGGCTAGGTTGACAAGCCATGTCACTCAAGACGCATTTGCATGGCACCAGCACAGAGCATTAGTATCTGATGGCTTTCAGGCAAAAAATCGAAACAAAGACTATCCCCCAAGCAGTGTTTTTGCATCTGATTATAATACCTATCGAGCTTCGGGATGGCAAGGTATCGGAGACTATCAAACAATTGGCGAAAAATACAAATCTGATGGAGGCCCTGCAAGGGTGGTGACATTACATATCACCAGGGATGCCGGGGCAGCTTTAATGACGCAGCATTATTCCTCAGTTACCGACCCAGACGATACAGGCGACGTACCCCTAAAATTTATGGAAGCATGTGATGCCTTAGTGGCCTCTCCATTTGTCGCGCCATTAACCTCAACTGGATTGGATATGTACAGAGGGTGGCAGCATACTAGATTTTTCCCAAATCTTGGGCCTGCTAAACAAGCATCAATTCAGCATCATATTGAGTTACTTTCTGGGTTAATCTAAACATTTTACTGTTTAGACGTAAGCACCCTATAAGTCAGCTTCGTATCGTGAGCGTTTTTAAGCCCCTCTGCAAAGCGTTCTATGTTTGACAAGCCTCTTGTGTTGTACCTGTGCGCAAACTCGTCGCAATAGCGTTGCAAATGCTTTGGCGATACGCTGTGAAATGTGCCTATGATACCACGTTTTAAAATGCTCCAGTAACCTTCTATATTGTTTGTGTGTTCATCCCCATAGGTGCGATAATCACCGTATGTGTGCTTAACAGAAACGTGATTGTATTTGTCCCTAAGTTCGGTATATGAGCTAAGGGCATCACTGATAATACGCGAGTTCGTCTCCACGTGTTTCCTCATAATGCCCTGCAATGTTTCAGCCGACCTATCAGGAACTACGAATGTCCTAACTGTACCGTCCCTTTGCAGAACGCCTAATACCATAGCTTTACCTACTGTACCGCGTTTACTCACCTTCTTTGCTAACTTACCCTTGTTCTGCTTTTTGCTTACGTGCTTATTGCTCTCTTTACCACCTACGAAAGTTTCGTCAACTTCTATAGTACCGCTCAATAATTCAGGATTTGTTTCAGTCAGCATATTGCGCAACCTGTGATTAATAAACCATGCTGTTTTCTGAGATACGCCGATACGTGTTGCAAGCTCTACACTGCTAATGCCTTTCTTGCTGATAGAGATTTCATAGGCAGCCTGTAACCATTTGCGGAATTCAACCTTAGAGCCTTCGAAGATGCTTTTGGTACGCACAGTAAATGGCAGGTCGCAAGCCCTTTCAGAGCAACGGTAAGAAGGTATATCTGTGAACTTGCCACGCGCCTTAACCTTGTATGGAGTTTTCACGCTACCACAGTGAGGGCATACAGGCGTACCGCCCCAGCGTATTTGTTCAAAGAACTCGTAGCAAGTCTTTTCATCCTTAAAGTAGTCGTTAAATTCTGCTATTGTTTTGAAGGCGAAATCCATTTTGATTGCTTTGTTACACAAAGATAATATTAGTCGATGATACACGCAAGTATTTTTGGCAGAAATAAATTTTTTTGTCCAAAAAGTTGTCCGTACTTTTGTCTCAACAAAAAATCGCAAAAATGGCATTAACAAGAGAATATCCGCACCTGCCGTTCACTCAGAACTGGCATTTGGATGACGGGACGAATTTTGCTCTTGGACAATGTGACGGTCTGATAAGAGCAATTAAAAAATCCCCAATCCAGCCTCAGTATTATACTAAACTAATGGGCGTTTCCCTTATAAAAGGCGCTCAGGCGACTACGGCCATAGAGGGGAACACATTAACATTTGAAGAGATATTAAAAATTGAAAAGGGTGAGCGATTGCCAGAAAGTAAAGAATATCAAGAGAAGGAGGTGTCCAATATTCTTGATGCTTTCGGTGTCCTGCTATCCGAAACAGTTTTCAAGCATCAAAGCAACATAATTTGTCCTGAATTATTACTGAGGTTTCATAAAATGGTGGGGAAGGACTTGGACGGTTATTTTGAAGCCACCCCCGGACGTTTTCGGGAAAACGAGGTCATCGTCGGCAGGTATCGATGCCCAGACCATTTAGATGTAGTGCCGCTTATAGACAGCTATTGCGAGTTTCTGAAAAAACAATTTAAATATGAAACTGGGCAAAACTTTAAAGATGTCGTTGTAGAGGCGATAGTTGCACATGTTTATTTAGAATTAATTCACCCATTTGGCGATGGGAATGGCAGGACGGGTCGACTTTTAGAGTTCTATATTTTACTAAGAGGGGGGTTGCCCAATATTGTTCTTCAGATACTATCAAATCATTACAACCATACCAGAACCGAGTATTACAAGCAAATCGAGAGGGTGTCAGAAACTAGAGACGTATCGGCATTCATTACTTATGCAGTACGGGGTTTCCGCGATGGGCTTAAAGAAACATTAGAAACAATTCTGGAAAGCCAAACAGAGCAAACATGGAAAAATTACATTCACGATAAGTTCTCCCATATTTCTGGTCAAAAAGAGGTAATAAAGAGAAGGAGAAAATTAGCCCTTAATTTCCCTTTAGTGGGGGAATTTGCTATAGATGAAATACCAAAACTAAATATGGAAACGGCATTTACATATTCCGGGATTTCTGAGAAAACACTTGTGCGCGATGTCGAGGAACTTGTTGGGTTGGAAATACTGAAAAGGAATGAAGGCAAGTTTTCATCAAACAAATCAATTCTGAACGGTAATTTACCAGTATATAAGGGAGTACAGTTATTCAATTAAGAAAAAAAACTGGGCGAAAACTTTTCGCTCAGTTTAGATATAGTAGTCGTTAAGGTGTGGATTAGGGCTGCCAACATATACAGCCGACCACATTAGAGTTCTGGAGTTAGTTAGTCTCATTAGCGAAACAAACACGCCAGCCCACATTTTAACTTTAGGATGCCACAATCAGTTTTCGACCCTTTTTGTGGTTCAGGCGGGTTTCTACCCGCCTTTCCTTTTCCGATGCAAAGGTAACCTAAATATTGCGTAAATTCGTGTTAATATGGCAAAAGCAGCTAAGAAGGCCGACAAGGGCAAGAAGCGCGGCAAATACGACGAGAAAATAGCCGTAAAGGGTACGTTCTTGGAACTGATGCAGGCCGCTGGTAAGAACGCCAACGATAAGAGCAAAAAGAAGGATTAATATTAGCCTTCATATGGCCCCCACGCCCCAGTAACATAATATCCTTCACGTGCTGTGAACACAACTGCTTTGGCGTCAAAATCTATCTCCATAGCTTCACGCGAAGCATGCTCTTGATAATATACGCGACTAAAGTTGGGATTCCCCTGCTCATCCTTAGTCCCTGTGTCTTTCCATACTGATACGCTGAATTTCATAGTATTGATTTTTTGGGCAATATACAGCAAAATAATCATACAATGCCCCTTACGTGTAAATGGGTATAGTTACCGAAAGAATATGTAGAGATAGACCAGGTAATGCACAGACAACTATACAGCAACCAATCCAATGAATTTCTACGAAGGGTCCATAACCAGGACGACTCCCTTGCCCGGATACTTAACACTTTGCTGCAAAAAAATCAATACTTATCGGAAGACATTATTGGTGGGCGATTTGAAGATACAATACTCGATGCGCAACCAATATGGGGCATTATTGCACTCCATCAATTTCAAAGTGAAGGTTTCATTCTCGTTAAAACTGTTAACAATGCCATACACTATGGCAAGCTAAAACCTGACATCGGGCTGGAATGGATCCAACATGGGAATTTTACCAAAATAGTATACACAAGCAACTATTTTATCCTAAATGATACTTTGAGGGAATGGGAAATTAAAAAAGCCAACAGTACAGATCCAAGCATCTTTTTGTTATCGGCGCAAGCTACAAAAAAAGCAAGGGAATTGGGGGACTACTACCATATAGACGATCCCGAAAACGTTGTCGACCGGTTGTATTTTAATTATCTACGGCATTCAAAAAAGACGGACGAGTATACAAGCAGCTTTTTGATAGGCCCGAATGCCAACATAGTAAACGGACCAGACCGGTTAAAAGATCAATTCCGTAAGACATCAATTGTAGTTCATCGAATAGATAAAGATAAATAGCTTGTTTATCTCACTGCAATGAAGATGCAGTTGCCCCATTGCTGTAGAATGCAGGTAACGGATAGCCGAGGCCCTGCATGATGTGCTCCAGGTTAGGCTCTTTAGTGGGGTCGTAGACCTGGTTAAGGTTGTGCCCGTTCAGCTTAGCCCATGTTTGCCACTTGATGGCCTCGAAGGGGTTTTTAAAATCGCCGATGATCTTATAGATGTTCAGTCCCGTTTGGCGTGCTATGAGTTTGATGAGGAGTATGCCCTGCGTTACGTTCAGGTCTTTTACCTTGTCTTCAAATTTAGTGCGCATCTCATCTTCTTTGGCACTTACGAAGCGTTTCTTGTCTTTATGGCTTAAGCCGGGCGCTTCAAATTTGGTATTGATCTCGTTGAACAGCTTGGTGGCTGCATTAAGATAAGGCAGGATGGATATTACGTAATACCGCATCTGGTTATAACGGTAGCGCAGGGTATCATTGGCCCATTTACGCTCATCGGTGATATCTACCTGTGGCAGTGTGGCTGTGAACATCGTATCGTACGTCACCGGTTGTTTTTCCTGCGCCTGCACATTCTGTGCATATGTACACAAAAGCAAGGCCAAAACCGCTATTATCCTCTTCATACCTGCTAGTATTGCAATATCTGTACCAAAATTAGGCATATAGCTGACAGGTATCATTATTTAGCACTATTGTTGCTTATATTTTATAATGCTATTATTATTTTAGCAGAATAGTATGCACAAACGTAAGATATTTACCATATTATTCCTGTGCCTGTTCCGCATAGCTGCGGCCCAGCATATATACCAGGCTGATAATGGTGTGGTCAATTTTCACTCCAATGCTCCGCATGAGCTCATCCGGGCTTCTTCGGATAAACTAAGCTGTGCGATCGATATTCAAAAAAAGCAGTTTGCATTCAGTCTCAGTGTCAGGAGCTTTATGGGCTTTAACAGTCCCCTGCAGCGGGAGCATTTCAACGAGAACTATCTTGAATCGGAGCGCTACCCCGAAGCTACCTTTACCGGTAAGATCATAGAGGACGACGACTTCGTTAAAGACGGTGAATACGAGGTGAGGGCTAAAGGCAAGATGGTGATACATGGCGTGAGCCAGGAGCGTATCATAAAGGCCCATGTAAGCACAAAGAACGGTAAGATGAACATCACGGCCTCGTTTGTAGTGGCCCTGGCCGATCATGATATAAAAATACCCCGTGTGGTATATGATAAACTTGCGCCTGATATAATGGTAAGCGTGAAGGCAGAACTAAAACCCGGAAAATGAGCAGGAGATCATTAGCGGTCATATTGCTGTTGTTCGCTTTTACTGTACGGGGGCAGGAGCCCTTAATGCGCGATTTTTGGCTAAACGAAACCGGTACCCCGGTAAATGTCAACGCCATTCTGCAAGACTCTGCCGGCTATCTCTGGGCAGGTGCGGATGATGGCCTGTACCGCTTTAATGGGAGAGCTTTTACCAAATTATATGATACCATTCACACCCCTGTTACAGCACTTGCCGGCGCTAATGGTCATGTGTACGCCGGTTTCGAAGATGGTGGCCTTGCGATCGTGGATCATGATACCCTTGCGCGTATCGTAATAAAGGGACGGAGACCGGCTACAACCATCAGGCATATATACACAGGTATCAAGGGCCTTTTATGGTTGTGTAGTGAGGAGGGGGTGTTTGCGGTGCTTGATGGTATTGGAGCGGTCATCAATACCGATTCCGGCCTTTCTGACAATTTTACATACACCTTGGTAGGCGGCGGCAAAAAGTTAATTGTCGGTAGCGACCAGGGCATAAATGACCTAAGCTTGCATGATGGCAGGCTACAGGTGAAAAGCTATACCAGCAGCCAGGGGCTGCCTGATAATATCGTCAAGGTGATCGTGCCCGCTGCAGAAAAAAATACATTTTGGATCGGCACGCAGGATGGAGGCCCTGTGCAATGGTGTGCTGGCCGATTTACGTCTTACCCCGAAAAATGGAAATGGGGCGAGATAAACGATATCATCAGCATGCCCCACAACAGGGCATGGGTGGCAACAATGAGTGGCTACCTGGTCAATATAAGTTTTGATAAAGGCTTTTCGGCTACGGCATACATGCTTGACGATAAGAAAGTAAATGGTATCGCATTGACCAAGACAGGCAATGTATGGTGTGCAACCAATAAAGGCATGACGGTGGTGACCGCAGAGTATGTGGCGGGGATACAAATGCAGCATCCATATATGATGGATAGCCTGAGTGCAATGGCTATCGATAACAGGGGCGACCTTTGGTTTGCAGAGAGTACAGGTTTGTATATGATGTCTCTTGCAGACAGCGCGCATGGAGTGAAGCGCATACCCTGGATAGGCGACCGGATTACCTGCCTGTACGCAGACAATAATAATGTGCTCTGGATCGGCACGCTTGGTAAAGGAGTGTGGTGCCTACCGCCCGGTAAGGCAGTAATGCCTGTCAGGGGCATCGGCGACCTGGATAACGTAGGTATATTAAGCATTACGGGAAATGATACCGATGTATGGATAGCCGGACTGAACGGCGTGGAGAAAATAGGATATGTTGGCGGTATTGTAAAGCATGTACAGCATTACAACAAAGCTTCCGGTATTGGCAGCGATTATGTTTATCAATTGTACAAAGACCGAAGCGGCAATATATGGATGGCTACTGACGGAGCGGGTATCTGTATGTACGATGGCGTCGGCTTTCATACATGGAATGCGACAACAGGCTTTCACAGTAAGGTAGTGTACAGTATAACGCAGGACGCCAACGGTAACATATGGGCTGCTACGCTTAATGATGGTTTGTACAGGTATAATGGACATAGTTGGACGCAATTCAACAGCGATAATGGTCTCAGGGATATAAATGTTTCAACTGTAGTGGCAAATGCTGCCGGGCAGGTAGTGATCGTTCACCAAAAGGGCATTGATGAGTGGTACAACAGTGCAGGTGGCTTCCGGCATTTCAATAGTCACACAGGTCTGGGCATTGATAGCCTTACGAATGTATTGAACTGTAGCGCCAACGATACTGCGGGTAATGTATATATACCTTATGATAAAGGTTTCCTCGTTTTTAAGAATGCCTTCGAACAGGTGGACTTTACCCCGGAGGTCAATATTACTGATGTGCGCGTGTTTTTAAAGTCTGTGTCCAATACCAATCATTTTCCTTACGATGCTAATGACATCGCAATACGGTTCGATGGTATCAGCTATACTTACGTGGAGCAAATGAAATACCGGTATATGCTGGAGGGGTACAAAAATACCTGGATATATACCCGCGATGAAGAGGCTACATTCCTTGAGCTGCCTGCCGGTGATTATAGGTTCAGGGTGCAGGCCAGTTTGGGTAATAATTTCGATAATTATAGCGAGGCTGATTTTGATTTTACTATTGCGGCACCTTTCTGGAAAACAGCATGGTTCATTATACTTTGTGTAATACTGCTTGTTGGCCTTACCTACCTGTACATACGAACCAGGGAGAGCAACCTTCGTAAAGTAGCACAATTGCAGGAGGAGCGGATGATGTTCGAGTACGAACACCTGAGAAGCCAGGTCAACCCGCATTTTTTGTTCAATAGCCTTAATACCCTGGCCAGTCTTATTGAAGAAGATGCGGCTAATGCCATTGACTACACCGTGCAGCTGTCCGACCTCTATAGGAAGATATTAATGCTAAGAGAAAAGGATCTGGTGCCGCTGCGCGAAGAGTTAGAGATATTAAAGGCCTATGTGTACATACAAAAGAGCCGGTTTGGGCATGCTTTGGAGGTCAATATCAACATCTCGCCACAACTATTGTCAACAAAAAGCATTGTGCCGCTTTCTTTGCAGTTATTGGTGGAAAATGCCATTAAACACAATATTGTATCGCAAAGTCAACCCTTGACCGTTAATATTTCAGCTGAAGGTGATATTATAACCGTACGAAATAACCTGCAACCCAAATTAGGAAAAGAAAAAAGTGCGGGCCTGGGGCTGATTAACATTTATAAGCGCTACAGGCTTTTAACAAAAAGAAAGATGACCTATGGCCCTGTTGATAATGAATATGTAGTTAAATTGCCATTGTTATGAACATAGTTATCATTGAAGATGAACTGCCTGCATTTAAAAGATTGAGCAAGCTGGTGACAGAGACTTTCCCCGCTGCTAATATTGTGGCCCATCTCGATAGTGTGAGCTGTGCAAAGGATTGGTTTGAGATGAACAATATGCCGGATATTGTATTCCTCGATATTCAGCTTGCAGATGGCTCAGGCCTTGACTTAATAAAGGAAGTGGACTTTAAATGCCCTGTTGTGTTCACTACCGCTTATGACAATTATGCCATCGAAGCGTTTCAGACAAAAAGTCTTTCCTACCTGCTGAAACCCGTGAAGAAAGAAGACCTGGAGCAGGTAATGCAGAAGCTCAAAGACATGAGGAAAATGTTTGGGGCTATGCCCGACCAGGCCGACCCCGATACTACAGGCTATAAGAAGCGTTTTATCATCCGTTTCGGTGAGCATATAAAGACACTGGCTGTCGAAGATATTGCCTATTGTTATAGTGAGAACAAGGCTACCTTTGCACGCACATTCGATAACAGGAACTACCCCATGGACCATAACCTGGATGCGCTGGAAAAGATGCTTGATCCACAGCAGTTTTTCCGCATCAACAGGCAATACCTGATAAGCCTTTCGGCCATACAGGAGATGAAGACCTATAGTAAAGCCAGGGTTATCGTTACCCTGCAGCCGCAGGCAAAAGAGCAGCCTGTGGTCAGTTCAGAACGAGCTGCGGACTTTAAGCACTGGCTGGGAGGAGATTAGTATTATATAAAAGGTATCATTTGGCAGGTCATTCATCCCACAATATTCCCGTTTCATCCTGATACTACCTGCGATACATACATCAGGCCGTATTTTTGTAAAGTGTAAGATATGAGGCGAAAAACAACCAGGTATATACTATTTGCTATTTTGGCAGCGTTTTTAATAGCTGTTGGTATTGGCTACAGACTTTGGACCAAGCCGCGTGAAAAGGCTGAGGATGTCAAGGGTATCTCCGTTTCGGCGGCATCACTTGCCCAGGCATTTAATGTGGATGAACAAAAAGCGGATAGTATGTACCTGAATAAGGCTATCGTAATATCCGGCACAGTTACCGAAACAGATATGAACCAGGATGGGGGGATAATGATCTTGCTGGACAGTGGCAACCCCGACCTGCCTATACAATGCACCATGAGGGAAAAGAACGTTAGAGCGGATAAAGGAAGTACTATCACTATCAAGGGATTTTGTTCCGGTAGTAGTATCACAGGTGTTCTGCTCACGGATTGTATCATTAAGCAGTAAAATAAAGAAGGTGAAATTTAGAAAGCCGGGATTTGTCATTCTGTTATTAGCAGTATCCACGACCATTGCATTTTTCTCTTGCCAGCATGCTCCCTACGAGTTACCACCTGACCAGCGTGTAGGCGACCCAAGTATCTGTTTCGAAGGTGACATCTTACCTATTTTTGTAAGCAACTGTGCCAAAAGCGGTTGCCATACAGGTTCAGGTGAAGGTGGAAGCTGGCGCTTTGACAGCTACGATAATATTGTAAGTAGGGGAATTGTACCGGGCAACCCCGCAGCCAGTAAAATATACCAGGTGATAGCGGGTACTGCAGGGCAAAAAATGCCGCCTAAATCAGAGCCTGCGCTCACGCAAGACCAGGTGGACCTTATCAGCAGGTGGATAGCCGCAGGAGCAGTGAACGGTACTGCATGCATTAGCTCATGCGATTCATCCATACATACCTATAGCGCTGCGGTTAAGCCCTTATTTCAGAAATACTGCACCGGTTGTCACTATACAGGGGCAACTGGCATAGGCGGTGTTGTCCTGGATAATTATACAGATGCGGTTGCCGCTGCAACCGATAGTGCTATTTTACTGGGGTGCATAAGACATGATATAGGTTATTCCCAAATGCCCAAAGAAGGGGTCACATTGTCGGACTGCCAGGTATCACAAATAGAGCTTTGGATAAAAAATGGCATGCAAAATGATTAATAATAAAATGATGAGAACGATCAGGATAAAAACGATAGTATTTGCAGGCCTGGGGCTACTGGCTTTTGCACCCTTCGCTGGCTGCTATCGCGATAAGGCCGACCAGCTATATCCCAATGGCACAACGGGCAATACTACCTGTGATACAACCAATATCACATACTCCGGTACGGTCAAGGCTATTATCGCCCAAAATTGTGCCATCTCAGGATGCCACGACGGGTCTAATGCGAGCACTTATGATATGAGCGATTATTCTGGCTTATACTTTTACTGTATTGCAACTAATAAACTGCTCGGCTCCATAAGGCATGACAATGGCTATGTTGCCATGCCGCAGGGCGCACCCAAACTCGACGATTGCAGTATAAATAAAATTACCGCCTGGGTGAACAATGGGGCGTATAATAATTAATTTGTGTTATTAAACTATGTATCATTTATGAGAAAGGTCATTATAGCGGTCATGTTGATGTGTGTGTCAAATGGCTTGTTTGCGCAGAAGTATTTGACACGTACAGGTCAGGTATCCTTCTTTTCACACACCCCGCTGGAGAATATAGATGCTGTAAATAACGAAGTGGCGGCAATACTGGATAGCAAAACCGGCGCAATAATTTTCCAGGTGCCGGTAAAGAGCTTCAAGTTTGAACGTGCACTCATGGAAGAGCACTTCAATGAGAATTATATGGAGAGTGACAAATATCCACGTGCCGATTTTAATGGTACAGTTAAGGATATCAGCAAAGTGAACTTTGCCAAAGATGGTAGTTATAATGTGACAGTGGATGGTAAAATGACCATGCATGGTGTTACTAAAGAGGTGACCATGCCGGGCACCTTAGTGGTCAAGGGTAAGGAAGTTACCGGTCAGGCCAAATTTAAGATCATTCCCGGCGACTATAACGTAAAGATACCCTCATTGGTCGAGAACAAGATCGCAAAGGAAATATCCGTATCGGTTAATAGTGTCTTTCAACAGAAATAATAATATACTTGCGTAAATGAACCTGAGATCTATTGTATCCGCTTTGCTCCTGGTGCCTGCATGTTACATGTCAGCGCACGCCCAGGGCGACACTGCCTCAAACAACGACCTGCTAAAGATGCTGGATAACGATAACCCGGCAACAGGGCATAAAGAATATACCGTGGCAACTTTTAAGGCAACGCGGATCATCAATGGTCATAGCATTGAGAATGTGGGCAAAGGCGTTCTCGATTTTAGGGTGTCACACCGCTTTGGTACACTGAACCAGGGAGTGAAAAATTTCTTCGGGCTCGACAATGCGACGACCAAACTTAGTTTCGATTATGGCATTACAGATTGGTTGATGGTAGGGGTAGGCCGTAGTACTTACGAGAAAGAATATGACGGCTTTGTTAAGGTGAAGCTCCTGCGCCAGACGGAGGATAACAGCATGCCTTTCAGTCTAAGCTATGTGGGGGCTGTATCCTGCCAAACCATGCCGGAGCAGGTAGCCACCGGGCAGACCTATTATTTTAGCAATCGTCTTTTTTATGCGAATCAATTATTGCTTGCCCGCAAGTTCAATAAATGGCTGTCGCTGCAGATCGCGCCTACACACATACACTACAACCTGGTGCCCACCACTGCCGAGCCTAACGATGTTTTGGCAGCAGGAGTGGGGGGAAGGTTAAAGCTCAGCAACCGTATTGCCATAACCGGGGAATATTACTACACTATCCCCGGTTTCAAGCTGAATGGTTACCACAACGCGGTATCGGTAGGTATCGATATCGAGACGGGCGGTCACGTGTTCCAGTTGATGTTTACCAATGCCACAGGTATATCAGAGCGTACCTTTATTGGCCAGACCTCTGGCGACTGGGGCAAGGGTGATATCCACTTTGGTTTCAACATCTCCAGGGTGTTCACAGTGGTGCGTCCTAAAGAATTTAAAGGAGATAAAAGTTGGTGATTTTTTTCAATTATAATATGTACCTTTGAAAGGAAGTAGTATTTTTCATAAGGTGTAAATGGAGCTTTAGCATTAATGCTGAAGCTTCTTTTTTATAAAGATAAAAGGCCGGTATGTGATCGCATACCGGCCTTTTGTGTATTAATGCCATTTTATACCGGCAGTTCTGATTTTGGCTTTTTACTTGTTTCTTGCTGGGCGATCTTCTTTTTTGCCTCTTCCAGCTTTTTCACCTCGGCAAGGTGCAGTTCATTGATATCTTTACGGTACAGGCTGTATGCTTTCCATATCGGCGGATTGGTGGCCATACAATCAAGGGACATATAAAGTGGCGAAGTTTTGAAAGAATAAAATGGGGAGAGCCACCTATAACCTACGCCAATGGAATCCGTTGCATTTTTTACAGCATGCCAGTAGAATGGCGGGTTCCAGAATACATCTCCCGGTTTCAGGTGAACCGAATAGCCATCCATATACCTGAACAATTCGTAAGGGGGTTCAAATTTGAGTTCGAAAGGATCAAACGGCCCGGCATCTACCTTGGCCGGTGCATCACGGTAAACATTCCGTACCGGCATAGGGTCAATGATCGGGGCGTAGTAGTTTGAGTAAAGTACCCATTTTTTTTCACCATATACCTGTACAAATAAGTTCGACTGATTGGCATTATGCAATGAAGTATAGGAACCTTCTCCGCCAATGAATACCTGGAAGGCATCAAACCAAACTGGGTTGCTGCGGCGTTCTCTGAGCCACTTGTAGTCAAAATCTTCCAGGTGCTCCGGATGCCTGGTCAGCAAAGGGTAGAAACGATAATATTTACCCCCCCCTCCCCTGATGTTGTCAATTACATCGGCAAGCGTAGTCAACTCGTACGGAAAGTCTTTGGCTGCCTGGTCCACCAGCACTATCTCATCATCACCATGCAGATCTTTGAAATATTGCAACGACCATTTTTGTACACAAGGCCAGTCTTTGGCTGCACCTTCCATCACCACCGGTATACCTTTGCGTACGTAGTGATTCTTAAATTCTTCCAGGCTCAGGTCTTTTCTGCGTTCTACAGGCATTATCTTGCCATCACCATGTTTTTTTAACTCTTTTACCAGGTCTTCGTAAAATTTTGCCCGGTTTTTAAATAATTTCTTTCGCCCGAAAAAATGGTCTGCAAGTTGGTATATACCGTACTTGAACTGCTGGCTACCCTTTATATTGCGTTGGAAATCTCTGAATGATGTATCCATAAAAGCCTTATTTTATTGGCTGTAATCAAAATTAATCATTTGGGATTAATATATCATCAACAGTATCCCGGTCTATGACGATTTTTTGCCCATCTTTTGTATATACCTGGTTGAAGATCACCTTGAAGCGCTGAACAGGGCCGGCATTCTTGTAATCATTTGTTTTTGCATAGCTATACAGATGATTAGGTGCTTTAAAGTATGAAGGGATGAACTTTTCGCTTAAGCGATGATTACGGTTCCTGAAATATTTTTTTATGAACGCATCAAATTTTTCTTTTTGGGCAGGATCATACATATTTCGTCCTTGGTTGGCTTCCAGTTGCTTAAAGTTCTCTGGGCCTGCCCTTCGGATAGCTTGTACTGTTTGGTATTTATTAGTATAACCAAACCCGCTTATGCGCAGGCTGGCGTGAGGAACAAGGAAGAGAAAGTTATCGTATTCGAACCATTGATGATAAGGGTTCATTTCGTTTTTATCCACTTCATAGGTTTTCCCATCCGTCGTGCAAACTTCATAGGTGAAGAATTGGTTTGCCGGGCTGTCATACCATCCTATCATTATGGGCTTTAGCCATACAGGTGACAATATGATAATAATAAGCGAGGCCAGGAAACCTCGTTTGGTAAAAACCAGGTTGGTCACATCGTTTTGCGAGCGTAATATGATAAATACAAGACCAATGTCAATTACCATCCATTTCCAGAAAAGCATACTACCCAGTAAAAAGATGCCAATATGCATTGTTGCAAAAGAGCAGAGTAGGGGTATCGCTAATTTTTTTGAGCGTAGCAGCAGTATCCCCGACAATTCTATTAGCAACACGATACCTTGTAATAATATCCCGAACCGGTTAAGCCATGCCGCAATGCGGTGTATCGTATCATCACTCACACATGTGAGCCAGCCCCTGTAATGAACATTGGTAAACAAATCACCGGGCTTATTATATGTTATCCAGCCATAAATATGCGGCTGCATAAATAGTTTTTTTATACCGGTCATAAAGTAGTTTGCGCCCACCATACACAATATGAAATACAGGAAAGGGACTCGGAACGAAGGAATAAAAAGTCTTACGTAGGTATGCGCCATAAACAAGATCAGCACATCATACAATACGCGCTTGTCGAAAAGCGGGAACCCGGCAACGGGATAATTGAATTGTGCCCGGTATACAAAAGCAAGGGCCAGGAATATTGGGGTCAACAGGGGATATCGTAGTATCAGCAAGGCCAGTATGACCAATAGTAGCCTGTCGAAGTAAAAAGCATGGTCCAGGTAATAGTTGTAATCATAACTTGATAGCTCCCATGCCAGCGCAGCTGCAGCTATGAAAATTATTATCCTGGTCGGTTTATCGAAGCTTATATGCTTATCCCGTATGGGCTTGACCTGTATTATAAGAGGTATATAAAAAGCTAGGATTGACAATAAAAAGTATGGATTAGTCAATGCCGATAAGAAGATGAAATGTGACTGGAAGGGGATATTGGCAAATATGCCCGGGATAGAATCGCCGAAAAAAATATGATTCAGTTTAGGTATAGTGAACAGGAAACCCTCGAAAAATATGTGCTCTGCAATAGCATGATAAATTGCATATATGGCCAGTACGGCTGCAAGCTGCAAGCCATAGTTCTTTGTAGCTTTTTTTAGAATGGACGTTTTCGTGGGCATTAAAGTATTTGAAAAAATAACATAAATGAGTGTTCTGTATAATTAAGGATGTCGGCCAAATTAAGATATTTTATTTTGCAGTGGGTTTCTAAAATGATGAGCTTCGTCATATTTATAGGGTTACAATTTTATATATTTTCTTTAGGATTGCGATACGTTATTTTGTATGCCTCGTATAGACTAGACGGCTTTTGCAAGAAGTGCGAAACGAATGGCGATATTTTCTTATTAAATATAACAACATGAATTCTCGTTTTTTTTAATTTATATCGTAAAAATGTTTTTATTTTTGAGCAGATTCCATTTATTTTGAACTAACTTTAGTTGGGAAACCAAATTTTGGCCAACTTTTTTAATTTTAAGCTTGTCTATAATAAACAACAGTATAGAATATACCCTCTAGATATGCGCTATTTATACATTATTCTTACCGGCGTTCTTTTAGCCGCATTTTGTGATCAAACTAAGGCACAGGTAGTGGTTACCCCCCATGATACTGCTACTTGTAATGGCCCTGTTACAATACACGCTATTGTGAATGGCGGTTCGGTTGTAGGACAGACCACCGTCAATAACCTTAGTGACGACACTTATTCCAATGTGATTCCCCTCGGGTTCACCTTTAACTTTTACGGGAATAACTATACCAACTGTATCATGTCGTCTAATGGCTATATCTCTTTTAACACAGCTAATGCTAATGGATTTTCCAATTGGCAAATAACTACTGCGATTCCTAATAACCCTGATTTACGTAATTCCATTGCAGGCTATTATTCTGATCTCTACATGACTGGTAATAACCCTCCAGGTACTTTAACCTACGGCACTTACGGTACCGCTCCATACCGGAAATTTGTAGCTACTTTTTGTCACGATTGGATGTTCTCTTGCACATCTACTTATGCCACGTTTCAGATCATCTTATATGAGACAACGAACGAGATTGAAGTGCACATAGCTACAACAATGAATCCCATATGCACAGGTTGGAATGGTGGTGCGGCAATAGAGGGTATTGAAGATAATGGATCTGGTGGCGTGTTTGTCGCTGGCAGAAATTACCCCACTCAATGGACCGCTTACCACAGCAGCCATAGGTTTACACCCTCAGGGCCCACTTATACAATAACATCGATTCCTTATGCCCCGGTGCCCAACGCGGCCAATCCATACATTTATTGGTATAACTTAAATACTAACCAATTAGTAGCACAGGGGGTTGATTCGATTGATGTAAATCCGACAGTAATTACCAAATATGCCGCAGTTGTTGTTTCCTGTGGTGATACTGCATCTGATACTTGTTTGGTTCACCCGCCAATAAACGTAGGTCCGGTTGTATCAGTTAATCCTACTTGCGTTGGTCATGACGGCTCTATAAATATTACGGGCCTCACTCCGGGTGATACCCTTACCCTCAACTATATGTTCAATAACACTGCCCTTGGCCCCTTTATTTATGTTATTGGGCCCAATGGTACCATTACGCTGAACAATCTGGATGCAGGTCTATACCATAATATTGTACTAACGAATACGGGTGGTTGCTTTACGGGTGATTTGGGGCCGGATTCCCTATACTACCCAACGCTTGCTATTGATTCCATATCCTGGACCAATCCAACTTGTGTAGGCCATGATGGTACTATAACCGTATATGGCATGCCTCCGAACGATACCACATACATCATTTATCGGAATAATGGTGTGCCGCAGCCGGCTGTTATGACTATGTCGAACCAGTTTGGTGCTGCTACTATCACGAATGTGGACGCAGGTGTTATCGACAGTATTGTGGCGGGACACTATTGCTTCTCGGCAGGTGTTGGGCCTATTACTTTAGTGTACCCGGGGCTCTTTTTAGACTCGGCTCACGTTACAGAGCCGACCCAATGCGGGGTTAATGATGGTTATATTACTATTACTCCTATTGGCTTGAGTGCAGGCGATCCGGTAACTGTTGATTATTATAAAGATAACGTTGCACAATCTCCATTCTCGACTACGGTTAACGGACAGGGCCAGATAGTACTCAGCAACATTGGTGCTGGCGTATATGATAGTATCAGGGTAAGTTATTACCACTGTGTTTCACCACCTATTGGTCAGTATATACTGAATAATCCACAGTTTTTATCAAGTTTCGATTATGAGATCCATTTGGGTTGTGGCGGCGATACTGTAGTATTTAAAAATGAATCTGGTAATGGTACCAGCTATACATGGGACTTTGGCGATGCTGCCAGCAGCACGCAGTCAGATCCGACCCATGTTTACGCTAATCAGGGCATCTATACAGTGGTATTGCATACTTTTAATGGCACCTGTGAGAAAACCACTACCCACGAAATAACCTTGATCCACCCGGTTATCTCCTCATTCACTTTCTCAAGAGATAGCATTTGTGAACATCAGCCGGTGACTTTTGATGGTTCTCCATCTACAAATGCATATACCTACATTTGGGATTTTGGCGACGGTAAGGTTGATAGCACTAACAAGGTATCGGTAACTCATACTTATAATGAACCGGGTATCCATTATGCTGCGCTCACCGTATTGGACTTCATTCCATGTCCTAATACCTCAACGCATCCTATAGTAGTTGCTCCGTTCCGGATCGGCTCTGTATATCCTGATACTTCTGTGTGTCTTTACAAACCAATGAAGATCGTTGACACGCTGGATGTGGAACCTTATGTGGGTAACCTTTACTTCGAGTGGACGCCTTCAGCCAACATTGACAGCACAAATATCCAGCAGCCTAACTTCTATGCTGCCGATACTCAATACCACACTTATGTGGTTACTATGACCAGCGATCCTCCATTCAGCTGTATCACCAAAGACACGATAACCATATATGCTGCACCGCATGTGCATCTGCATAATGTAACCAAAGAGGTAACGCTGACCTATGGCCAAAGCGTGCACCTGAATGCTGATGGTGCCTATTACTTCACATGGTTGCCGACATCTTATCTCGATAACCCGAACATTAAGGATCCGATCTCAACACCTTCAGAACCGCTTACTTACACTGTAGTGGCCATGAACCAATACGGTAGTTGCCGCGATACTGCATACGTTAAGATCAACCTGATACATGACGATGAGTTTGTACCGACTGCATTCACACCTAATGGCGATGGTAAGAACGATGTGTTCAAAGTGGTGAACATGAGGGCAGGTCAGAAACTTCTCGAGTTCCGCGTTTATGACCGCTGGGGACAGAAAGTGTTTGAGACCAACGACCCGAATAAAGGCTGGGATGGTACCTTCAATGGTCAGGCCCTGGATGCCGGGGTATTCCAGTATATCATACGCATTGCAATACCGGATGGTACACAAACAGTACACAAAGGAGACGTAACCCTCTTAAGATAACAGGAGGGCAGATCATACAAATAATAAGACCGGCTTTAAGCCGGTCTTATTATTTGGTGTCTATTTTACAAATGTGAGTTCCCAGTAGCCGGGCCTGTAATCAGCCTCATTGAACATGTACATGCAGTTTTGCCCCCGGTATTTTGCAGGTGTACCGTTACTGCTGGCCGCCAGAAGCTGATTAGGTTGTATGGTAGCGTGAAAGATGTAGTTATAGACCCGGGTCATTGTATTTTCCGTAGCACTGATCTTGATGTAGTTGATTACCAGTTTTTTTACGGCATTGGGCCCTTCGCCATCGGTAGTGTACCTATACTTATATTGTACCCTTAAGCCCTCCGGCCCATTAGATTTATAGACGGATAATACAGTGCCGCGCACGGTACTGTCCACGAATGCCAGGCTAAGCCCGCCCGCTTCTCTCGCCAGGGTATTATTAAAAGCCATAGCGCCGGCGGTATTGGTATCCAGGGCACCGGAATATATTACCGGCGTGCCGTCGTCCTCATCGCTGCTTTGGGCGTGTGCGGCAACGGTGCTCATGAGCAGCAGGCCTGTTAGTAACTTTCTCATAACCGTTCGTTTGATTAAAATTAAGCAATTCTCATTTTTTACGTACAGAGAGCAATAATGGTGCCGTTCGCGGAGATTACTAAGGGCTTGTTAAGCGCTTACAAACAGACAGTTAAGCAGCGTAGAAAATTTCTTTGCCGGCGAACTGCGCTGCATCTTTGCAGCATCAAGAACGAAGAAGCGGAGTTTGATGCAGTGCGACCCCGATACGAGGATAATGAAGGGAGAACACCAGCTGGGCATATTGATGAACGGCAGCACAACATAGGATCTTTTTCATCCTGATAAACCACAAAGGCCCCTTTTGGCGAGGGGGCCTTTATTTTTTACAGTACTTTCTTTCCTTTCATGGCATCCTTCAGGGCTGCATCCATCACCCGCTCTGCGTAGGGACGCGAAACATCATTCAACAGTTCTGTTTCTTTTTGTACCAGGTCTTTATCCTTTGCATTGATGGCCTCGCGCAGGGCCTGCATACGGGCTAGGGTAGTGTTTACCTCTTCTTCTGTAAGGAACTCACGGTGTTTTGCCAGGAATTTCTCTGTGACATCGAGCATCTGCTGTGCTTCGGTGCTGGCCTCTACGAGGGCGCGGGTGCCAATATCTTCTTTGGCGTGGGTGAGTGAGTCGAGCAGCATTTTTTCCACCTCTTCGTCGGTGAGGCCGTATTGGGGTTTTACTTCTATGCTTTGGGCCACGCCGCTGCGCAGCTCTGTAGCGCTCACTTTCAGTATCCCATCCGCATCTATAAGGAATGTGACCTCGACCTTGGGCAGACCGGCGGGCATGGCGGGTATATTGCTGAGGTTGAACTCTGCCAGTTTGCGATTGTCCTGCACGAGGTCGCGCTCGCCCTGGTAAACGGATATGCGCATGCCGCTTTGCCCGTCCTTCTGGGTGGTGTACTGGCGGCCAACCTTGTTGGGTATCTTCGAATTGCGGGGTATGAGTACGTCCATCAGGCCGCCCATGGTCTCGATGCCGAGGGAAAGGGGCGTGATATCGAGCAGCAGCATCTCGGTGTTGTTGCCGGCCAGTATATCGGCCTGCACGGCTGCGCCGAGGGCAACTACCTCATCAGGGTCCAGGTTGTCGTGCAGCTCTTTGCCAAAGAAGCTGCGTATGCTGTCTTTCACCAGCGGCACACGGGTAGAGCCGCCTACCATTACCACTGCATCTACCTGTGATGCGGCCAAGCCTGCATCCTTCAGTGCATTGCTGCATGATGCGATGGTGCGGTCGATGAGAGGCTGTATGAGTGCGTTGAATGCCTCGCGGCTGATACTTACCCCTTTACCATTAATATCGCCTATATAGGCATCGTTATTGCTTAAATGTTTTTTTGCTTCCTCGGCAGTAATACGCAGTTGCTGTGCGAGTGACTTGTCACGCTTCAGTTCATCGTCGCTGATGCCGAGTTGCTGCTGCCAGTGCTGCGCCAGTGCGCGGTCCATATCGTCGCCGCCGAGGTAGGTATCGCCATTGGTGGAAAGCACCTCGAATATGCCATTGGTAATACGCAGGATGGACACATCGAATGTGCCACCACCGAGATCGTAAACGGCTATGGTCTTTTCTTCATCGGCCTTCAGGCCCAAGCCATAGGCAAGGCTCGCGGCGGTGGGTTCGTTGACAATGCGCAAAACATCGAGACCGGCCAGCTTGCCTGCATCGCGGGTGGCCTGGCGCTGGGCATCGTTGAAGTAGGCGGGTACGGTGATGACCGCTTTGCTGATATTGGTCTTGAGTATGTGCTCTGCGCGGTGCTTTAGTTCTTTTAGTATGCAGGACGATAGCTCGATAGGAGAGTAGAACTTATCGCCCACCTGCACTTTTACGAGTGAGTCGGTACCATCATCGAGTACTTTATAGGCAAAAAAGCCTGCATGATCGCTTACATCTTTATAAGACTTACCCATGAGGCGCTTTACGGAGTATATGGTACGCTCCGGCTCGGCTATGAGCAGGTCTTTGGCTGCGGTGCCCACGGTGGTATTACCGTACTCGTCGAAATGGACGATAGAGGGCACAAGAGCAAGGCCATCCACATCGCGGAGGGCGATGGGTTTTTGCTCGTCCTGGCGCACTATGGCTATAAGGCTGTTGGTGGTACCGAGGTCGATACCTACTATGGTCTCCTGTTGTTGAATATTTCCTGTCGCTATGTTTATTGATACTTTCGCCATGAGCAGCAAAGGTAGTTGATTGGTTGCTTAGGTTGCCCGGGTTTGATTGAGTATTTCCGGTTTGGTCTAAAAAATAGAATTTCTGGTTTTTAGGCTTACTATTGCTTCAAGTGGCTGATAATCAGTATAGGTATGGTTTTGTTTCATTTCTGGTTTACTTCCGATTCACTTCCGGTTTGCTTCCGGTGTCTCGTCCTGAAATAGTATTACACCTTAGTTAGATAATCCTGAAGCAGGTTGACATATTAAACAATACCTAAGCTGAAAAGCTCAGGAACCTAACAAAGGTACTATGGTGGAGCGGGGGCAGCCAAATTTTGGGGATAAGTAGTAATAGCATTAAAATTGATAAAGTAACCTAGGAAGTTGAAAACGGCAAGAAATTTGATATATTGGGATAATAATATCTGCAAATGAAACGTACCTTATCTGCCCTTTTTGTTTCCTGCATCATAGCTGCATGTAACACTCCGATAAAAAAAGTTAACTATGCGATTCCCCAGGGACTAAGCACATATCGTTCACTAAAAAAAATATCATGACAAGAATAGTTACAGTCGTCGTTGTCATTTATATACTGGTGCAGGGACTGTATTCCTGTAAAAAGCCGGGTGCCGATCCTGTTGCCATAGTTTACCTGGATCAAGCGCTTAAAAATTACTATGATTGGCAGGAAGGTTCTTATTGGGTATATAAGGATTCATTAACAGGGGATGTTGACAGTTTTGTTGTAAGCAAGTATTCCTACGACGAGGGTATCAATGCAAAGGATTACAATGTGCAAAAGGTAAATATTATTATTAATGAATTTGCTGATTAAAATTTAGGAGAGATGAGAGAAATAATTCAATTATATTTGTTTATTAGCTTGTTATTAGTTAATATAGAAAATATAAATTTTGATAAACACCATTTTAATTCA
>CAYZTM010000036.1:31091-42337 GCA_964481425.1 uncultured Flavipsychrobacter sp.
CTGTAACGCGTAGCAATAGCAATGTACTGCTATGGACGTTGCAGCGGAATTCAGCAGCTTTGGATTATCGATTTCATCCAGATAGCTTCGAGAAAGCGCTGACACTTAGCTTTGGCCCAATACCATTTATTATAGAGGATTCCATTTATTATTACCAAGGTCCACCATGTATTTCGGGTACATTTTATTATGGGACACATAAATTAGCTGTATTAAATGTAGGCGCTATACAGTTCAGCGAAGTTTTTGAGAAATATTATAGGCGGAGCTCAATAGAGTGCTATGATCTTATACCACTAGATGATACCTATTTTATTAATCAAGATGCAGGATTAGTAAAAATGCGCCTGAATAATTATGTGAACAGGAATTGGGAGTTACTATACTATCATATTAACCGTTAAAACTAAGCAGTCGGCCGGGCACTCAATATTCTCCTGCAAAAAGAGCATATTTACCACTATATGTGCGTGTTTGCGAGCCGATCAAGTAATTTCAGTACAAACCGCTGCATATGACTAAGATGAATTTGGGTGGGCAGGTGTTTATGAAAACTACTTTTATTTTCAACTTATTCGTCAGCTTTGTTTTGATGTCGGGATGCAGTGATAAAGAACATCTTGACAAAACGCACATTTTCGTTAAACACACAGATGCAGAAAAAGAAGGTTTAAAGGGCAAAGTGAAATCGCTTATCATGTCCAAGTGTTCGCTACATGATTCGCTTGAATATTGCTATGATGGTTATCAGAAAGTATTTAACGCCGATGGATTCCTTGTGGAGGAAATGGATACCCTGGGAACTGCTTATTTCGCTTACAAATATTTCTACAACAATGATGGTCTTTTAACTAAAGTAACTTATTCTGCCAGCGACCCCATACCTGGATGGGAACAAAGCTACCGGTATTCTGCCAGCGAGCGTACAAAAACAATAATAACAAGAGGCCCGGACAGTACAGGCAGGACTATTCAACTTGATTCTTCTGTTACACAATATGACAATAATGGAAATGAAATAGCGTATAATAAAATAGCAAACGGAGGCTATGATGAAAAATGGAGCAAAAAATATGATGAGCATGGCTTCCTTATCCGGGAACAGGCAAGCGGAGCTAAGGGTATAGTTGAGAAAGAATATACTAACAATGATAAGGGAAGGGTTTTGAAAACTACCTGGTCAACAGGTCTTGGGCCACAGACCTGCGTTTATGATAAGGATGGGAATATAATACAGGAAACGACATTGCATTTTGATGCGCAGGGAAAGAGCATTACTTATTATACGGGCTATTGCGAATTTGATAAGCATGGCAATTACCTGAAAAGAATTTCATTTTGCCCACAGACGGGAGATATGAGGATCGACAGGCGGGTGATCGAGTATTATTGAGTTCCCCCAAGGTTGCGGGCATAGGCGGCTTCGGAGCCATTGCCTTCTTTTATATAGTGGTCCACAAGTGTCCTTATTTTGGCCATGCTGTCGGCAACTGTTATGCGCCGTTTTGCTTTCCTGAAATAGATCGTTGAATCTCTTTTTACAATTGTACCCTTATCGTAATACTCATGAAAACAGTAGGTGCGGTCGTAAAAGTAGTCCCACTCGCCTTGCTTCTCCAGGTAGTCGATCTTGTTGCATATCATATACATTTCTCCGTTCACAGGGTTTTCTGCGTAGGTTGTATCCAACTTATAAGAATCGGGTGCAAACCGGCCAATAACCCTCACACCATGAATAATGCCCGAAAAGGCGACATTGCTTGCAGAATCCATTGGGACCAGGAATACAGGGTTTGCACGGCCAAAAGAAATACCCGGCTCGTGCCTGCCTATGCGTGAACCACCGATCACCATTGTATGGTTGCTGCTTGTTGGACCACTTTGGCACAAGCCGGTAAGCGGCAAGCCAATGAATAACAGCAGGTATGTAAGGAGTGTCTTCACTTAGCTAAGATACAAAATATTTTTAATTTACTCAATGTGTCGTACCTCATAGCGGCAGCTATCCTAAATTCCTTCATCGGCTTATGGGCTGCCTTAAGTAAGGTATTTTCCTATTCCAGTCTGATGGATACGACCATTTCGAAGGAAGTTGCTTAAAATACATTGTATTAGTGTTTTAGTATCACCCATTATTCGAGACAAGAATGCAAGAAGTCATCCGGTATTTTAACCATGCCCCCGATATAGACCGCATTTTGCTTTTCACATTCGTGACCTTCTTTATCTGGAACATAGAGCAACTGAGGCCCCTGCATGCGTATGATAACAAATGGCGGCATGCCCTGTACAATATATTGTTCCTGCTGGCGGTATCGCCGGTGCAGTTCGGGATGGGCCTCTTAGTGAATGATACGATCCTGTTCACGGGGCATCACCATCTTGGCTTGCTCAATATGTGGGTGTTGAACCACCATCCGCTTGTGGTATTTTTTGTTGGTTTTGTGCTGCTGGACCTCGGCGAATACACCTACCACTTCATCATGCACAAGATAAAACTGCTGTGGCTCATACATGCCGTGCACCACATAGAGGAAGAGGTGGATGTATCGACCACGCTTCGCGAACATCCCGCCGAGACGGCCATCAGGCTGGTGTTCCTGATGCTGTGGCTGCTGATACTGGGGGTGCCCTTATGGGCACTGGTGCTCAGGCAGTTCATACAGATCGTGTTCAACCTGTTCTCGCATTCCAACTACCGCTTCCCCGAAAAGGTGAACGGGGTATTGTGCAAGCTGTTCATAACACCCAATCTTCATCACATACACCACCATTATGAGCAGCCCTATACCGATATGAACTATGGCGATGTGCTGAGTATATGGGACCGCATGTTCGGTACCTTTTGCCAAGGCGGGCTCAGCATCCATTACGGCGTGGATACCTTCAAAGAGAATAAGCGCTCACGTAGCTTCCGATACCTGATGCTGATGCCTTTTAAAAAAGAAAGCTTCAGGATATCGAAAAAAGCGCTGCTCCTGTTGCTTGCACTGCTGCCCGGTATGTGGGCACAGGCACAGGCGAAGGGTGGGGATGCCTTATTAGGTAAATGGCTGTCGGCAGAAAAGGACCTGGAGATAGAGGTATTTAAAAGTCACGATAAATTTTATGGCAAGGTGCTGTGGTTTGCCTGCAACCCGGCTGTGCCTCCTATGGAAGATTACCTGGACGATAATAACCCGGTAGCTGCATTAAGAACGCGACACTGGCTGGGGATGGTAACGCTTACCCACCTGCAGTATGCGGGTGACGGTAAATGGGATGACGGCGATGTGTACGATCCGCACTCGGGGCATACCTACAGCGCCACAGTAAGGGTAAAGGGAGCGAACACGGCAATGGTAAGAGGCTACTGGGGGATAGAGCTACTGGGCAAAACACTGGTGTTCAACCGGGTGAGGTCTTAAACCGAGGCCGGTAAAGATGGCCCGTTCATCATGAATTAATTATTCGTTATGAAGCACTAAACGAAGCGGGTATGAGCTGTACGGTGAAAATATTGATCACGGCCTGTTTATGGCTGCCTGTGCTGCCGGCAAGGGCGCAAAACAGGACCATTAAAGGCAGGGTGCTTGATGAGGCGAGCGGCCAGCCGATAGAGGCAGCCGATGTGTACCTGCCGGGTACCAACACAGGTACCTTTACAGATGCAGATGGCCGGTTTACCTTAGTTGCGGGCAGGCAGGCAGATAGTATCGGCGTATCGTACGTGGGTTATGCAACGCTTACCGCTGCGACAGGCAGCGGGGCACCATTAGTACTGAAACTGAAAGCCAACAGTCGGGCGCTGAAGGAGGTGACGGTATATGTGAAGCACGGCGACCGGGCCGAGGACTTTATGAAAAAGGTGATAGCCCATAAGCCCTACAATGATCCTGACCGTTTTGCCAACTATTCGTTTCGTGCTTACAATAAGGCAGAACTGGACCTGAATAATTACAAGCCTAAGCATGGGAAGGAATTGCCGGCGAGGATGCAGGCGATGTTCAATAAACTGGACACTGCGAACATCAAAAACAACCAGTTGCCCATCTACTTTATCGAGACCCTCAGTAAGAACTACCACTCGAAGGCAGCAGCCCGGGATGAAGAGCAGGTAATAGCCAAGAGATCGCTGGGCCTGGAAACGGATAAATTGATCCGGCGCCTGGAAAAGTTCCAGGTAAGCATCAATATCTATGACAACTGGATAGCCCTGTTCGACAAGACATTCATCAGCCCCCTTGCCGATAATGGCTTTGGCTTTTATAAATACTACCTGGATGACAGCGTGAAGAAGAAAGGGCAGACCAGTTACTATATAACTTTTGAACCGAGAAATAGTTACGAGCAGGGTTTTATCGGCGCCATGTGGGTGGATGACAGCAGCTACTCCGTGCATAGTATTGAGATGGCTATAACGAAGAATGCGAACCTGAATTATGTACAGAACATCAGCTTCCGCGAAACATTCGCCCTATATCCTGCGGGTGATGGCAAACAGGTATATATGCCGAAGAAGTATGTTACGGACCTGCAGTTCGAAGCGGGCCTGGACCTGCTGGGCATACCTGTGCACCGCGACCCTGAGCGTGTAAAGATGGATGTCATCAACAGTAAGGCGTATGACAGTATAAAGGTAAATGTGGCGGAGCTGCCCAACCCGGATGTGCAACTAAAGAACCAGGACCAAAAGGACCAATATGCAAGGAGCGATGACTTCTGGAAAAAGAACCGCAGCGATAGCCTGAGCCTTCACGAGGCGGCCATCTATAAAATGATGGACACGCTGAAGCAGGCCAGGGGCTTTGACTTTGATACCAAAGTATTGGCCTTTGCCGGCACCGGCTATTGGGATGTGAAAGACAAATACCGTTTTGGCCCCTATTCCTCATTCCTGAGCTTTGACAAGGTGGAGGGCCTGCGCACGCGCTGCGGCTTCTGGACGCTGCCTAAAATAGACGAGCATTGGAACCTGAACGGCTACCTGGCCTATGGCTCAAAGGATGGAAAATTCAAAGGCGGCCTGGGTGTGAAATACCTGCACTCCACAACAAGGTGGAGCAAAACATACCTGTATGCCCGCAGCGACTATGACCTGATCATAGACTACGATGATGAGCTGGACCATGATAACATCATCAGCTCTGTGCTCAGGAAGAATGTGCCTTCTTTCAGGAGCTATATACAGGAGGTGACCCTGGGCCACGAGGAGCAACTTAGTAAGGATGTAATGAACCACAGCTCGCTGCGGTACAGGATATATAACCCGGTGTTCCCCTTCAGTTACCACCCGGAGAACCCCAAGACCGACCTGCCGGACAATGCTGTGCTAAGGCATGTGCTGCCGGTTACGGAATTCAACACGAACTTCAGGATAACAAAAGACCAGAAGACCATAATAGTAAACTATGACCTGCTGAACCTGGACCATTACAACCCGGTATTCAACATAGGATATACTTATGGTTTTGAAACCGGTAAAGACCAGTTCAGCTACCATAAGGTCACCGCATCGATAGAGCAAAACCTGCGGCTGCCGCCCAAGATGTACCTGTTCTATAAGTTGAGCGCAGGCTGTACTGTAGGCACAGTGCCGTATATACTGCTCAATGTGCCCCAGGGCAATGAATACTATGTATCGAGCAAGTACCTGTTCAACACTATGGTGCCCTATGAGTTTGCTGCCGATAAGTATGTGAGCCTGCAAACGCGGTTCTCGGGTGGAGGTATATTACTGGACAGGGTGCCCCTGCTGCAAAAGCTGGGCTGGAGAGAACGGCTGACCTTTAATTCGTTCTTAGGGGGCCTGTCCGCCGGCAACCAAAAGTTCAATGCAGCGAACAATATAACGGTAGCCGATAAGGTACCTTTTGCAGAGGCGGGTGTAGGCATAGAAAATATATTTCACGCGGTATCAGTAGAGTATATACGCAGACTTAGCTACCGCGAAAATATCTATCAACAAAAGGGAGGGCTTTATTTGGGTGTGCAGCTTAATTTTTAGGCTTTGAAGCCTGTATGTTTCGTTCGTATAAAAGATAGGCTACCGGTCATTATCGTCAGAACAGCTTTATCAAAATGTATTAATCAGGGTAAACAGCTATAATCCGGTAAATTTTCCCACACAAATTTGATTTTTCGGGATAAACGTCTATTTTAGGTTCTTTCTTAAAATGTCTTTCATTTATCTATGATACTCGGAGTATTAAAAGAACAGGCCCCGGAAACACGTGTTTCGCTGGTGCCTGAGGTGGCAGCCGCATTGGTAAAAATGAATGTGGAAGTATGGGTAGAGCAGGGTGCAGGCGATACTGCATTTCATAGCGACAAGTCGTACACCGATGCCGGGGCGCAGGTAAAAAGCGCAGCCGATATATACAGCAATGCAGACCTGCTGCTATGTATGGATCCCGATAACTTAAAGGGCACGCCAAAGAGTGGCGCCGTGCTGATGGGTGTGTACCAGCCATTATTCAACACAAAGCTGATGCAGCAATGGGCGGATAAGGGTTACACTGTCTTCAGCATGGATAGCATACCGCGCACCACGCGTGCACAAAGTATGGACGTGCTGAGCTCGCAAGCCAATATAGCGGGCTATAAAGCGGTACTGCTGGCTGCTACAGAATACTGCCGTTACTTCCCGATGTTCATGACGGCGGCGGGCAGTATAGCCCCTGCCAAGGTGCTGATACTGGGTGCCGGTGTAGCGGGCCTGCAGGCCATAGCCACTGCGCGCAGGCTGGGAGCCGTGGTAGAAGTGTTCGATACACGCCCGGCGGTGAAGGAAGAGGTGATGAGCCTTGGTGCCAAATTCGTAGAGGTGGAAGGCGCTGCCGATGCTTCGAAAGCAGGCGGCTATGCAGTAGAGCAGAGCGATGACTTCAAGCGCAGGCAGCGGGAGAAGATACACGAACATGCAAAGAAGGCGGACATCATCATAACTACAGCACAGATACCGGGCAGGAAGGCGCCTATACTCATTACCAAAGAGATGATAGCCGATATGCGTCCCGGATCGGTAATAATAGATATAGCGGCAGTAACCGGCGGTAATACCGACTATACAGAGAATGGCAAGACGGTGATGCAGAACGGCGTGGCCATAGTAGGCAACTCGGCCCTGGCCGGTACCGCACCTGCAGATGCCAGCAAACTGTATAGCAAGAATGTGCTGAACTTCCTTAAGCTGATCATTGACAAAGAAGGTAATCTGAACCTGAACTTCGAGGATGATATCGTGAAAGGCACCTGCATTGCCAATGGTGGCAATATTGTAAATGAAAGGGTGCTGGGAATGATGACCCCAACCCCTGAAGGCGCTAAATAGTAATAAGACAAACAAAAATCATAAATCGTAAATATGGAAGATCTGGGTATCTTTTTCGTAGTCAATTACCAGTTAATTACCATCGTTATCCTTTCGGTGTTCCTGGGTATAGAAGTGATATCGAGGGTGCCCTCGGTACTGCATACCCCACTCATGAGTGGCGCCAACGCGATACATGGCGTGGTGATCATAGGTGCCATCATCGTGATGGGCAGTGCACCTGAGGACGATTACCTGGCCCTGGCGCTGGGTTTCCTCGCCGTGGTGCTGGGTACCCTTAACGTGGTGGGCGGTTTCGTGGTAACCGACCGTATGCTGGAAATGTTCGGCAAAAAGAAAAAGAAAAAATAATTTTTTTGATCATCAACTCATTCATTAAGCAATAATGGAGCAATTAAACAACCTGATCAGCACACAATCGATACTGCTGTTCTGCTACCTGCTGGGCTCGGTAACCTTTATCCTGGGCCTTAAAATGCTATCGCACCCGGACAGTGCACGCCGGGGCAACCTGATAGCTGCAGGGGGCATGACCATAGCCATAGCCGCTACTATATTCCTTTACAAAGATCATAACGGGGAAGGCCTGCACAACTATGGCTGGATATTCGCCGGGTTGGTGATAGGCAGCATTGTGGGCACATTGGCCGCAAAGAAGGTGCAAATGACGGCCATGCCCGAAATGGTGAGCCTCTTCAACGGTATGGGTGGCGCCTGCGCCATGCTGATATCGGTAGTGGAGTACCATCACAATGAAGCCCCTTCGGCAGGTATGATGGTGATCATTGTGCTGGGTATGATCATTGGTACTGTGTCTTTCGCAGGCAGTATCATAGCCTGGGGCAAGCTGAACGGGCGCATCAAGGATAAAACATTGCCCGCCGGGCAGATCATCAATTTCATATTGTTCGGTGCCATCATATTAATGGCCATATTGCTGATAGGCGGTATAGTGGATGCTCCCGGCCTGTTCTACGGTATATTGGCAGCCGCTGCGCTTTACGGTATCCTCTTTGTGATGCCAATAGGTGGTGCGGATATGCCCGTGGTGATATCGTTGCTTAACTCGTTCACCGGTGTTGCAGCGGCCTTCGGCGGTTTCCTGTACAACAACCCCGTAATGCTGACGGGCGGTATCCTTGTAGGCTCGGCCGGTACCATACTGACCATACTAATGTGCAAGGCCATGAACCGCTCACTGAAGAATGTGCTGCTGGGTTCATTCGGTGGTGCCAAGGCAGGCCCTGCGGGTGCCAAAGAACAAGGCAATTACAAAGAGATATCGCTTAATGATACGGCCGTATTGATGGCCTATGCGCAAAAGGTTATGATCATACCCGGTTATGGTCTTGCCGTGGCCCAGGCCCAACATGCCTGCCACGAGCTGGAAAAGATACTGGAAGATAAGGGTGTGGAAGTGGTATATGGTATCCACCCGGTAGCAGGGCGTATGCCGGGGCATATGAATGTGCTGCTGGCTGAGGCCGATGTGCCTTATGAAAAGCTGCTGGAAATGGAAGATGCCAACGACCAGATGGGCAGTACGAACGTGGTGCTGATACTGGGCGCCAACGATGTGGTGAACCCGGCAGCCAAGGATGACCCAAGCAGCCCGATATACGGCATGCCGATACTGGAAGCCGAGAAGGCCGAGCATGTGATCGTGAACAAACGAAGCATGAAACCGGGCTATGCCGGCATCGAGAACGACCTGTTCTTCAGGCCCAAAACCTCTATGCTGTTCGGTGATGCCAAGAAGGTATTACAGGAGCTGGCAACAGAATTAAAGCAAGTATAGTGGCCTAAGGGTATGAAATGTAAAAAAAGGTTTATTATATTTACTCTCTGAAAGCCCCCGCATTTTGCGGAAGCCTGGGTGCAAAGTTGTGACAATGTGCTGTTTGCAGGCTTTACAGGATGGGGAGTTTCAGAACCTGGCCATAAAAAGATCTTTACTCCAGATGAAAAAACGCTACAATAAGATATTGCTTACTGCCATAGCCACCGTGTTCTCTTTTGTATCGGTGACTTATATATCGTGTATAAAAGTTGAGAAAAACCCCTATTCATGCGACTACCATGCCTGCCTGAACGGTGGCATATGCTATAAGGGAGTTTGTAACTGCCCTGCAGGTTATGATTCTACTTATTGTAACACAATGTGGATAGATAAATATCCCGGTAAGTGGGCTGTATCCGAAGTGATAAAGGGTAGCAGCTACCCCTGGAGGGTAGGCCGGGATTCAACGTTCTCATTGGTTATGCGTAAAGGCGGTACGAATACCACACTGCTGATAGACTCGTTCCTGAACAACTGGTATTATCATGATATCCCTGTGCAGCTTACCTCAAGCACATCTATATCGTTCAGCCCGTATTTCTGTCCGTATAACACTGTTCCATCTTTCAGCATAAGCGGTGGCGATGGTGTGATGGATGCAGATTACAAGACCATAAAAGGTACTTATTACAGGGGCATACAGGATTCGCTGGGTACAGCACGTGATACGGTGGATTATACCATGACCAAACTGTAAGTGTTCATTTATAACATTTGAAAAATGGCTGCATTGCGGCCATTTTTTTTATGCTGCACTGTGTGACCAAAATATGACTCGGCATGCCCCGGAAATGAATTAATTTAGCGATAGAAAACAGCCTATGAAAAGCAAACAGACCATATTCGCAGTATTTGGGATAACCGCATTGATCTTCTCTCTTGTGTTGTATACCTCCTGCCGAAAAAAGACCTATGTATCCACAGATAGCTGTGCCAATGTGGTCTGTAAGAACGGTGGTATTTGTACACATGGCACATGCAGTTGCCCCAATGGTTATGAAGATGACGACTGTGGCACTGCATCGCTGAGCCGCTATATAGGCACCTGGCAAATGCACGACTCTGTTATAGGCAGCGACCACCCATCTGCACTTGGTACCGGAAGCATCTATAACATAACCATTGACAGTGTGCCGGGCAGTTATACACGGTTTTACCTCAATGGTATCACGGGAAACATGGGATTTAGTCAGCTGCCCTGCAAAATGGAAGATACCCTAACTCGAATATTTACACCATTTCAGTTCAGGTCGGCTGATCTATATGGATACGCTGCTCCTGACAGGATGATCATAGTGTATTGCATCGGTGTGGTGAACAGCGGCGGCTATTATATACATGGTCGTTATGTAAGGCAATACCCCCTTGCGGATAGCACAGTACAAAACGACACGCTTATCTACAATGCGCTGAAGCAATAGAGGCTACGGCTTGTCTGCAGAACGGCAGGAAAAGAAACCGTTCAAATGCAGGACAAAAAAATTTGTAAAAACCATTTTGTTCCCTACTTTTGCAATCCCTTTCGAGGGAGTAGTTCTTTTACATAAGCCACTTTAGCTCAGCTGGTAGAGCAACTGATTTGTAATCAGTAGGTCGCTGGTTCGATTCCGGCAAGTGGCTCGTTCTAAGTCAAAATTCAAAAGTCAAAACACAAAAATGCATTAGTGTGTTCAAACTTTTTACTTTTGAATTTTAATTTTTGACTTTCAGGGCAGATACCCAAGCGGCCAACGGGGGCAGACTGTAAATCTGCTGTCTTACGACTTCGGAGGTTCGAATCCTTCTCTGCCCACTTGTTTTAGTTGCAGTTAGCAGCCGCAGCATGCAGATAAAAAAACTGTACTGCCACTGCAAACTGCAACCACAAGCGGGAGTAGCTCAGTTGGTAGAGCGACAGCCTTCCAAGCTGTAGGTCGCGGGTTCGAGCCTCGTCTCCCGCTCGTTTAGAGAAGTTTTCGCCCGGTACACATAATAGCTCATCGGCCGGAAACTTTACTTTTATAATGAAGTTCTTAATAAAGCTGTTGTAGCTCAGTGGTAGAGCATCCCGCTCGTAAGCGGGAAGGTCTGCTGTTACAACCTGGTCAACAGCTT
>CAYZTM010000037.1:0-2013 GCA_964481425.1 uncultured Flavipsychrobacter sp.
GAAGTAAAGACCGAGGCCGATAAAAAGCTATTCATCAAAGTAGCCGTTGACTTGTATAAGAACGACCCGAACTGGATACGCCCGCTTGACAAGGACATCGAAGAGGTCTTCGACCCTAAAAAGAATAAATTCTTCAAACAGGGCGAATGTTCGCGCTGGATACTCACCAACAACAAGCACAAGCTGATAGGGCGCATTGCCGCCTTTACCAACAAAAAATACAAACAGGAACAACCAACCGGGGGCATCGGCTTCTTTGAATGCATCAACGACCAAGCCGCTGCAAATTTTATGCTCGACTTTTGTCGCAATTGGCTGCAGGAGCGCGGCATGGAGGCTATGGACGGTCCGATCAATTTTGGCGAACGTGATAAATGGTGGGGGCTGGTAATTGATGGCTTTTACGAACCGCTATATGGCATGAACTACAACCCACCTTATTATAAGGAGCTTTTTGAGCGCTATGGGTTTCAAACTTATTTCCACCAGGTATGCTTTGCTCTAAAGGTCAAGGACAGGCTGCAGGATAAATTTTACCAGCGTCATGCCGAGTTAGCTGCAGAACCGGGCTACAGCTCTAAGCACATCACCAAAAAAGACCTGGAGCAGTTCGCTAAAGATTTTACCTATGTCTATAACAAAGCATGGGCCGGGCACGGTGGCGGCAAAACACTTGAAGAACGCACCGTGCAGAAGATGTTCAAGTCCATGAAACCGGTGATAGACGAAAGCATCAGTTGGTTCGTTTATTACAAGGACGAGCCGATCGGCATGTGGGTGAACCTGCCCGACCTGAACCAGTATTTCAAACACCTGCATGGTAAATTCGGACTGCTGCAAAAGTTACAATTCCTTTGGCTCAAAGCCTTTGGTAAATGTGAGCGTTTTGTAGGCCTTGTGTTTGGTATCATCCCCGAATTCCAGGGCAAAGGTGTGGATGCCTATATGATAATGGAGGGCGCCAACCTGATACAGGCACAGGCCAAATACAAAGACTACGAGATGCAATGGATCGGCGACTTCAACCCCAAGATGATCAACATAGCGGAGAACCTTGGCACCTACCGCAGCCGCACATTAAGTACCTACCGCTATCTTTTCGACAGGGAGAAGGAATTTCACCGCCATCCTACGTTGTAACCCTTACATCCCGTAGTCCCGTTCCACTTTACAGATACGGGTCTTGAAGCTGCTGTACCATTTTTCCTTACCCAGCTTTTGCGCCGCACGATGTTTCACGTTTTCCTTCCAGTTCTTAATGGCCTCCAGCGATGCCCAATACGATACGGTAATGCCCAGTCCGTCCCTTGCACTTTCAATGCCCAGGTAACCGGGTTGGTCTTTGGCCAGTTCTCCCATAGCATCGGCCATGGCGCTATAGCCTTCATCGCCTTCTGTGCGCAACGATGTAAAAATGACCGCATAATACGGCGGCTCAGGTGTATTGGCTATCATATGTCGAATTGTTCGTAAAGTTTAATGACTTCCATCGCTTCTTTCACATCATGTGCCCGCAGTATGCTGGCTCCTTGTTGCAGGGCCACCATATGCAGCGCCGTCGTACCATTCAGTGCGTGCTCAGGGTTCACATGCAGCGGCTTACACACCATCGATTTCCGCGACAGTCCTGCCAACACCGGTTTGCCCAGCATCCTGAACGTATGCAGCGCATTCAGCAGTTGGTAGTTATGCTGCACTGTCTTCCCGAAACCAAAACCCGGATCGATGATGATATCCGCGATACCCGCATCATTACAACTATCACATACCGTTCTCAGGTAGTCCCGCACCTCGCTCACCGCATCCTCATATTGCGGGTCCTCCTGCATCGTTTCCGGCGTTCCCTGCATATGCATCGCTATATAAGGCACTTTCAATTCAGCAACCGTCAGTCGATGCGAGAGTCGCAAATGAACTCCTGTTCGAGCGATCTGAGTCTGATAATAGCGAATTGTTTCGCTGAACTCTTCCTTACCAGGAATCCTGCGAGCGTAATCAAATTGCCCCCCCACT
>CAYZTM010000037.1:2023-7473 GCA_964481425.1 uncultured Flavipsychrobacter sp.
GTCGGCAGCATATCCTTGTCAAACCTGCCGCTGCTCACATCGTTAACGATATCGGCTCCTGCCAATACAGCCTCTCTGGCCGTAGCTGCATTATAGGTATCTACCGACAGCCATACCTCCGGGAACCTTTGCTTTATAGCTTCTATCGCCGGCAGCACCCGCTTCATTTCATCCGCTTCGTCTATCAATGTTGCACCCTGTTTCGTACTCGCTCCGCCCACATCCAGCATGACCGCACCTTCATTTAACATTTTTTCAGCATTTCGCAGCAAACTGTCTGTATCACTGTCCCGTCCTTTATTATAAAAGCTATCGGGCGTGGCATTCAGTATACCCATTACAACAGGTTTCGATATATCTAACAGCCTGCCCTTACTTTGCAGCGTGGTTTGTATGGGTAAAAGTGTATTTTTGAAATTCATTGCCTAATATTAAAAATGCAGGATACGATCAGCAGCAATACACCAACATCCATGAGCCAGACGCTACAGCAATACCGCTCCGTTATCAACAGGTGCGAAGACCTGTTCCTCAAAAAAGCTAAAGACTATGGTACCTCATGGCGTGTATTGCGCCCCATATCCATTGTTGACCAAATATACATCAAAGCCTGCCGTATACGCCAGGTGCAGGAAACGGGTAAGCAAAAAATAGAGGACAGCATCGAGAGCGAGTTCATAGGCATTGTCAACTACGGCATTATCGCATTGATACAGGCCGCGCTTGGCAAAGAGAGCAATACCGAATTAAGCGCCGCCGAAGCGCAGGGCCTCTACGAACAAAAGGCCCGTGAAGTGGAAGACCTGATGCAGCAAAAGAACCATGACTACGGCGAGGCCTGGCGCGATATGTCGCAGGAGTCCTTCGTGGACATGATACTGGTAAAGCTGCTGCGCATAAAACAGATACTGGCCAACGACGGCCACACCATCGTATCGGAAGGCATGGAGGCCAACTTCAGCGACATTATCAACTACGGCGTATTCGCCCTGATAAAAATGCAGGAATAATAAAACGCAAATCATTGTTATGAAATACATCCTTTGGTTCTTAAGAATAGTAGTAGGGGTTCTGTTCATTTTCTCAGGGCTGGTAAAGGCCAACGACCCGCTGGGGCTCGTCTATAAAATGCAGGAGTTCTTCGAGGCGCTGCATATGGCCTTCATGATACCCTACGCTTTCATATTCTCCATCGTGATGATAGCTTTCGAGCTGCTGGCCGGTGTGGCACTGCTGCTGGGCTATGCCTTCAGGGTGTTTTCCGTATTACTGCTTTTGCTCAATATGCTCTTTACCTTCATCACCGCCTTTGCATTGTTCACAGGCACGGTAAAGGAATGCGGCTGCTTCGGTGCCTGCATCAAGATATCCAATGAGGCAACTTTTTGGAAAGACGTAGTATTGCTTGCCTTCTCTGTCATCCTCTTTGCCTACCGCAAGCGGGTCATGCCCCTGTTCGGCAAGTACACAGGCACCGCCATTATGGTGCTGGCCTGCTTCTTTGCCTTCGGCATACAGGTATGGGCGCTCGAGCACCTGCCCTTCTACGATTGCCTGGCCTTTAAAGTGGGCAACAACATACCCGAAAAAATGAAAGTGCCCCCCGGCTCCGTGCCCGATAGCTTTGCTTCCGTTTTTATCTATGAGAAGGACGGCGTGAAGAAAGAATTCAACGAGACCAATTACCCCTGGCAGGACACCACCTGGAAATTCGTGGACCGCAAAGACAAACTGGTACGTGAGGGCAATGCCGAACCACCCATCAAAGACTTCATCATTACCGACTACGACGGCAACGACCTGACGCAGAGCATCATTACCAACCCCGGTTATGTGTTCCTCTTCTTCGTGAAAGACGCCCGCGAGGCCCGCACCGATAATATGGACAGGATACGCGCGCTCATACCCGCTGCCGAGAAGTATGATATACCCACCTTCGTGCTCTGCTCATCGCCTAAGAGCGATGCGCTGGCCTTCCGGCAGCAGCAGGGCCTGGGCATGGTGCCCTTCTACCAGTTCGACGGTACGGTGAGCAAGACCGCAATGCGCAGCAACCCCGGCCTCATGCTCATTAAGAACGGTACCATCATGGGCAAGTGGAGCTATCGCGACTTCCCTAAGAGCATCTCGATGAACAATGGCAAACTGAGCTGGAAGTAGCATGCTGCGGTTCCTGGCACGGCGCATACGCTATAGCCTGCTGGTGCTCTGGGGCCTGGTGACGCTGGTGTTCTTCCTGTTCAATGTGCTGCCGGGCGACCCTGCGCGCCTCACCATAGGCCAGCGCAGCGATATCGCCACGCTGCAGAACGTGCGCCATGAGCTGAACCTCGACAAGCCGCTCTCTACCCGCTACCTGCTCTACCTCAACGACCTGCTGCCCCTCAGCCTCAACGACCGCGACAGCGCTGCGCAAAAGAAATACGGCTACCTGCAGCTGTTGCCCCTCGGCGCCCATAAATGCATCGCTTTGAAATGGCCTTACCTCGGCCGCTCTTACAATACCCGGCGCCGCGTCAATACCGTACTGGCCGAGGCCCTGCCCGGCACCGTCATCCTCGCCCTTGCCTCCATGACCTTGGCCACCATACTGGGCATATCCCTCGGCGTGCTGGCTGCGCTCAAAAAAAATACCTGGCTCGATACATCGGCCATTGCGGCCAGCGTGGCAGGCATCTCCATGCCCTCCTTCTTTGCGGGCCTGCTCATTGCCTATATCTTCGGCTACCTGCTGCACAGCCTCACCGGCCTCAATATGACCGGCAGCCTCTGGGAGTACGATCCCTTCACCGGGCGGCACCTCGCCATTAAGAACCTCATACTGCCCGCCCTCGCTCTGGGCATACGCCCCCTGGCCATCATTACCCAGCTTACCCGCAGCGCCCTGCTCGATGTGCTCTCGCAGGACTATATCCGCACGGCCTATGCCAAGGGCCTCTCTACCGCCAAAGTCATATACCGCCATGCGCTGCCCAACGCGCTCAATCCCGTTATCACGGCCATATCGGGCTGGCTGGCCGAGCTGCTGGCAGGCTCCTTCTTCGTGGAGTATATCTTCGGCTGGAAGGGCGTGGGCCGCCTTACGGTCGAGGCGCTTGACAAATTCGATTTCCCCCTCGTGATGGGCGCCGTGCTGCTCACGGCCTTTATCTTCATCATCGTCAACCTGCTGACCGATATGCTCTATGGCTGGCTCGACCCGCGCGTGCGCCTGCATTAGCACGGCTTAATGATTATTTCATTATTTATTGACATGCTTTTACCCCTTTCCCGGCCTTTTGTGCCGATCATGGAATGATATTTAGGCCCCTTTCCCGGCAGCCGGGCTTCATAGCCGCCGGCATCGTATGGATAAACAACATTATCTCAACGTTAAGAAAATATTATCTTTCCGTTAAGATTTGTTTATCGGGTAGCCCTGGATATTTTTGCAGCACTAAAAAATACAACATTTATGGCCTTCGGTTCTTTCGTTAAGCTCTTTTTGCCCAAAGACAAGGTTTTTTACACCCTCTTTGAAGAAGTCACTGCCAACCTGCTCAAAATGGGCGATATACTGGTAGCCGCGCTCAACGAGGACGACATCAGTGTGCGGACCCCCATGCTCAAGTCGCTGGAGGACCTGGAGCATAAGAACGACGAAGTGACACATAAACTGTTCATCGAGCTGGGCAGCAATTTCATCACCCCCTTCGACCGCGAGGACATACATGCCCTGGCCACCTCGCTCGACGATATTGCCGACTACATCTGGGGCTCGGCCAAGCGCATGACCAATTATTACATCGACGATGTGGACGATACCGCCCGTGCCTTTGCAGGCATCATACAGCGCTGCGTGGTGGCCCTCAACAGGGGCGTTACCGAGCTGCGCGACATGAAGCACATACGCGCCATCACCGATGCCTGCGTGCTCATCAACAGCCTGGAGAACGAGGCCGACGATGTGTTCGACGATGCAATGTCGAAACTCTTCGCTTATACTACCAACCCCATCGAGCTCATCAAGAAAAAAGACCTTTACCAGGAGCTCGAGATAGTGACCGACAAATGCGAGGATGCTGCCAACGTTATCGAATCCATTATTATTAAATACGCTTAAAACTCCGCCATTTACCACATGACGATGCTTATAGTCATTATAGTACTGGCGTTGATATTCGACTATATTAACGGCTTTCACGATGCGGCCAACTCCATAGCCACCATCGTATCCACCAAGGTGCTCACCCCACTGCAGGCAGTGGTCTGGGCGGCCCTGTTCAATTTCCTGGCCTTCTTCATCTTCAAGGACCACGGCGTGGCCAATACCATCGCCAAAACGGTGCGGGCCGAGGTCATCACACTGCCCGTTATCGTCTGCGGCCTGCTGGCCGCCATCGGCTGGAACCTCCTCACCTGGTGGTTCGGCATACCCTCCAGCTCTTCGCATACCCTCATCGGGGGCTTTGCAGGTGCGGCTATCGCACATGCCGGTTTCGACTCCGTGAGCCCCGAGCCCGTTATCAAGACCGTGAGCTTCATTGTGCTGGCCCCCTTCGTGGGCATGATCATCGCCTTCGTTGTCTCGCTCTGGTTCATCAATGCATTCCGTAAGGGCATGCTCCCCCGGCTGGTGTCTTTAGCTGTTATCGTGGGCATCATAGCCGTCATGTTCCTGGTCATCACCACCTCCACCTCCCGCATCATCGGTATCAAGGCCGAAAATGCCCCCGCGGAGCAGGGTGTGCTGGTCAGGGACGTGATCTACAACTCGCCCGCCCAGCATATGGGCCTGAAAAAGAGCGATGTGATCCTGCAGGTGGACCAGGCGCCCGTGCACAACATCAATGAGCTCGATGCCATACTGGTAAAGCACAGCCGCCGCGATAAGATATCCTTCCTGCTGGCCCGCGAGGATAAACCGCAGAACATCTTCACCACCTACCAGTCGAAGTACAGCTCGCGCTGGGTAGAGCTGGTGGTCTATGGCGAGAACTTCAAGTGGCTGCTGCTGGCCCTTATCGTTGTCATCATGGCCGTCTTCACCCTTTTCCTCAGCAGCCTCAACATGGCCCGCTCCACCAAGTGGTTCAAGCGGCTGCAGCTGGTCTCTTCCGCTGCCTTCAGCATAGGCCATGGCGGCAACGATGCGCAGAAGGTAATGGGCATCATCACCGTGGCCCTTATAGCGGGCGGGCAGATCAGCCATTTTGAGCAGATGCCCGTATGGGTGCCGCTGGCCTGCTATACCTCCATGGGCCTGGGCACCATGAGCGGCGGCTGGAAGATCATTAAGACCATGGGTACGCGCATCACCAAGGTAACACCCTTCGAAGGGGTGGCTGCCGAGACGGCGGGCGCCATCACGCTCTTCATCACCGAGCAGCTGAAGATACCGGTGAGCACCACGCATACCATCACCGGCTCCATCATAGGCGTGGGCGCCACCAAGCGCCTCGCTGCCGTGC
>CAYZTM010000037.1:7483-36701 GCA_964481425.1 uncultured Flavipsychrobacter sp.
GCTGCTGAAGGAAACGGTGAGCACCGCGAACACCACCCTCTCCCTCCACATCGGCGTGGGCATCTACCAGCGGAAGTACGGCGTGCGCTGGGGGGTGACGGTGAACCTGCTCTGGGCCTGGATACTGACCATACCCGTAAGCGGTGTGATGGCTGCTATCATCTATGCTATCTTCAGCCTGTTCCTGTAAGGGCTTGGCTGCTGCATTTATCAGAAGTAATATTGTTTTGTGGTGGGGTTCCGGTAATGATATACTTCAATGTACAAAGTGATTAGTATTGAAGGAAACGCACGATTAAAACTAAAACGCTAAACGACAGAAGAATCCAACCCCAATATGATATAGGGATAAAAAAAAGAGCATGCTCTTTTTTTACTTGTTGCGGCTTTGTCTCCTTAACGGTTAGCCTAATATTTAAATAAAAAGCAAATAGGGCAGAAATCAGTAGTGCTATCGAAAGTGGATAAGGACTTCTACCATAATAGGTATCGTCATTGGTTATAGCACTGGTGAGTATCTCGCTTATAAGGGAACAAAGGAACGTGACAACTATTATTAACCAGCCTTTCCCTTTCCATATAATAACAACCATAGATAAGATACTATAAAAAGTTTTAAAGAAACAAAGTAGTCAACGCTCCTTATAAACCTTCACAGGCGCGTTTGGTGCAGGCTTAGACAGCACCTTTCCAATTAGTTCCTCCACGAGTTGCGCTCCCGCTTCGTACTTCTCGATTAACTCCTTATCGGTAAGCACTTTCTTCTTTTCGTGCCGTGTCTTTTCTGATTTTGGCATATCGTAAAGTTACGGGATTTTATCTTATGACTACTTTTTGTATGTTTATGTAATGGCAAACATAGACTTTTATTTCACTATTCTAAAAATACTAAGGGACGATTCACACCCCGCTGGAAAGAATACTATTAAGTATATTAAAGAACGTATACTCAACCTATATCCAGAAGAAAAAAAAGCCCAGGAGAGTAATAAATATCACGGTAGAAAAGACATATTTGATTCATTATTCCAGCAATCATTTGATGTATTGATTCAAAAGCGCCATATTGAGGATTATGAGTTGAACCTTAAGAACTCTGGTCTCCCCGTTGAATGGGCTGATGAAAATCTAAAAGGAATTTATTACATAACTGATAAGGGTAGGGCGGCTTTAAAAAGAGAAGAAATATATGGCAGGCGTAGCGATTATGATATACGAACTATTGATACAATGCTCCCATACATGACGCCGTTTGGTGTATACAACTTGAATGATCTCGCGGAAATTTTAAAGGAATTGAAAATGCATGTCAACAATAAAGGGGTAATCTCTTTTCTATTGGCTCATGGATTAGCTGAAGATATCGGAGAAAGTAGCGTAAGATTTACAAATAGGGGGAGACGGCTTTGGCGTAAAGGTTCGGTATCGGCGTACTTTGAGGATGTGCGATTTAGGCTAAAAGTAAAAACGGAAAATAGAAAGTTAGAAAATGAACTACTAAAAAATCAAATCAAAACTAATAGGGTAAATAATAGATTGTTTTATGCTACAACTATTATTTCCGTTGTGGCGCTGGCATCATCTTTGGGCTCAGTAATTATTTCATGGTGGGATTATAGGTTACAAGAAGGTAGAGAAAATAAAACAACTCAAATAGAGTCCCCTGGCTGGCGCAAGTGTTTTCCACTTGTGTCTAAGCAAGGCTCAAGTCTTTTCGACTTGAATTTTCCTAAGCAACAGACCCCAACCAAAAATTACCATCCTGAATAACTTACTTCCTTCACTTCATTCGCTGTATTGAATACTATAAAAAAGGAATGGTATAAAGTTCTATGATACCCAAATACGAATTCTCCCCGGTCCGTATATCCGTATTCTGCGTTCAGAAACCTGTCGTCATACCCACTTAAGAAAACAGGCAATGAAAACCGGTTTTGCAGGCGGATAGTGCGGGCACTCCGCGATATAGCTGTTTTATAACGATCATCATTGCGGTAAGTTTCAGCAACAATTAAGGTATACCATTCATTTTCCTTCTCCAGCACGGCATATAGTACTTTATTCTTTTTCACATTGCTTTTCACCTTATTAATATAATCGCTTACAATGCTATCCGCCTTTGGTGGAATTTGATAGTATATCCGTTTCCCTTGACCATAGCTGCACGCTAAACTGATTAAAATGCTTGCAAGGGTAAAACTGTACTTTATTAACTTATTCATTATATGCAATTCAATATTGATGAATATTCTTTACTTATCTGCACAAATTCTGAAATGTTTTCCACTTTATCCTCCAAAAGAATAATCTATGATACCACCGTCTGGTCTAAGCGTCTCGCTTAGACCCATGATAACGCAAGCGTCCCGCTTGCAAACTCAGGCCGCCCCCACGGGGCTAACAACAGAATTAGATCATACTTACTACAAACAGCCCGCCCCGAAGGGGCTAAAAACCGTACGCCTGGCCCGCGCGTTTTTCACTGCCAGCCAAAACAAAGATTTATCATACCCCTAAGATCAGGGTATCATACCCCAAAAAACGGGGTATCATAAAAATTCAATTTGCCCATCCCCCCGCCGCATAAGACCTTTGCCTCAAGCTCCCCGCTTTTTCAGCGGGAGACGGGGTGATTATTCCCCTCTTGAGAGCGGACTTATATACGAAAGGACACCAGTAAAAAATCTATTTTTTAAGACTGTGCGTTTAGTTCTAAGAAAAGGAAAGAATTTTGGTAACGATATTCCTGCCGTCAATAATTACAGATTCAAACATTACACTTGTTCCCCTACCTGCTTGGTCTAACAGATGTTTATTAACTGGATTATTTAGGCCGTTGTTTCGATATGCCTTATCATCAGCGATATAATAAATGTTGTGTGCGCTATCTTCGAGAAGAAACAACCAATCAATTTCAGAGCTAAAGTTTAC
This sequence comes from uncultured Flavipsychrobacter sp., assembly GCA_964481425.1. GTDB lineage: Bacteria > Bacteroidota > Bacteroidia > Chitinophagales > Chitinophagaceae > MKUN01. Next base: position 10,415 of record CAYZTM010000037.1, read on the forward strand.
AGATTTAATCGTTGCTCTCATCTTTCTTAGTTTTCCCCTTCTTAGCCTTCTCCTCTTTATTTTTCTTGACGACCTTAAACACCTCTAAGAACTCGCCCTCTATCTTAACGGGTTCTTCATATTTCTTGCCCTCTTTCTTCTTTTCAGACATATAATAAAGTTAACACTTTTTATTCTTAGGCGTGTTTTTTCTTTCAAAGGGCAAGTCGAATATCAAGCTATTTAAATAGCTATCCCTGTCCTCGTTCGTGTATTCAGAAAATGGCGCTGGGCTTTCGAATATCTTTCTAAAAGCACGCCTTAATATATTATCAAGTTCTTTTGAGGTAATAGTTAGTGTTTCTATTTTTATATCGTTATCGCTTTTGAACTTTTGCCCATGTAAGAATCTTGACCTTATATCATACGCGTCATAAACAGTTTTGAATATCTTATGGCACTCGTTCATACTCTCGCCAATATAGAATGCTATCCTATATGACATTCTCATGGTTATTTCGCTTGAATTGGTTGTAAACAGGCATTCTAAAACAGCTATGTAATAGGCTATTTTGTATATTATATAGGATTGCGACCTTGCTATTATCAAGAAGTTTAACGCCCTCTCAATGCAGTTTTGCTCATTGTAATTGAAGTCGTTTTTAGCCCTTATTAGGTAGTGTCTGTGGGGTTTTTTGTGCTGGTCAAATTCAGTGGGGATTATAGAGTCTACCAATCTTTTTAACCCCTTCCCGCATATCTCCCTATACTTAAATGTTAAGTTTGCAGCATCTATTATCTCTGTATCTGTAAACAAGACATTCTCTTTATTGCCGCCGCAATTCCAGTAACCAATAGATTTACTTAAACTACCTACTATGTTTTTAGCAGGTATTTGACCAATTGTAGAATACAACCCTACACTATTATCTTTCACAAACCATAAAAAAGTCAACAAGGATTCTAAATATTGCACCCGTTCAAACATCATTTCTTCAAATTCCATTTGAATCTGTTCGTCTATCTTCCTGTCTGTGTTCTCTATTGTAATTTTCGAGTACGCAAAAACGCTTTTGGGTATGTAAGAGGTGTTATATATCCCATACTGCTTTTTATAGGTATCTGTAAAAAATGTTTCTCTTACAATATCTTCGTTTGACATTACAAACATGCCGTCATTAACTGTTGCCCTTACCGCCCCATCTTTGTCAAAACGTAAATGCGAAATATCAAAAAGTATATTGCCTTCCATTCCAAAGTGATTTAGACGGCAAAATACAATGTTATTCATTACCCGTCTGGTCTAAGCGTCTCGCTTAGACCCATGATAACGCAAGCTTCCCGCTTGCAAACTCAGGCCGCCCCCACAGGGCTACAATAAAATTAGATCATATTTACTACAAACAGCCCGCCCCGAAGGGGCTAAAAACTGTACGCGGGGCCAGGGCATTTTCACTGCCAGCCAAAACAAAGATTTATCATACCCCCAAGATCAGGGTATCATACCTCCAAAAACGGGGTATCATAAAAATTCGATTTGCCCATCCCCCCGCCGCATAAGACCTTTGTCCCAAAGCTCCCCTCTTTGGCTGGCTTTGTGCGCGGATACAAAGAGGGGTGGATCCCGCTTTTTCAGCGGGAGACGGGGTGATTATTTCCCCTCTTGAGAGGGGTCAGGGCTGTGTAATGCTGAGGCCTGCAACACCGCCCCACCAAAGCAAAAAACAATAGGAACTAAAAACCTTATCAAACATGAACAGATCAAATTACCAACCTATCAACTTGTCAACCTATCAACCTGTCAACTTAACCTTTGGCAACATTTCAGGAAAAACAATAACACAGCATTATCAAGCCTTCCAGCCCATTCCACCCCCTCCCAAAAGTGAACACTTTTTAATAGTAACATTTCATTTCAACTCCCCTCTTTGGATGGCTTTGTGTCTGGATACAAAGAGGGGTGGACTGCTTCAGACAAAAGATGCGCTTCCTTTGAATGAAGCAGGACGGGGTGATTATTCCCCTCTTGAGAGGGGACGAATGTTTTTGAGGCCGTATCAAAAACATTCAGGGCTGTGTAACGCTGAGGCCTGCAACCCCGCCCAATCAGGGTATACAATTTTTGACTTTTAATTTTCACTATGAACACCAAACCCAAACAACAATCCCTCGCCCGCGATCTCTATTTCAATACCAACCTCTCACAGGCTGCCATAGCAGCCTATGTAGGCGTCAGCAAAAAGACCGTCTGCCTCTGGGTCAACGAAGGCAACTGGAACCGGCTACGCATGGCCATGTTTCGCATGCCCTCTATGCTCGTCGAGGAGATGTACGCACAGTTGCAGGAGATGGGCCACAACATCCGCAGCCGCATCCCCGGCACACGCTATCCCACCTGGCACGAGGCCGATGTAATGCGCAAGCTCGTATGGTGCATTATCAAACTGCGGCAGAACGCCTCCGTAGGCGAGAGCATGGAAAGCATCACTGCCTTCTGCCAACACATAGCAAGGAAAGACCCCGAACTCGCCACTAAGCTCGAAGAGCACACCGCATCGTTTATGGAAGAGAAGCTCGACCAGACCCACGTCCCCACAGATATAGATTATATGGACGAGCGCGACATGCCCGACCTTGAAGAATATTTTGAACAACGCGCCCCCGGTCAGGACGAGCAGGATATGAAAAAAGATATGGAAGACAACGAACAGTTCTTCTCAAGCGAAGAAGAGTTTAAAAAATTCTGCGATGACAACAACATCCCCTACTTCCCCTCGCCACCCAAATACACCGTAAAATAATATGTATGGAATCCGCGCCTGCCCTGCATCTTAACATTTTATCCGCAATAGGGCGGGGTATGTTCCGTTTAATATTAATAATATGCAAATCCCGCGCTGCGGCTGAGGCAATAAATTCTAATCTTCGGGCTTTTAATGTAGGTTTGCTGCCAGTTGTACCATATGATGTCATTGAAACGATCCTTGTTCTTTTTGCTTGTTCTTTGCGTATCCATTGGCATGCCGCGGGCCCTCCGGGCACAGGTGGGCCAGGGCATGAAGCAGCCCCGACTGCTGATATTGCTCGATGAATCGTCGAGCATGATAGAGCCATGGACGAAGAATGAAGAGAAGTACAAGGCCGCCGAAGACATCATACTGAGCCTGATGGACAGTGTGTACAGCGTGAACCGCTCGGTGGAGTTCGCCCTCAGGGCCTTTGGCGAGCAGTATAATGTAAAGGAGAACAACTGCTACGATACCAAGCGCGAGGTAATGTTCAGCCGCGACAACCGCACGCAGATGCAGCTGCGCCTGGAAGACCTGCACCCCCTGGGCACCACGCCCATAGCCTACGCGCTGGAAAAAGCGGCGGAGGAAGACCTGACAGACGACTACAAATATTTCTACAGCCTGGTGCTGATAACCGATGGCGGCGAGAGCTGCGGCGGCGATATATGCGCCATTGCCCGGATGCTGATGGAGCATAAGGTGCACTTCAAGCCCTATATCATCAGCCTGGTGAACGATAACAAGCTGAAGCTGGAGTATGACTGCCTGGGCAACTACCTGCAGGTGACCAGCCCGGAGGATGTACCGAAGGCGGTGGGCACGATAGTGGAATCGTACCGGCCGATGCTGAACATGATAAAGAGCGATGTGAAGAAGCTGGAGAGCAGCATGGTGAACACACCGAGCATACTGAAGGTGGAGGTGCCCAAAGTGAAGATAACCAAAGAGGTGGAAGAGCCTAAACCCGTAAAACAGGAGGTGGTGAAAGAGGCGCCGAAGCCCGTGCAGCAGGAGGTGGTAGTGAAGGAAGAGCCGAAGCCGGAACCCAAACCGGAGCCAAAGCCCGAACCGCCGAAGCCTGCCCCGCAGGTGCGTGTGAGGGAAAACCTGGCCTTCCTGCCCATGAAGAATGCCTACAGGCCCCTGCCGGTGCATGCCTACCTGTCGCCGGTGACGCACCCGGTGCGGATACCGCACATACCGATGCCGCCACCCAACCCGCAGGACAAAAAGATAACCATAACGCCGCGCAAGCCGCAGGTGAAGGAGCCGCCCAAACCCAAAGAGCCGGATCAGAAGATGGTGAGCTACGTGATACAGACCACCGAGGCGCCGGAGACAAAACTGGAGGTGTACTTTACCGATGGCAAAGGCAAGTTCTACAGCACCACGCCGGAGATAGTACTGAGCGATACGGGCAGCGGCAAGGAGGTGAAGCGCTTCATCCGCAGCGTGGACAATGCGGGCAACCCCGAGGCGCAAAAGCTAAATGCAGGCTGGTATAACCTGAGCATACCGGGCAAGGTGCCCCTGCTGGCACGCTATGTGCCCATAACCGAGCACAGGATCAATAAGCTGACGATAGTGGTATCGAACGGCTCGATACACTTTGCCTACGAGGGCAAACCCAACAGGCCGGTGAAGGAATTCCAGGCAAGGGTAACGCACCGCCAGCTGGGCGGCGGCGGATCGGACAAGGTACAGAACTGCGATGTGGACATAGAGTATGAAAGCGGTAACTACCACATCACCATCAACACAGTGCCCGTTACACACCGCAATGCCGATGTGGACTTTGACAATGTGACGGTGATAACGCTGGACGAACCGGGCTGGCTGCAGATCAACAATACCAGCGCACTGGGCAAGGTGGCGCTGTGCAAACAACTGGGCGACCAGTTCGTAAAGTTCATGGACATGGACGTGAACGGCGACCCGGCCAGCCAGAAGCTGCGCATACAGCCGGGCCAGTATGAACTGCGCTACCGCAAGAACCCCAAGGTGCCGATATATGACGAGACCAAAGTGCGCTTCGCCATCAGGCCCAACGAAACCACCGAACTGCAACTGAAACAATAATGGAGGGCATCCACATAAAAGAGGTGTTCATTACCGACCCGGAATATGGCGGGGTGTACGAGCTGCGCGAAACGCTGCTGCGCCGCCCCATAGGCCTTAGCCTGGAGCACGAAGACCTAAGCGCCGACCGCAGCGACCATATACTGGCCGCCACCGTTGGCGACAAGGTGATCGCCTGCATCATGCTGCAGCCCCGCGGCGGCGATATCATTAAGTTTCGCCAGATGGCCGTGGCCACTGCATGGCAGGGCAAAGATGTAGGTATGGCCCTGCTGCAATATGCCGAAGCTTTCGCCAAAGAGAAAAACTACCAACAGGTAGTGCTGCATGCGCGCGTAAGCGCAGAGGGCTTTTACCAAAAGGCCGGCTACCAAACCACCAGCGATGTATTCACCGAGGTGGGCATAGACCATGTGGTGATGGAGAAAACCCTAAATCCCTGAAGGGACCTTCCTAATACAATAGCTCCCTTTAGGGCGGGAGGTTAATGCGCCTCGAGCCAGTTGTGGCCGGAGCCGGTCTCTGCGTTGATGGGCACATCGTTGGGCAGTTCCATAGCGGTCTCCATATTTTCCTTAATGAGTTGCTGCACTTCGGAGAGTTCCTCTTCCGGCACATCAAATACCAATTCGTCATGCACCTGCAGGATCATCCTGGAGTGCATATTGCGCCGCTGCAATTCGTGCTGCACTTTGATCATGGCCAGCTTTATCATATCAGCGGCGGTGCCCTGTATGGGCATGTTGATGGCGTTGCGCTCGGCATAGCCGCGCACGGTCTGGTTGGCCGAGTGGATGTCGCGGAGGTAGCGGCGGCGGCCCAGTTGGGTCTGCACGTAGCCAAACTCTTTGGCGAAGTTGATGGAGCTGTCCATGTACTTCTTGATATAAGGATACTGCCCGAAATAGTTCTCGATGATGCCCTTTGCCTCGGTGCGGCTGATGCCGAGGTTCTCGGCCAGGCCGAATGCGGACTGACCATAGATGATGCCGAAGTTGACGGCCTTGGCGGCACGACGCATCTGCGAGGTGACATCGTGCTCCTCCACGCCATACACTTTGGCGGCGGTGGCGGTGTGGATGTCCTTATTGTCTTTGAAGGCCTGTATCATGCTTTCATCGCCGCTAATGGCGGCCACGATGCGCAGCTCTATCTGCGAATAGTCGGCAGAGACGAGGAGGTGCTTATCATCGCGGGGGATAAAGGCTTTGCGTATCTCGCGGCCCCTGTCGGTACGTATGGGTATGTTCTGCAGGTTGGGGTTGGTGCTGCTGAGCCTGCCCGTTACGGCCACGGCCTGGTTGTAGCTGGTGTGCACGCGGCCAGTGCGGGGGTTGATCATCTGCGGCAGGGCGTCCACATAGGTGCTCTTGAGCTTGGTGAGCTCGCGGAACACGAGTATGTCCTCCACGATCTGGTGCTTGTTGCGCAGCTTCTGCAATACGTCCTCGCTGGTGGCATACTGGCCCGTTTTGGTCTTCTTTGCACCGGGGTCCAGCTTCATGATATCGAAAAGCACTTCGCCCAGTTGCTTGGGTGATGCGAGGTTGAAATTGACGCCTGCATGTTTGTACACATTGGCCTCTGCCTCACGGATATCACGGTCGAGCTCTTTGGAGTAGTCGCGGAGGAAGTCTATGTCGATACGGACACCTTCGGTCTCCATATCAACGAGCACGGGCACGAGCGGGTTCTCCACCTCTGCGAGCACTTTGCCCACCTCCATCTCTGCCACGAGGGGAACGAATGCCTGCTTGAGCTGCAGGGTAACATCGGCATCTTCTGCAGCATATTCCTTGATCTCCTCAAGGGGCACATCGCGCATATTGAGCTGGCCCTTGCCCTTCTTGCCAATGAGGGTCTCGATGGAGATGGGCTCGTAGCCTAGGTACTTTGCGGCCAGCATGTCCATGCTGCGTTTACCATCAGGCTCAATGACGTAGTGGGCCACCATGGTATCGTAAACCTTGCCCTTCAGCGCGTAGCCATACCAATGGAGGATCATCATATCGTACTTGATGTTCTGGCCCACCCAAAGGACGTCTTCCCTATCGAACAAGGGCTTAAACAGTTCGAGGCGGGCAAGCGCAGCCTCGCGCTCCGGCGGCATGTTGACATAATACGCTTCGCCTTTTTGCCAGCAGAAGCTCATGCCCACTATGTCGGCCAGGTTGGCATCGAGGTCGGTGGTCTCGGTATCGAAGGCTATCTCATTTTGCTGCATGAGATCGGCCATGAGTTTTTGAATACCCGCTTCATCATCTATCAAATGATAGGTATGCGGCACATCCGAAGCATGCAGTATGGTTGTGGGGGCCTCTTCCGTGATGGTAATGGTCTCCTCCACAACAACTGCGGCTGCCACCTGTGGCTGCTGCTTCTGCGGGAGGGCATTACCAAAAAGGTCGGTGGCGACGGGCCCGCCGGTATTGATATTGTAGCCATCGCCAAGTATGCGCTTGCCGAGGGCACGGAATTCGAGCTCGGAGAATATCTCGGTAAGGACCTCCTTGTTCATCTCCTTCACGCGGAAATCTTCCTCGTGGAAGGCGACGGGCACATTGGTAATGATGGTAGCCAGCTTTTTGGACATGAGGGCAAGGTCTTTACCATTGCGCACCTTTTCGCCGAGGGCACCTTTAATGTGCTCTGCATTGGCGAGGATGTTCTCTATGTTGTCGTATTCGGCCAGCAGTTTTGCCGCGGTCTTCTCACCTACACCGGGAATGCCGGGGATGTTATCGACAGCATCGCCCATGAGGCCGAGTATGTCTATTACCTGGTCGACCCTTTGTATGTTCCACTTGGCACATACTTCCGCGGGGCCCATTATCTCGGGCTCACTGCCCTGGTAGGGCGGCTTGTAGATGAATACCCTGTCGCGCACTACCTGGCCATAGTCTTTATCGGGGGTAACCATGTACACATCGTAGCCAAGATCTGCCGCTTCGATGGCGAGTGTTGCAATAAGGTCATCGGCCTCGTAGCCATCGAGCTCCATACAGGGCAGGTTAAAGCCATTGACAATGCGCTTGATATCGGGGAGTGCGGAGATAATGTCCTCAGGGGCCTCCTGTCGGTTGGCCTTGTATGCTTCGAAATCGGTATGGCGCTCTGTAGGCGCTGCGGTATCGAATACCACTGCAAGGTGCGTGGGCTTCTCTTTGTTGATGAGATCGAGCAAGGTGGTGGTGAAGCCAAACTGTGCATTGGTATTGCGCCCGGTGCTGGTAATGCGGGGGTTGCGAATGAGCGCATAGTAGGCGCGGTATATGAGCGCCATTGCATCGAGCAGGAATAATTTCTTATCGGACATGGGAAGGCTAAGTTAAGATAAAGGGGAGTAGTATGATGTATTTGTGGGTATTTTGTGATACGTGTTTAAATCACTATTTTTCGTTGCAAGTAAGAACCATGAAACGTTTTCTTTACAAATTATTTTTAGGCAAGCCGGAATACAACCGGCCCATAAAGATATCGGCGTATGAGAACGTAGCGAAGAACCTGCGCCAGATATGGAACAATGAAAACCATAATGACGTAGGCTTTGAGAAGGTATTGAGATTGTTCCTGGTGTCTATTCAATATATATTCCCGGGGGTACATGTGCGCAACCTGTTCGGCAAGTTCGGGACAATAGGGCGGAACGTGGCGGTGGAGTTCTTTGTAATGTTCAAGACCATACTTCCGTTCATATTTTTAGTGACAGGAGCTTACCAACACCTGTGGGCGGTGATCATATCGGCGTACCTGCTGACGGAAACGATATGTTATGTGGCCTCGCTGATATTTGTATCGGATATGTTCGTAAAGCCCAGATCGTACCGGCGGAACATACTAATGCTGTCGTTCAACTACCTGGAGATTTGCCTGTCGTTTGCGGTGATATATGGCGGGCTGCACCTACTTGGCGATCAGCCTCAGTCGTTCGTAGATTATATTTATTTCAGCATTGTGACCTCGACCACCATAGGGTATGGCGATTTTCACCCACATACCGAGCTTGCCAAAATAATGGTATGTGTACAGGCCGTGCTGATCGTATCTTTCATCGTGCTTTTCCTCAATTTTTTCAGCTCGAAAGTGGAAACGATGCACCACGAGGACGAGTAAGAAAGAAATATATGTTCGCCGTATGCGGCATAGGGGCTATCTTTATTTGAGTAATAAATGAGCCATGCGCTATCTCTTCATCAGCATATTATTTTTTTGTACGGGGGCCGGCCTTAATGCCCAAACCCTAGATAAACTGGACAAAGCCAACGGATTCAAGGAGTTCAAGTTCGGGAAGGCTAAAAACACGTGGAAAGATGAGCTGAAGCCTATAAAGAATGACGCTTACCGCTATACCGGTAAGGACGCCCTTGCTGCATTCGGGTCGAGTATACACAGGGTGTACCTGAGATTTGACAAGGATGATAAGCTGTGCGGCGTATATGTAAGTGTGCAGGGACTCATCGGCAAGGGAGGGGTAAAGAATTATAAACGAATCATAAGTCTCGCCTATGGTAAGGAGGACAAAGAAGAAGATAAAGATGGCGAACTGAACTACTACTGGTTTGCGCCAAAAACAAAACTGACCTTGTATTCATGGCAAAACGGGAGTACCTGGGATGCAGAGCTCCATTTTACTACACCCGAGCAGTATAACATTGACAGCACAATGGCAGTACAAAGCAGCGTCAATAAGCCCTAATTACAATATTTGGCAGGGTAAAAGCGTTTATTTCAGTACATTTGGAGCCTATAATATATGATGAATACACGGAGGTCACTAACTATAATTTTTTTATACATATGTCTTGCAGCCCGCCTAAATGCGCAAGAACGACCTATAGGTTACTGGCAGTCGTACCTACCCTATGACAGAGCCCTAAGCGTAGCCACAGATGGTGTTACTTTATATACAGCAACCGATCTTTCCTTTTTTACCTACAACACCAACACACAGGAGCTGAATACTTACAGTAAGGTGGAGGGGATGAGTGATGTGGACATGAAATATGTGGCCTATGATCCTGGTACAGGGTACGCTATACTGGCGTACAAAAACGGTAATATAGACCTGTTCAAAAACAACACTTTCTATAACATACCCGACCTGAAGCTCAAAGCCGTAGCCGGGAATAAGACCATCAACCACATATTTGTAGCAGACGGACTTGCTTACCTGAGCACAACAATCGGTATAGTAGTAGTGAACATTGAAAAAAGAGAAATAAAAGAAACCTATGAGTTCACGAAAAACAACCTTGCTGTAGATGTTTACTGCCTGGCTGAAAACGGTAGTAATTTGTATGCCGCTACCAGCGCAGGCCTATACCAGGCGAACAAAAATGCACCTAACCTACAGGCTTTTTCAGCGTGGACGATACTGGACAGCAGCCAGCCGTATACAAGCGTGGCCAGTTCGAGTGGAAAATTGTTCGCTTCTACAGACAGTAGTGTCTATATATTGAATAATAACAACCTGAACAAGGTGTACTCGGCCTCAGCTATTGGCCAAGTCACCCACCTTGACGGACTAGATAATGGGATCTGGATAAATGAGACAAGGATAACTTATGCCGGCGCTTGCCTGAAAATGGACCTGAATGGCCAATTAACAGATTCTTTCCATACCATTGCCGTTCCTAAACAGACCGTTACCCTGAATGACGGACATACCTGGTATGCTGACCTATATCATGGGCTGAGGCGAAGAGTGAATGGTGACCAGTTGGATTTTGACAATCCTAATGGTCCACCGACCCAATACAGTACTGATATATATGCCTACAACGGTGATGTTGTTGTAGCACCGGCTGCTATTACTGACGGCTGGCTACCTGTAGCAGGAGGCGGTGCAGGTTTCGGGGAATACAAAGACGGGAAATGGACCAACACTGATGCAAGTAATTATCCTGCATTCAATGATTTTTCTTCAGTGATCGCAGCATACAAATCGCAGGATGGCACAATATATCTTGGATCATCGAACGATGGCATGCTTATCATTAATCCCGATGGAAGTTACCAACATTTAAAAGAGAACTATTTTGACGATAGCGGTCCTGATCCGGGATATTGGCAGAACGGAGGCTTTACCTTTGACGGGCAAGGAAATCTATGGGTGACCATGTTTGGCTCTTCGCCACATGAACTCTATGTACGCACTACCGACGGTAGCTGGCATTCATTTGTAGTTTCGTTGAGCCGTCCTTATCCTAATGCCGCTGCAAGGCCAATCGTAGATGATAACGGACAAATATGGTATATATGCCCCGGCGGCGGTGGCCTCGTGGTGTATAACTACAATAATACCCCAGAAGATCCGAGTGATGACACTTACCGCTATTTCGGCACCGCAGCTACCGGTGGTAACCTACCGGGAGCCATTGCATATTGTGTAGCCAAAGACAAAGATGATGCTATATGGGTGGGAACAAATAATGGTATCGGTATCATCAACTGCGGAGCAAGCGCTACAAGCAATGACTGCCAGGCTGAGCAACGCATCGTACAGTACGACCAATTTGCGGGCTACCTGTATGAAGGAGAAAGTGTACGCAGTATAGCGGTGGACGGCGCCAACAGGAAATGGGTAGGTACGACTAATGGTATATGGTTATTATCACCTGATGCATCAAAGATCATTTACCGCTTTACTGTAGACAATAGTCCACTACCATCGAACAATATCAGCAAGATATGTGTTGACCCGATAACCGGCAATGTATATATAGGTACGGATAAAGGCATGGTAAGCTACAGGAGTACAGCCACTGCAGGCGGTGATAAAAATGAGAACGTGCTTGCTTTCCCCAACCCTGTACCCTCGAACTACAGCGGTACTATAGCCATAAAAGGACTAGTAGAAAATGCCGATGTGCGCATAACGGATATATCGGGCCAACTGATATACCGCACCACTGCACTTGGCGGCCAGGCCGTATGGAATGGTTATGACTACACCGGGCGCAGACCTCAATCCGGCGTTTACCTTGTCTTCATCAGCAATAAGGATGGCTCGCAGAAGAATGTAGGCAAAATCGTATTCATGAACTAAATATGCTGCACAACACGCGTGGCATCGTATTAAGGTCGGTAAAGTATGGTGACAGCAGCCTGATCAGTACTATCTTCACTGAACTATACGGCATACAAAGCTATATGGTGCAAGGCATACGCAGCGCAAAAGCCAAAAACCAAAAAGCGGGACTGCTGCAAACCGGCAGCCTGCTGGACATGACGGTGGACCAACATCCCCAAAAAAAGCTCCAGCGCATCCGCGAGTTTCAAGCCGCACATATCTACATAACACTACACGAAGACATCGTTAAAAACAGTATTGCCCTTTTTTCTGCAGAATTGCTTTTGAAATTGTTACCGGAACACGCAGCTCTACCGGAACTGTTCAGCTTCAGCTATGACCATTTTATACAACTGGATACGAGCAATCAAAAAGATGTAGCTAACCTGCCGCTATGGTTCATCATACAATGCAGCAGCATACTGGGCTACACGATACACGGCAACTACAGCAAAGAGACCCCCTACCTGAACCTGCAGGAAGGTGCGTACACTTTACAGCCACCAGCAATGCCCCCATATGCAACAGAAGAAGAGGCCAAGGCCCTTGGTATGTTATTAGCATTGCAAGATGATGCCGAACTGAAAAATATAAGTATGAATGGTGCTATGCGTTACCGGCTGCTGGACTGGTACCTCGAGTTCCTGCACCAGCATACGCAACACCTGGGTAGTATAAAATCGCTGGGGGTACTGAGGAGTATATTACATTAAGACAGATCGGCAGCGCGACGCCTGCCAGTAAGTGCAGCGAAGAGCCATGTAAAGAACCTGCTAAGGAGGCCCTTCTGCTTCTGCTGCGGAACATCGTTGTTCCCGAAAGCTTCTTTACAGCAATCTTTCATGGTATAAAGGTACAACATATGCAACAAGTGCGTTAAAGAGGTGTTTTACAAGGGGAACCACAATAGCATAATCGTCTATTCAAGAAATCAAAAACGAAGAAGGGTAGCATAAGACAGCTGTTTTTTATAGCTGCCTCAGAAAGCTTACTTTTAAATCCTGATGCCTGATATGAGTATGAAACGCCTGCTTTTACTTTTTTGCAGTATAATACCACTGCTGAGCTACGGGCAGAAGGATGCCCAAAGACCAGATTATCCGCAAAACTACTTCCGCAACCCGCTGAACATCCCTATAACCCTGGCGGGTAACTTCGGTGAATGCAGGCCTGGACATTTTCACAGCGGGCTGGATATCAAAACAATGGGCCGGGAGAACCTGCCGGTACATGCTGCCGCTGAGGGCTATATATCACGCATCAAGACAGAACCGGGCGGCTTTGGCCATGCACTCTACATCAGGCACCCGAATGGGTACACCACGCTCTATGCCCACCTGAACGATTTTGCAGGCCCGATACAAAAATACCTGCGGCAAAAACAGTATGAACTGCAACGCTGGGATGTGGACCTTCAACTAAGCCCTACACAGTTCCCTGTAAAGAAGGGACAACAGATAGCGTGGTCGGGGAACACCGGGAGCTCTACCGCACCGCACCTGCACTTCGAGATACGCAATACCCAAACGGAGCATCCACTGAACCCGGAGCTCTTCGGCATGCCGGTAAAGGACAACATAGCACCTGTACCCACCATAGTAGCCGTATATGACCTGCTGCATGGTATATACAACCATGCACCGCAGGAATACAGGCTGCGTAAAAAAGGGAATACCTATATGCCATTAAAGGACACGCTGCAAAGCGATGCCCTGATAAACGGAATAGGCCTGGATGTAAATGACTTTATGAACGGCAGCCACAACACGCTGGCCTTCTATACTGCCAAACTGTATATGGATGAGCAACTGCAATGCAGCGTGCGGCTGGATGATATAGGATATGATGAAACGAGGTATGTGAATGCTTATGCCGACTACAGCACAAAGAAACTGGAAGGGAAATGGATACAATGCCTCTTTGAACTACCGGGAAACCAACTGGACCATATTTACGAACTGAACGCAATACGCGGAGGACTGGATCTGAAGGATCGCGCCACACATAAAATACGCATTGCGCTGGAAGATGGCATGGGCAACAAAAGCAACATATCCTTCTACCTGAGATACAGCGGTAAAGCAAATAAGGATAGCTTGTGCAATATATTTCACGCGGGGCAAATGAACCTTTTTGAGCACCCGAATGTTAAATTCAAACTGGATGAGACTGAGCTGTATGATAATATGTGCTTTAAACTGAACAGCATACCGGATGATGCGAGCACCTTCTCGGATAAATACATGATCGGGACCCCGAATGTACCTGTACACCACTACTTTGACCTGTACATCAAACCCAACAAACCTATCCCGTTTGCCCTGAGGGACAAGGTAGCGATGATATACAGCGACGGAAAGAGTGAAGATGGCGTGGAAGCAATGGCTGAGGCTGAGGGTTGGTATAAGTCGAGCGTACGTGCACTGGGCACCTACTGGCTGGCAGCAGATACGACAGCACCAGTGATAACCGCCAAACAAAAAGAAGGCGGGAACTTTGCGCAAGCATCAAGGCTTAGCTTTGTGATACGAGATGATATGACCTATGTGAAAACCTTCAGGGCAGAACTGGACGGCGCGTGGGTGTGCCTGGAACAACACAGGGACAATTATTTTTACGAGTTTGACGAGCACTGCAGCAAAGGGAAGCATACACTGGTAATAACAGCAAGTGATGGGAACGATAATCAACAAACTTTACAGTTTACTTTCACTAAGTAAGATCATAAAATTGAAAGCGACTATGAGCACAAATTTGAAAAAGGGAATGAAGGCCCCTGCCTTCAGCGTACAGGACCAGGATGGTAATATGGTATCGCTCAAAGACTTTGCGGGTAAAAAAGTAGCCTTATACTTTTACCCCAAGGACAACACGCCCGGCTGCACTGAACAGGCCTGTAACCTGCGCGATAATTTTGCGAAACTGAAAAAAAAGGGAGTGGTGATACTGGGTGTGAGCGTGGACAGCATGAAAAAACACAAGAACTTTGAGAACAAATATTCGCTGCCCTTTACCTTGCTGGCCGATACGGAACACGAACTGGTAAATGCATATGGCGTATGGGGTGAAAAGAAAATGTTTGGCCGTGCCTATATGGGGATATTCCGGACGACCTTCCTGATAGATGAGCAAGGGAAGATAGCGCATATAATAGATGATGTGGACACAAAGGACCATGCGCAGCAGATATTGGATACCTGGGGGCTGTGAGGTGCATGGCGGTAAAAATCATTCTACCCCTTCGGGGATGCGGTTTGTTGCCAGAGATCTTCGACCCCGAATTTTATTCGGGGTTATTGTTGTTATAGCCCTTCGGGCATAAAATGGGCAGCGAGAAAAGGTTGGCCCCGCCGGGGCATGATGTGCGTGGGGTGCTTTCTGCTACAAAACGGTAGCCCCGCCGGGGCATGGGGGACAATAACGCGCCTGACCGCTTGAAGCGATACTAATGCTACCAATACAGGTCGCTCCTATGGAGCTGTAAATGTTGTTGTTTTCGCTGCTATAAACAGGTCGTCCCGAGGGGACTAAAATTGGTAAAAAGCATCGTGTCCTCATGACAGGGCAAAAGGTTGGCCCCGCGGGGGCATGGGGGACAATACGCGTCTGACCGCGTGAAGCGCTATTAATGCTACCAATACAGGTCGCTCCTATGGAGCTGTAAATGTTGTTGTTTTCGCTGCTATAAACAGGTCGTCCCGAGGGGACTAAAATTGGTATAAAAGCATCGTGTCCTCATGACAGGGGAAAAGGTTGGCCCCGCCGAGGCATGGGGGACAATACGCGTCTGACCGCTTGAAGCGGTACTGAGGCTACCAATACAGGTCGCTCCTATGGAGCCGGTGCATACAGGGTAAATACAAATCAATCAGAACCTGACCTTCATGCTACCAAAGATGCCGAAGTAACTGGCCTGGTTCTCACCGGGCTGCGGCTTGGGTGTAACACGCCAGACAAAATCGACGCGGAAAATACGGAGGATATTCTCGATGCCTGTGCCCAGCTCGAGATAGGGATTGCCTTCAAGGGTACGAAAGGGAAAGCCTTTATCAAGATTTAATGCCTTATTCTCATTGCTGAGAGAACCAATAATGCCTTTGGCTGTCCAGAACTGGCGTAGCTTGAGCCTCTTGACACCGGGGATATAATTGAATATGCCTCCACCGATCGAGTGATCGAGCATGATGCCTGCATACTGATCGCTGATAAACTCATAGCGGTTCATCATCTCGAAGGCGTAAGGGTTGTAATAGTAATATTCATTACCGGGGTGCACCTCCAGCAAGGGATATGGCAGGGTACCGAAATACTTACCGCCAAATAAGGTGAGGGTAAGCAAGCCCAGTGGTGGTATCTTCAGATCGCCGGAAATAGTGAGCTTCAGCTTATCATAACTATAGTTGCTGTTCCAGATATTTTTTAATCCCTTGCTGTACTCGAGGTTAACAACAGGATACTTACTGCCAATGCTGAAACGATAGTAATTGCCCTCGAGGAATTTCTCTTTGTATGCGTAACGCAGCTTTATACCGATCTCGGCATTGGTGACGTGGTCGGAAGCTTCTCCTTTCTCATCTTTAAAAATGCCTGTAGCAGGCAAAGGCGCATAAGGCGTAAACTCACGATGAATGAAATCTATCTCATGACTGAAGCCGCTGAAGTACTGTTTGTAAAATTCGAAACGTGCCTCTTTACGGTATGCCAGTTTCCAGGGAACACCGGGCTTACGTAACATAGTGCTGAAGAAATTATCACCGCTTGCCTGGTTGTTGTCTACATAATAATTAGTAGCCAGATCGAGGTCGCTGGTATATGAGCCATAGAGGTATGTGCGCGGCTTACGGTTAAGTAACCAAAGTGCAGAAGCATTGTATTTGAAACGTTCATCGAGCGTGCCATATGCAAGATAACCATTGAGATAAATGTCTTTGAACAGTTTGGGCGTAGTACCCATAGTGAAGCGGAAGCGTTTGCCCTCTATTGCATTACTGCTGTAAAGGTAGTAGTAAGGTCCTAATTCAAGCGGACCCAATTTGTAAGTACCTGTGACCACGAAATACATAAGGTGCTTAAAATGGCGGAAGGACTTCATATTGTCGAGCGTATCCACCATATGATATATTGCCTTCTCGTTCTTAGTGAGGGTATCGTGGCGGTTAGCAGCCCAATAAGCGTCGCTACGGGTGCGTGCCGAATCGCTAACGATAACGTCTTCTTTATACAGAGGGTCGTTTAACACCTCGGTAGTATGCTTATCATCGGTGACCACCTTTTTGTACGTGGTGGTCTTGCGGCCAATGGCAAGAGGTAATTTAAGATCATAGGGCGGTGCAAACTCAGTAGTATACTGATCCTTTACCCAAAACCAAAGATCGTCGCCAACTGGGGCGAACTCCTGGTAGATATTCATTTGTTTCACCCAGTTGATATTGGCTACTTTGGGCATATCCATGCTGACGGCCTGCAAGGCATAGATAGAATCTACCACCCAGATATCGCCACTAAAACAACTCTCGCCGGGGCGCAAGGGCTTATAGGACATATGAATGATATCATGCCCATAGCGTTCCACTGTATCGACAATAGTGTATTTGTAATAGAAAAGGCCCTCATCGTTTATAGGGCTTACAAAGCGCCTATCGAAGACGGGAATGAAGTTGTGATAAGGATTGATGCTTTGGTAGGCCGTGCCTAAATACTTTGTGATGCTTTGATTCTCCACGCCTTTTACCTGGCTGGCCTTTATGAACTCACGCTGCTTTTGAGGCTTGCGCTGGAAATAATAATCGGACAGGGTCTCGATAAAATATAAGGGGAGGAAAGGCTTCTCGCCCGAAGTGGAATCGACATTATCGTATATGAAACTGAACTTCCGGATCATGGGGATAGGCAGGCGGCGAAACTGTTTTTTGGAGAAATCTTCAATGTCGACCTCGAGGGTATTGTATGCCTCGTAGCGATAATTTGCAGTGTGGTCAGGATTGTTGTATGGCTTAGCCTTCACTATTTTTTTGAACAGTGCAACCGCAGGGTCACCACCGGCAACAACCACTACTTCGTTGAGTGAGGCGGCTGACAGAGAAAGATCTACAGCAAGGTCATATTGGTGCTGTTTGGGATCAAGGCGCCTCTCGAAACGGGCATAGCCGATGGCCTCGATCCTTAAGGTATCGGAGGCCGGCATTTTGTCGAACCCGAGGGTGAAATTACCCTCCTCATCGGCAGCTGTGCCGACAGGCGTGCCGGGAAAGAACACAGTGGCGAAGGCAATGCCTTCACCGGTGCTTTTGTCCTGCACGGTGCCTTTTATGGTATATAGTTTCTTACCTGTAGCCTGCTGCGAGCCTGTAAACTGCTTTACCAGCGAATCGCTCTTTGGCCCGGCGGTAAGCGAATCGGTGACCTTTTGCAAGGTATCGGTAGCCTGCGTATAAGCAGGGGCTACCCAAAGCAGGCAGGTGAAAAACACCAGTATATACACTATCCTTTTACAGCACATATTTCGTTGCATGAGGTCATGCCGCAAAGCGGCATGACCAAGAAAAACAAAAACCTTGCCTGTTTTAAATTACGAACATTTATCCATTCGCCTCGTGATAAAAAATATTGGTTATACTTTTGTTAAAGCCCTTATATTTACCGCATGAACTTGAAAAAATTCAGGGAAAAAGCCGCAAAGAAAAAAAAATCACTGAAAGCATTCCTTACCAAGCTGGATGATATAGTGCCGCAGGATATGCCCAAACTGGTAGCAGAAACAGATGCAAGTGTATGGCGCGATATAGACTGCATGAAATGTGCCAACTGCTGCAAAACGATGACACCCACCTTTACCCCGAAAGACATCAAGCGAATATCAGCACACCTGGACATGACAGCCCAGGCCTTCAAAGACAAATGGCTGGTGAAAGAAGAAGATACCGGCGACTGGGTGAATAAAAAACAACCTTGCCAGTTCCTGAAAAACAATATGTGCAGCATTTATGAAGTGCGGCCAAGTGACTGTGCCGAGTTCCCGCATCATAATAAGAAACCGTTCGACGATTATAACGATACCTTCATTAACAACCTGGTGCATTGCCCGGCTACCCTCACACTGGTAGAGCGGCTAAAGAAAAGAGTAGAGGACGAATACGAGTGGTAAAATTTTAGAGATCGATACGAACCTGTTTTGAGAATGGCTTGCCGTTGGCATCCTTGCCATCTATCTTCCACATAACACTACGAAGGTAAACCGACATGGGGCGCTGGTTGAGGCTGCGCACATTACGCAGGCTACTCTCCCATTCGCGCTGCATCTTCCTGCTCATGCGGGCGCGACGAACGGCACGTATCACTGAACTGCGTATCTGCGATGCCCCCGCACGATCAGTTTCGAGGTGGCGATCATCGAGGCCGCTGATGGCGTACTCGCCATTACTGCCCTTGAGCGAATGCCACGAAGTAAGTGTGCCGAGATCGAGCCGGAGGGTGCCGAGATGGTTCTTTGCTTCTACCCCACTCATATATCTCATGGACACATCGCTGATATTACCTGAAGCTATCTTTAGCTTAGCGCCATTGAGCTTACCACCTAATAACTGGTAAGTGGCCCCATGGGCGTGTTCGAGATTGCGACTATTGGCTGCAGGGCGGGCCTCGATACCGGGGAATATAATGGTCACTTCACTAAAGGCAACCTTAAGCCCTTTTTCATTTGTTGTTTCTGCGGGTTTCGGTTGCTCCTGCGCAGTAGCTTGGGCGGTGGAATCCGTATGGGTAGTATCGGTATGCTGCGTAGTGTCCACCTGCGACGGTTGCGGCTCAACCGGTGTAATATCGGCAACGAAGTCGTGCAGGTATTGTGAGTCGACCTCTGTTACAATAGTGTTGCTATCGCCCATTACGATGGGGCCGCGACTTTTCGTATCCATATCATTGCATGAATACAAAAAGCTGCAAACAGCGATCACTGATATTACTTTAAAACCTTTCATCTCGCACGCATTTCCTTACGAAAGTAATAAACTGGATGGATGTTCAAAACACCTTTTTACGTATTAACAGAGGCGTAAAAGCGTTGGGCCGACGGACCCGGATGCTACCGGTACCCGGAATCAAAAGCGCATGAGTTTTGAAATATACCCGTGAAGGCGGCTTTTCGCCAGGAAGTTTTGTTCCAGCTCTATGGCAAAGGGCACGGGTGTATCGAGGCTGGCACAACGCATAGGGGGAGCATCGAGATGCTCGAAACAATGCTCACTTATCCATGCAGATAGCTCCCCACCAATACCACCTATGAGGGTGTCCTCGTGCAGGATGAGCACCTTACCGGTGCGCTGTACCGCATCGCGAATGGCCTCGTAATCGAGCGGGAGCAAGGTGCGGAGGTCGAGAATATCGAGGGAAACTTCAGGATGCTGTGCGGCGTATTCCAGGGCCCAATGTACGCCGCTGCCGTAAGTAATGACACTGATGTCGCTACCTTCCTGCACATGGCGGGCCTTGCCTATCTCAATAGTATAATAGTCATCCGGCACCTCGCCACTGATGCTACGGTATAGGCCCTTGTGCTCGAAGAACATAACAGGATTTGGGTCGGCTATGGCAGCGTTGAGCAAGCCTTTTGCATCCCCGGGGGTAGCCGGATAAAGGACCTTAAGGCCGGGGGTATGTACGAACCATGCTTCATTGCTCTGCGAATGAAAGGGCCCAGCGCCTACACCACCACCTGTAGGCATGCGTACTACCACATCAGCATTTTGCCCCCAGCGGTAATGGATCTTTGCAAGGTTATTGATGATCTGGTTGAAGCCAACGGTGACGAAATCGGCAAACTGCATCTCCATCATGGCCTTGAAGCCTTTGATGGATAAGCCGAGGGCCGTGCCTACTATGGCACTCTCGCAGAGCGGTGTATTGCGTACGCGCTCTTTGCCAAACTGCTGCACGAAGCCTTCCGTCACTTTGAAAGCCCCGCCATATTCAGCTATATCCTGCCCCATGAGGACGAGGTTGGGATAGCGTTCCATGCTTTCGCGGAGGGCATCGCTTACGGCATTGATGAATTTTTTTTCGGTGCGGCTGCGCGATGTAGAGTGTATGACCGCCGGAGCGGGGGCATATACATCGGCAAGTTCTTCGGCAGTATCCGGCTTTACCGGCAGAGCAGCGAAGCCGGCGGCAAGGCCATCTTCGATATCTCTCTGTATGCCCGCGCGTATATTGTCTATAGCCTGCTGATCGAGGACCTTGAGGCCAAGCAGGTATTGCTCGAAATTAAGGACGGGATCTTTTTTAGCCCATTCTTCAAACAGCTCTTTGGGCACATATTTTACACCGCTTGCCTCTTCGTGGCCGCGCATGCGGAAGGTCATGCATTCTATAAGTATTGGCTTCTGCTCACGCAGACAGTACTGGCGCGCCTCGTTAACGGCACGATGCACCTCGAGGATGTTATTGCCATCAATAGTAATGCCCAGCATACCATACCCGGCAGCGCGGTCTGCGAGTTGCTTGCAAACAAATTGTTCATTGACCGGGGTACTCAGTCCATAGCCGTTGTTCTCAATAAGGAATATGACGGGCAGCCCCCATACAGCGGCCACATTGAGCGCTTCGTGAAAATCGCCCTCGCTGGTGCCGCCATCGCCACTAAAAGCAAGCGATACCTTTTGTTCTTTGCGCAGCTTATGTGCCAGGGCCACGCCATCGGCAATGGCCAGTTGCGGGCCAAGGTGGGATATCATGCCGCAAATATGGTATTCGTTCGCACCAAAGTGGAAGGAGCGTTCGCGGCCTTTGCTGTAACCCTCTTTGCGGCCCTGCCACTGCATGAACAGCTTATCGAATGGCATTTTGCGGGCGGTGAATACGCCGAGGTTGCGGTGCAGGGGCATGATATACTCATCGCTGTCGAGGGCGAGTGTGGCGCCGACAGCAATAGCCTCCTGGCCAATGCCGCTGAACCACTTGCTGATACGACCCTGGCGCAGCAGCACCAGCATCTTTTCTTCTATCATGCGGGGACGCAGCAGCTCGGTATATAATGTCACCAGCTTCTCGTTAGAAAAGCCACTCCTGTCAAATTGCATAAAGGGTATTTATGAGGCAAATGTATAGTATTGTATGAATAGTATATAAAAAAGCCCCGGCTAAAAGCCGGGGACAAATATTATATGCTGAAGTGAAAGGTTATTAAATCTTCCAGTCGTCAACATTACCCTCGTCGGCATTGTTAACAGACGCAGCAGCGGGCATAGATTCTTCGTTATCGTTGTCGTGATTGTAAGCGTCGAAGTCGAAATCAGGCATCAGGTCGGTCTTCACGTAGTTCACAGTCTCAGACAGTGCATTGACAAACTTGTTGAAGTCTTCTTTGTAGAGGAACATCTTGTGCCTGTCGTAACCGTTGTCGTCGAAACGTTTCTTACTCTCAGTGATGGTTATAAAGTAATCATTACCACGGGTAGAACGCACATCAAAGAAATAAGTCCTTCTCTTTCCAGCTTTGATCCTTTTACTGTAAAGGCTCTCATTGTTGCGATTGTCACCAAAGTTTTTGTTATCGTACGCCACAGTTCTTTTTTTATGTGTGATTAATTTGATTGACAAAATTAATTAAGAAAGTGAAGTATCCAAATTATATGCAATAAAGTACAGGATGTATTTACCCGGCAGGTTTAGAGCGGTTATATGTGTAGCGTATTTATATGTTTGTTAGTTTTAAGGTATTTGAAGCGCCCGTTATCTCATGAAGCTTATAATCTCGAATTAAGCAGTGAGGATATTATTTAAGCACGGGTCGCTCCTATGGAGCTTCGTGTTACCGGGTGTTCTATAGTTATAAACAGGGCGTCCCGATGGGACTGTTAGCAGATAAATTGAGGTTGATCGCAAAATCTTGAGGGGATAACCTTCCTATAGCCGGGATCACCGTATGTTTGTTTGTGATGCGTAGGACTGCACAAAATGCGGTCGCGAGAAGAGGTTGACCCCGCCGGGGCATTTGGTGTTTTTCGTGCTTTGTTGGTTACAAAGCGGTAGTCCCGCAGGGACATCTTGGAAAATGGTTATCAGCACGCGTCCGACCGCGGAAAGCGGTACTGACGCTACGAAAGCGGTAGTCCCACCGGGACATTTTGGAGAATGATCATTTACAAGCATATGACTGCAAAGGGTACAGAGGTTAAGAAAATGCAGGTCGCTCCTATGGAGCTTTGTGTTACAGGGTGTTTTATGGTTATGAACAGGGCGTCCCCATGGGACTATTGTCGGATAAATTGGGGTTGATCGCAAAGTCTTGAGGGGATAACCCCCATATATGGGATTGTAGCGGTGTCAATATTGGGTATAGTCGCGGCGGGCAAGGTTGAGGCGGAGCCCCCCGTATATGTAGGTGCTTTTATTGACCGGGTACAAATTGCCCTCGTAACTGTAATTGCGGCTGACGGCCCCGAGGTCTATAAAGAGGTTCTCACGCAGGCGGTAGCTGAGGTTCAGTGACAAAAGGGTGCAGGTGGTCTTTACACCATTGATCATATGCACGCCATAATCCTGGCTACGGGTATCGTAATCGAGGAATATATTACTGCCAAAGTTGGATGCGCCTGTATCTACACCCTGCTGGTAGTACATCGCTTTAAGGTCGATAAAGAGGTTATTAAGCGGCTGGTAGTGTGCAGTGGCTATCAGCTCGCGAAAACCGGCACCCAGCGGATGTGCGAGGGGCTGATTGTAATGGGTGAAGTTGGCCGTGCTGTCGTAGTGTGTATAGGTATAGGGACGTACCATGTTCAGCTCGACCTGGAGGTCGAGATTAGGAAGGGTGAAGGCATCAAAATATTTGGCCCCCAGTTGCAGCCCCCATTTATTCGCCCAGTAGCCATTGTGCGAAAAGAACTGGCTGGCGGTAAACTCGTTGAGCAGGAACTGGCTGTAAAACTGCAGGTGCCCTGCGGCTATGGCCTTAAGGTTGAAGCCAAGGTTCACTTTATCAGGACTGCCCAGTGCCCTTTCCGTCTGCCGATAAAGTATGATGGGGTTCATATAACCGATCTCAAAGTGGCCGCTCCTGTCGAAGACCACTGCCTCGAAGAGGCCAAGGTTGAGCCAGGGAGTGACATTGATACTGAGGTGGTGCATGGTAGCATACTTATGGGTATGCTGCATGCCGACAGCAGGAATGAACTGGGGTGTAAGCTGCATGTACAGGTTTTGATACCGCAGCTTCCAGATGCGGGTAGACAACTGCAAGTAAGCCGCTGCGGGAGCATAGTCGCTCAAAAACAGGGTACGGATACCATCGCCAATAAAATGCTTACCGTAGCCCAAGGTCGCATTCACATGGTCTTTTATCAGCGCTACATCGAGTGTACCATCGCCCTGTATGTATTGGTATTTGCCTGTTGCAATGATGTTCTCCCCACGGGCGCCCTGTAAAGCGTGTGACTGCACCGTACGATCTGTTACGAACGACACGGGCTCTTCGTAATTATTAGTAACGGTGACCGACAGACCTACCCTATCGGCAATACAGCTGCGCAAAGCAAGACCTTCGGTATGGCTGATCAACGACTGTGAAGCGGAATTGACCGTCTCATAAGTACCCTGAACGCCTAATACCGGATTGATGCTAAGGAAAAAACCGTGTGTGTTCGCATAAACCATATCGGGCTGGCGGCGATACAAAGCATTGAAAATGGGGTGTTTTGACACTATGGCCCCATCGTGCTCCATATCCCACTCACCGCTGACTGATTCAGCATGGTACATGTTGTAGAGGTCTATTTTGCTGAGCTCTATATAGCGTGCATCCTGCCGGGTATCGAGCAGGAAACTTACCGCATCTCGCCGGGAAACGGGTTTGTCAACAAGGAATAAGGTATCGGAAAGGCGGCCGGAGCGGGTCTCGATTCTGTCGAGCAGGTGGTACTCCGGCATAGCCAGCGGCAGGTTGGTGACCTGGGCCTTTGCCGCAGTTGCCATAGCAATGAGCAGCAGGAGATAAAAAGCTCTTTTAGTACACATGGATTAAGACCATGTAAAAATACCGTATAGAAAGTATAAAACAACTACAGCTTATCTATAAGCGGCGGGGTGCCCAATAACGGGTCAGGGTTCTTCAGTGCCTGGTATGCCGAGAGCGAGCTCGCGAACCAGGTCCAGGCAAAGAGGGGCAGATAGGCAATGGCCAGTTTCTTATCAGAACGCAGGGCCGCAATAATGCTTGCCGTGGCCAGTGCTGCATCGGTCTGTGTCCAGACCTCAGCCAATACCGGGCTGCCCTTACGGAAATAGACGTAACCGAAGGAAAGAAATATGGCCCAGATACCGCCCTGCAGTGCCAGCAAAGGGAGGCGGTCCCTCAAGCCTTTGTTATTGAGTATCTTAACCAGGCCCCAAAGAAGGAATATGTTATTGACCGTCCATGCGGGGCCAAAGAGCCAAGGTGGGGGCGCCCAGGGAGCCTGCTTATTTTTCCGCTGATAGAACTTGCGGGTATGCTTACTACTGCCGCTTTGCAATGCTCCTATAAGGGTAACTACTACAAGTGCCGCTGCAGCATGCCACCATTTATATTTGCCTGAGACTGGCGCAGCAGCCGCCTTACTTACCACTTGCCGCACCTTCAACAGCCCGTCTTTTTCCACAATCAAATTCATATCATGTAGTTTTTTGAAGCAGTAAGCCTAAAAATAATGCCATTAAAATTTGTCCTTCCAGCTATTTAACCAGTATGACATTATGAAACGGAATAAGCAATTGTCTACTTTTACCAAAGCAGAAGAAGAGATAATACAGATGATCTGCCAACGGGAGCATTGCCCGGTGCGTGATATCATAGATCAACCTGGCAACCCGGAGATACCGCACAGTACTGTATCGTCGGTAGTTCGTATACTGGAGATGAAAGAGTTCGTGGGCCACAAAGCCTATGGCAAGACCTATGAGCAAGGAAGACTATGCACAGAACGGCGTAAAAAGCCTGTTAGAAAAACACTTCGGGGGATAGCCCCAATAGCTTGTCAGCTTCCTGGTACAGAGCGAGGACATGAACCTGAAAGAACCGGATGAACTGATGAAAACAAGGGACAAAACGAATGAATCAAACTAACACTCCAAAATATAGACTATGAAAAATATAGTATTGGTGTTGCTGCTGTTTGTATCGTTAACTACGGCCGGACAAACGCCCAAAGCTTATAGTGCATTTATTCAACAGGCGGAATCGCTGTACCAGAACAAAATGTATAAAGAATCGGCAGATGCCTACACGAAAGCCTTTGAGGCAAACGGCTGGATGGGAAGCCTGGAAGACAGGTATAATGCAGCATGTGCATGGTCCCGGGCAGGCAACCCTGACTCAGCATTCTTCCAGTTGGAA
>CAYZTM010000037.1:36711-40365 GCA_964481425.1 uncultured Flavipsychrobacter sp.
GGCCAACTTCAGTGACTTGCAGCAACTGACCAACGACAATGACCTGAACAACATACACCCTGATAAGCGGTGGGCACCCCTCTGCGCACTAGTAAAAGCAAACAAGGAAAAAACCGAGGCAAATTTTGATATGCCACTTGTAAACATGCTGGATAGTGTATATACAGATGACCAGAGCGAGAGGCTGACATCGGAAACGCTGATCAAAAAATACGGTCTTCAATCGAAAGAAGTCCAGGCAATCTGGAAGGATATCAACAAAAAAGATTCGATCAACCTGATTAAAGTACGGCATATACTAGATACCCGCGGCTGGCTGGGCCCGGACTTAATAGGCCCAAAAGGCAACAATACCTTATTCCTAGTGATACAGCATGCCGATATAGAGACCCAGAAAAAATATCTTCCGATGATGCGGGAAGCGGTAAAAAAAGGAAATGCGCAAGCAAGTTCTCTTGCTTTGCTGGAAGACAGGGTAGCACTCAGAGAAGGACGCAAACAGATATATGGCAGCCAGATAGGCATGAGCGACGGCAAATACTATGTGTCACCACTTGAAGACCCAGATAATGTGGATAAAAGAAGAGCTGAGGTAGGCCTGGAACCTCTTGCCAACTATCTACAGTATTGGGACCTAAAATGGGATGTGGCGGCTTATAAAAAACAATTACCCGAAATAGAAAAAATGGAAAAACATACCCGGTAATACATTTTTATTATTTTAGCACGTGTAATTCAAAAAAAGGTGGGTTAATACCCACCTTTTTCATTGTTTTTGCTGTCTATATTGTTGCTTTTAGATATTTGGCTTATTTTCATTGAAAGAATCGGCATTATAACAGCTAATCATCATCATTAAAAAATAATTTATCATGTTTTCAAAAGGTAAAATCTCCATTGTGCTTTCGGTAACGTTGCTGCTTATTTTGGGCATCACAACCAAGGTAATGGCGCAAAATGCCCCTGCCGTAACCATAGGCAATATCGACCCTGCCAACCACAGCACGATTGCTGCAATTACTGCACAAAACGGATTAGTGACCGCTACAGCGGGTTACTTTGTATCTCAATACACCATTTCGCTGGTATCGGATGACCAAAATGCCACTGTTCTTATCAGCCCGGTAACCGTTACCGGCGCCGAACTGAGCACACAAATAAAGAATGACCTTAACAGCCACGCGAACCAGCATACCAAGCTGCTGCTTACAGACATTAAAGTAATGGGCGGCGGTATCGTGATGGACGGCAATGCCGTTACCTACACCCTGGACCAATAAAACAACTTAAATACATAGAAAGAGTCCCGTATGGAGCACGGGACTCTTTTTTTATTTCCTGAATTGTATGCCATGTATCCGGCGGGCGTGAAGCGAGCGCTACCAACGGTTGCGCCGGTTATTGCTGAAACGTCTTTTGTTACCGCCATGTGAAGCATTGACGGCATCGGGACGCTTCACTACTTCCTTGTTCTTGGGCAGGTTTATCTTTACCATGCCCGGTGCAGGCATATGATAAGGATGCGATTCGATAACGGGTATTTTAAGTCCGATCAGCTTTTGGATGGCCTTAAGGTTATCGGTCTCTTCGGCATCACAAAACGAAAAGGCTATGCCGCTGGCACCTGCACGGCCTGTGCGACCAATGCGATGCACGTAGGTCTCGGGGACATCGGGCAGCTCGAAGTTGATGACATGTGACAGTTCATCGATATCAATGCCCCTTGCAGCAATATCGGTAGCTACCAGCACGCGGGTGCTCGCCGCTTTGAAATTGGCCAATGCACGCTGGCGGGCCCCCTGCGATTTATTGCCATGTATGGCCTCGGCCGTGATACCTATTCGCGACAGGTCTTTGGCCACCTTATCTGCACCATGCTTGGTGCGGGTGAACACGAGGGCCCGTTCGATCTGTTTATCGGCCAGTATATGTGCCAGTAACTGCTTCTTATCCTTCTTCTCAACATAGAAGATAGCCTGCTGTATGGTCTCTGCGGTAGTGGCCACAGGGGTCACCTCCACTTTCTCCGGGTCCGTAAGTATGGTATTGGCCAGCTTTTGAATCTCCGGCGGCATGGTGGCGGAGAAGAACAGGGATTGCCGCTTTTGCGGCAAGAGGGCCACTACCTTTTTCACATCATGTATGAAGCCCATATCGAGCATGCGGTCGGCCTCATCGAGCACGAAGAGCTCAACATGCCTGAGGTTGATAAATTTCTGCCCAATAAGATCGAGCAAACGGCCCGGTGTAGCGATGAGGATATCGACGCCATGTTTCAATGCCTGTACCTGCGCACCCTGCGACACCCCACCGAAAATAACGGTATGACGGATACGTAAATGACGGCCATAAGCAGCAAAACTCTCGCCTATCTGTATGGCCAGCTCACGGGTAGGTGTGAGCACGAGGCATTTAATGGCTTTATGACCATTGTCTTTGGGGGCAGCATCCAACAACTGCAAAATAGGTATGGCAAAGGCTGCCGTTTTGCCGGTGCCTGTCTGGGCGCAGCCCAGCAGGTCTTTCTTTTTCATCACGATAGGTATGGCCTGCTCCTGTATGGGCGTAGGTTGCGTATATCCTTCGGTCTCGAGCGCCCGTAGCACGGGTGCTATCAAATTCAATTCTTTAAATGTCATTATTATTTTAAAATAGGCTGGCTAATACAAAAAGGTAGGAACTCAGCGATAAATAAGAATACAAAGGTACACCTTATATATTTAATTGGCCTGCAAAGAGAAAGGGCAGGCTAAAAAGCCCGCCCTGTTACTTACTAATATACTAACCTCGTCATACGTATGCCTTTGCCGGGCCGTCGACCAATGAGATAAGGTACCTTGTTATTTTTTCTTTCATGCGCCAGATGTCTTCCTTAGCAACCGGGCTGTTCTGCCTCAGGGATGTTGCACCATTACATGGAAGCAACTGTTCATTGTGTTGCATTAAGGGGCCTTTGTAGAATATGCCCGCATTCAATACTTCTTTCTTTTGTTCCCTGACGAAATATTCGATATCGGGGAGGAAAGCAGCAAGTACCGTTTCGTCGTCATAGCCTTCTTCTTCAGCCGTACGTGCGCAAGTCATTATCTGCGTAAACAACTGCGAACGACGCCTACACTCCTCACAGCCCTTACTGTTATACCGGGCAAATATCTCGTCCACGATATGATACACCTGTTCGTACTGCATGTGTGGTTTTGCTGCTAAGAAATAGCTTATATGTTAACTGCGTTTTAAATAACAGAGAAGCAATCTTTAACAATCAGTATAAAAAAAGTACCGCCCGTGGGCGGTACTTGCTAAATGAGAATAACTATTTATCAGTTCATTACCGGCAGGTAACTGTATTTCTTGCCGTACTCCATCATTTGCTCAAAGAAGTTATTGGGGTATTCCACCTTCACATCAACAATGCTGTCGCCCTGCATTACAGGTACCAGGCGGGGCTGTATGAAGCCTTTGTAAGGTTTGATATCCAGCTTAGCGTAACGGGCCAATATTTCTTTATGTAAGGTCGGATCCACTTTCACGCCATAGGTCTCTACGAGGTTCTTTCCTGCTTTAAAATCGCCTTCGGACTTGATGCGCTGTATCTCGCGCAGCAACTGGCCAAAGAGTACACGGAGCTTGTCGTAATCATTCACGCGCACATAG
>CAYZTM010000038.1:0-40259 GCA_964481425.1 uncultured Flavipsychrobacter sp.
GACAAGAGCATCTTCCCGATCGGCCTGAAGATATCCACAAAAATGATCGGCTGACAATACCTAATGATACCTTTGTGAGCAAATAAGAATTTTCTAAAAAACCTGTCATTATGATATTCATGGAAACGAGCGGAAGTATTATCGGCGGCATAGCCGAGAAAGTAACCACGATAACCGTATTGGGCATATTCCTCAATTACTTCATGAAAGAACTAAAATCGCTGCAGTCCCTACGGGAACAGGACAAGAAAGAAAGCGACAAGAAGTTCGAGCAGATCTTTAACAGGCAATACGAGATCGAGCGGCAGAACATCGAAGCGATCTCCCGCCAATCAGACACCAATCTCCGCCTGACGGAAGCGATCAATAACCTCAGTGAGCGTATCGAGAACATACGGGATTAGTGCTTTGGTAACATTTAATTTATTTTGAAATTAACAATAATGCGTTTAATTTAGAGTTATATCTATAACTATCATTAACTAATAACCTACCTTATTATGAAAGAAGGCGATGCACTTCTGACCGATATGATCCTGTCCTCAGCTATATCCCTGCTGACGATCATAGTTATCATTGCCTATTACCGGCAATTGTTCCGTACTTTCTTTGCAAAGGATAACTGGTACGGCAATCCATTTTACATAAGGATCACCTCCCTTGCCATTGTCGCGCCGGTGTTCAAGTCCGTACTGTTCCAGTTCGTGCTGGCCCCCCTGCTGTTTGCGATAAAGCTCGGTGCTTACCTGGCAGGCGTCCTTCGGGAATACCTGTCAGGGATCACCATATCCACAGGGCAGGACCATGTTAACGAACTGCTCAGCCAGCTCAACGATTTCTTCAGTTCCCTGGATATTTTCAAAATGATCCTGGCGGTTGCCATCGTAGCCTTACTGAACCTGGCAGCCAAAAAGAGCTTCCATGATGAGCGTTCAGGTAAATATGATGCGTCGAACATGCCGGAGTACTATAAGCACCTTGTCGTCCTCCTGTTCTTCATCGGCAGCAGCCTTTACATCATCTTCACGGCCCTTGTGGCCCTTCCTTACCTCGACAAGAACAAGTATGTCTCCGACATATCCCCGAACACATTCGATTCCCTATACCAGAACACCGCTTTGCCGGATAACATAACAGAGATCAAAAGCCTTTCCGGCGACAGCCTGCTTGCCCCTTACAAAAGAGATCTCAAGGACCTTTCCGGCCAGGACGTGGTGCAAAGCAACCCCTCACTCAGCGATGCCATTACGCACAGCCTTTCCTTCATGGACTACCTCGACAAGACACGCAATGATTTCATCAGGATGTATGCTGACTATATAAAGGCCTACAGCGAGAAGAAACAGGAAGCCCTGAACAACATCAAGGCAGACCTTGCTACAGCGAAAGCATCTATCAACGGTTATCTACTCGAAAGCTATTTCAACAGTCTCCAGGCCTGGTACTCCGCGACCATCAACCGGAACGCCGACTTCCGTAAATATATAAGCGGCAGGTATAAAGACTATGAACAGGCCGTAGAGACCTATGGCAGGACGGCCCTGTCCGATATCAGGACCAGGTCAAGAGATACCTTCTTTCTTAAAAGCGGGGGCAGTTATACACCCAACTATGGGGATAACGAGCTTATATCGATGTATAACGACCTGGTAAGCCAGTTGCAGATGCAGAACTATGGATTTTACAGCCGGCCATTACCACCCAGCCCCGGTAAAGACTGGGGTATCATCGGCGATGCTTCCGCATGGTTGCTGAAGCCCAATTCTGTGGATGTGGTACTGATCATTGGCATGTTCGGCTTCGGGATCTTCGGCGCAGCCATCTCCAGCTTTATCCGTAATAAACTATTCATAGCAGGTTCTGATGTAACTATCTCCGTCCGCGAGAACGTGATCCTGATCCTCATCAGGGGCCTGTCTGCTGCCATCATCGTATTCCTGACCACGAAAGGAGGCATCGCCCTGGTGAACAATGGCAGTAATGACCCCAACGCCTATATCCTTTTCTTTTCCTGCCTTGTAGGTGCGGTGTTCAGCGAAGAGATATGGGACTGGGCCAAAAAATTACTGCTGAAAGACCAGTACCCGAAAACATCACTTAGCCAGACCGATAAAACAACCGATCAAAAATAAATATTGTAAAACGCCTAAAACATATCATGTATGTCCAACACAAACGAAGCAAATGCGCCCGACAATGCCTGGGCTAAATTGACCAGGGTACTCCTTACCCTTTTGTTCTCCTTATTGGCAGTAATGCTGTTCTACGTATTGTATGCCATCTGGCCCCGGGCCGACGGGCAGACAACCGTCCAACTGCAATTGCTCGGCCATCAGTATGACATAAGCCAGGAACAGCAGTATTTCCTGCTGATGCTATTCGGAGGGGCACTGGGTGCGACCCTGCAGGTCATTATTTCCTTCACTGCCTTCATCGGCAATAAGGCATTCGTACCCTCCTGGATACCTTGGTATTGCCTGCGCCCACTGGTCGGTGGTGGCCTGGCCGTTATCTTCTACCTGCTGATTCGTGGCGGGCTCATGAGCTATGCTCCCCCGCAAAGCCAGCCGGCTGTATCCCGGGTCATAGCAACAGATAGCTCAAAAGCGACCCCCGCGGATAGCCTCGGGGATACAACAGGGAACAGGAACATCAGTACTTCCAACAAACAGGCGATGAATGCCGGGCAACAAACGAATACTCCCGTTCCGGCTACCCCCATACCCCTGAACCCCTTTGGCCTCATGTCCATTGCCTGCCTGGCGGGACTGTTCTCCAAGGTGGCCTCCAAAAAACTGGAAGAAGTATTCGAGACCCTGTTCAACGTCAAAGCGGAGAACAAAGTACCTTATAAGGACAAGCTACCGACCGATCCGCAACAGGAACAGCCCGCTACAAGTGCGGCACCCGTAAACAATAACGATGCCACGCATCCCGATGCCGATATCCAGGACATACTTCCTGATGCAGACACCAATAATACCGATGAATCACAACCACAAGGCTAAAACCACTATTATATGCAAGCACAGACCAACAAAAGATACCGGGTGAAGACCGCATTAAGACTGCGGAGCAGCCCCCAGATCATGAACGGCAATATCATTACCGTATTACCGCCCGATACGATCGCTACCGCCACGGACAGCCCTTCAGCACCCGGTTGGGTGGGCGTGAGCGTAACGCTAAGCGGTAAAGAGCTCAAAGGCTTTGTAAGCGGTTCTTATATCGAACTGCTGCCCTTCGACGAGCCGGCTCCCGTCCACATCGAAAAGATAGCGGCGGTACACATGCCGGAGCGGAAGGGTACTATCAGGGCATCGGTGAATGGCCGTGCCTATGCGCTCAGCGAGCCCGATATGCCACACCGGGAAGCAACAGCGGACGCCCGTACAAAAATAGACCAGGTATACCGGATACTGGATTTCCTTGACGTGGAACATAGCCTTCGGTACCAGCCCGGCAAAGGAGTTACCTACTGTAATATCTATGCTTATGACTTCTGTTGCCTGTCCGGGGTGTATATGCCCAGGGTATGGTGGAGCGGTAAAGCACTGGCACAGTTGGCAAAAGGCATTCCTCAGCCTGTTAAATATGGAGATACGGTCAATGAACTGAACGCCAACAGCCTGTTCGACTGGTTCCGCGACTTCGGCCCGGAGTTCGGCTGGGAAAGGATATTTGATACCGACGAGCTACAGCAAAAGGTGAACGAAGGGCGTACCGGTATCATCGTAGGCCAGCGTACGGTACTCTCCCGTTCCGGTCATATCGTAGGCGTCATCCCGGAAACCGGTGCGCACCAGGCTGTCAGGGCCAATGGCAGGGTGAGCATGCCCCTGATGAGCCAGGCGGGTGTCAAGAACAAAAAAGTATTCTCCAGCCAATGGTACCTGTCCGCAAATTTCAGGCAGTACGGTTTCTGGGTACATGATTAACGAACAAAAAAACAAACCACACTATGTCACAGGGAGCGCTTACAGCCGCCTATCTTTTAAAAGCAGGGTCGAAAGACCCCATAAGCTTATCCATAATAATCGGCAATGCCCAGCCCGCCGCGATCACTACTTTACTGCTCGATGCAGATAAAGTGCTCAAGAACAGTGACGGGAAAGGCAACTACGCCGGCAGTTTTTCACTGCAACGCCTCGGCGGTAATGAAGAACTGGACAACAAAATGCTCGTGGTGAGCACACTGATCGAGCACATGAATACCGTTGCCGGGCAGGCGGTCACGATCATCATCGATGGCGGTATGCAAAAGGCTACCTACCAGCTACAGGCGGAGCAGGTAGCAGCCGGGCTTTACCGCTTCAGTGCCAATATATTTTTCACTACAGATAACCCCTGATCATGCTGAAACGATCATTGTTACTTGCTCTTATCTCTGTTCCCCTTGCATTGCAGGCACAGGATAGTACATATGTCCTGGACCTCTTACAATCTCCCCTTTCACCGGGAGCAGACCTGGTTGGTACTGCTCCTGCGGATATCCAAAGGCCGACCGACCCTTCGGCCTTTATGGTCTCCGTATTGGATGCGACTGATAACCTCTCCGCACTTCCTTCCAACTATGCTGTCGATATAGCACCAGCATGGCTATTTTCTGCCAGGAACATTGACTATTCCTCATATAGCTCCAATAAATTGACCGATAACCTCTGGCAAAACTTCGTTCTGTCAGCCGCCATAAAAAATGTACATGGGGACAGTCTTAAGTACACGGACATTGGCTTAGGCTTTAAAGTGTCCCTATTCAGGGGATACCTCGACAAACAATTAGACAAAGCTATAACTGCAGCCAATGAGCTACTGAAGACATTGCTAATTGATGAGACCGAAGCAAGACAGGCCTGGTTGGCAAGCGACGAATACAAAATTTTGCTAGAGAAAAAGAAGAACAAGGAGATCAGGCTGGAAGCCTTCCTCCAGGCAGTAAAAGCGCAGAACGACAAAATAAGCGATAGTGCCAACAAACTGATAATGGCAAAAAAGGAAGTCCTGGACAGCCTGGAAGCGCTGTCAGCGCATACGGTGTTCAAGCGGTATGGATTTAAAATGGACTTTTCCGGCGGACTGTCGATACGATATCCTGACCAGGTATTCAACGATGCAAGGATAAATAAAGGCGGTGCCTGGCTGACGATTGGTTATGAATGGGAGGCAGGACTGTCCGCTTTGGGCATATTACGATACCTCTATCATCCCGACCAGGTATATGCTGATGAACAGCACGTTCTAAAGCAGGGCGACCTCCAGAGCTTCGATGGCGGCCTGCGGCTGTTGTACAACAAAGGAGAAAGCCCTTTTACGGGGGGCGCAGAAATTATATACCGGAGCGTTCTGAACTATAAGGACATTCCTGCGACCTGGCGGTTCACGGTCAACCTTGATTATAAGCTGAAAAAGAATACCCTGCTCAGCCTGTCTTTAGGGAAGGATTATGATGGTACCTATAACAAGGACAGTAGCCTGTTAGCGGCCCTGAACCTCTTACTGGGTTTTGGCAATGGCAGGCAATTGACCAGTGGTAATAACAATTAAGATATAAACGATCACGCTAAACTTAAATATCATGGCAACAAAAAAGATAGTTTCCCGCAACAAGATATATGGCTGGGTACCTGATATCCCCGATAAGCGCGACTTCATGTACAAGGCACCCAGGCATGTACTAAAGGCGCTTCCTCCCAAAACTGACCTGCGGCCACAATGCCCACCGG
Organism: uncultured Flavipsychrobacter sp.; assembly: GCA_964481425.1. GTDB lineage: Bacteria > Bacteroidota > Bacteroidia > Chitinophagales > Chitinophagaceae > MKUN01. The sequence continues at coordinate 5,724 of CAYZTM010000038.1, forward strand.
TCTATGACCAGGGGCAATTAGGTAGTTGTACCGCCCACGCTATCGGGGCTGCCTTCCAGTTTGGCCGGATGAAACAGGGAGAAGATAGTTTTATGCCATCCAGGCTCTTTATCTATTATAATGAAAGGGTCATGGAACATACAGTAAATACCGATAGCGGGGCTATGATAAGGGACGGTATCAAGGTAGCCAATAAACTGGGTATATGCCCCGAAAGCCTCTGGCCCTATAAAGTGTCCCGGTTCACACAAAAGCCCCCGGTCAACTGTTTCAGAACGGCGCTGAAGAGCCAGGTGCTCAGTTATATGCGGCTGGACAATACGCTGGATGAATTGAAAGGCTGCCTGGCAGAAGGCTATCCCTTTGTCTTCGGCTTTACGGTATACGATTCTTTTGAGAGTAGTAGGGTAGCCAGGACCGGTAACATGCCCATGCCTAAATTGGATACCGAGAAGAACCAGGGCGGGCATGCCGTGATGGCCGTTGGCTATGACGAAGCCAGGAAACGCTTCATCATCCGCAATTCCTGGGGAAGCGACTGGGGGCAGAAAGGGTACTTCACCATGCCCTATGAATACATAACGGACACAGACCTCTGTGATGATTTCTGGACCATACGTATAGTTGAGTAACAATTTTATTAATAACCTTAAAAAAACAGATCACATGGCTAACAAACATCAATTGGAAGCAAAGGCCGATGACGTCATGGCCTCGGCAGAACAGGCAGACACGACAGTACAGCAGTTCTGTATTTTATGGTCAGGCATCATCAAGCCTGCCCTGGACCTGGTAAAGAGCTTTACCGGACCCAAGATCGACCAGCAGATCGATAAACTCGAGAAAGCTGCCGATGAATTATGCGACGGTACGAACCCGGACGTAAAGAATTACTGTTTGTACTGGAACACCTTTCACATCAAATCCCTGCTCAAGCTTGTGGAAATATTCACGGGACCGAAAGTGGATAAGGTGATCAACAAGTTCATCGCAATATCAGACAGCCTTTGCGAACCACAACCATAAGGGGCTAAAACTGGTCAACCCGGATGAATTAAGGCGGCTATAGGCCGCCTTTTATTGTTGGTATGTCTTCGCGTTGAGAACAGTATCATAGATGAACTTTTACAAGGGTATAACCTTCTTTCTGTTCTTCCCCTATGATCTCATGATCGCAATGATCCAGGCCATCCTGTTCGGGGCGCTGGCCTTTGAAGAGTTCCAGGTCTTTGCTGTATTCTGTTTTGTCCACTGCTCGTTTATGCGGCAGGCTTTTAAACCGCCCAGGTCTGCGTTGTATCTCTATGCCTATATCCTCAAACTGTTTCAACAGTTCACAATCTTCAGCGCCCCAGCCCCAGAAATGATTGCTGAAACTGAGCGATCAGCCGGCTTGCATACTCTTATAGCAATGCATATCGTCCTTTAGTATTTGCTCAATGGTGGCGACATCCTGCTTTTGCCAGATTTTCGTGTTTTTAGGGCTGGTGTTGTTGTCGTGCAATATGGATACAAAGCCATCGATATAAGAATGGGCAAAGACCTTTCCCCCCGAATTCCAGGCGAAATCATTGTCTTCTCCTACCTGCATATCCTTAAATGGGTAGCACCGCCAGTGACTACGTTTATAGGCCATGGTGGCACCGGCCACCCAATCGCGCTTTGAATTATAGTAACGGTATTTCCAGGCGGCGTGTTCCGATGGCCGGTAAAAATAGAAGTCTTTCAGGCCGCAGATATCGCTATCGCTTTGTTGCAGTGCGTTTACTTGCCGTGTTATCCAGTCAGGAGCATACCAGTCATCATCATCCCAGTTGAGGGTGTATTCGCCATGTGCATGCTCACAGGCAAGGTTTCTTTTTGCTCCCGTGCTTAATTTCCTATTTGTTTTATAATACCTGATATTATCCGCTGATGGTATCAAATACTCAATTGCGCCTGCTTCATCATCTAAAACGATAAGCTCTGTATTAGGGTAGCTTTGCCTTTGAAAAAAAAGGACAGCAAAAAGGATAAAATTTCTTCTTGCGGCACTCGTTGGCATGATACATGAGACCAGTGGATGCTGATACGGTTCCTGGTGGCTAGGGTATTGAATAATTGCTTTGTGATCCACGGTTATAGTTCGTTTCCATCTACACTTTACGGTCGATATTTAAACTATGTGTAAGCTATAATTTTGCCTTATCAGCTACAAAAATAATATTCACAATCTAAATATATCAAGTCGCAACGGAAACTATTAGCCCCTACTTTGCCGTTGTTGGTGAAGAACACCAACAACGTCGGAAATATTTAATCAATATTATCTAAACTATTCAAACTGTAATAAAGGAGGGTCTGATTTAATCATAATATTTCCCCAATCACCTGTTAAATGATAATTGCTACCATCAAAATTAAATGTATCAATATTACCAAAATCAACGTCCTCAGTAATATCAACTATCGGATGCATTTTTTTTTCTATCCAAACAACCTCAATTGGGTTCGGGAAAATTATTTTACCTCTTTTATAACAATGAGCCTCGCCAGGTTCTGGGGGATGAAATAATGGATGTGATTTTAACAAAACGAATTCTACTGAAAATGTAAAAGCATTCTCCTGTTCAGCTATGTCAATAACATAACTGTCTTCTAGATAAATATTTTTAAAGTTTTTCCATTCAATATAATTACTCATTTCATGTTTATTTTAAATCATAAATAATCTGAGTGTGATTTTCGATACTCTTTCTGCTTACTTCATTGCCACTAATGTCTATACGTTTACCCGCTGCATTTCGTAATTCAACATGTGGGAAATCGCTCCCTTCTGCTCTTGTACTTCCTTTTTTAATTGTAATTCTAGTAACTCCGTTTTCATCAGTATATTTTAACGGCCCTCCTGCAGTTTGAGAAAGTTGCCATTTTTGAGCTTCTGCATATTTTTTCAATTCACTTGCTTTTGCAACTCTTCCATTTTCAAATAATTCTTCAATTCCTTTCACCTTTGTTGAAAGTGGCTGATCTATCATTCTAATTGCGTCATCAAGGAACTCACCTCCAAAATTAGAGTAATTAACCCCAATTTTATGTTCTACAATCCCACTTTTTTCAACTAACGTCTCTCCAGCCCTTGCAGTTCTTTCTAATGGTTTAAAACCAATATTTAGTTCAGATAATTTTCCAACTCCAACGTCCGAACTACCTCCAGGAATAAGTAAAAAAAGATTGGACATTACATTGGCATTGTATTCAGTAGTTTTTCTGATAACGTTTGATTTTGATCCAATAAACAATGCTCCATCCCCTCGGTCATAGCTTCTATCAAATTTAGGTATTGGTCTCAAACCTAACTGATTATTAGGGGTTGCTAAAGTGTTCCCTACACGTCCTAATGGTTGATTTATACTCTCAGATATAAGTCCAAATGTCCCTGATATGCCAAGGCTTGACATATCTGTAGACTGTGATGATTTTTGAATAATGAAAGATATCGTTTTAATCATCAGATCGTATGGCACTTGTTCCCCGCTTGGATCATTAAACCTTATTGGATTCGCATAACAATATTCATAAGACGAAGCCGTCAGCTCTATAAACTGTCTACTCAAGTTTTTATCAGGTCGTCCGGTAAACGCGTTATACATCTCGATATTAATCGGATCCACTGCGCACCAACGCGCCAACCAAGGCGCATAATAACGTGCACCATGATAATAAAACCCAGTCTCCTCATCCCGTTCCTTACCTGTATATCGGTACCGCTTCAGTGAGACCAGCCCTGTGGTATCCCCCACCTGGAAGCTGGTATTTCCAAAGGGATAGTACTCCTCGTAGCTGATCACCTCAGCATCTTCGTCCAGCTCCAGCGAAGCAGTACCGAGATGGTTGCTGAGCTGGTAACGCAGTACCGGTGTGGGAGTGGTGGCGGTGGTCTCTGTGTCTATTAAAGCCACCCTTGCCTGGTCGTCCATCACATGCAGGCTCTCGCGGGCCAGCACCAGGTCACCCGGAGGTGATGAGCCCATATCAAGTTGGCTGTACAGTTCCCACTGGCCCACGTATTTGCGCACATGGGTATAGCCACTGGGGTTATCATCCACCTTCACCTTCCGTACCCTTTGGCCATTGCTGTCGTATTGGTAATAACAGGTGATATCCGCATTCACGATCACCTTCTCCAGCCTGTTCAGCTCATTATAGGTCATGGCATATTCCGGCGGGCTTAAGAGCGGGTTACCTAAATGGCTCATACCATCTACAAGGTTGCCCCGGTTGTCGTAAGTATAGTCTTCGGTGATCACCGGGCTGTACAACACATCGGCAGAAAGCAAGCGGTTGCTTGCGCTATCGATGGTAAAGTCGCGCGTCCAGTTCTGGGAGCTGTCGGTACAGGTGTGCTTCATCTCCAGCATATTGCCCACCTCATCGTAGCTGTAATACTGTACATAGCGGCGCAGGGCCGTATAGTCGCTGGGCAGGGGGCTGAGGCCCGTACGGCCTGTATCATTCCAGCTGGCCTCCGCCGTAGATGGCGGGCTGGTGTTCACGGCATGTTCCCTGCCTTCGGCCTGTATGAGCCGGTAGAGCGCATCATAGGTATAGTCCTTATCGGGGCTGACCACGGCGCCATCAAAATACACCGTTTGCTGTGCAGCGTCCTGCTGTATGGTAATATTGCCCACCGGGTCGTACCAGTATTTCAGGTCCTGCAGCACCGCACTGTCGCTGCTGCGGGTGGTCCTTATCCGGGTAACCCGGAAGGTATTGGCATCGTACTCGTACGTAGTGGTAGCGCCATTCTCATACTGCACCTTGGTACGCTGGCCTTTGGCATTGTAATAAATGGCATTGACGATATCGGTATCGAAAGCGCCCACACCGCCGGCGTTCTCCACATGCACATGGTAGAGCATGCCGCTGTCCTCATAGGTATAGGTGGTAATGCCCCCTTCAGGCGTGGTCATGCTAACCGGCCGGTTCAGGGCATCGTAGGCCATGGTAGTGGTATAGCTAGCTGTTTCCATATCCACACTGCCTATAGTGGTCCAGTCGGGATGAGCGGTAAAATCCTCGGTATACTGCCGTACCGTGCTTAGCGGGTTACCCTTAAAGTCGTAGCCCTCTATGCTTTGCAGGCCCGCACCATCGTATATTTCGTAAGGTTTGCCGCGCAGGTTGTGGTCGGTATCATCTACCTGTCCCTCACCATATACCATTACTTCCAGCACCTTATACCCTGTGCCGGGGTCTACTTCTTTGGTCAGTGTCCTGCGCAGCTCATCATAAGTGAAGTGGAATTGCCGGTCGTCGGCATCCCAGGCATAAAGGGGCTGTCCATCGGCATTCGCCAGCATGTATTGCGTACCGCTGTCCACACTTATTTGTTTCAGCACAGCCTTCAGCATATTGTAGCTGTAGCTGAGTGGCGTAAGGCCGCGCGCATCGTGCACGGCCATACGGTTGCCCAATATATCCAGGTCCACATAGCTGTAGTAAAAGGCATCGGTCCATATCGTATCGATATACCTGTCGTGCTGTATGGTATAGAAGGGCCGTGCCAGGGTATCGAGGAACACCACCGTGGGCGTGTCATCATGCTCCGCCGCTTTAGCTGCGGCGTCCTGCTCCTCGGTGCTGCCGCCGGTGGCAGCCGTGTACCAGTCGCTATCGGTCACGGTATCGTTGTTGTCATAGCTTACCTGGGTCCAGGCATCCCATTCCGTTTTGGTAAAGCTGCCATCGGGCAGGTCGGTACGCTCCACGCGGCCCAGGGGATCGTAGTGTATGCGCGGGCTCACACCCACCGCAGTTGCTGCCTCTGTGTTGTCATAAGCATGTGTATCGCTGTAATAAGGCTCGAACTGCATCACAGCCTTGCCCTTGTTGTTGTACACGGTCTTGCCGCTGCCGATCCAGCGCTCTTCCACCGGGCTGCTGTCGGGGTCATCGGCTGCCTGCACCTTGTGCATGGCCAGCCTGCCCAGGCCATCGGTATAGCTGAAGCGCAGCAGCAGGGGGCTATCCACACTATTGGCCACACAGTACGCGTAATGCAGTTCCCGGGCTATCATGGCCACGGCAGTGGGCTGCACCTCGAGGTCATACACACAGCGCCAGGTAGCATTTTGCAGCAGGTCGGCCGCGTAAGACTTAGGGTCAACCCAAAAGGCAGCCTGGTTGCTAATATCAGTAGTATCATCGGGGTCTATGCCGTCCAGTTCATCGGCCTCGCTGCCTTTGCCTTTCAGGGCCATGGCCACGGGCATGCAGAGCCCATCGTACAGTATCTCGCTGATGTTCTCGTTCATGTCCTGCATCGAGCCGGGCTGCAGGCAGCGCCAGTCGTAGGCCAACACGGTATTCACATTGCTTTTGGCATCTGTAACGCTCAGGGGCAGCAGGTAGTAGTTCTCTGTACCATTGTCCCAGTAACTTACCGTGGTCACATTGCCCCAGGGATCGGTATAGCTTACCGGTGTATAGAACTGCGTACCCGGATCATCGTACTGCATGGTGCCGGAGGGCAGCCAGTAGTTCTCGGCGCTGCTGCCGAACTGGCTGATGTCCGTATCGGCAAGGTATTGTCCATCAGCAAGAGTACCGCTGTCCACATGGCCGTCATAGTAGTTATCCAGTATGTCGCCGGTAAAAGCCAGCTGGTACTGCTGGTAGGGCAGGCCCAGGGCCTCCAGGTCAGCAAGGTCCAATATGGTAGTTGTATCATCAGAGAGATACAAGATCCTTGTTTTGGAAAGCAGGCGCTTTTTTTCGGTAGTGGTGCCCGGCGCTTCCGAAAAATCTATTTCGGTGCTGATGCCGTCATGGGCATCCTTCATGTCCGCAAGCAGCCATAGGCCTGTGGGCACAGAGAGGTTATGCAGTTCATAAACTGCCGCTTCACAGGGCATGCAGGCACGGTAGTGTTCCTGGGAGGTGGTTATATCGTTGGTGTATGCGTTAATGGAATAAGAAACGAGCATGGCCTGCTGTACATCCTCCAGTACTGTTTGCGTAGCTGTGGGCAGTGAGGTAGCCGTAGCGGGTATCAGCGTAGGTATGGATGCTCTTGGATAGGATATCCTGGCTGCTTCCAGCACATCGCCGTAATCATTTATGGCCAGCACCATGTCATGCAGTATGCGCGGGTCATCATCATTGCGCTCGGTATGCCACACCACGTTCTCCTGCTGGTGGCTGAAGAAGGAGGCATAGCGATTATTGCCAAGATGCTGTATGAGCTTTACGATATAGCTGTTGGCCGTTACCATGTAAGGTTTGCTTTCAAGGTCGCCGCCGTCCAGGGCATATACCTCCTGCCTCAGGGGCTGGCCTTTGAGCGCCCGGTGCGCTTCACGCAGTTCCTGTGCATTCAGTCCATCCGGGAAGCTCGCTACATCATCCAGCTTCCAGTTGGTATTGTTGTAATATTCGGTTGCGAAGCGTTCCAGCAAAGTGCCTTCACGCATCCATGCCCCGGTATGGTACCAGGTCTTGGTCAGCACGGGGTCCTGGTCGAGCGTATCTACCGGGCTGCTGTCCACCACGGCAACATCCGTATCAGTACTTTCCACCCTCCCGAAGCCGCGGAACTCGCGCTCCTCGTGGTCATAATATCCATGATGATAGGTATAGGTCTGTGTGTAGGATGTATCGCTTACAGCATCGCTGGTGCTTATTTGTTGTATGCAGTGCACCGGGAAGGGCAGGCGCGTAGCCCAGGGCGCGCCTGCAGCTTTATCTTCCAGGTAGTATTGCGTGGAGTTTTTATAAGTGAGCGCCACCGTTTTGCCCATACCATTGCTATAGGAGTTCATCAGGTAAGGCTTATTGCCGCCCATGAGGTCGATATAGCGCATAGGTGCATAGCTATGCTGCGGCAGTGGTGAGCTCCATACGATGCAGCCCGTACCATTGCCTAAGAAGTCCATGACACCGATCTTGCTGTATTGGTCGGTACCGGGCAAAGGATTGATATCGGCAGCATCGCTGAGCGCATTGCCTGCAAGGTTGATCCAGGCAGTGCACTTATTATGCCCCAGGTAAATGATATCGGCAGCGCCTGTGCCGCTGATATCGGCGAGGGTGATGTATGCCGGGTTGAATATATCGGGACGGTCAAATTTAGGGGCATTGCTCATGCTCACCTTCATGCCAAAGCGGCCATAACCCATATTGGGCCAGTAGCATACTTCCCCGTTCTTAATGCGTACGATATCGGTCATGCCATCTCCGTTCATATCGGCCAGGAAGATGCTCTGCACCTGGTCGTTCAATAAAAGCCGGGGGCCTTTTTCTTCATCAGAGAAATTCTGCGCATTACCGCCCACATCAAAGCCATCCGTTCCCTCGTTGGCATACCAGGTCCAGGCCCGGTCTTCGGTTACCAGCACATCGGGGCGCCCGTCACCGTTGAGGTCCAGCATCTTGGTATATGGGCTGTTCCAATCGATATTGATATTCTTTTTAAAGGCCCTGAAACTTTGCCATTTTTGATCATCATCCAGTTCGTAATATCCTTGCAGCGCCCCTGTACGGCTTACTACCTGCCTGCGGCCGTCCGCATCCAGGTCTGCCCATTGCAGGGAGCTGCCCAGGCCATTGAGCGAGGGTTTGGGCGCAACGGCCAGTGCCGGTGTAAAATGCCCATCACCAAGGTTGGTCTTGTAGAACCAGCCGTTCGCCTGCTCGGTCAGTATGCCGGGCAGGCCCTCACCATACAGGTCGATCCATTGGTAAGCGCCGGTAAGTCCCTGGGGTGCATTTTTTACATCCTCTTTCGAGACGTTTTGTATTTGCGTGTTCCATTCCAGCATCTGGTAATCCATGCTCATGGCCGGCAGGGAGCGCTTTACATACACGCCATCCTTTTCGGTATAGCCATTCTGAATAAAGGAGGTAATAAAATCAGCTTCTGCATAGGTATCAGTAGTATCATCATGGTGATAGCTCATATCCAGCGAGCGCACCAGGTGTGGGGCGATAGTACCGCTGACCGTGTCCATTTCCCGGAAATAGTGGAACATAAGTATCCTGCGGCAACGGCGATAAGTACGCAGCTCAAAACCTGCATGAAAATCCGAAAAAGGGTCTTTGCGGCAGGGCCAGGTTTGATTAGGCGTGGGTGTAAGCACATCTGCCTCGGGATTGGGGTCCGGCGGGCTGGGCGGAGTGTCATGATCTTTATGGTCGTCATAGTCCAGCACAGCTTCCATCCAGAATACATCGCTCGTTGGTAGTTCAGGGTAATATACGTCTATGTCTGCATCCATGAAGGGATCACGGTTGCAGTATTTTACGCGTTTCAGGTAGGTATTGGTGAAGGAATCGGGGTTAGCCAGTCGGTTGCGCTCATGCACCTTTACGGGAACGTTGTCCAGGTTCTCGCTGATGTATTCATAGAACTGCATGTTGCCCTTGTGGTCATAGCTTAATTGGGGCAGCCATTTGAAAATGCGTTGGTCATCACCCGGGTCGCTGACGCGACCGGTACCGGTCAACCCGTAATAGGTAACGATATTGTCTTTAGTGGTCACCCGCCACCAGCTGCCATCGATACCGTCGCTGGTAATATGCTCGATACGTGCAAAGAGCCCTTCTATGCGCGGGCGGTAGGTGTTGACATGATAGGTAACCACCGGGGAACCATAGGTCTCATCGCCGGAAGATACAGGTACCAGGTCTTCAGCGCCTGCCAGCAGGAACACGTCGCTTGCTCCCGCATCATTATATTGAGGTAGTTTTTTGTCTGTCTTTCTTTGGATGGCAGGCAGGCTTAAAGCCCAGCCCAGGCCAAACTCGCTGTTGCCGCTGCCGGAATTGTATTGCAGCGACAGCGAGGGTGTGAAGCCACTGCGTCCCGGTGTAAGCGGCAAGGCTACCTGCAGGGATGCTGTGCCGTTCACGGCATTCACAGTGAATTTCTCATCGATGCCCTTCAGGGCCCCGCCGCCTTTGGGCAGGCTGATGGATGGCGCAGCCGACTTATAATAAGGGCTTTTCTCCTCATCGTTCTGCTGCGTATTGCTTGGGTTGGAATAGGCGTCCAACGGATAGGCTTTGGTCCCGCTTTGCTGGGGAGAAGCTACCTTCCCCGCAGCAGCGGACCTGTTATTTTCCTGGTTCATAAAGACCCGGTTTAAAAGTTTTCAATGAATGCTATGTACACAAAATCCTTCATGCCTGGTAAGGTATCCCTGCTCATGGGAACATGAGCAGGGATAGTTATGTTTAGGATACCGGGCCGGAATAGTCACCCGCCAGTACCCTGGTGAGCGCGTCCTGGTCGAAATCGGTTACTGTTGCCAGTACCGCATCTATGGTCAGCACTGTCACATGGTCGGGATCAGTTTCCCCGTCGGCCAGCGGATAGGTTGCGGGATCGTAGGAAGCGTCCAGCTTCAGCAGTTGGGGCACATATTCGGCGGAGGCATCGAAAGTATGCCAGCCATAGTATACGGGATCGTCTGGGGGGCTGCCGGGCCAGCCGCTGGACACGTTATCGGCGCTAAGCTCCACCCAGACATTGGGCGGGAGCATTCCCAGGATGCCCTGCAGGCCGGTAGCGACATTTTCCATGTCGTTTTGTATGCTCTGCCGGGTCGTGTTCAGGGTACTGTAATAGGTGGCTATCGCAGCGCGATAGGTGTCCCAGGTAGACTCGTCCGCGACGGTGACGGGACGGGTAGGCTCAACGAGCGTGCCACCAGGTGTGCAAAGCGTGTTCATCAAGGTGTCCACGTTGTCGTGGAGTGTGCCGAGGAGTTTGGTGTCCACGACATCTGTAATAGCGTCGAAAATATCCTGGTAGGCAATGTCCGCGGGCAATTGCGGGGCAGGATAATATTTTGGTGCTGCCATAACGTTAAACGTTTTTTTAAGTGAATGAAAATTGTTTTATAGTTTGAAAAAAATGCTTACTGACTATGTTAACTCGTATTCAAAAAGTATGAACAGATCGTTTAATTCATCTTCATCAATGCTCAGATCATTTGGAGTATCAAATTTGTACAGTTTGAATTCTATATCTACACTGTCATCGTTACCTGCAATTACAGTAGTAGGCAGCGTATAAGTATTTGTAAAAAGATTCTCATTTGACGGGCTCAGATCAAAGTGCGTAGCATCTATGTCAATGGTATAAACTGGCGGAGACGCATTTACCGCAGCCGGGTTCAGATAAAATGTCATGCTTTTCAGGTTTATCTGGCGGTCTTTACAATAATCAGGGAACTGGTTGTGCCGTACGGTAAGTGTTATTTGCCTGGCCACATGATTGCTGTTATGGTTGTCGACCAGGCTATTGAAACCATCGAACCATTGATTGCTGAATTCATGACGCACACTGAAGTACCTTGGTAAAGGTGCAGGGTTCCCATCAAATAGCGCTTCCAAATCTGTTATAGTGCCTGCTGCCTTAGTATCGTCTACTTGTGCCGTATATTTCACATGCATTATGATGTCAGATATCGTGTTGTAATCAAATTGTCTCAGTTTGCGACTGTCTACGAACGATAAGGTCCAGGTGCTGATGGCGCCATACGCTTCGAAAGGCAGGTAGCGTTCATCACGGAAATTCATTTCAAACAAGCCACTGTCATTTTGTGCACTGCTTGTTGCAATGATCTGCCCGACAGGATTCCCTTCTGAGAAGATATCGTCATTGATGTCACATATCTTATGGTGTGTCAGGGACAATTCACATGCAATTGTTGTGTATGGTCCGGCTACACAAGGGATGCTTAAACTAACAGATTTCAAACGACGGTTGTAATGCCCGGGATAATCGAGATTGAATAACCATAATGGCAGATCAACCGTACAAGACCCAGTATCCCTCAATATGAGCAGTTGCTCGGGGTCTAACATAGCAAGGGAAACATGCTTGGTCAATTCCAGTTCACGTTTGTTTTCGTCAAGATAAGCAGCTTCCAGCTTGCGCAGGTCGTACTGTAACTTTTCGCCGCTCAGCAGACCCTTCCTGAGACTGTCCCAGTAACCGAACTGTATGATCTCATCCGATCTCTTTTCAGCAAAAGGCAATTCGAAGTCATAACAGCTGCCGGCTTTCTTGGCCATTTCATAAGCAAGGCGGTATGCCTGGAAATAAGTGGTTGATATCTGGGTGATCATCCAGTTGTACAGTTCCTTATTGGTGTACTTGCTGCGCATATACTCATCAACACTGCGGTTGTTCTCGATCTGGATCTCCTGGCTTTCCAGGTCTTTTTCAGCAATGTTTACACGTATCTCAGCGGCAATGATCTGCTTGTCTATTTGTTCCAGTTCCTTTTTAGCGCTTCTCATCTGGAAATCCCAATCATCCTTCCTGCGGTCATAACCGCCCATGATATTGGCCACATTACCTTTGTAGTTTTCCTGCATGGCTTTGATGCCGAGCACTGCACTGGCTGCTTGCATGGCTGCACCCAAATGTTGACCGCCCCAGCTTGCACCTACTGCGAAAGTGGCTTGTGCATGGAATTGCGGGATCATAGACAGCGTAGAGGAAACACCCTGTATCGCAGCCTGGGTTATTTGAAGCGCACTAGCCTTCTTTAGGGAATTAAGATGCTCCTGTTCCCTGGTATTGAGATAAGGGCGGGAGCTGTAATAATCATAACGCGCCTGGGTCACTTCTTTTGATTTATTCAGGGCATCCAGGTTCGCATTGGCTTCATCCAGTTGCGACTCTTTCATTCTTTTTACACTATCAAGCAAGGTTAGTTCGAGTCCGGAACGTAACAAAGCAAGGTCTTCTGCATCCTTCTTTTCCAGGGCAGACAGGAGCCCGCTACCCAAAGCTTTGATGTCATTGCAGAATTCGTTTGCTTTCTGCAACATGTAATTGAAGCGGTAATGAGGCAGGTTGACATTACTAATGTCATTCAGTACACTGCTTATATCCACACCCGCTGCGGCAGCGCGTACCAGTAAGGCCGGGTCAATAGGCGGCTGGAACAGTGGCAGTTGTTGTACCTGGCCCTGTATGTTCCTGCAGTTGCGTATCTTGAACAGGCGGTCCGCCACAGTATCCCAGTAAGCCAGTAGCTTATCGTTAGGAGAAAGGCAGAAATAGAACATTTTTAAGGGCGCCTTATTGCCACCGGCATTCAATACCGGCCCTGTGTTATGGGGCATATACGTTTCCATATTCACTGCAGCGTTCGAGAAGGCATCCAGTGAATTTTCGATGTCATGGAAGCATTTCGGGGATGTTGTTACCCGTTGTGGCACTTCTACCGGGCGTTCACCGAGGATGTTGGCAGCCAATATATACAACTGTGTAGCTTCATTGATCGACTCAATGGTATTTTGTTCAAAGAGCATGTCTCCCCAGGCGATCAGGTTGTCCACATATTTCATGACAACCGATTTCATGAAAGCCAGCATACGTAAGCGTGCAATAACATAAGGATTAAAAGGGTTTGCCTCCCAAAGTTTCACCTGTGCAACGGCTGCGTCATTACCCCAGTTGATCAGGACAAGAATGTCGTTTAGCGTCTGGATATTATAGCCGGCCTGTATGTAGAAAGGCATGAACTTCCAGAAACATTGCCTCTGTTCAGCCTGACTAGCAGGATTGGGGGGTTGGTTGTTTAAAATCACCGTACTCGTTGGGTCAAAGATGTAATGGAACCATTTTCTGGCCTCCGAGAACTTTTGATTCTCACTTAACCTTTGGGCGATCATCAGGGGAATATGGAAGAATATTTCCCAGTTATAAATAGAATAAGCACCTGCAATATTGAAGTCTACGATATCTGTCGGCCACCAGGGATGTACTAAACTTTGGTTTGGTTGATAGTCGCTAACAAAGTTCATCGAATCGTCCTGTATCTGCATGTTGAGATCAAGCAACCCATCAAACCCAAGTGTATTAAAAGTCCTAAGAAAGTTCTTTATCTGGGGATGATAAAACGTTTGGAAGTAGTATTTCCAATTGGTCAAAACCGCAGCATGGTAGTTTATATGCGGGTCATTCAGGTTGAGATTATAGAGACTAGGATCTATATAATATATATTAATTTTTGGTGTAGCTTTCCTAACGAAGTAGGTGTTCTTGTCATCATAAAAGAAGAATTGATTTTCGAGAGGTGTTTTAGAAAAGTTCGATTTGATTACAACATTATAAATGCCATTTGGACCTGTGCTATTCAATATGTTCGCTGAGGACTGGATCCATTGTTGTGATTCTGTAACATTACTTTCCAAGTAATAATTATAATAAGGAAAATAGTTGCCGGGGGAGGTATATTGATCGTATACTAACGGATGATCTCCGTTCCAGAAGAACTCAGTAAATTTCATGTTTGCATGAAATGTGCCGGACGGTGCTATGAAATTCAGTTCTCCACCAATAGGATAGAATACTTCAGGCTCGGCATTTGCATCTGTTATGCGAAACCAATGTGTTGAATGAATATAAATTGTTGGGTTTTGACTTAATCCTACGATATCGTCATGATTAAAAAATACTTTTAAATAAAGGTGATCAACATTTGGGTCTTTGCCAGGGTACAAATAGAACATTGACTGTACCATTTCAGTTGTAGTAAGTGTTCTGTTTTTAGTTAAAGCATTGTAGAAGCTTTGGTTTACTGTATTGTTCTCAAACTTTTCTTGTAACGCCTTATCTAAATATGGATGTATTTTCATTAACATCTTTTCTTTAGCTACCTGATGTTTTTGCCACTTACCATTTTTGTATTCACTCCAATTTAATGATATCTCTAACTGCTTTTGGGGCACTAGTGTATATAATGCTGTCATTACAACAGGTTGATTGTTGGGGTCAATTGGAGGGTTATTGTTCAATTCTAATTGCCTATTATAGAACCAGTCATTATGAGCGGCATATGGACCAGATACATAATTCGCACCGACACGACTTGTTATTTTTGTTTGGCTTTGCTTTTCTTTAAAGCTTAGCCAATAGAGATGTAATCTGTTATTCCAAACGAACGGTACAATGTGCTCGCTCTTTATATCTACATCTATGTACTCCCATGGGCTCCATAATTCATCTTCCAGTTTTCTATAGTAATATTTATGGGGTTCTCCATAAGTACGGGCTATTGCATGTGTAATTGTCTTTTTAGAAGGCTCATCATAGTAGTCACAGGTGCCAACCGGTTCCAGCCGGGCTACTTCAACCACCTTTTTTAGGTATTGGTCCATGGCGTCGTATACATGGTCATCTGTAATGTCATCCTGTGCCAATTGTGTTTCGAACTCTTCAAAGAATGGCGACTTATCATCACGAAGCTCAGGTTCCAGCCAGTTCTCGGGATACAGGAATACTTTTCGATTGGCTTCCCATACCCGGTACCATTTGCGCCAGGTGTTCCATTGTTTGGTAAGTTTTGCATTTAAGGTAATGGGCGTAGATGTAAGGGTATATTCCTGGTTCAGCATGATCCGGTCCACATAGAGCTGAACGGAACTGATCGCCTGTTTGATGCGCGATGTCTTCATGCAGGGGGACATGGCCACATCTATCAGGAAATATGCATAAAGATCATTTTCCTTGAACCACACTTTGTGATTTATGGCGTCAGGGTTTGCAAGCGTATAACTAACCAACGCCTGCCTTTGCCTTTCCCTGAGCACATCACGTAGCGGTTTGGCGATCTTATTCCATTCACTGTCCCTGTGTTTGCCTTTTGCAGCCTGTAGTATCTTGTCCGAGTCATCAAGTACAAGATTGCCCAGCAGCACCTTCTGAATTTTGTCGGGGTTTAAACCGATGCGGCGGGTCCAGGACATAATATCTATTATAGATAATATTAATTCCGGACTACTGGTATTACGTGGTCTAAAATTATCTGGTGATGTAACCCGTAACAGACCAGTTGGCGAATTGCCCACAGATGTTCCAAGCAGTGTCGGTAAAAAGTCACCCCATGTTGAGTTGGCGGCTAACATAGCTTGCCAGTCTGTGAAGAAGGTGTTATTAAGATTACTGTCCTCAGCCTTAGCAAGGAAAGCTATAAAGTCGGTATCTATTATCCCTAATTTATCCCGTACCTGTATCCATTTGATTAACCTTTCGGTTTGAAGGTATTGCGACCCCCATAGCACAGGAGTGTTTACCGGACTCCCATTAAGGATAGTGCTAAACGGATAGTCGATGATATCAGGATTACTATACAAGTAATTAAATTCTACCGTTCTAAGCTTTAATTTATTGGCAAGTAACGATACCTTATGGAAATACCGGTATTGATAATAAAGGTCGTTTAAAACAGCAGGTGGTGTAACTTGTGCGGCTATGGTGTCCGGATCAAGATCGTAGTCGGTCGAAACAAAATCATCATCTATAATATCTCCAAGAAACCCGCCGGGTGCATTTGGTGAGGTTTGAGAGAAACCGTCGCTTATCATGGTCTCAACCCAGGCTGAAGGGATACCAAATTGTTTGCTGAAACTCTGGTATACCGTATTGACTAACTTTTGTACCAGGTCTTGCTCCGCAGGGGTCATGACCTGTTGTGTATTATCAATAAGCGGGAATTTCTTTAGTTCATTACGCAAGTCCTCATAGAATAATTCTATGGTAATTTCCGCAGCTGTATAAACTGATCTCTCGTCAACATTTGCAAGAAGGTAATTTAATTCGTTAATAGAAAAGGGAGACTTTTTGATCAGATCAATCATTTTGTCCATTTTAACCAAAGTATCCCAATCCGGAGGAGGTACAGTCAATGTAAAATTTAGGTATGGGACAGGGGTTGCGTCACCCATAGCGTAGATATTTTCAAAGCCGAGGAATTTAAATAATGTTATTAATTCCTTAACAGTTATCCCCCATTTTTTTGTTAGCTGAGCGTAGGTATATAGACGGCTTAGCCCTGAGCGTTGTAGCCTGTGTGGGACATCAGATAGCTTGTAGTACCCGGCAGCATAGTTTTGTGGTATATCAACATTGGGAGACAGGTATAAAATAATGAAATCATATAGCAGGAGAATATCTTCTTCTTTTAAGCCGCACACATTAGCGATAATGGCAGTATTTTGTGCGAAAGTCGGGCCGATGCCTAAGTCAAATATACTCAGTGTAGGATTGAATACTGAAGGGTTGCGGAATATGCTATCATATGTGGATGGGACCGCTTGAACATCTGAACACCCGTATTTGTAATATCCAAATTTGCTAAATGAGAAAAGCCAGCCAACTAATATAGCAGGATCAATGTCCAGCTTCTTGCCAATTGAGAGTGCCCTACTTAGGTTTATTAAGTCATAATTGTCAATATAACCGCCGGTTATCCCGACTGAATTTGCCAAAGTGTCCAATTCATAAATCGATAATCCTGTCGAGCGGACGAGACGCATGAATGGATACATTTTCTTCAGGAAATTAGTTACCTGCGAATTGCCGAATGTAGCCTTAAGTTTTAATTTGGTAAGATCACAAGTATCCGGACTTGCATCATCGTGTGCTGCAATACTTACAAGGGCCGGACTATTGAGCGATTTTGTTGATAGTAACTGGAGAAGTTCATCATAGGTGATGTTGGCATAATGCAATAGAACGTCAATACGTTTAGCTAAGACATCAATATCCCAACTCCCTGTTAACAGCAGTGCAGGATTGGCTGGATCCACTACTGCATTATTTTGTGTCATATAGCTTGCCGGTAAGCCATAAAACAGCCATGGGTAAACAGACAGGTTGTGGGTACGTGTAACAATATCGGCCTCGGTTTGTGAAAGCCCAAGATATTCGACACAGGCAGAGTACAATGTTAGCTGATCATGTGGCATTTGTGTATTCTGGGTAAGAGCGACAGGATTATAAGGCATGTATAAATTCATTGCATCGTATCTGCTGATGCCCAGATGTTTTAAATATGTCCGTGACTCTTCCAGAGCGAGGTTAAAGGGTAAGCCGTTTGGATAAATGGCATTAGCCAATGTGCTATCATAAACACTTGAAAAGCCATTATATTTTTGATATACTCCATTAGCATCTTTATAAACGTGTTCGGGATGTCCTGCCAGGTCGGACTCGGTACCATTGGTTTGGAATGAACTTGGAGCAGTGAATCCGATGATGTTCTTTTCTAAAAGCTCGTTGACCAGGTCCACATAGGGCAATGCTGTATCAGTATTCTTACAGGTAAGGTCAATATAGATGAGGTCCGGCCTTCTGCGTATCAACTCATTGTATCCGTCGACATTGTTGGATTTCAGGAAATGCAGCATATCCGTCAGGTATGCCGAAGGGCTGTACAAAGACATACAGTGGCAGCAACAGCAATAATCCAGGCTGCCGAACATATTCTCCAATGTCGGATCTGTGGTCGGGTCTACGACCGGGTGATAAACAGGTATGGGACGCGGTGGAAAGTAGTTTATTGGACCAGCAGGAGCCGGGTTAGGGTTATATGCAGGGTTATAATTGTTGTTATTCAGGTTTAAATTCGCAAAGGCAGTAGCCGTGGTGTTATTGGCTATTGCTGCTATGGTGGTGGCATTATTATAGGTCTGTTGTGCCTGTGGCCCACCACCCAATACTGCTGAATAGTTGTCTACAAAATCGTCTTCTGGTGTATTCGCAATGGCCTGGGCAGAATCTATTCCGTCTTTGACCATGGCTGTGAGCGCTTCCGGCTGTCCACCGGTAACGGTGAGTAGCCTTTGGAAGGGTGCGAGCCCTGATTTTAAAGCTTCAATGTCCGTTATGTCCGTAAGATCTATGTCCGTATTCTCGGAAGTGATATCATGGATCATAGATACCCGGAGATCAAAGCCGGGATTATTTCCGATAAAGGTTGATACGGCTGTACGGACAGCTGAGTCTTCTATTATGGTTCCCCCGCTTGATCCATCCAGTGCTGCCCTTATGGCAACCAAAGGATAATATTCCTGCACTGCTGCTTTCATACGCTGGGCATAGGTCTCCTTCACCTCATCATTCCCTACATCGGTGATGTCTCCTTTGATGAATTTAGGAACGCAAAGCTTGCTGTTTGCGGTACAAAGATCCTGGATATGTCCCAGCCATGTTGCCTCATCCCAGGCTGCCAGGCTGCTGAAATCATCTGATCCGGTTAGTTGTCCCATCAGGAACTCCAGCATTTCAGGCTGGAAGCCCGTTACGGGAAACAGGCTGACACCTTTCTTTGCCAGGGCCGTAAGCGTTGAACCGTATGTTGATTCATAGTCCGTCCAGAAATCATTGATGTCGGAATAATCAGCAGAGCTGTAAAGCGCGATAAAATGATCTGCATCGGTCTGGTTACCGCTGCCAAAAATGGCCAGGGTCATATCATTCAGGGTAACAGGCTCTTCTCCTGCAATTTCTTCGGCTTTCTGCTCCGTTAACTGGAAGCTTAATGCTGCGGTAACAAATGCATCGATCTGTCCGCTTGAATAGGAAGCAATGTAATTACTGTCAATGCCCAGGTCTATGGTGTCCCTTATTATCTGTTCCCTTAGCCTGATAACCGGATTGGTACGGGTGCCATGTACTTTGCATAGTGCATAGTACAGGGGCTTAGTATTCAGACTGGACCCGCTATAAGTTACGTTGAAGCTGGTAGCATACAGCTTTGCATAAAAAGTCAGTGCAACAGTCTCTTTGGCTTTACCTGTGGCATTAGATAAGTAGGCGATCATGTCCGGGTAAGGACTACTGGTCAGGTCTACTTCGTCATTAGTAATGCTTGCATAAGGATTGACACTACCAGAGACTGCAGCTATAGCTGCAGCCAGCATATCATATTCTGAGCTTGAATAAGTATAGCTGGTACCATCTGTAGACAGATCCGCCACAACTACATCCGCTGGATTGAAGATATAACCTGAGGATATGATCTCAGTATCAGATGAGTCGATAGCTTTGACCACCAGCGCCCTGTTGGCTACCGTCGCTGAATTCCCCAAATTGCGCAGACCTACTTTAGTCTCATAGTATCCGTCCCAATTGGTCGTTATTTCTGTTAGCAGGATACCACTGCCCAGGTTAGCTTCATATACTTGTACGGTGAGGTCTGTTACCGGCACGTTCTTGCCATTGGTCACGCGCCCTTTTACCGTAATTGATGTGGTAGTTACAAGGTCGGAAGTGTCAGGAATGCCTGCATCAAAAGCCGGTTCATCCACCTGGACCGTAACAGTACCGGAGTAGCCGGATATGGAACGTTCAGCTACCTGTACATTGTTCACATAAACGATGTACTTGGGCGTGATCGTACTTGCGGCCAACAGGCTGGCTATCGGATCGACCACCCAGAAACTAAATTTGCCTGCTGGATCGGCCTTGACGCTGCCCAGCATCCCGTACGTGCCAGCATTGTCCCATAATTCTATTCTTGCATTTTGTACGGGTAAGCCCGAATTGGTGAACTGTATAGTGCCAATAATGTTTATCGGATCAGTCATAAAAAAAAGTTTATTGTGATTAAATTGTATAGATTAACAGTAGAAAAGACCGGACAGAGAACAAGGAGGTACCAAGCCCTATACCGCTGGGATACGGCACATTGCCTGTGAAACAGTGTAAAAATCAGCTATGGAATCAGACCGCTCGGAAAAGATCAAATAAGGAAAGCCAAAAGAACAAAGTGCTTTTAACTACGAAAGCATAAGTAGAACTTTGATAGGTCGGACGCATAAAAGTGAAGGTTTAAAAATTGGTTAAGTAAAACAGAGTTTAATAAAACTAATGTAGGAACATTTTGCGATACCTCAAAATTTTTTTTGCGGCTTGTTCGTCAACATAATGATAAGATAACTTCATAGTGTTCGTTTTTATTGTCTAAAGTCAAATAATTTACATTTTCTTAAAAATGTCATTTTCGGAACAAAGGTAGGAACAGAAAAATACCTGTTCCAAATTTTGGGGACCGGAGATATCCACATTTTCGAAAGCGGGCAAATAATAAGCATGGTCTAATGATATTTACTTTGAGCAACCAAGTAAGATCAAACCATTGATTTTACTGGACAGTACTGGGTAATTTAAATTCACCTTAGAAAGATTGTTTCAGATTCTCTTAGAACGTTGTCGGCTTTATAACTGCTAAAGCTTTGCTAAGGGCAGTTTCTCTGTCTGTTTTTGCAGCTATCTTACTTACCCGCCAAGTCGCTAACCTGGGAGAGAGGGGAGAGAGTTATGCTGAATTTTCTTTGCCTGCACCTTCCTTCCAAATACTGCAGGATTTCTTTTGAGATGGTTTATTCTCTTAAATAACAAAACCACTGAAAAGAAATATTTCTTTTCCCCTGGATGAACTGGATTGTTATCTCGCCAGTCTTCAGGATAAACTTTACGAAAAGAAAGGGTGAAAACACGGTATTTTGTAATGTGTAAATTCAGTATTTTTCTGACGTTTGAAGGAGTTCAGACAAAAGACCTCATTAAATATGCGCACAGGTATGAGACACTTTTTCAGCCGTATTGGAGTAATACTACTCTCCGCGATCTTATTGACCGGATGCGGACCGACCATATCCCTGTATGATCAGCATTCTTACGAACAGGTGATATCAGCGAAGGTCGAAGCGCCGCATGTAATGGATCTTGCTACAGATCCTATCAGTGATCACCAGGAGGAAGTAGACCGAGTATTGTTGGAACTGGAAAAAGCAAAGGAGTACGAGATACACCGGCCCAAAAACAAAGCGACCGCTGAGATGTGGAAATTGATATTGGACCCTAACGAAGGTTCCTTTGGCGGCTTTGTTAAACTATGGCAGACCCAGAGCGCCGGTCATAAGGGTTTGAGCAGCACATATATCGCAAACAAGAAAGAGCAGGTGTCCCGGCATTTTGATAAGATCGCCGAGCTGGAGAGCGAGAAAATAAAACAATAACGCTAAACTGAATGATATGTCAAACATAGATTTTCAAAGCATCTTCAACACGCTTAAGACCGGCGTCATTCAATTGGCAGGGACCACGGCCAGGAATTATGTCGATCATGCAAAGAACGATGGGCTTGCATTACTTAATGGCATGAAGGATGACTTGGCCAGATGGACCGAGCAGATGAAAGACGGTCTGATGAGCACGGCCGAACTGGAAGACCTTGTGAAAGGCCAGATTACAGATATAAAACTGGCTGCACTCAAACAAGCGGGTATAACGGCGATAGAACTAGATAAGTTCAAGAAAGGCCTGGTCGATCTTATCTCAAAGACCATTTCTACTGTCATATAGATATTAAGATCGCAAAAGCAACTATCTAATGTGAAATGTTTCAATTTGTTCCCGGTATTGGAATTATAAAGTGGATTTCTATATTTGTTTGAAGCAGTGGATGCCTGATATACAGTCATATACCATTCTATTTTGACCGCTTTCATTCCTTTTCTTCGTACTGACCATTTACTTCCCGGGAGGTCGGTTAAATTAATTATTTTATGGTTTATGATTTATAAACCGTAAATTTAATTATATTTGTGTCATGTACAGCTACAGCATGCGCCCCCAGGACATTGTGGTCTTGCTAAAAGTAATTGGTTACAAAGGGGCACCATGGAAAAATAAAGATCTGGCCCGCAGCTTGTTTCTGAGCACCGCGGAAATCTCCAACTCCCTTGAACGGAGCACAATATCCGGGCTAATAGACAGCGACAAAAAGAAAGTAAGGACACAATCCCTGCTCGAGTTTCTGGTTCATGGCCTTCCATATATATTCCCGGAGCGACCCGGTAATATAGCAAGGGGCGTCCCGACCGCACATAGCCACCCATTCATGCAAAACTATTTCAGTACTGAGCAGATGTATGTTTGGCCTGATCCTGAAGGCAATGAACGGGGGCTCGCTGTACGTCCCTTATACCCGAACGCGGTGAATGCCGCAAAGTGCGATGACGGCTTGTACCTTTCGCTTGCTTTGCTGGACGTATTACGCATGGGAAAAGCAAGAGAAAAGAATATCGCGATAGAAGAACTAAAACGATCGATCAGTGAGCCATCACACTAATGTTGTTAGAATCAAAGGGGTCTACCATGCTTTAGGAGAGCTGGGTAAACGGGTGGTATTTGTAGGAGGTGCAACCGTCTCGCTATATGCTGACAAGCCAGAACAAGCGGACGTAAGACCCACGAACGATGTAGACGTATTGGTGGAGATAGCAACATACGGTGAGTATACAAAGGTCCAGGAAAAGTTGAATGAACTCGGGTTTGAAGTAGACGCTGAATCAAATGTAATATGCCGCTATAAACACCAGGGGCTCATTGTAGATGTAATGCCTACCGAAGAGGACGTCCTGGGTTTCAAAAATAAATGGTATCCCGAAGGTTTTGCAAATAAAGAGATCATAGCATTGGATGAGCATGTTTCCGTGAAAATATTCACTGCTCCTTATTTCATCGCGAGTAAATTGGAAGCGTTCGGTGACAGGGGAGGCAATGACGGCCGTACCAGCTCTGATTTTGAGGACATCATATTCGTCTTAGATAACAGGGATAGGATATGGGAGGAGATAAAAATGTCAAATGACCAGGTAAAAGAATACCTGAAGGACGAGTTCAGGAAATTGATCGAAAATCAATATGCTGAAGAGTGGATATCAGCACACCTGGAATATCAAACTGCCGCGGCACGAGCTAAACGGATATTAGATGCTATGGCCAGGTTGATAGGGTAGAAAACACATCATATTTTCACAGCGAGACAAACATCGTGGTATAAACTCACCTCTTTTTATGGTCTTGCCGATTACCGCTAACTATGCGTTTTAAGTGCTTCCCAAAGTATTTAAAGGATGTAGGCGGTGTTGGCTATAACTTGACCGCCGGTATGGGACGATGACAAGTCCCGAACAAACTCATTGGCGGCAGGAAGTTTTGATCCTGCCAATCATTTGTCGCTCAACCCTAACCCGGGCAACGTCCAGACGGCCCCGACGACCCGGTCAAAAATGCACGTTCTTCGGAGGAGCAAAAAGGTAAAGGGGGTGGTATTTCGCGGGCACGGTGAATATAGAAAGACAGTGCCCGCTTAGAATTGGTTCCGATGGCATTCTAGTTACGTGATGCTGAACCCGGTTCGAAGAGGTGCGTACCACTGAGCGGCAGGTCAGATCCATTGTAACTCTACAGGAGAAGGATATAAGGGTAAATAGAGAAGTACGTATCTACCATTCATCCTCCATCCCGGCAGCAAAGTAGAGGTGCAGGAATAGGGGGCCGTCTGCTTGGAGGATTGGAGGATATTCAAAGATGATGATCAATCACAAATTTCTCTGAGTATCTCGCCATATGCTGACCATTCACCCTTGTCCAATAGTACAATATTCTGCAACCAGAAGTTTCGGGTCTCAGTATTCTTAAGTTCATCATTTGCATGTTTAATAGCTTCATTAGCATTTGAATAAACCCCATTCTCAACAGCACCGTCGAGATCAAGGGAGAGATTGTACAAAAAGCCATAACCGCTGTTCTTATAATCATAATCCTTCCAAATGATAAACCGATCATCTACATGTCTTTTACTTATGAAAATATAAAGCGTTGGGTTTTTAGGTTCTACGAGTACATAATATTTTTTGCAGTACCTGCTCATATCGTAATTCTCTAAAGAATGGCGGTCCTGGCGGCAAGAGGTGATGCCTAACAAGATCAATATGTAAAGTGGTTTTTTCATGACTAATTTCTAGTAAGTTTTTTAAATGGATGTATACTATACAAGTTGCCATCTCTGAATTGATATTCGTCTCCTAATACTTGCGTGTAGATATCGCCGCTATTTCTTGCCTTGTTAATAGCTCCTGTAAGAGAGTTGTAGGTATGCTTGAAATCATACCCATTATATCCTTTATTGTCATAAAGATGGTATCCTGAATTTATCACAACATTAAAGTCTTCTGTATATCCGGGAAAAGATAGCTCCCAGCTGTTTTTGAATTGAATTATTTTATAGTAGGTTTTGGTATCGTTGTCATACACTATGAATACTTTAGGCCTTTCAGATATTGAGTAGAACCTGGTATCTGAGTCTTTGTAGATAGTTGGATTATCTGCGCAGGATGCTATCACTATCCAAATAATAGTAGTCATCAAAAGCGTGTATATGTTTCGGACGGCAGTTTTGTTACTCATATGATGTTCGGTGTTTAGACAATTATTCCTATAATGCTGGTCGATCATAGGTTGATTGTTGTTATTTTATCGCTGAAAGTAGCATCCTTAAATATGTCGATCTTTGTTAATCTCGCCGTCTTTACAAATGCCTTGGATAATGATGGACTAATTCCCCCCGTCTTAATGAGAATCGTGTCGTTATCTAAATAGTCAAAACTGTAAATGCAATAAACGTTTCTCTTTGGGTGATTCAGCTGTTTTGTCAATTCTTCAGCAGTATTTTCTGGCATTGGTATAAGTATTTCATCTTCAAGGTTTGTGAATTCTATACCCACGGCACTTATTGTTTCTGATAATTTGATTGGATATAGTTTTTGTCGGGGTAGACCTAATAACGGAAATGCATGTTTAGCAAAGTCATATTCTCCAAGTGTTCCTTCGGTGATAAAGTGCAAGTTCTTCAAACATAGACTTTGTGAATTTTTGTACCTAAGAAGACTGTCTCGTATTGCCGCTGAGAACTTTTGCTGTTCAAATTCGTTTTGGCCTTTATTTTGATTATAAAATGAAAAAATGTAATTGTCGATGTCCACATCGGAGATAGAGTCTTTCGTCTTTAGATAAGCCATAAACAAGTCATGTGAATTCAACAGGTTGGAGCCTGGTAGCTCAATCTCACCATCTAATATTGCATTGCTCAAATCAATAAACAGTGTTTTGTCTGCTTTCGGTTCTTTTATCATAGCATAATATTTGTCACGAGTTTTGCCAGATATTAATGCAAGAATTTTGCTGATGAAATTGGGATGTCCAACTAGTTTTGGGTTTTGCTCGATGTTTTCACCCCTGGATACATAGATATGTTCATAGCTATGTACTCCGGCCAACGGTTGGTGAGAAGGTTGAGCGATGTAGATATTTTGACCCTTTTGTATGTGTGTGGTGCCGTTAAACAGGTCAACCGTATTGTATAGCAAAACTGTGGAATCAGATGGAGCTGATATTGCGGTCTTCATGATCAAGCATGCGGCTAGTAGAGTGAAAGTGAGTTTCGTCATAATAACTGTTTGTTTCTGACGAATATAGCCAAATCCGACAAAATAACACATATATGTGTTTGTGTCAGAATTGCTGATTGTGTCCCTTTGAGGTGTGTCTAAAAGCAGGCATTATCGGGATGAGGAAGCAATCAAAGCCTTTGGCAAAAAGGTGCGGGAATTGCGTGTGAAAACAGGAATGAGTATCGAGGAGTTTGCCAACTCATTGGATATACACGCCACCCAGATCTCCCGGATAGAACGCGGCGAGACCAATGCAACTATAAGTTATATCGTTCTGCTGGCAGAAAAACTTGGAGTAAAGCCGGGAAGTCTTTTAGACTTTTGATTTTCTCTTAGGGATCAGATACCTGTCGAACTATTTCACCGATATGGTATACCTGAAACCAATAGGGGAGAGGCATGTTGCCACAAGTTCTTTTACGAGCAAAAGGTCATTTGACCTGATCAATAGCGAATCATGTCGTGTCAGTGCCCACATGCCTCGTTCTTTCAGCGCAGCATAGATGTTATCAATGAACAGGTCCGCCTCCGTTCTTTGTAACCATACCGCGAAAGCGCCATCGCCCTCATCCCCGCTTTCCATACAGGCTTGCTTCTTGAAAGCATCAATGTAGCCGACAACTGTTGGGAACAGGCCAGATAGCATCTTCTTGCTAGGAGAATTGTTCCTGTGACTGGAGAAAGCAAGTTCCATCATCATCTCTTTTGCCTCATCCCGTGTTGACAGCCCGAATGAACCCTGAACGAACTCATACAGCTTTCCGTTAGCCACAAGTTCCGCGAACCGCCTGAAGTCATTTGTCTGGATGAGACCTGCATCGTTCCCCATCAGCCAGGCAAGGATGGCGAACTGGCTGTTCTTCAGGTCAAGTTCCAGCAGGCAATTATCCTCCTTGAGCACCTCGATCATCTCACCGGGCATGGAAGTGAGGTTATGGTCAAGGCGGTCATTGGTCGTATTACGGTGGGCCCTGAACACCTTGTTCTGCAGCAGGGCCAGGGACCTTTCACAGGCATGCGTGACCGTGCGCCGCTTCTCTTCCAGGTAATGGTCGAGCCTGTCGATGGTGAACTTAGGACCATCCTGTATGACCTGTCCTCCCAGGTCATGGGCGTTCCTTATCGCCACCTCCAGGCTGTTCGGTCCCCGGTAGCCTGTAAAGACATCATGTACCTCAAAATGCGACCGCTGTATCTCCGTATCGATCTTCAACCTTCCCTCAATAGCTGCCAGGCGTCTTTCAATGGCCCTGCGCATCTTTTCCTCGTCCACCTTGAGCGATGCCAGGTCAGAATATACAAGCTCCTTGTCCCGCCACTGGTCACCGATCTTTATCACCGGGGGAGCGGCGTCCGATCTCAGCCGGTATATGACCGCGACCTGTTTGCCGGGGAGCAGGTCCTCCCTTATCCTGTAACGCTTGCTCAGGCCCTTGCCGCCGCGGTTGGAATAGGACTCGACCCGCCTGCCGTCCCTGGTGAGCGCCAGAACCTCCAGAATGCCCGCTTCCTTCATGGCATAGACATACTTCAGGGTCACGTCTTTGAAGACCTTTTTGAGGTAGTTCTGCGGCAACGGGACATGTTCTGAACTGCCTGACCCTTCCTGCACCTGCCGGGATAACATAAGGTCACAGAGCCGGACACACTTCTCCTTCATGATCCTGCTCAATGGCAAATCATCGATCGCCTGCTTCAACCGCGATGGAAGCACCGTGGTGATGGTCGTTTTTTCGCTCATTTTTATTGTATGGTCCAGGGCCCGAAAAATTTTATATTGTCATCAACTAAGTACCCCTGGATACCCCTATATACAAATACTCCTCCCTCTCCCCTCCATATATTCACCATTGTTTTTCGGCCGGTCTAAAAATTGGCCTTTTCGCTGTGGTCCAGGAGTAGTTGTTTGGGAAGAACTGCATAGGCAATCTGGCCGTTAGGACCGTCCCGGAACACCGTGTCGTAGCAATGGTCGTACAGGAGCTGTCTTAGTTTTTGCGTGGCCAGGAGCAGGGTAGTGCCGCCGGGCAGATCGACGCGGTAGATGACCGCAGGACATATAAAGACGCCGGAAGGCAGGACAGAGCCGTTCACCTCGCGCATGATCTCAATGGCAACCCCTTTCTTAGGCTTGCTGTTGCCGGAACCTCTTTGTTCACTCTCACGGATGGGGCTGTCAAGGAAGTCGGCGCCGTAATTGCCGTGAACGTCCGTTATATCATCATCTCCGTGAAGCAGCAGGTGGATGTAGTGTGCGATCAAGTCATCGCTCGAGTAGGCCAATTGCCGGTCCTTGTTCATTTGCATTTAGGTTTATTTCTTAAATAGTGGTAAAAGAAAGGCAGTGATGTTACTCACTGCCTTCGTTCGATAGGTTATAAGATATTGTTTTTTATGTGCCGGAGAATGCGTTCGGACAACTGACGGAGCACCATATTGCCTAGCAACATTTTTACATTGGTGCTGGCAATGCCGGTATAATCGAATTCTTGCATGCCTGTAAGGATTTTCCGGTCCTCGTTGGTCAAAGGCCAAATATTTCCGCAATGGTCTTTCACACGTTCATTCCCGCTGGCCGTCAGCGTGCAAAAAATATTACCCACTGCAGGTTTGTAACGCTCTTCGAACTGCCCGTGCCAGAATTCACTTACGTGCGGGAGCAAAGCTTGAACACCCTGTTTTGACAGATCGACAGTACTTTGTTCCGGGAAGAACGATATATTCCTGTCGTTTAACACATCATTCCTGACCAGTACCGTCATTGCCCTGCTCCTGGTTTGAAAACCACCGTACCGTATTGCATTCATTACCTTGATCTGGTAACTATAGTTCGGTAACAGATTTTCGATGGCTGCCAGATATTCTAAGAACAGGATCGCATTTTTTTCGCTACAGAGCCGGTCAGAATTTTCAAACCATACCACTTTGGGTTGTAGTTCCCTGATGAGCTTTGGCAAGGTTTCCACCATCAATAAATTCTCTGCTGCGAAATCCCTTGCATCGACAGTATTACAAGGTGAGAGCTTCACACATGGGCTTCCGGCCAGAAATATATCGATCTCTCCTATTTGGATAGGTGGCAGACCCATGCGCTCTCTTATCCTGTTGATACGATCCAGGCTCATTTCTCTTACGTCGCCCTGGTCGAACGGCACATCCTTATAGTTGTTCGCGAAGAACTGTTTGGATGCCGCATGCCAATCACATGCATAAGCGGTCTTAAAGCCGTTCATGTAACCACCGACATCCATACCGCCGCAGCCTGCAAATGCAGACACCTGTATCAGCGGAGTATTGCTATTCGTCGTTGCTGCAGCATACCTCCTGTTGTTTTATGAGTTTATTGATCCTGGATACGATCACATGGAAGCTCCATTCAGCTTCAGCATTCTGCATGACAAAATGCAAGCCCTCATTAGGGTTATTTGACTGTTTGGGTTTGATCTTTACGAAACCCGCAAATTTGTCATTATAGAGGATGGCGGGACTTCCTGTGGACATGTCCAAAGTATAATCTCCATACTGCCCGAGTCCCACGCTGAAAGAAGTAAGAGGTATATTAAATATCTCCTTTTGCTTTGGTGGTTTACCGTTCTTTAAGCCGGCAGGTTTTATTTTTTCGCTGCCTTTGTCGGCACTATCCACCGGGTCGTTACAGTGATCCTCATCCTCATCCATGTCATTTTCAAGGTCATCTTCGTTTTGTGAGGCCAGGTTCGTGTAAAAAGCATCGCTGTAGTTATCCTTTTTTGCATTGATGGCCAGATTTGCCTTCACGATCTGGTTCGCCCTGGACAAGGTCATATCGACATCCGGGTCATCTACCTGGTCGAGAAGAGGGTAGTTGTTTTCTCCAATATACTTTACCAGCGATATCGTGGAAGCGCTATAACCTACCAACCTTCCGATAACATCGTTGACATCCCCACCCGGGAGTGAATCCCGCCAGGCCCGTCCTTCGTCCGTATTCCAAAGGTGCTGTTGTAGGGTCTTTATCGACTTATACAATATGGTCTTGCTTGCTCTGTACCATGGCCGAGACTCGAAGTTTATTATCTTCAATAGATCATTCCCATTACAGCCTTCGATAACGATGACGTCTATTTCTTTTGCGCCGATCTGGATCGATGCTTCGATATAATCCGGCAGTGTTATATAGTAGCCATCCTCAGTTATCAAAGGAGCCTTGTACAGACCTATTTCTGCAAGTTGTTCAATGTATAGCTCGTCTGGTCTCAGATAGCCCATCTGGTCTACCAGTGGGTGCTTTTTTATTTCGCTTAATTTTTTTGTAGATCTTTTTATTGAATATTTCATTTGGATATTTTTTTATTTTAAAAAGAGATCGGGAATTGTGGTTCCCTGTCAGCTCCTGCGATGGTGCTGAGTGATTTTGTATTGATGGGTCATTTACCCTGCGTGGACCACGTCAGTTTACTGCATAGAAGTCCCATTACGCTTGATGCGTTTTTGAAAATTTCAATATGAATTTGGGATGTTAGCTATGTGAGAATAGCAAAGCAGTAGCAAGGTCGGAGCGGTCGCTCCTGTACCTGTTATGAGGCTTTACGAATTAGCGGTCCAAGATAATAGCTCTCTGTACTGTGATCAGAGATACCATTTTGTTCAGAAAACCATTTTTCAATAGTTTCCGGGTCAAACACAATCTTCCCTTTTGAGTACTTTATAGGGAGGCCTTCGGCAATGTAGCTTTTACAGTGCTCGGGCGTTTCCTTGTACTTGATAAGCATTTCACGCATCGTTAATAGATTGTTTTTCTTTAGTCTTATTTTTACCATATTTTTTTATTTTAAAAACTGCCTTTTTTTGGCTGGCGGCAGCATGCCGGTTAGAAAATGTTTTTACAATGTTTTGTTGAATTAGTTGCATGGCTTCGCCATTATGCCGGCATCGTTATTTGCCGCCATTATTTGTTTTTAATAAGTCTGAATTGCCCGGCTGTAATTGCCTAGCAGGGAGTACCTATACTTAGCGCCAATGGTAGGAAGCGGACGCTGAAGTTGAAGAAGTGAAAACGTAGGTACCCGGAGATGAGGAGCGGTTCGAGGTATAGCTGAATTGTTTTGCCTCGGCCATACCAATGAGTATACCATTCATACAAATAGCTAACTTGTTGACCGGGATACTAAGCCCTTTGCCATTTGCCCTACCGAAACTGTTTTGTCCTGATGTTCTTGATTTGATCATACGATTTTTTGTTTATGTTAATAATGATTGTTGCCATTGGTACATAGTTTGCCCGTTACGAAGCGTACATATTAACTTCGTTCAATAGAAAGGGGCCCCTAAATAAAAGTGCTTAAGCTGCCAGGCCGAGGAATTGGCCGTTATGCTGTCCCATTGCGACCCTGTTGACCGGTTTTTTGCCCAGGACAATGCTGATGGTTGACTTGACCTTTACCTTACCCCTGCGATCTGTTACCCTGAAATACTTTACGATCGCAAAATCCTTTTGCTTTTTTGCCTTCCGAGCACCCAGCCTGATGACCCTGGCTACCGGCTTCGTAACGACCTGTTCCTGCTCGCTATAATAGACGATCACGATGTACTTGCGGGCATCCGGAAAACCGACCTGCGCCACCATTTCGCGTTTTAAACTGCCGTCGAGAACGTGCAAATAATCCGCGGACTTTACCTCTACCTTATCTACCTGCCTTCCCGATTTTTTCGCTTCGGCCTTCTGAAAAGCTACCGCGTGAACGGCCTCTTGCTTCGTAAAATACCTTCTAATGATCTTTATTTTTTTCATAAAAATTCCCCTTTTTTTAAATTTCAATTACAAAGGTCAACTCGAATTCCAGGAAAAATTACATATCCGCTTTGTTACCCCCATTTATTTTGTAGATTAGATGGGTTTTATACGGTGCGTAATAACGAAATGTTAAATCAAGTTGAAGAGGCCTATAAAGTCATAGCATCCTATAAATGGGTGAATGGCTTTAAATGCCATAGCATGTATAAAGGAAGGCAATGCGGGAATACTAAATACTTCAAAGGGAAGTATCCGTATTCGAGAAGATGTACCAAATGTAAGGTCGAAGATACGCCTACCGCTAGGACGGCATTTCATAAGATAAGGATCCCATTAAATGTTGCACTAGATGTTGTTAGAAAGATACTGGCAAGCGATGCTCGTGTCACGTCAACGGCGATGTCTGATCAGATAAATCAAAGTGGTGTGCATATTCTGCAAAAGACCGTTTGGTATTTTTTGATCAATGTCTATGGCCGAATCCCTGAGCCGTCTATTGTTTATGATCAATATGCACATTTTTTAATAGTAAGCATTAGATCAAGCCATTTTTTATATGCACGTGGTTCCGCTAATGGTGTAACAAAATATTTGATCAAAGAAGTTAAACCTGATCCGAGCCTACTTACTAAGTTTGTTAAAGAACACACCAAAACAGGCACTATTGTTAATACCTATTACGTCAGGGACTACTTCGAACTAGATCCTGTGTTCTTAGATATACATAGAAAGCATGCAAGGATACAGGACAAAAAACTTAGAGACCAATATATAATTATGGCCCAAGAGTTCCATAGGCTATTATCGGGAATAAGAACGAGAATGTCGCATAACGAGTACCTTTCATCATACATTAATTTTTGCATGTTCAAAATGAATGGTGGCAGTTTCGATGAATTAATGGAAATACTTTGTTCACCAGTATAGGATTTTAATGACACATTGGGCAGATATTTGTAGAGGCTTACAAGGCATTTTTGGTAATGTTTTTATCATTCGATATCCATACGAATGGAATGGAGCCATAGCTTTTCTAATAAAGGTCAAATGACCTAAATATTTTTGAACCGTGCAGTTGGAGGCTAAAATTTTAGCAGCGACTCAGACATTTCTTTGTACTTATTGTCCGGTAAGGTCTTCATGTAGTGCGCCGTCACGGTCGTGCTGCTGTGTCCCAAGGCCTCACTGATAAACGCGGCAGGAGTCCCGTCTATCTTCAACCTCGTTGCGAACGAGTGACGTGCAAGGTTCAGCGTCAGGTTCATCGGTAGTCCAAGGGCCTTGCCCACGGGTCTCATGTCCCTGTTCAGGTTCCTTGCGAATATGTCCTTTGCTTTTTTTCGTTCAATGTCAGTCTTGGTGCCCCTAAAACATGGGAATATGTAATCGTCCGTATCCAAAGTGCCCCATTTTTCTATGATACGCTTCACTTCAGGATGCATATAGACCATTATCTCCTTTGTCTGGGAGTTTGTCTTTGACGTCTTTGAACGCACGAAGGTTATCATGTCCCCCTTGATTTGCGTTCCCTTGATGCTTAGGGCATCCTTAATGTTCATGCCATTACATAAGTAGAGGAATATGAAATAGTCCCGGGACCTTGCTTGACCGTAGGTCTTTGGCTCATAATCCAATAAGGCTTTGAGTTGTTCAGGGTAGAGGACGTCCTTCGATTTCGAAGAACTGCCAATTGAGTATTCCTTGAAAGGGTAGAGCGCCTGGGAGATATAACCGTTCCTGATCGCACGATTGTATATGTGTCGCAGGCTCCGCATGTGTATCTGGGCAGTCGCGTTCGAATTGCCATTGTTGACCCACCATGTTTTGAATGCCTTCAAATACTCTACCGTTATATCTTCGAGATAAAAGTGCTTCCTGAACCTAAGAAAGGTAGACAATGCCTGTTCGTAGAAGCTGATACTACCGGCCCTGTCCTCGCTGATCAATTCATCTATTTTCTCTTTGAACAGGGCCTCCAGGTCTGTTTTGCCGCTTACTTTCAAAGCTGTCTCCGATTTGAAGAGGTTGGTGAACATCTTCTTGTCCGCATTGGGGAACTGCTGTAAGATGTCTTTGGCCTTCGTCAGGTATACGTCCATGTTGTCCTTTAATATCTTGGCCTCTTTAGGTATAGAACCTTTCCCGCTCATTGCTTTATTGAATACGTCCTGCGTGGAATATAGCTTGATGCCGATCCTGAATTGCTTACCCCTCAGGATCACCGATATTTTTACTGGTAGCAGCTCGCTATTGGCCATTGGTGTTCTGGCGTCCAGGAACGGGTAGACGCTGCCGGCCTTCGTGTTCTTTACTTTTGTCATTGCGATAATTGTATATCGCGAGTGTAGCAGATTAAGACGACAAGAAGGTCTGGTCATCGCAATTTTTACAGTACTCCAGCGATTCAAAACCGGATATGCAACGTATAAATTCAATGTGTTTATTTGTTACTCAATATGGCGTCAGACCTTGCCTCTTGAAAAAGGTCTGGTCACAAATACTTGCATTGTGATTTGCATTGTGCCAATGTTGTCCTGGGCTATCCTAACAGCAATGTTTAATATTTTGGCCCTAAAAAAGTGCTCCTATGGATAAAAAAAGAAGGCTTTCTGGCGCGACTCAAAATCTGGTTTTCGCAAGGGAGTGCAGGTTCGATTCCTGTTCCGGGCACA
>CAYZTM010000039.1:159-37684 GCA_964481425.1 uncultured Flavipsychrobacter sp.
CGCAGGACAACCCCTCGCACTCCGCTCTCACACTCCGCTCTCCCTTGTGGTGTCGGTCGCGCAGGACAACCCCTCGCACTCCGCTCTCACACTCCGCTCTCCCTTGTGGTGTCGTTCGCGCAGGACAACCCCTCACACTCCGCTCTCCCTTGTGATGTCGTTCGCGCAGGACAACCCCTCGCACTCGCACCCGCATTCCGCTCTCCCTTGTGGTGTCGTTCGCATAGGACATTTTCAAATTGCAGTCACACTACTCCCTTTCCCTTTTTTATTATCTTTCCGTTTCATGCGTTACCCCGCTTTCATATTGTTTTTACTGGCCCTCCCGATTACCCTCTCTGCCCAAACCAGCGACAAATATGCGGGCTATGGCTTCGAGGCCGATTTTTCCGCCGGACGCATCATCCGCAACAATATTGTCTTTCCACCCATTCCCCCCCTTTCCACCTCGCTCAATCTCGCTTTCGTGCAGCAAACCCGAGGCGCCCGCGCCTGGCAGCAGCGGCGCGGTTATCCCCTGTTAGGTCTCGGTCTTAGCTATACCAATTATGGCAACAACACCATCTATGGCAGCGCCATTGGCCTCTATCCTTTTATACAGGTACCCATAGTTCGTGGCAAAAAATTCGAGTGGACCTGCCGCGCCGGACTGGGGGTGGGCTATATTTCAAAACATGCCGGCCGCGCACCCGACTGGGATACGCTCAACAACGTCAGCAGTTCGCATTTCAATAACTATACCCTCCTCGCCAGCGATGTACGCTATCGCATCAACGAACACTGGGACATACAGGCCGGCCTCACTATCAGCCACATATCCAATGGCGAGCTGCGCCACCCCAATCTGGGCATCAACCTCGGTGCCGGGCATGTTGGCTTTCGGTATTTCCCCGTAACCGCCCGACCCGGGTATATCTCAAAAGATCTCCGTAAACTTAAAGGCCGCTGGCTCATACAGGCACGCATGGGCATAGGCTTCAAAAGCATGCAAACGCTCAACGGACCTGTCTATCCTGTTTACATGCCCTCGCTCTATGTCAGTAAGCGTTATGCCAGTCGCAATAAACTTTTCGCCGGTATCGACTATTCATTCTACGGCAATGTCTACGCCTTCCTCCAAAACAACGAGATATTCCCCGGCCACGAACGGGAGCATTCCTGGGAGGCTTCCTTATTTGCAGGCAACGAGTTTTTGTTTGGTCGCTTCGGCATTCTCCTGCAGCTATGCATACCCATCCACCATACTTACCTGCGGCAGGATAAATATTATCAGAAGGTCGGTTACAATTTTTACCTCGTACAGCGCGAGAAAGGGGTTCTAAAAGAACTCTGTGCCACAGCCCTCATCAAAGCCAATAAGTTCCAGGCCGATGTCTTTGAATTTGGTCTGGGCATTGGATTATAGTTCCTCCTCGCCCTCGTCTTTGCGAGGAACGAAGCAATCTCCTCACAACACAACAGCCCGGCAATCCTCCCATTCGGTTGGATCAACCTCCTTTGCAATAGCTCTGGCTTTACTTAGCCCCGACATTTTATGCCCGTTTTCTACTTTCTGTTTACGCCTTACTACTATTTTCTTAGGTTTGTATCAGCACATGAAGAGAACGGACAACTTATCCTCATTCCTTGCCAAAAGCAAGATAAAAGCTAATGACCTCGAGCATAAGCGAAAGCTGGCTTTTAATATCGATAAGTACGATGCGGCTGTCCCCAATGGTAAGTCACAGTTCGCCGACCTTGAGCTGGCACGCAAAAAAGCAAAGAACATCAAATGGAAGGCCATTGAGAACCTCGGCACTTACCTGGAGGCTTTTGAGAAAAACTTCACAGCAAATGGAGGCCGCGTCATTTGGGCAGAAACGGCAGACGAGGCCCTAAAAGCCGTAGGCAATATTTGCAAAGAAAAAAACGCACGCCTCGTAGTGAAGTCGAAATCGATGGCTACCGAAGAGATACATCTTAACGACTATCTCGCGCAGCAGGGCATCACCTCTATCGAGACCGACCTTGGCGAATACATACAGCAGCTCGATGGCGAGCCTCCTTACCACATTGTAACACCGGCCATGCACAAAAGCAAGGAAGATGTGGCCCGCATCTTTCACGAGCACCTCGGCACCGACCCTCATCTCAACCCGCAGGCGCTCACGCAAGCCGCACGCAAAAGGTTGCGTCCCGAATACACCCATGCTGATATCGGTATTACCGGTGCCAACTTCATCCTGCCCGATGTGGGCGGCATATGCGTCAGCGAGAACGAAGGTAATGCCCGCCTTTCTACCTCTTTCCCAAACACACATATCGTCATAGTCGGCATCGAGAAGACGCTCACTTCAATAAACGATCTGCGTATCATGTGGCCGCTGCTGGCCACCTATGGCACGGGGCAAAAGCTTACGGTTTATAACAGCATCTTCACCGGCCCCGCACGCCCCGGTGAGACCGATGGCCCTGCAGAGATGTATGTCATTCTCCTCGATAATGGCCGCAGCAACCTCCTGCACAGCGATCTGCGCGAGAGTTTGTATTGCATCCGCTGCGGTTCCTGCCTCAATGCCTGCCCTGTGTATAAAAATGTGGGCGGGCATACATATGGCACTACCTACAGCGGTCCCATAGGCTCGGTGATAGCGCCGCACCTGCAGGGCATGAATGATTTTGTACACCTTAGTTATGCGTCCAGCCTATGCGGCAAATGCACAGAGGTATGCCCCGTCAATATAAACATACACGAGTTGCTGCTCGAGAACAGGCATCTCGCTGTGAAGAAGAACCTGAATGGCTTTAATGAGAATATCGGTTGGGCCATCTGGACACGGGCTATGCTTAGCCGCCGTTTAATGAACAGCGCAGGTCCCGCAGCCAAACAAAAGCTGGTCAACAAACTTTTCAAAGACAGCTGGGGACTGCACAGGTCTATGCCCCGCTTTGCAGATAGACCATTCAACAAACTCTGGAAAGAGCGCAACAATTCATAAGCATGCCCGCCCTGGTTATCTATACCGAACATAAAAGCCCGCGGCTTACCTACGTCCTCGATTGGATATTCCCGGCAGTGCTGCATATTGATTATATACTTGTTCATAATAAGGCGGATATTCCCTCCGGCGCTTTTGTTATCTCCTATGGCGAGGCTTTAGCGGGGGTACTGTCAATCCCCGCCACGGGACTACTGCAACAACAAAACATAAGTAAGGAGAAAATTTCTACCGGTAGTTGGCAGGGTTTGCCTGTACTATTCCATTCCGGTAGCAATGCTCATAGCCTTTCTTTCGATATCTTTTCGGCAATATTCTTCCTGCTTTCACGCTACGAAGAGTATTACCCTTTTACTCCCGACAAGCACGGGCGGTATCCTGCTACCGATAGCATCCTGTTTCAGCTGGGCCTGCTGCACCGTCCCATAGTTGATGAATGGCTATTGCAATTCCGTAAGCTGTTGACAGATTCAGGCCTCGATGTAGCCGCACCGGAATTTTCATTCCGCCCCACTTACGATATTGATATCGCCTGGTCGTACCGGCATAAGGGATTTGCCAGGAATGCCGGTGGCTTTTTAAAAAATCTGTCGCGTGGAAACCTTGCTGCTGCAACAGAACGCCTTCGCGTACTCGCAGGTTCGGCTCCGGACCCTTTCGACTCCTTTACCTTCATTCGTCAACTACATGAGACACAATTCCGCGAACCGCTATTTTTCATTCTCGCAGCGCTGAAGGCTACTCCGCACGACAAAAATATATCGCTGGTCACTCCGGCTATGCAGCGGTTGCTGCAGGAGCTCAGCGCATACGGGCGCATAGGCATGCACCCATCCTACTATAGCGACAATGACACCAAAGCCTGGAACGACGAACGGGAAATACTCGCCCGGGCCACAGGTCAAAGTATCAATATATCGCGGCAGCACTACATCAGGTTCCACCTGCCAGCCACCTATCGCTTTCTGCAAGAGCAGGGGATCACTGACGATCACAGCATGGGCTACGGAACGCATCTTGGTTTTAGGGCGGGCACCGGCCGCTCCTTCCCCTGGTACGATCTTGAAGCCGAAAAGGCCAACCCGCTTATCATCCACCCTTTTTGTTTCATGGATAGCACGGCACATTATGAAGAAGGGCTTGATGCCAATAACGCCTTTACTCTGCTAAATGAGATGAGAAATGAACTGGTGAAAACCGGGAGCTGTCTTACGACGGTGTTCCACAACTTTTCTTTGGGTACTGCTGTAGAATGGAAGGGCTGGCCTGAAAAATATGCGCAGTTTGTTGCGTCGGTATAGCGGCTACTTTTTTATCAGCACCTTCGTGCCAACCCCTACCATATTGTACAGGTCTTCAATATCCTTGTTCTTCAGGGCCACACAACCGTCTGTCCAGCCCACACCCATTTCTATCATATCATCACCGCCCTTCCAGATACCGTGTATGCCTATATCTCCTCCTATACGGGCACTCTGCGGTATACTGCCCTTAGCCTTCAGCTGGTTGAACCGCGCGATCGCGGCATCGTTGGGGTAGCTGATGAGCATGAACTTGTTATAACGCGAGTTGGGGTTTTTGTTCTTGATGGTGAACATACCCTCGGGAGTACAACGGTCACCTTCCATACATTTGTTTTGCAGCGGTTGCGGACCGAAAACCGCTTTGTATGCCCGTATCAGCCTGTGGCGGTAAAATAGTTGAACGATATACCTCTTCTTATCCACCACGATCAGGAGGGAATCTTTATTGAGCGTGTCAGGCCGTATCTTATACGGGTTGTAGGTGGCCGCCACTCTTTTCTGCGGTATGATGATCTGCTCGGTCACACGCATAAGGCCCTGGTCGTACTGAACGGTGCGTACAATATTACCATGCCCGTCGGGGCCCTCACTTACCACTTTAAGATTTCTTGGCGGTGGTTGCACTTTTTCCTGTGCCTGTATATGGCCGGCGGTCAACAGAAGTGCGAGGATCAATATAATGCCTCTCAAGCCACTGCATGCACCGCAGGTACTGTATTGCTTCTTTATCACTATAGCAGCTTTGGGATCATAACGAAAATAAGGATTTCAGGTTGTTTCTACCTAACGGGCGGGATACTTTTTATAAACTTTAAGATATAGACGCTTCGCTATTTAGCGTTTAGCGGTTTTTTATAGATGGGCACCGTAGAGCAGGGTTCACCATACATCAGTGAGCGCGCCAGGGGGCGCAGGCGGTGGGTAATGGCCACATAAGCCGCATCGGGTATGGGTGTATCGCCACAACCTTTGATGACCACGCGCTTATCTGCATATTCCGCAGTATCTATGGCGTTTATATTTTTTAGCAGGATGTCTTTCTTCATCTCATCAGTGTTGCCGTAGTACACATCGGCAGCAACAGGTTGCAGGTAGGATATGGCCAGCATATAGGCCCATACCGGTATTATTGCATCGGCAGTACAGTGCAGCGCTACATGCTTACCGGCATATAGTTGCCAGTCCTGTGTCTGCAGGGCTGCACGATAATCCTTCTCCTTCAATATCATTTCGCGGAACAGAAAGGGCTTAAGGTCAAACAAGACGATATCCTCATCTTTTGGCAGGAACGCTGCCAGGTCGAGGGTAATGATACCGCTTTCCGCTACTTTATTTACGATCACATCCATCAATGCAAAGTTAGGTAATCCCCCCTTTTACTGAAAATACCCGCTGTTTAAGCGGGTATTTGTTTCAGTTATAATCCTGCTCGTTTTTACATGTTGTTGACGTTGTACTTAATGCTTGCCTTGTTCTTGAGCAGTTCGCGGAGCATGTTGTTCATACCGTTCTTGGCCTGCATTTCCATCATCATCTTTTGCTGCTTCATGCTTTGCTCGGCCATGGGATCTGCAGGCTTCTGCCAGCGGGCCAGCAGCGAGAGGTAATACACCCCGTCGCCGGCCTTGATGGCGGGAGATACCGTATTGGGCTGGAAGCCTTTATAGAAAGTATAGCCTACCACTTTGGGGGCATAACCTATGGCCGGCACATAAGATGCATTGGATGCCACCGAATCCGCATGCTGTACCTGCTGACCTGCAGCCTGTGCTATGTTGGGAAGCGTAGCCATGCCTTTGTACTTGCTCATGATCATGTCGGCCTTTTTCTCTGTCTTTACCGCATTCTCTATCATGGGGCGGTTAGTGCTGTTCAGCGAAGGCAGACCTTTTTCCTGTATGCCGGTAAGCTTGGCCACCACATATTTACCATCCATAGCGAACACGTTGGATATATCACCCACTTTGGCTCCATACATCCAGCGTATCACTTCGCGCGAGGGGCCGAGGCCCTGGATGTTATAACTTTCAGGTGTAACATTATCTGCACTCCTCTTATCCAGGTGGTCGGCAGCAGCCGTTTTATCGAACTGGTCGGGAGTGGTGTTCTTACCTGCAAATTCATTGGCCTTAGCATATACCGTACGGTCGGTATTGGTACCCGCCTCTAGCGCTTTGTCTATAATAGCCAGTTTTGCTGCGGGGCCAAATGCCTTCTGGTCCAGTATCTCTATATAGTGGTAACCAGCATATGCCTGGTTGTCCACATGTACGGTTTTGCTTTCGCCGGTTTTACCATCATAGATGAAATCGCCAAACTCTTTAGAGAGACCATCTTTCTGTGCGAGTGTGAACTCATATTCACCACCTTTTTCGAAGCTGGCGCTATCGTCGGAGTACTTGGTAGCAACTGTTTTGAAATCAACACCCGCTTTGAGCGCAGCAATTGCGCTGTCAAGCTTTTGTTTTGCAGCGCTGTCGGTGCGAATATCTGTGGCGCCGCTTTTTGTCTTAACCAATATGTGGCGCACCTTAACCGAATCGGGGTATTGTTTTTTCTCCAATACTTTTACAAGCTTGAAATCGCCGTTCTCGTAATAGGGGCCGTATACAGCACCAACAGGCAAGGCCAAAATAGAATCGGCATAGCGCGACTGTAAGGTCTTTTTGTTCAGGAACACATCCTGGTACTGGTCATCAGAGTTGCGGTTAACGAATGACTCAGCATCTTTCTGAGCTAATGTATCGAGCGCCGGCTTCAGGAGTTGAAGTGCGCCAAGCGATTTTGCCGTATCCTCTGCCATCGGGGTGAGTGCGAAGGTAACATAGTCGATGCTGCGCGAGGGCTCTTTCACCTCGAACTTAGCTGCGTTCTTTTTTATGTAGGCCGTAAGGTCGTCATCGGTAACTTTTATCTCGTTGTCGTTGATGCTGGTGAACGGCACTTTCACAAAATCAATGTTGGCCTGCTCCGACTGGTCCTTCATCATATTATCGAGCAGGAATTTCGGAGTATATACACTGCCGGAAAGGAGTGCTGTGTATTTGCTTATCTTGTTGTTGCGCACCACATACTTTTTCAGCGCTTCCCATCCCTCTATGGTTTTGCCGGTCTTGTCCTGCTCCTTTATTGCCTTTTCCACTTCCTTAACGCGAAGGGGGTCGAAGCGACCGGTCTTAGGATTGGCAAACACTTCCTGTCCGTTGATCTTGAACTGCTGGATCATCGGGTCTGCATTGGCGCCATATATCAGCTCCTTCTCCTCTTCGGGTGTGATGGTAAGACCTATCTTCTTTCCTTGCTCATCTATCAGTTGACCCAGGACCATTTCGCTGAGCGCCTGCTCGTTGAGCTGCGCACGTGTTTTCTCATCGAGCGTTTTGCCGCCGGAATATATATCATAGAGCGCTTCGTATTCTTTGAGGCGTTCCGAATATTCTTTCTCGTCGATCTTGTGACCGTCTATTTTAATAACGGAATTGTCGCGGCCGAACATGTCGCCGAAACGGCCACTGGCCGCATCCTGGATGATAAAACCTATAAGGGATATCGCAATTACAGCACCGGCTATCTTTCCGTACCTGTTCCTTATCTTTTGAATTACAGACATAATAAGGGATGTGTATTATAATAAATATTTAAGGACGGCAAATTTATACGAAAAATCGGGATTTTGTGTGAATATTGTAGTTTACCTATTTATAGGTTTTGTTATAGACACGCGAACAGAATATTAAAATGTAATATAGGTCCTGACATCACAATCAAAGGGCAGTATTTATTTGGTACAGGATATTCCTTGTTTTCTTTGCTGTTTTATTGATAGCTATTGTGTTGTATAATAGATATTTATTTTTGTTTCTTTGTAGCATGGATTCTTACGCCATTTGTTCCTTAATATTATATAGATTGCCTAAATGTATTTTTGTGGGGTATCTCTATCTTACCTTATAACCATAGGAAACGTATCACTTGACATCTGGTATCACCGGATGGGACTATAATTAAATGTAAACCTTAGGAATATTCCTATTTTGCTGCATTGTCCACAGCTTGTACCTGGTTTGTTCACATTCACTTAATGAAAAGAAACATAAATCAGTGTTTACAGGCTTATTATTAAAACAATGTTATTAAGCTGTGCTGTGAATAGCTGTGGATGAGCCTTGTAAAACCATGCTTAATATTCTGATAACATTGCGGCATTCGGGCAAAGACAGAATTTGTCCTCGTGGCAGGGGATTTTTTAAAAGGGTTTTACATTATCCATAGCTTGATTTTTTTCAACAGGGTTTTCAATCCACAGAAAGTGACTTTTTGTGAATAGCCTTATTTTACCAGTAGCTTAACTGTTGATAATAACTGTATAAGATGTGGATGGATGAAAAAGCTGTAATTTGCAATGGGGATTCAACTTTTCTTTCCCCAAATTCACAGCAGTAATAGTAATAGTCTTTTTTTTAAAAATCTTTTTATAGTTATTAATATGAGTGTGGAAAAAGGAATTGATCTGCAGGAAATTGAAAGAACAGGATTTTATGATGTTGATATAGACCCTTCGCTGGACCTGTTTGCTGAGATAGAAAAACTAAAGAAGGAGAAGAATGCTATTCTATTGGCGCACTATTACCAGGAGCCCGATATACAGGATGTGGCTGATTATATAGGTGACAGCTTAGGACTGGCACAGAAAGCTGAGGCTACGGATGCAGAGATAATTGTATTTGCCGGCGTACACTTTATGGCTGAAACTGCCAAGATATTGAACCCTGAAAAAAAGGTGTTGTTGCCTGACCTCAAGGCAGGTTGTTCGCTCAGTGACAGTTGCCCCCCGGCATTATTCCGGAAGTTTAAAGAAACCCATCCTGATCATTTGGTCATTTCC
Source organism: uncultured Flavipsychrobacter sp. (assembly GCA_964481425.1). Lineage (GTDB taxonomy): Bacteria > Bacteroidota > Bacteroidia > Chitinophagales > Chitinophagaceae > MKUN01. The sequence goes on from CAYZTM010000039.1 coordinate 9,327, forward strand.
TATATCAATTGTTCTGCAGGCATTAAAGCATTGAGTGATATCATATGTACCTCATCGAATGCAAAAGCCATTGTAGAGAGTTTACCGAAGGATCAAAAGATCATTTTTGCCCCGGATAAGAATTTAGGAGGATATATTAATAAGACCACAGGCAGGGATATGCTATTATGGAATGGCGCTTGTATGGTGCACGAGATATTCTCATTACAAAAAATAACCAAGCTAAAGGAAAGACATCCTGAGGCTAAGCTGATAGCCCACCCTGAGTGTGAAGATGCCGTATTGAGGATAGCTGATTTTATCGGTTCGACCACGCAGTTATTAAAATATACACAGACAGATAGTAGCAGCAGCTATATAGTAGCTACTGAAACGGGTATATTGCACCAGATGCAGAAAGCTGCCCCGGGTAAAACTTTTATACCTGCCCCACCCGATAATGCATGTGCCTGTAATGACTGCCCGCATATGAAACTGAACACGCTTGAGAAACTATACCTATGTATGAAGTATGAGGTGCCGGAGATAACTATGGAGGAAAGCCTTAGGTTGGCGGCTAAAAAACCTATAGACAGGATGCTGGAGCTAAGCAGGAAATTTGGCTTGGTATAGGTAATTAGAAATTATTATAAATAAATCTTGAAAAAATTATCCCCTAAATGGGGGTAATTTTTTTTGGTTTCTTAAAAAATCATTAATTTCATCCGCTTACTTTTTTTAATTGTTTAGTCTTATGAAAAAATCCTTACTTTATTCTGTTTTGTGTGCTCTTTTCGTATTGGGTAATACAAGCGTAAAAGCGCAGGCCATCGCATATGTTGGCCCCAGGTTGCTTATCACAACCCAGACACCCTCTGCTATTGAGGGTACCAAGAATTTCACTTACTCAAGTGACCCCGCTATTACAGGTCCTTGGGGTGCTAGCCTTACACAGGTATGGAATCAGATTCCCCTGGTATTTGGAGATGCTGTAGATACTATTTTATGTGCCACAACCCCTCCGGCAGGAAGCTTGAGTGGTAAATGGGTATTGATATGGCGATCTACATGCCAGTTTGGTACGAAGGCCCTTACTGCTCAGACTGCAGGTGCGGTAGGTGTTATCATAGTAAATAATGTACCCGGTGCAGGGCCAATTAACATGGCAGCAGGTAATGATGGTGCCGGTGTTACTATTCCTGTATTAATGATATCAAATACGGATGGTCAGGCAATTGACGCTATGATGCATACTTCAAACCAGGTTTATGTGTCTCTTACGCCTTATGGATTTAATAATACACATGATCTTTGTATTCCTAATGAGCTTTATTCACTAGCGCCAGGTTTTGCAATTCCTGCGGCCCAATTGGATAATGCTAACGGTGATCCTAAAGCATATAAAAGTTTCCTGAGCGGATGGGTAGCAAATACCGGTACTTCGGATGAGACCAACGTTAAGCTAAAATTAAATGTAGACTGGGTGCCGACTGCAGGTTCTCCATCGAACTTTTTCAAAGATTCAGTTACAATAGCTAGTCTTCTTGCTGCTGATTCGCTAGACATACTAAACAGCACTTCTACTGCTTTCGATCTTCATGCTAGTGGAACCGGTCAATTCGATTTTACTTATACTGCAAGCAGTGATAATGCTGATGATTTGCCGATAGATAATACTCAGAAGTTCAGCATGTATGCAACCGCCGGAACATTTTGTAATTCACCATATAATATTGTTTTGGGTGAGCCATTGGTTTCAAGTGGTCTGCGCGTAGGCGGTACAAATCCTCCGCAAACCTTTACATGGGGCCCTCTTTTTTATGTGGCAAATGCTACCGATGCCTACAATATGCAGATGGCATTGTATGCAGACACAGGCTATCATGATCTGAGTTTTATACAAAACACTCCAGGACTGTTCTACACTGCCTTATTTAAATGGACAGATGCAAATAATAACAGTCTTATGGAAGCCAGCGAGGTAACCTTAGCTGCTACCGGTAATCACACATTTACTACTGCTGATTCACAAGGACACATTTTTGTAGCGCCTTTTGATAATGGACCGATACACCTGGACGCAAATTCATACTATTGGGCTTGTGGTGTGATGTCTAATCTCGACCTCTATCTTGGTATTGGTGCCAATGTGAATTTCTACAATCGCCTTTATGCATCAGATCACCTGGCTACAGGAGCCTTCAAATCGTTCTGGGCACCTTTATATAGTGGTGGTCCTGATGGTAATGGTAACTTAGGTGATACTATATCAATGCTGCCGTTCGTTGTTAACAACGCTGTTGAGTACATGCCAACGGATTCTGTTAACCTTTCTCTGGGGCAGAATACACCTGCTGTTGCTTTGAATACTTTCTTTATTCCTGAAAGCGTTAAGAACACAGCACAAGCTACACCTAACGAATTTACGGTGTTTCCCAATCCTGCAAGTAGCTACGTAAATGTAAAGGTTGATTTCTCTAAAGCAACAAATACCACGTTCGACATAATGAATGCAGTTGGTCAGGTTGTTTACAGGGTTAATAAGGGTGCAATCAAAAACGAAACAGTAACATTGCCCACAAATAATCTTCCTTCAGGTAATTACTACATTATTATGCATGCTAACGGTAGGTCCGATTTCAAATCGCTTACTATCAACAAGCATTAATTGTCGTTCATAGTGATTTTAAAAGACCGGCTATATGCCGGTCTTTTTGTTTCACGTGGAACAAAATTGACGCAAGGATAATGATTGTTAAGAGTAATAGTGTTGTAAATTTGCAGCTTCTTTATGTTCAAGGAATATGATGTTATAGTTGTTGGTGCCGGGCATGCTGGCTGCGAAGCTGCTGCTGCTGCTGCTAATATGGGTTCGAAGGTGCTCCTGGTTACCATGAATATGCAGACCATTGCCCAGATGAGCTGTAATCCCGCTATGGGTGGTATTGCGAAAGGGCAGATCGTTCGTGAAATTGATGCACTGGGAGGTTATAGCGGGATTGTTAGTGACAAGAGTATGATACAGTTCCGCATGCTCAATAAATCGAAAGGCCCGGGGATGTGGAGCCCACGGACGCAGAATGACCGCATGCTCTTTGCCGCTACATGGCGTGAGATGCTGGAGCAGACCCCGAACATTGATTTTTGGCAGGACATGGTAAAGGGCTTGATTGTTTCACGTGGAACAATTCAGGGCGTAGTAACAGGAATGGGCCAGGAAATACGTGCAAAAGCTGTGGTTTTGACCAATGGCACCTTCCTGAATGGCATTATTCACATAGGCGAGAAGCAATTTGGTGGGGGTAGGATAGGAGAAAAGGGCGCTACCGGCATTACAGAACAGCTTGTGGAACTTGGATTTGAGAGCGCAAGGCTGAAAACGGGCACCCCCCCAAGGGTAGATGGCCGAAGCCTGGACTATACAAAGATGGATATACAGGAGGGAGATGAGGAAATAGTTGGCTTTTCTTACCTGCCTGTAAAGAAAATAAAGCCGGAAGAGCAAAGAAACTGCTGGATAACCTATACCAGCACCGAAGTACACGAGATATTAAAGACCGGTTTTGAGCAGTCGCCGATGTACCAGGGCAGGATAAAAGGAAGCGGCCCCCGGTATTGCCCCAGTATTGAGGATAAAATAAGCCGATTTGCAGAAAGAGACCGCCATCAACTTTTCGTAGAGCCGGAAGGATGGAACACGGTAGAGATATACGTGAATGGATTCAGCACCTCTTTGCCGGAAGATGTACAATTTAAAGCCCTGTCCATGGTGCGGGGATTTGAGAACTGTAAGTTTTTCCGCCCGGGATATGCGATAGAGTATGACTATTTCCCCCCGACACAGTTAAAATTCACCCTGGAGACCAAACTGATACAGAATTTGTTCTTCGCAGGGCAGATAAATGGCACTACAGGTTATGAAGAAGCCGCCTGCCAGGGCCTGATGGCGGGTATAAATGCGCACAGAAACGCACATGACGACGCTCCTATTGTGCTGCAACGCAGTGACGCCTATATCGGGGTATTAATAGACGACCTGATCAATAAGGGAACGGACGAGCCTTACCGGATGTTTACCAGCAGGGCTGAATTCAGGACCCTGCTGCGCCAGGACAATGCCGACCTGAGATTGACCCGCCTGGGACACGAAATTGGGCTTGCAAGTGATGAAAGGTTGGAATTGGTTCAGGAAAAGGAGACAGCCGTTAAGCGGATAAAGAATATACTGGCGGAATTCCCGGTAGAGCCAGCCATGGCCAATGAATTCCTGGAGGGCATCAATCATACACCTTTGAGCGAAAGGGCAAGGGCAGCAAAGTTATTATTGCGCCCGGGTGTGGGCTTGAAGGCGATAGTAGCGGCAATACCGGAACTGGCTGAGGCTATCGGTAAAGTTGATCCATTGGTGCTGGAGCAGGTGGAGATACAGGCCAAGTACGATGTGTACATTGAGAAGGAAAAAGAACTGGTAAAGAAAATGGCTGCTCTTGAAGACCTGGCGATACCCGATAGTTTCAATTATGATAAGCTGACCGCATTATCATCTGAGGCCCGGCAGAAGCTGAATAAGATAAGGCCCGGCACACTGGGACAGGCCAGCCGTATCAGCGGGGTAAACCCCAGCGATGTGCAGATATTGATGGTGTATATGGGAAGATAACCCCCTAAAGGGGGAGCAAAAGGTGGCCATTAGAAGAAAAACAAAACAATAATTATACAATATAACAACTCACTTTAGGGTTGGGTAGTTAATGGCTCTGAGAGAATCCATATATCGCTATTGCAATTACCAACTAAGATGCCATGCCGAGGTGCGCAACAAACTCTATGAACTTGGGGCAAATACCACGGAGGTGAATGAGCTGCTTGCGGAACTGATAGAGAAGGGCCTGCTGAACGAGGAGCAATATGCGAGGGCAATAGCCCGTGGAAAATTCAGGATGAAACAATGGGGTAGGAAGAAAATCGTGCAGCAGCTGAAGCTGAAACAAGTCTCCGAATATTGCATCAAAAAAGCGCTTACAGAAATAGATGCAGAAGAATACGAGGCTGTGCTGCAAAAGCTTACCCGGAAGAAATGGGATGAGCTGAAGAAGGAGCGCAGTATGCCGGCAAAGAAAATGAAAACCATGCGCTACATGCTGCAAAAGGGTTATGAAAGCGATCTGGTACTCGACATTATTAAGGAACTGGAGCGCGAAAGAAAATAATTTTTTCGCCCGGGGCATTGGCGTTTGGTTTTAGAGTATTCCTTATCTTTGGTTATCATTGAATCACAGAATGGTAAAACAGGTAACAGAAGGCGTGTGCATCTCGGTTGAAACTTTTTATCAGCCGGCGCAGTCTAATCCACTGAGCAGCGAATACCTGTTCGCGTACCGCATTACCATCGAGAACCTTGGGACCGTACCGGTCAAATTACTCCGCCGCCACTGGCACATCATTGATAGTAACGGATCTTACCGTGAAGTGGAAGGCGAAGGCGTAGTGGGGCAACAGCCTATCATAGAGCCGGGGCACAATTACCAATATGTAAGCGCCGCCAACCTGCGCAGCGATATGGGTAAGATGTACGGCAACTACCAGATGGAAAACCTCTACAACAAAAAGCTGTTCACAGTCACCATCCCGGAATTCCAGATGATGGCACCGTTCAAGATGAACTAGTTTTCGTCATTCTTCCTGAAATAAATAAAATGTTGCTACGTTATGTAGGTGTATGCGCCCACAAAAATTGCAGGCTGTTTTTCAATTTTATCGCTCCGTAGCATTTTCCATGTGGGTGATCAGTGGCCTTTGCTTGTGGTTGTCTTTTGGCGATAAGGGAGAAAATATCATTGCTTTGCTGGTCATACTAATCTTGTTCAAGCTGTTCAGCTATTTCCCGGTTTGGTATTTTACTAAAAACATCCGCGCACAAAAGCTGTACTACTATTACAACCTGCATATTTCAAAGGCGGCGCTTTGGCTTATCCCTTTTCTTACCGATCTGTTACTATTCATTGCGGGCTTATGGCTTATCCGGCATTTATGGACAGGCTGACAGCAGAAAATATTTTCGTGTCTGCAGGACAGAAAGAGATACTGAAAGGTGTGGCCATTAGTGTTGCCCGAGGAAGTATAACCGGTTTGCTGGGGCGCAATGGCTCAGGTAAATCGACCCTGCTGAGGACCATCTTCGGAACACAAAGAAGCGATGACCAAAATATACAGATAAATGGCAGGCCAATAAAGCATGCCTATAAAGTGAGCGGAGCGCTGAATTTTTTGCCCTCACAGCCTATGTTACCAGGTAATCTGAGATTAAAGACTGCATTGAAGCATTATGAAATAGCGGCTGAACAAATAGTGGATCGTGTACCGGAACTTAAAAAGGATCTGAACAAAAAGGTTTTTGAATTAGCGGGTGGACACGAACGTTTATGGTCGGCACTATTGCTTATCTATGCCGATACTATGTTTACCCTGCTGGATGAACCCTTTACACACCTGGGGCCGCTATATATAGAGTACCTGAAGGAAATACTGTTGCAAGAAAAAATAAGAAAAGGCATCATAGTTACCGACCACATGTACAACCATTTGCTCGATATTGGCGATAAGTTTTTTTTGATGAAAGAGGGAAAGATCATTCATTGCCGGAATAATGATGACCTTATACTGCATGGTTACCAGGGCGACAAAAGAATATAAACAACAACCCCCTACATTTAAGAAAAGCAACAAATAAATTTTTTGTTTAAAATAAAAAGACGTAGCTTTATGAAACGTTAAACAGAAGCGCGTTTGATATCCTGAGTTTTTGGTCTCGCTTTTCTTATTAGGCTCACTTCCGCTCTCTACCCCATTTATTTTTTACGTTAAAAAGGATTTTTTATGAAATTGCAACCACTAACCATGGAAGTGTATCGTCGTCTCATTGAAGACGGATATAAGAGCTTTAGGATAAGACAAGAATATGACAGGACCGCTTATGGTACCAACAATAACATAACTATGCTGGAGGCGCTGAAGGGCGACGATATAAAAGACGGCAACCTGCTGAGCCCCGAACGTGTTACGGACCTCATACAAAGGGAGCCGGATAACTATTGCGTGATGATCATGTGATCTTACTGTATGATCAGTAAGCGGCGTCGTTTTTCTTTATATAGTTCGGTATAGATCTGTTTGCTTTCCGCATCCAGGAAGGAGTGTTTCACGATATAGGTCACCGTGATCTCGTTCTTGATAAGGTTGTCGATGACCTTTTGTGCACGGGATGGAATGATACCTATACGGTGTGCAAAATTCAAAAACTCAATACCCGTGTGATAACTATGCCGCCGGTAGCCTTCCGACTCTGTATCGCCAAAATATAAAGTGTTCTCCAGCACCTCGTAATCCGGGCCGGTATGCAGGGCAGAGCAAATGATATCGTATGCCGGCGATAATATGTAGTCGCCATACTCCGTTTTCGCTATCGATATATTCTGCTCCGCAGGTCCCCAGTTTGAAAACAGATAATTGAACACAACTAACTCAAACAAACGCTCGGCCTGTGGCTTATAGGCTGCAATATATTCTTGCATCAGCCGGGCTACCTCTTCATAATTCGTTACCTGTTTGTAATCCCGGTCAAATTTTTCTTTAACGTTGTCCGGGGGTCCTATATAAATACGGCGGGAAATATATGCTGGTTCGCCCGATGCATTTTCGAAATAGATGAGGGCATTAGGCACTACCTGCATTTTGAAGGCCTGCTGCGCAAGCTGCATGCTCAGGTGCTCATTGGCCGGTACCATATGCAGCCTTTCAAAATTACCCGAAGGTATCGGCTTTAATATATGGGTGCTGTTACTATCGTCGCTGAGCCGGAGCTCATTCTGCTCCTGCTGCAGGTTATATTTTAATACCAGGCGGGGCAGCGAGGGCCGCAAGATGCTGCGGAGGAGGAAATCTTTTTCATCCCTTGGCGGCGGCGGGAAGGGTAGATAGCAGCTTATCCGGGCCCCGTCGAATAATTCTTTGCGGCAATTGCTGCAATAGTCGCCATTATTGGGCTTGTAGCAGCCTTTACACCAGGTCATGCGCCATTTTTTTAACGTTCAACTGTATCTCGAGGCCCAAAGTATCAGCTATTGCGCTGAGGTTGTTCAGGTTTACGGATGCTTTACCTGATTCCAGGCCGTTTACGGTACGCAGGGCCACTTCGCTGAGTTCGCTGAGGTCCAGCTGCGTCAGGCCAAGATATTCGCGGCGTTTTTTGATCGCTAAGGCCAATTGCTGAAAATCCATATGGATCATATTTTATGGTACGCAAATAACTGCACAAATATAAAATACTTAATTTGGAATAATTGCGCGAGAGGTAAAATTATGGGCAAAAAATTGCTTATTATTTAAAAGCAAACCCTAAGCGCCTTTCAGGTATGTATCTCATAAATGAAGCTATCGGGGCTAATTGGAATGAGATCACATGCTTTTTCGCATCTTCCCGGTGCAAATAGCAGAAGACAAAGATGCCCGGTTACCTCCACGCCAAATGGAATGATATTGTGTGATGAATAGTTGCCGTTGATTCAAACAGAAAAATATAAATTAACTTACTAATTACACAGCCGTCACGCTTTATTTCCGTACCTTTGCGCGTCCAAAAACAAGCCTTTCCGGACACCCCGGGATGGACAGGCTCTTTTTATAGGGGAAAATTGTAAAAATGAACATACGTAACATCGCTATAATAGCGCACGTTGACCATGGAAAGACCACCCTGGTGGATAAGATACTGCATACGACCAATGTGTTTCGCGACAACCAGGAAACCGGTGAGCTGATCATGGACAGCAATGACCTGGAACGTGAGCGCGGTATCACCATCCTTGCCAAGAACGTTTCAGTGACCTACAAAGGCGTAAAAATAAACGTTATAGATACTCCGGGCCACGCCGACTTTGGCGGTGAGGTGGAGCGTGTGCTGAAAATGGCTGACGGCGTTCTGTTGCTGGTAGATGCTTTTGAAGGTCCCATGCCCCAGACCCGTTTCGTGCTGCAAAAGGCCCTTGCCCTCGGCTTGCACCCGATAGTGGTGATCAACAAGGTGGATAAGGCCAACTGCCGCCCCGATGAGGTACACGATGCTGTGTTCGAACTATTCTTCCAGCTGGATGCAACGGAGGAACAGCTTAATTTCCCTACCCTGTACGGATCTTCAAAACAGGGCTGGTTCAATACTTCGCTTACACCTACAGAAGATATAACGGCAGTACTGGATACTATACTGGAAAAAGTGCCGGCCCCCAAGGTAGTAGAAGGCCCGGTGCAGATGCAGATCACCTCGCTCGATTACTCCTCTTTCCTTGGCCGTATCGCGATTGGTAAAGTGGCGCGCGGTGTGCTTAAAGAAGGCCAGCAGGTAATGCTGTGCAAGGCCGATGGTACGATGCAGCGCAGCAAGGTGAAAGAGCTATATGAGTTCGTGGACATGGGTAAGAAAAGAGTGACCGAGGTACAATGCGGTGATATATGCGCTGTTGTGGGTATAGAAGGTTTCCAGATAGGCGAGACGATAGCCGATGCCGAAAATCCCGAAGCACTGGAGATCATACACATAGACGAGCCGACCATGAACATGCAGTTCAGCATCAACAACTCCCCCTTCTTTGGTAAGGAAGGTAAGTTCGTGACAAGCCGCCACATACGCGACAGGCTGATGAAGGAACTGGAAAAGAACCTGGCGCTGCGTGTTAAGGATACGGACGATGCGGATAAATTCCTGGTATATGGCCGCGGCATCCTGCACCTGAGCGTACTGGTTGAGACCATGCGTCGCGAGGGTTACGAACTGACCGTAGGACAACCGCAGGTGATATTGAAAGAGATCGATGGCCGCAAATGCGAGCCCTATGAACTACTTGTGGTGGATGTGCCGGCTGAGTTCAGCGGAAAGGTGATAGACCTGGTGACACAGCGTAAGGGTGAAATGCTGGTAATGGAGACTAAGGGCGAAATGCAGCACCTTGAGTTCGAGATACCTTCGAGGGGCCTCATAGGCCTGCGCTCCCAGATGCTGACCAATACCGCAGGTGAGGCAGTAATGGCACACCGCTTCAACGAATACAAACCGTGGAAGGGACAAATACCCGGCAGGAACAATGGTGTACTGCTGGCCAAACAGGGCGGTTCGGCCACCGGCTACTCGATCGATAAGCTGCAGGACAGGGGTTCGTTCTTCATAGATCCGGGAGAAGAGGTATATGCAGGCCAGATAATAGGCGAACACATCAAGCCGGGCGATCTTGTGGTGAACGTGGTGGAAGGTAAGAAGCTGACCAATATGCGCGCCAGCGGCAGCGACGACTCTACCCGCATAGTACCCAAGATACAGATGACCCTGGAGGAGTGCATGGAATACATACAGCAGGATGAGTGCATAGAGGTGACGCCGCAAAGCATACGCCTGCGTAAAATTATGCTTGACGAAGAAGACCGTAAGAAATACCAGAAGATGCTGAAGGCCGAAGCCTAAGCTTAACCGGTTATTAACATCAATATATTTTTTATGATAAAAACGCCTCATTTGAGGCGTTTTTGCTGTGTTTTAGGGCCATTGCAGCAGGTTAACGACTGCGAATAATAAAAATTTACTTAGCGGAAAGCCTTGCAGGATTTGTAAATGTGGATATTATTTTTTTCTTTTACGGAGTCTACAGTTATTAACACGCACTGTGAACATTGTGCGTGACACTGTGAATATTGGTTGAGAGAGGGGTATATCAAGCGTATTTTCAGCTTGATCTACAGTTGCATTTGGTCATTTAGATCGCTTATGAAGCAAAGACGCCTGGCATTACTTATTGGATTGAGTATGCTCGCCGGTTACCAAAACACCTCTGCGCAATATAGCAGCGTAGCATGTGTTGACGCCGGGGGTGACAGGACTTTGTGCCATAGCAATTGTTTCGACCTCAATGTAAAGCTTACCGATATAAGGGCGACCGATGACTATACGATCGACAGCTCAATAGATTTCAACAATCATTATCCTTTCTACATTCCGGGCTCAGGCTCGGTGCCCGCGGTCAACGATGTGTTCTCCGGCGCCATCCGCCTGCCTTTTAGCTTCTGCTTCTATGGCAAGGCCTACAATACGGTTTCCATTGGCAGCAACGGTATCATCTCCTTCGATGACCAGAGTATTGGCAAACGTTGTGAACCTAAGCTGAAAAGGGAGATCCCATCACGCGCCTATGCCTATGCGGCCATCATGCCGGCATATGAGGCCCTGGACCTGGAAAAAGGGGGCAGTATTTATTACAGCTCGGAAGGGGAAGCACCCAACAGGCGTTTTATAGTAAACTACAATAATATACCGCTCAGATCCTGCAGCGACGATAAGGCCACCTTCCAGGTTGTGCTGTACGAAACCACGAATGCTATAGAAATATATACAAAAGACAAGCCATCCTGTGTTTATTACCATGATGGTAATGCCATAGCCGGTATCCAGGATCAGCACAAGACAGGGATAGCCTTGCCGGGAAAGAACAAAGAGCGCTGGGGTTATTCCGGTATGAATGCTGCTTATCGCTTTCTTCCCGCCGCTGAAGCCCCCGCACAGTACGTTCAGCTGTCTGACATGAACGGAACTGTAATATCACAAGCGAAAAGCACGTTTGCAGAAAATGGGCAACTTTCTGCGTCTTTTGGAAATGTTTGTATCGAAGGCCAAAGAGCCACTTACATTGTTTCCACCACATACACTAATTGTGGTATTGCCAGCACCGTGGCCGATACCATTAATATAAGTAAAGACCCCGGCTGCGAAGAGAAGAAACTTCCGGAGCCGGTACCCGCCATTAAAAACGAGGTTACCGCCATCAATACCGATATGCCGGAAGCCAGGCAGATACGGGAAGTGAATATAGGAAGGGTAACACTGAAGAACCCGAGTACTTGTCTTGGCATAAATGGTTCGCTGGTGCTTCATGGCCTCGAGGCGAATACGCTTTATACAATAGCATATACTAAAAACAGTGTGCAGCAGCAGCCGATGCAAATAAGCTCGAATGCCGCCGGCGCCATACTCATATCGAAACTATCAGCAGGTATATATACCGATATCAAGATAAGCCACGAAGGCATACACACCAGTGAAGCGGGTCCCTATGTTTTAAGAGATCCTGAGCTACCGGCAACACCAGAGCCAGGCAACAATGGTCCGCTAAACCCCGGTGACAAACTTGTGCTTTCCGTCGCTAATCCTGACAGGGTTAGTTACACCTGGCTGGGCCCCGGCCTCACCGCCGTCAACGACAGGCCGGTGATCCTGAATGCCCAGCCATACCATGCAGGTGTGTACACCGTGGTAGCCACCCGGAACGGATGTAATTCCAAACCGGCAACTACTACCGTGGCCATAAATGGCAAGGGCGGCATACCGAACAGGCATGTGCCCATCAGGCTCGACCATAATAATAAGGTAAGGCCTATGCCATCGCATGTGAAGGTTGTACCGTCCCTGGCCTCGGTAAAACAAAAGCCAAAGCCGCCACCCGGGCGACTGAGGCCGCCAGTGCCGCGACCCTTCAGGCTCACAGCGAGCAGCAATTCACCCGTACACACGGGTGCGACCCTTCGTCTGCATGCTACAGCCCTACCCGGCGCAACATACAGCTGGAACGGCCCCAATGGATTTAGCACAAATACGCAAAATCCTGCGCTAAACAACGTAAGCACTAATGCAGCCGGTATATATACTGTAACAGCATCGAGCCCCGCCGGAATGCTGCGTACAGAACACGTAATAGTGCGTGTACAAGACATTAATAATAAAGGAACAAAAACTGCAGTAGCAGAACCGCAGATAATAAATGGAATGAGTGCCTCGGCGACAGATCCATATGTGAAATATGGTCATGACGGCACTATAGCCCTGAGCGGCCTGCTGCCCAGCACTACTTATAAAGTACATTTTGATAAGAATGGCGTACCACAGCCTATGAGGTACTGCACTACCGATGCCCAGGGCGTGTTGCTCATTATGTGGCTTACTGCGGGCCGCTACGACAATATATATGTAAGCTCGCTGAAGGGTGGCCGGTCCAATAAGGTATCGACAGTACTGAACAACCCAACCCATACCAGGGTATACACTCTGCCGGTGCAGAGCAAAACTCCGACAAGTACGTTTAATAAGATATCGGAAGACCGGCGTATGGTAAGAAAGCCCATACCTGATATAAAGCCTGCCATCAGGCCCGCACCAGCAGCGCCTGTAATGACGAGGCCAGTAGTAAAAGATGATCTGCAGCCGAAAGAAGCAGAACAACCGGCAGAAGTTAAAGAAGAATACCAGGGCATCATTTTAAGCAGCGATAATGCTTTCATGAATGAAACGGTCACTGTTGACTTCCGCGACCATATCAGGAAGAGGAATAAAATAAAATGGGATTTTGGCGATGCAGAAGTGGTCAGCGGCAGCGGTACTGGGCCATATATATTACATTGGAACAGCACCGGCGTTAAAACCATATACCTGACGCTGCCTTATAATATACCTAACTATGGTTACCGCCTGCAAAAGCAAATTTATATAAGGCCGGAGCCGAGACATGAACTGCCTGCAAAAGAGACCATAACACCACAACGTAAGCCGATAGCCGAGCGTTATGCTGAAGAAAAAGCCGAGGCCGCAGCTGTGCCTCGTCGCAAGTCGATAGCCGAACGCTACGCCGAAGAAAATAATAACGAAGTAGCGAAAATGCCAAATCGCAAATCGATAGCTGAACGCTACGCTGAAGAGGAAAATAGTAAAGCCGCCGCGACCCCCGTTCGCAAATCAGTTGCTGAGCGCTATGCCCGCGAAGAAGTAATAGTGCCCCAGGGCCAGCCGGTGAAGAAAGCTGCTACGATACAACCGCCGGTAATAAAACAGGATATAGTAGTAAGCCGCAGTAACGTATGCCTTAACGATACAGCCAGTATCAGCCTGCTGGGCGATGTGCCGGATGATGCTGAACTGAACTGGGATTTTGCTAACGGTGATATTGTAAGCGGTAGCGGCGCTGGTCCCTACCTGGTACGTTGGGATGAAAAGGGCTTGAAAACGATTAGCCTGAACATCACAGGGAAGAACAGTAAGATGGCCTTGAGCCGCAGTATAAATGTTCAGCCTGCCCCAGAAGTACACTTCGGTACGGCAGAGAACGCCTGCCCCGGTGAAAAAGTAAGAGTGGAAATAGATATGGAGACCAAAGGCCTGCAACAATATAACTGGGACTTTGACGGCGCAGATATAATAAGAGGCGATGGTGCGGGTCCATACATAGTGAAATGGGAACAGCCCGGCAAAAAAGTGGTATCGCTTACTGTAAAAGGTAATAGCGGATGCAGTTCATTGCCACACCGCGATATCGTTACAGTGCACGACGATTGCTGTAACGTAGCCGTTCCTTCGGCATTTACTCCTAATGGCGATGGTAAGAACGACGTGTTCCATGTAGCATCTGTTGGTCCGCACATTATAATAAGGTTCGTGATACTCAACCGTTATGGCAGGGAGCTCTTCTCTACCAATAATGAGAACGAAGGTTGGGATGGCACCCTGAATGGCGCCCCGCAGGAAATAGGTACTTACTATTACCGCATACGCTATCGCTGCGGAGAGACCCTGCATGAAAAGGACGGCGAACTGATGCTGCTCCGCTGATAGTCTTTTACTCTTCCACGAAGTACATGTCGATCATGCCTTTATTCTTGGCATCAATCTTTCCCCGGTAAGTGCATTTGAATTTATCTTTTACCCGCTCGTAAGTGGCGCCCGATATGTTTATCTTGCCTGTGCGGCTGTTTTGTTCCATGCGCGCGGCAGTGTTCACTGTATCGCCCCAGATATCGTAGGCGAATTTGTGTACACCCACTATGCCCGCTATTACCGGGCCGGTGTGTATGCCCACCCGTATCTCAAATGGTATCTGCCCGGCCTGCTCTCTTTCTTTTTTACGTTGCTCCATAAAGGCCATTATCTGCAGGGCGGCACGTACCACATCCTGCGCATGTGTATCGTTCACAGCCGGCAAGCCGCCCACGCACATATAGGCATCGCCTATGGTCTTTATCTTTTCCACGCCGCAGGCCTCAACGATCTTATCAAAAGCGCTGAAACAATGGTCTATCTCTGCCACAACAAGTTGCGGGTCAAGTTGCTCGCTGATGCGGGTAAACCCTACCATGTCGGTAAACATCACCGTTACCTCTTCGTAGAAACGTGTATCGGAGCGGCCTTTAACTTTTAATTCTTCAGCGGTCTCTGCGGGCAATATGTTCAGCAGCAGGTCGTCGGCCTTTTTCTTTTCCGTCTCCAGTTCGTGTGTGCGTTCCACTACTTTTTGCTCCAGGTTGATATTGGCGAGATTAAGCTGTGCTGACAGATTTTCTGCGGCCTGGTAGGCACGCGATATTCGCTTGGCCAGCAGGTAGGCCTGTAGTATCACGAAGAGGAAGGCCGTGTAAGGAATGATAAGAGCAGTATTGATGACCAGGCGCTCGTAAAGAATATCATTAACGACCGCAAGGAGTACGATGATCAGGCAGAAGAACAGGAAGCCGGACATGCTGCGCTTGTTCAGCAAGGCCTTGGTGATAACAAAGAGGTAGTAGAGCATGATGATCAAAGAGATCAGCTGGAAGGCGGATAAGAATAGGGTGGAGGTATAGACATACGCCCGCGTAAATATTATGATCCCCGCTTCTGCAATACCTGCAAAGCCAATAGTGATCAGCATGGCCTTGGGAAACTCTTTCGGGAATAAAGTGCGCAGGAAGAAACCCCATAACACAACCGTAATGAAAGCGCTCAGGTATTCAATCTTATATCCGATGGAGAGATCAAGCTGCGGGAAGAGCACATAAAAATACCGATCTTGTGTTACCAATACCCTTATGGCTACGAACAAACAAAAGATACCGAACCAGAAAGCCGTCCACTCGCTGCGCCGCAGGAAGAAGACGAACATCTGGTAAATGAACAGGATAATGAAAACACCTACTAAGAAGATATTGCCGATAAGAGATAGGTCGCGCTGGTGGAACACGGCTTCTTTTGTACCTATCGTCCAGCTTTTCCAGATACCGCCGCGCGAATGGAAAAAGTTGGACACATGGGCTACGAGCTCCATCTCGCCCGAGGTTTTGACTGCTTGCACTACCGGTAACAGTTGGGGCCTTTCTTCTTCGGTGTTGCGGCCAGGTATGCCGTTGGACGCGATAAGCTTACCGTTCACCCAAAGTTTGTAAGCAGAGCCTGCATCGAGAATATACATGCCGGCGATGGGCGGAAAATTTCCCCGCACACGCAGGCGATACGTTCCGTAACCCTGGCCGGCTTTGTGCAAAGGCGGGCCTTCATTCCAGAAGCCGGGTACATAGAGATAGTCGGGCTTCAACGCGAATGCGCTATCCCGGAAGGCCGCAGGATCAATAAAAGTATCGGGATAGAATTCCCATTCGCCATCCAATTTTTTGATACCATCCTTATCAAAGTTCCAGCTGCTGAGGTCCATGATACCCCTTTGGGCCTTCTGTGTTTTTTTGAAGGGCTTGCAGCCCGTCAGTATGGCGAGCAATATGGTGCCTGTGATCAAAAAAATGCGCCTCATGGATTGGATGTGCTAAGGGCAACAAATTAATAAAAAACAGCATCATTTATCAAGCATCGGGCGAGAATATTTGAGGAAAGGGGTAGCTAATTAGCTTTCCTGCTATAAACGCTTGAAAACGGCAAAATGCTGATTGGTGTCGGCGGTGTTGTAATAATGTATATACAGGCTACTATCCGTAAAGGTTCCGGTTCCCCAGGCATAATACATAGAGGTTGTTTGGTGTTTGGGGATCACCACTGTACGGGCTGAACAATCAAGATAAGCGTCGGCAGTATCGCGATTTGCAAAGTTTTGAATTTGGAGATGCCCCCGATCGCCAGGCACTGGTATCAACGTGGTCAACATCGTAGATATGCCATAAATAGTGGAATCGTATTGTGTATAACGACCGGATATGTCACAGGCGCAGTTGTTTTTGTCGCAAACAAGTATATCTAATGAGAATTGTTTCAAACCACCGCTCGCACTATTTGCAGTTAGTTTGATAGGGTAGGCACCAATGGGTACATTGTCTTCGGCAGACGCGGTAATTTCGACACTGAACGGGGGCTTTATTCCTGGCGATTGGATTGTGCAATGAATGCCGGAGGGTATATTATCAAGACTGATCGAAACATCTTCTGATGGTCCATCGATTAATTTAATGAAAAAACTTACCGTGTTTGTACCGCCCTGCTTAACAGGTAATTCTTGTAAAGAGTCCACACCGAAATTGAACTGTTCCCTCGCTAAGACTTGAGGGTCTTTTTTCTTTTTGCAGGATACTGTGGCGATCAATGTGATCAATAATAAAAATGATGTTATCCGCATGGTGTGTTTTATGGGTTTACGTAATAATAATGGGTGACAATGTTACCTAATGAGTCTGTGATATGATACGTGATTAGGCCATTGGAAGGGTTAAGTTCGCCGTCACCATCAACGAAAACGCCCTGCTGTGTCTGCTGAAAAGGTATATTGAAGTTAAGACCCGGGCAGGAAATATATGCTTTTGCCGTACCGCCATGGCCATCAATATTATTCAACAATATAGTATTGGCCACGGCTGTCCTGGCTATTGTGATATCTACCTGGTGTTGGCTGGCGCTATCAAAATGATAGCTGCTGAGCAAATAGGGAAAACAACTGGTGTCCGCTGGTATTGGTTTGTCGCCTATGTAAATGAAGTTGTACGCTAAAACACCTCCGTTTCCTTGCCGGTCGTTATAATATATTTCCAGATGTCTTGAACCTAAAGCCGTACTATCATTCGGCGCTACGATTATTGAAAAATGGAAGGGCGGGACACCGCTATCCTGGCTTGGAGCAACGTATAGGTCGGAATCGTTCAGCCTGCACCTGATGTTTACAAAAGAACCGGTACCTCTTACATCAAAATTGATATATCCTGTGTCTCCCCGGTAAACAGTTATTTCGGGTGTCAAAAGCTCGACGTTGTAGTTATATTCATAATAATAGACGGGGTCGGGGTCCTTTGTCTTTTTGCAGGAGAACAAAATGAGGCCGAGGGTCAATAGCAAGAGCAGTTTCTTCATTAGCGGTATAATAAGTAAGGGCTAAAATAGAAAAAGGACGACAATTGTCGTCCTTTTTCTATAGAAAAAATTTTCTTTTACCTGCTTAGGTCCACACGGCAACTCTGCGTATAGGTGAGCACGCTGATGGTATAGTGGATCGTCATTGTATTATCGGTAAAGGTACCCGTACCCGATATTGTTGCTCCCGGTATGGGTATGGTAGGTATGCCTTGCGATGGTATGTTAACCGTATGGTTGTTACAGTTCACAGTTCCATTCACATCTACGGTGTAGGTTTGGAAACCTACAAGGCCTGTTATTTTTATCTGGTTAGTACCGGTCTTTGTGATCACCGGTGTGCCTGCGGTCGCAGTGCAGCTATCCATTGAGGTATAATTGCCGGCCACGCCCTGGGCGCAGTCACCACCATTGTTGCCGGTAACGATCAGGTTAAAGCCAAATGTTTTGGTGCCTGCACTGCTGGTGCTCTTAAGGCTCAGCGGGTAGGTGCCTGCTGCAACAGCGTTTGTGGTAGTTACGTTAAGCGTAGTATTGAAGCTGGGCAATCCGCTGGCCGGGCTGAAGCTGGACGAAGCGCCCGCCGGCAGGCCGGTAAGCGAAAGGCTTACGTTCTCGGCAGTGCCGCTAAGCAGGCTTACCGAAAGCGGTAAGTTGCCGTTGCCGCCCTGCTGAACAGTTAAGTCATTGATACCGTTTACCGTATAATCGAATTGATTGGTGGTAGTACTTACTACTACGTTGAAATTGTAATTCTGTGTACCTGCTGAGCTGGTGGCTTTTAGTGTTACCGGGTAAGTGCCGGGTGTAGCTGTTGCACCCGCTTCCACGTTGAGCGATGTAGTGTATGTTGGCAGGCCACTGCTATGGGTGAAGCTGGATGTGAGCCCTGCGGGCAGGCCGGTAAGCGCCAGGCTTACATTTTCGGCTGTGCCGGTGAGCAGTTTTACTTCCAGGTCTTTGCTGGCTGAGTTGCCCGTATGGACGTTAACATCGCCGATACCGTTCACGGTATAGGTGAAGGGGTCGTGATTGGTAGTATCCCCGGTAGTGTCGCTGCCGTTCAGCACGGTCAGCTTGAAGTTGTAGGTCTGCTTGCCCATCAACGAAGCTGCAACGATCTTGAGCGGGAAGATACCGGTAAGCACATTCTTATTAGCGATGAATGTCACTACGGTATTGAAGTCGGGCACACTGCCGCCGGAGCTCAGTGATGCCGTTACATCGGGCGGAAGGCCTTTGATCAACAGGTTCACATCATCAGGTGTACCTTCCAGGAGCTTCACCTCAAGGTTCATATAGGCGGTGTCGCCTGCATGTATGGTCAGGTCCTGGATATTATTTATTTCATACTTGAAATTAGCGCTGTTGGAAGAATCCTTTTTACAGGCGCCGATTGCTACGGTTAGCAGCAAAAAGAGGATTAATGTTTTTTTCATAACATTTATTAATTGGGCGGTAAAAATAATAAATCATAAATATGTTGTCTCCCCCATTACCCCCATTAACAAAAGAAAAACAAAAATGTATATATACCCTGTTCCTCTTTAATATGATAGAATCCCGAAAGTACTAAGATTCCCGGTAAAAACATAAAGCAGTTAAAATAAAAGAGCCCCGCAGTATCTGCGGGGCTCTTTGTAGAAAGTTACATTAGTATTTTATCATCACCACTTCGCAGTTGGTGCTCACATTGGTAGCGGTGGTCTGTGTGTATTTGATATCCATCATGCTGCCATCGAAGGTACCGGTACCCTCAACGGTGATACCGTTCGGGAAGGTCTGTGCGGCCACGGTTACAGTGCCTGCTGCACAGTCCAGCTCGGCAACGGCCTTATAGCCCATGCCGGCAAAGTTGTAGATATCAACCCTGTGTGTGGCAATATCGTTCAGGGCCACGCTCGATGTGGTATGGTAAAGTGTGGTATTGTTGCAGGCGGTGCTGTCGTGATAGTTGCCTTGTACGGCTATGCTGCACTCGCTGGTTGCGGTAACGGTCAGGTAAAAGCTGTAGCGCAGGGTATCTGTGCTGGCGCTTTTGCCCAGTAATTGTACCAGGTAAGTGCCCGTATCTGCAGCATTGGTAGCGTGGAAGGTAATGTTAGAATAGAAAGACGCAGTTACCGAAGGTATGCCGCTCTGCTGGGTGAAGCTGGCAGTCACACCTGCGGGCAGGCCCTTCAGGTACAGGTACACCATTTCGGGGTATCCGCTGATGCGGCTGGTCTGCAGGCTTACCACATCGTCGCCGCCGCGCTGAACGGTAACGGTGCGCACACCATTTATTTTGTACGAAAATGCAGTAGTATCGTTATTGTTGCCATTATTGCCATTGTTGGCCGTGGTATCGTTAGTGCCCGGAGCTACGGCAGTAGACGTTTTGTTGCAGGAGTTGCCGGCAGCAAGCAAGCCAATGAACAAGATAAAAAGTAAACCCTTTTTCATGTAGTGTTCTTTATTTGTTACGAATGTAAATAAATATTTAAAATAACCCGTAATAAACAGGGCGTTAAGATAAAAATAAATTCCGTTGTTTCTATGGGTTACTACGTAAAAAGGGGCGGAATTTTCCGCCCCTTTTGGTATGTATAAGCTTTAGTTCTTATTGTATCAGTGTGAACTGGCAATTGTTGATGATGCTGTCCTGCGTCATTGTGGTATAGCTAACGGCTATGGCGCGGGTAGAGTCATTACCGGTGAAGGAACCTGTACCCCAAACCGAAAGGAAGTTGGGCAGTGACTGTTGTGGTATATCTATAGTACCATTGGCGCAGTTAACAAAGCCATACACCCTGTAACCGGTTGATGCAAAGTTCAGGAAGAAGATTTTGTTTGCGGCCAGTGAGTCACCGGCAACGGTCTCAACATAATCATAAGAGCCATTAGCGGTGCAGGCTGCTGTGCTGTGCGGGTAGTAGCCGGTGACATCGCAATTGGTAACAGGCGTGCTGCTCACGGTAAGCACGAACGGATAAGAATTGTCACCCGACATAGAACTGTGTACGATCAGGTTTACCTGGTAAGTACCCCCTGCGGCATTGATATCGGTAAGTACGATAGATGCTGTGAAAGGCGGAGTACCTGTCCTTGGGTTGATCGAAGCGGTAACGCCATCAGGCAGGCCGCTGAGCGACAATGTCAGGTTCTCTGCGCTGGCTATCGCAGTTATTTTAGTAATGTCGAGTGTCAGTTCACCGCTTTGGCCCGGCTGAATGCTGACATTATTAAGGCCGGCTATCTTGTAGCTGACAACATTATTGCTGTAACGAGAGCGGCAGCCGAACAAGGAAACGGCAGCCAGTAAAATAAGAAAGTGGAATTTTTTCATAAATAATACCCTTTTGTATTAGGAACGCTAAAGTAAAATTAAAATCCTGATAATACAAGGTGTCCCTGTAAAAAACGCGCCATTTTACCGGATAAGGCTGAAAGAGCAGTATGTAGTGATATTCGTAGTGCTCGTCTGGCTAAAGTCCACATTAATTGTGTTTGAGGTGAAAGTGCCGGAACCGGCAACCTGTACCCCATTTGGGAGCAGTTGGTTAGGTATGGTCAGTGTGTTG
Source organism: uncultured Flavipsychrobacter sp. (assembly GCA_964481425.1). Lineage (GTDB taxonomy): Bacteria > Bacteroidota > Bacteroidia > Chitinophagales > Chitinophagaceae > MKUN01. The sequence goes on from CAYZTM010000039.1 coordinate 31,044, forward strand.
TTGGCACAATTGATGTCGGCATATACCTGGTAAGGCATGTCGGCAAAGTTTTGGAATATAATCCTGTTGGAAGCGACATTAGAAGTAAGCACGTTATCGGTGTACTGATAGTTGGTGTTATTACCGCAACCCGTAGTACCCTGGCTGTAAAAACCGAGGATACCACAATCGGGCGGGTTAAGTATATGCAGCATGAATTGGTAAATGCTGTCGCCGCTTGCGGATCCGTGAGCCAGCAACGTTATGGTATAGTCGCCCGCTGTGCCATAATGGTCTGTAAAAACCGCGGTGGCGTTGTAGGTTGGGGTCCCGCTTGTTGGGTTGATATCTGCGGTCACACCAGTTGGCAGATTAGATAAAGACAAGGTTACTGTTTCGGGATTGGCCCCGACACTCTCAATAGCCAGGTCGAGCTGATCATCAGATCCCTGCTGTATCGTTACGTCGTGAATACCATTGATAATGTAGGAAATAGCGGCGCTAATGGTCAGGTTGATGTCGTATGTTTTATCACCCGTTTTTGCACCACGTAACAATAGTTTGAGTGGGTAGGTGCCTGCGGCCGTCTGTGCATTTGTTACGAAGGTAATGGTAGTACTAAAATCAGGAGTGCCTGTGGTATTGCTGTACGCGGCAAGAACACCGGACGGTAGTCCGCTCACGGATACTGATAAGTTTTCGGGAGAGCCCCCGGTGGAAGCCACCTGTAACTGCAAAGAATCTTTGTTACCCTGCACAATTGTCAGGTTGTGAATGCCGGAAACGGAATAAGTAAAAGTATCAGCCGGTGTATTTTTATCATTATTTTTCTTGCAGGAAAGAAATAGCAATAATACTGCCAGTAAAAGGTAGGAGTTTTTCATTTATAAGTGTGTTAAATTAACCGCAAATTTAAATAAAAAAGTAGGAAAATATGATTACATGGGGCGATTTTGAGAAAGTGGATATCCGTTGTAGTACTATACTGGAGGCAAAGGATTTCCCGGGCGCAAGGATGCCGGCCTACCAGCTGCAAATAGACTTTGGCCCATTGGGCATCAAGCGCTCATCGGCCCAGGTGACAGGACACTACCGGGCGGAAGATCTGCCGGGCAGGCAGGTAATAGCCGTGGTCAACTTCCCACCCAAACAAATAGCCAATTTTTTCAGCGAGTGCCTCGTGCTGGGCGTTTATGACGATGGCGGGCAGGTGGTGCTGCTACAGCCCGAGCGCAGCGTAAAGAATGGACAAAAGATAGGCTGATTTTCAATACTGTCCTTACTTTTACAACCATGAAAAGCTTTGCCAGCGATAACTATGCGGGCGTACTGCCCGAAATAATGGAGGCCCTGCAACGGGCCAACCACGAACATGCCCGCTCTTATGGCGCCGATGACATAACAGCCGGTGTACGTCAGCAGTTTCGCGAGGTCTTCGGGGCCGACGTGGATGTTTACTTTGTGTTCAATGGTACCGGGGCCAATGTGCTCAGCATTAGCGGCGCCACCCGCTCCTACAATTCGGTGCTTTGTGCCGATATATCCCATATATATAATGACGAATCTTCCGCACCGGAAACCTTTACGGGTTGCCGCTTTTTTCCCCTTCCGGTAAATGCGGAAGCGAAACTGGAAGTGCCGGTGATAGAACAGCGCCTGGTGCGCCGCGGTGATATGCACTATGCACAGACCAAGCTGCTATCTGTAACACAGGCTACAGAGTACGGAACGGTGTACACCGCTGAGGAACTTAAAGAAATATCGGCCCTATTGCGCCGCCATGAGGTGTACCTGCATATGGATGGCTCCCGCCTCTTCAACGCAGCTGCAGGCTTAGGCTGCAGCCTTAAGGAGCTAACTACAGATGTGGGGATCGACATCTTGTCGCTGGGTGGCACCAAAGCCGGGATGATGTTCGGCGAGGCAGTGGTAGTATTTAATAAAGAGCTGAAAGAACATATGGCCTATAAGCACAAGCAGTCGATGCAGCTGGCCAGCAAGACCCGCTTCATAGCCGCGCAGTTCGGGGCCATGCTTCACAACGAGTTCTGGCGCAGCACGGCAAGCCACGCCAACAGCATGGCCCAACTACTGTTTGCCAAACTCTCGGCCCACCCGGAGGTGACCGTGAACAAGCCCGTACAGGCCAATGGTGTATTTGCCGGCATCCCGCGCGACTGGAACGGGCCACTCATGGCAAAGTTCCCCTTCTACGTATGGGATGAGGATATCAACGAGGTGCGCCTGCTTTGTTCTTTCGACACTACCGGGGCCGATATCATGGCTTTCGATGAGGCCATAAAAGCGTTAAAATAGCTTGGGTTATTACAAAGGAGGCCATAAGATGCCCCTTTTTGGCTTTCGGCTTTTGTATTTTGACTTTTATTAGTATTTTTCAGGACTTATTCTGCACGGCCCCTGTGCTGTAATGAATTATAAAACCACGGACAATGAAAAAGACCATACTGCTTTTTGTGGCCCTTAGTGCTGTTGTATTATCCTGCCGTAAGAAAGATACGGAGAACCATCCTGTACCCTTCGTTGGTGTCAATGCCATATCGTACGACTGGACGCTCGACTCATATAACGGTACCAAGCTGACCGGCTCGCAATCGGGCTCGCTCAATGCTACGGCTACATCTACCACGCAGGGTACCGCGCACTTTACCCGCACACTCAGCACCCTCGATACCAATAGCGAAGAGGTGACCTACACACTTTCCAACGGCGACACCCGGGTTACCTTCACCAAGACCAGTGGCAACTATGGCGACCTGACAAGTGGTGGTGTATGGACCATCGACTCGCTCACCACAAGCGTAATGGTCATCCGTAGCCAGTACATCTTCAAAATGCGCTTCACTCGCTAATAATAAAATTCATTTGGTTAATGAGAGCAGGGCCGCTATTGCGGCCCTGTTTCTTTTATCGGCAAATATCCCTAACTTGGTGATGAGTAAAACCATGACCTGTATCGATTGCGAAAAATATGAATATCCTGAAACTGCTGCTCAATTTTATTTTCAATGTCATTTTTCAATATATCGGCGCATTTGTCAAATGGGCATTTAGTGGATTTAAAAAAAAATGGAAGGATATACTTGATGATCCAATCTCTAATGTTACGGTAGGACAATTTTTTGTGGGCCTAAGTGCCATTGTACTAATAATAATTTTTAGGTCATAGTGTAAAGTTTAATGGTCATTAAAGATCAAGGTCTGCTACAACAGCATTATATGAGATATGTAGCTATTCTTTTTATTTTATGCGTTTCTTCCGCAGTTTGGGGAAGCGAAAAATCATATACATTTCATTGCAGACAACATGTTTTATTTGATGTAGTGGGCTTGGTGCTTGATGATGACGGAAACTATGTTATAGAAACCGAAATCGTCACCAAAATACAAGGGCCATGGGGCGTTTCACTGTCAAGTGGAATATACGTAATTAATAAGGATTCGGTCAAACTCATAGATGGCAAATCAAATTATATTATGTACTTGGTTAAAGAGGGGAAAGATCTAAGGGTGCTGCGTGCATATCCATTCTTTCAAAAGGGCTTATTCAAATATGCCGGGCAAGATTCTTATGCTAAGCCACTTTCCGCATACAAGGATATAAACTTATCGGACCCCTATAAAAAACAAAAACACACCACACCCGCCACTATATCTCCGGGGATATTTTCTTTTAGAGGCAATGATCCGCAATACAGTTATTGGCAATGTGTATGGCTGGATATTGGTAGAAATAAATACAAGGCATACCTGGGAAAATCACTTTTGTCAGAAGGCTCATATAAACAGCTAAAAGACCAAATGGTCCTTCACGACAAAACCTTGGATCATAATTTTACTTTCCGGGTTATTAACGATACCTTAATAGTAGCGAAAGAATTTATTGGACCATACTACGAGTTCTTCCATACCACTAAAAAGCAAGACCACGGGGAAGAAAAGGACATAAAAGTTTCCTATTAAATGTGTTAGAGGGAGCAACCAGATAATAGGAGATCATGAAATCAAGGTGTAATAATGAAAATACCACAAAATGAACAGGAAGCAGAAGAGTTACTAGAAATGTTGAAGAAAAACGATATTTCCAAAAAGTTCGATGTGAAAGATGCTAAAACCCTACGCTATATTATGGATTCTACTCCTTATTTGGGATTAAGAGATCTAATTTGTATAAGGCTAGTAGAATTTGAGGATGAGGAGTTATATCCATACTTAATTAAAAAAATAAAAGAAAACATACATACAAGATATATAAGCACGCTTGTATATTGTTGTTCTTATTATGATTGTGCTGAAGATGTTCAGTTATTTATTGATTTGCTGATATTGAAATCTGACATGGCATTTGCTGACGCTTTAAGTGTCTTTTTGAATATGGGCACTATTGATGAAGAAGAAAGGAAATATGCGGTAAATAAACTTTTGACTTTTTTGGAAATTATTGGCGAAACAGATGACCGGTATAATGAAATAAATAGAGTCATCAGGATGTTAGAAAAAGAGTAATAAAACTTGACATGTTTGCGGTTCACTACATAACATTGTTTCATTATTTTGTTGCAATTATTGTCATTGCTTTAATAACAATTTTTAGTGGACTATGAAGAAGGCATGAAAATGCCGGCAGGATATTCAGAACGATCATATTTCGGAGCAGTAAGGTGAAATTATCAATACATATAGCTTTAGTGTTTGCAATATTTTTTTGTAATAACGTGCACGGACAGGAACATGCTATAAGTATCACCCTGGACACCATTTACAGGTCTAAATATGAAGCAGATGCTTTTTTGATAAGCCTTCAGATAAAAAACAATTTGGATAGAACTGTTTATCTTAAAAGAAAAGATGAACAGCTTGCTATTATTGCTAATGGGTATGAAAATAATAAAAGTGACTACGTAAATATTCCTTTAGATGGTTGTAATGCTGAAAGCATAAAAGCAAAAATTGTCGGGAGTTATATTTCCGGGTCAAGAGAGGCGAGCAAATATTATGAGCATTTTCTTCGCGAGAACAATAAGGTTTCGCAACGACGCAAATTCAAGTTGCTACCCCAAAAGACAATAAAAATACATGAAATATGGTTTTTGTCTGATGACGATATGGCTCGTTTGGAGTTGGTGAAACAACAATGTAAAGAAACCCCACGCATATACAGAGCATATATTCCGATGTATTATTTTCAAAGAGGCAAAAAGGAACAGAGGATAAGCGCGAAAATGACATCCGAAATGTTTAATGTTATGCTGGATTAAGCACGGCACACAATGTCGCTTTCCTCCCCTTCCCAACAATTCTTTACCTTCACAGCCTAAAATATTAGTACATGAAACTGGTTACTTATCTGAAGAATGGCAAAGAGCAGCTTGCATTTTTAGTGAACGGCAGGCTTTATGATACCAACGAGGCGAACAAGACCCTGCCCGCCACTATGGGCGCCCTGCTCAACGATTGGGAGCGCATGCAGGATGCCGCCCGTATGGCCGATGAAGCTATAAAGGCAGGCACTACAGGTATGGAGGGTACAGAGTACGGAAAAGCGCACATTATTGCCCCGGTGCCCCACCCTACATCCTGCCGCGATGGTTATGCCTTCCGCCAGCATGTGGCCGCTGCCCGCCGCAACCGCAAGGTGGATATGATACCCCAGTTCGATGAATACCCCATCTTTTACTTCACCAACCACAATGCCATACAGGGCCCGGGTGATATACATTGTATGCCCGATCATTTTCACAAGCTCGACTTTGAGCTGGAAGCTGCCGTAGTGCTCGGTAAAAAGGGCCGCAATATAAAAGCCGAACAGGCAGACGACTATATAGCCGGCTATATGATCATGAACGATATGAGCGCCCGCACACTGCAGATGGAAGAGATGATGCTGAACCTGGGCCCGGCAAAGGGCAAGGACTTCAGCACGGTGATAGGCCCTATGATGGTGACCCCCGATGAGTTGGAGCACCTGCGCATACCCGCAAAACCCAACCATACCGGGAATAACTACAACCTGAAAATGGTGTGCAGGGTGAACGGCGTACAGGTAAGCGAGGGTAATATGGGCGATATGGACTGGACCTTTGCAGAGATCATTGAGCGTTGTGCTTATGGTGCCGATATACTGCCGGGCGATGTGATAGGCAGCGGTACGGTAGGTACAGGTTGCTTCCTGGAGCTGAACGGGACCGGCCTGCTCAACGACCCGGATTACAAAGTGCAGTGGCTGCAGCCCGGCGACGTGGTGGAGATGGAGATAGACCAGCTGGGCCTGCTAAGTAACACCATCGTAGCCGATAAGACCGATTGGAGCATCCTTAATTTGAAGAAAAAGAGTTAACCGCATCGGCCCAGACCGTATGAACACGGTTAAACAATAGAAACAAATGAGTATCGACCAAAGTACCATAATAGGAGTAATAGGCTCCGGCGCCATGGGTGCCGGCATTGCACAAGTGGCAGCAATGGCTGGTCACGCGGTGCTGCTGTACGACAATAATGCTGCTGCGCTCGAAAAAGCAGCGAAGAATCTGCAGGCCATCCTGCAAAAGCTGCAGGACAAAGGCAAGCTGCCCGATGCTACTGCTGTGTATTCGCGCTTCTCCTTCATCGACAATATTGCTGCCTTCAAAGGCTCTGGCCTGGTA
>CAYZTM010000040.1:0-36751 GCA_964481425.1 uncultured Flavipsychrobacter sp.
TTTCGTTGACCATATTATTTGTTTTAGTTGGTCAACTTTTATCAGGACGAGACACCCCATCGAAAAAGCCACCTTGAAGGTGGCTTTTTAATTATTCAGCAGGGGTGGTTGCACTTCCCGATTGGTCTTCCCCACCCGGTAATTTTACCTCGAAGTCTTTCAATGTTTTTGTAGCATCGCCCTGTTGCAGTAATTGCCCGCTTTCTGCCAGTTTCCTTAATCGCCAGCCCAGGTGCAGGTCGCCTGTGGGTATCTTGTATTTATTCAAGGCCTGGCCCACTATGCGCGATGCCTTCTGGAACTGGTGCGAGCAGAAACTTTTCAGTTGATTGTCATAGTGATCTTCCGGTTTCGATGCCAGCTTCTTACCGCCTTCGTGTACGCGAATACCAGCGTTCTCCTGCACCAGCTTGTTCCATTCCTCGCCATCAACTTCTACCTCTGCGGGTGTCACCTGCCTCGCCAGTTTGCGGGCCTTTACCAACTCTTTGGGCAATATCTCACTAATGTTTTTAGGGTAACATACCTTACCGTTCTCGTCAAGGAAGGGCAGGCCGGCTATATTAAGCAGGTAAAAACGCCCGCTGTGTTTTGACAGGTAATATAACATCCAGTGATACGCGCATACATCGGCAGGCCAGGGGGCCATCCAGAACCATGCTACAGCCTCCTCATCCTTATACATCGCGTTCGATACCTCCAGCAACCGCTCCATGTCGTCCACACGTATCGGCTCTTTTGCATTCGACACTTCCTGCCACCAGGCCGAGCGCATATCGCTGAACGATTGTCCTTCCTCTTTCTGTATGGGTCCCACATGCAGGATATCTTTCAGCACTATCACCTCGCCTTTCAGTTCCGGTTCCATTTCTATTGCCTCCGCCAGGGGCCCCGCTGCCATATCCCCCACTACTATATGATATATCATGTGCACTGTATTAGAGCGGCAAAAATAAAAGAATCAACCAATTTACCTGCCCGATCGGGCCTATGGCGAGGGGCAAAATGTGGATATGTTTATAAAATGCTTTGCAGGCCATATGCCCCGGCTTTCCTATTTTTAAAACTACAATTCATAGCCGTATGCCTGCACCTGTATATATGGAGCATCTTTCCAAAGACAAAAAGTTGCTGCCGCTTTTAAGATCATTACCTGAATTTAAGCTCAAAAAACGAAAGAACATCTGCCTGAGGTTATGCGCCTCCATCATGAGCCAGCAACTGTCCGTAAAGGTAGCAAAGGTCATCTATGAGCGCTTTCTCAACCTATATGATGGCGAAGAGCCCACAGCGCAACAAATAGTGAACACTCCGCCAACTACTTTACGTGCCATTGGTCTCTCGAATGCCAAAGTGAGCTACGTGCAGAATGTGGCCCGGTATGCCATAGAGCATAACATAACAGATAAAATGCTGTACAGAATGAGTAATGAGGAGGTGATAGCCTTCCTCACGCCGATAAAAGGTGTAGGGCGCTGGACGGTAGAGATGCTGCTTATGTTCACACTGGGCAGGGAGGATGTTTTTGCACCCGACGACCTGGGCCTGCAACAATCAATGATACACTTGTATAAGCTGGACCCGGGTGACAAAAAAGCACTCCGGGAGAAGCTGTTGAAACTATCCGCCAAATGGGCCCCGTACCGCACCTACGCCTGCCTGTACCTCTGGCATTATAAAGACAACACCAAATAAGCAAGGAGCTTTCAGTACATTAGCTAAGTGGACAGGCGGATAAAAGATTATTACAAAATACTGGGCGTATCACCTGGTGCAACGCTGCAGGAGATCAGGAAGGCTTACCGCAAGCTCGCCTTCCGGTATCACCCCGACCAAAATCCTGAAAATGCGTTCGCGGAAGCTAATTTCAAGGAATTGCAGGAGGCTTATGCTACCTTATCACACGCAGGCAGGCGGAGAGCATACGATGAGGAGCGTTGGCTGATGGGCATGAGCAATACGGCCCGCCAACAAGAGGCCATCAGCCCTCAATGGATATTACATGAATGCATGAAACTACGCAGGCATATGGCCACTATCGATACCTACCGCATGAGCCACCGCTCCCTGCGCGATTATATCTTCCTGCTACTTTCCGATGCACATATTGGCATATTGCTGCACAGCAATGATGGAGAGACAAATGCAGCTATTATTGAAGAAGTACTGAAAGCTACAAGACACCTCCAACACCCCTACACAGAGGAGGTGGCAGAGCGCCTGCTGCAACTGGCTGGTACGGATGCCGGGGTAAGGGCGGAGATAACCTTAAGCCTGGACAAAAGCAGGAAGGAAGCGGGACGGAACAAATATTTTACGCTTTTCATACTTATGGCGGCCCTGCTGCTGGCCCTGTTCATGTATTTCTACGGGCGGAAGAACTGAATGCTTGACAAATGACAGGAAAAGCCCTATATTGTATGCCTGTTAGCCCATTATAAAAAGGATATACTATCTTTAGGGCACCTTTAAAAAGCAAGCAAAAATGAAAAAAGCATTACTGGCACTTTCTGTATTGGGCATAATAATTGTTGCTTTCTCCTGCAAAAAGGAAGAAAAGTTCTGCTGGGCATGTGTCAATACCTACTCCTACCCCGACAATCCCCCCAACGCTGCCCATACGCAGTTCGATACCACCTTCCAGTGTAATATGACCAAGGATGAGATCGAGAACTTCCGTGCCCAGTACCCCGAGCAACACTTTACTAACTATACCAAGTATGCAATGACCTGCACACAATACTAAAACAACATATTTACCAATAAGAAAGCCCTGCCATTGGCGGGGCTTTCTTATTGGTGCAGGTACTATCTTATTTAGTTCATCCTTTTCATTTCATCAAATTCCACATCGTGTTTTGATTTCGAGGTAGCTTTACCAAAATTGTAGTTCACGCTCAGCGCCAGTTGTTGCGACTGCCACTTGTAATCTGCTGTGCTGGTAGTATTATCGAATGCTGAATACTCGACGGATCTGCCTAAATTAAAGGGATCACGGACATGTAGTTTTAAGATACAGGTATCATCCAGCAGCTTTCTTGAAAGCGACACATCAACATAGTGCTCCGGCTTACCAACTGTAGTGATATCCATCCTTGCAACGCTGAATCCATAATATGCTTCAGCGGTCCACTTCCGGTACACGAACTGGCTGTCAATACTTACATAACAACCGCCGCCTTCTGCTTTCAGCTCCTCATCCAACAATTTACCGGCATATTTTGAGAACCATGCATCACTTGCCAGGGCCAATAAGAACCAATGATATAACTGCTTGTTGTAACTGACTGATATCCCTGCCGATTGCGTAATGCCTAAGTTTATATCGGTACGGTAGCTGCCTTTTGTATTGGCATCGGGTATTACTACCCTGTTCATGACATCATTGGTATAGGAACAATGTAAATTAGTAACCAGTGCGCTTTTGTAACTATGTTTCAGCTCCAGGTTGTTACTGAATTGAGGTCTCAGGTTAGGATTACCTACAGAATAATTATACTGGTCGATAAAATAAATAAAAGGGTTCAGCTTTTTGTAATCAGGACGTTCTATACGTCGTCCATAATTCAATTCGAACTGGTTATTGTCGTCAGCTTTGTAACTTACATATGCAGTAGGGAATAAACTGGTGCTGTTTTTACTGAATTGCTGTGCCCCTACCGATTGCCGGGTATTGATATTTACCTGCTCTGCCCTAAGTCCTGCCTGCGCCTGCCATTTCTTTCCTATTTCTTTGGCAGCACTTACATAGGCTGCATTGGTCTGTTCACTATATACAAAATCATTACTGCGCAGCGTATCCGGAACCCATACATTATGCTGCAGCACACTGTATGCCGCTTTATTATCAACAGTCACGAGGCTGCTTTTAATGCCGGCTTCCCACTTGATCTTTTTAAATGTCGTAGCATAATCTGCCTTGACATTATAAGCACTCATCGAAAATGGCAGGTCTCCCTGTAACTCAAGTCCCGGTAGTGCGTTATTCTGCTCATCATGCACCACGTTGTCCGTACTTTGATAAGTGTGTTCTTTATAGCCAACATAGTCCAGGTTAACTTCCAGGTTGCTCTCTTTACTGAATTCATGTTTCATGTACGCATTACCAATAACATTGGTCCGGAGAAACCTGTTCAGCACAAGAGCATGATCATATACGGTACTATTACTGGCATTATCTGCAATAGTAGCATCCGTCCAGGTGGATTGATGGTTGGGATGGTATATACCTGTAACAGATATGCCTAATGTCGTTTTCCCGGTAAGATCGTAATCGGCGCCCAGCTGTAATTTGTCATTAGAAAAATGTTCTTTCGACTCCATCAGGGAATTATTATACCCTGTCAGCGCTCCATTACCGGGATCGTAAAAATTACGTTCCCTGTTTATCCTGATCCAACCAATGGCATTGAGGTAATTGAGGTTGGAGAACAGGTTAAGTTTATTCTTATGGTAGTTGAGTTGAAGGTTTTGAAATATAGCAGGGTAAATACCAAGAGTGCCGGTAAGGTTTTCAGTACCGTTAAGACCTTCCTTCCTGTTCTTCTTCAATTTTATATTGATGATGCCCGCATTACCTGAAGCATCATATTTTGCAGATGGCTGTGATATCAATTCCATTTGCGCAACTTCATCCGCCGACATTCCTCTCAGGTAATCTGCAAGCTGTTCTGCCGACAGGTAGGTCTCCTTCCCATTGATCAATACCAGCACACCCTGCTTACCACTCATTGATATGTTGTTGTTCATATCCACCGTGATGCCGGGCAACTTGCGCATCAGGTCAAGTATATTGGCGCCGGTCGCCATGCCTGAGCCTTCTACATTCACTATCGTCTTCCCAAGGCCATTCTCTATAAATGACTTTTTACCGGTTACCGTTACTTCATCCAATGTAGTGTGCTGCTTCTCTATAGTAAAGGTGAGGTCATTCATTCCGGATTTCAGTACCAAGGCCTGTTTGCTTTGTTCGTATCCCAATGCATTTATATCAAGCAGGTATTTACCGGCAGCAAGCCCGCTCATAGTAAAAGAGCCGTTATCAGCCGTTAGTTCCGAATGCACCCATGATGAGTCGGACGCATTTAAAAGACTTACTGTTGCTGCAATGATTGGGGCGGAGGCCTTATCGGTCACTTTCCCCTTGAGGCTGGCATCCTGTGCTTTTGCGATAAGAAGTGTACTGCAAAATAGCATGGTGGTAAAGAGTATCTTCATTACATACAGTTTTAGGACATAATGAAGGTAGACGAAATATTTTTAAACCACGTTGGCGCAACAGCTTCGTTTTGCACAAGTTTAACGTTTAGCAAAAAGCCCCGTTACACAAAAATGTAACGGGGCTTAAATCATTTCGTTCTTGTGTTATTAGTTGAGGCTCCTGAAATCAACAGGCACCAGCTTGCTGACACCCGGCTCCTGCATGGTAACACCATAGATCACATCTACTGACGCCATGGTCTGCTTATTATGGGTAACAATGATGAACTGCGAGTTATCAGAGAACTTCCGTATCATCTGTGTGAACTTACCTACGTTGGCATCATCGAGCGGCGCATCCACCTCATCAAGTATACAGAAAGGCGCCGGCTTGATCAGGTATATCGCAAAGAGAAATGCTGTTGAAGTAAGCGTCTTTTCTCCACCTGATAATTGCGTGAGTGTACTCGGTCTTTTACCTTTGGGCTGTGCATATATCTCTATACCACTATCAGCAACATTCTCCGGATCAGTAAGGCGCAGATCGGCACTGTCGTCTTCCGTAAAGAGTGCTTTAAACACCGTTGTAAAGTTTTCACGCACTTTGTCGAATGTCTCGCGGAATTTGGCATTGGCCGTGTTTTCCACCTCTTCAATAGTTGCTAATAACGACTCCTTGGCATTCACCAGGTCGGTCTTTTGTTCTACGATGAAGTCGTGGCGGGCCTTCATTTCCGTATACGCTTCTATTGCCGTAGGGTTGATCTCGCCCATATTCTCGAGGCGCTTTTTCATGCGGTCGCATTCCGAGGTCAGTTCATCCACGCTCTGCTCACCGGTGCGGGGCTGGTCCAGTATCTCGTCGAGGTTGACCTTGAATTCTACACTCAGGCGTTCTTTCATGCCAGCAAGCTGCAGCTTCATATCGTTCAGCTTGTCCTTAATACTGTTCAGCAGCGTTTCTGCATGTTCCTTTTCCCTGCGCTTCTGGTTCAGCTCTCCTTCCTGCGCCGATATAGCATTGCGCATGGCATAATATTCACGGTCCTTCTCATTCAATACACGCTCATCCCCTTCCTTGCGGCTCAGTAGTTCGTATAGCTCATTATCGCCCGCATGCAGCTTCGTCTCAGTCTCTTTCAACTGCTCGTTGGTCTGCTGCAACTGCTCACTGTTGCTGGCTATCTGTGTTTTCAGGTCGCTAAGCTGGTTGCTGCGGAAACTCAGTTCCTGCTTCAGGCTATCCAGTTTGCTCTGCTGTTTGGTGTATTGTATGTTCTGCTGGTTGTACTGCTGGGTCACTGCATTGAATTCCTGCTCTACTGCCTGGAATTCGGCCTCGGCATTGCGGATATTTTCCTGTAAGGTCTCCATCTGGGCAGCAATGGTTTCCATCTCCTCCCGTGCATCGCTGATGCTTTCGTGGGTATGGTCCAGTTGCTCCTGCAGTTCTGCAAGGCGTTGTTCACCGCCCTGGTTCAGGTGTTCGAAGTTCTCGATCCTGTGACCTAAGTTGATGATATGGTTTTGCAGGCGGTTGATCTCCTGGCGGGTCTGTTCTATTGCTTTATCGTTCAGCTCTTCGTTAAAGCCGCTGATGAGCGTCTGGGTATCGCTTATCTGTTGCTTTAGCTGCGTGGTAGTTGTGGTCAGCTCTTCTATCTCTTTAGCGAGGCGCTCCAGGTTTTTGGCACGTCCTATCTTGTTACCTTCAAACAAGCCTATGGAACCGCCACCTAATGTATAACGGCCGCGTACCATCTTACCGGTCTTCTCTACCAGCACATAACCGTTCTGCAATTCATTCGCAGCTATATCCGCACTTTCATTTGCTATGTACACATGGCCCAGCAGGTGTTGTGCCAGGGGCATATATTGCTCGTCCACGTTGATAACGCTAAGGGCCGGTATTGCATTTTGCGGCGCGCCATGCTCGGCTGCTTTATATTGGCCAAACTGGTTCAGTATAAAGAAATTGGCCTTACCCTTTTTATTGCTCTCCAGCAGGTGTACCGCTTTTGCCGCTTCGTTTACATTATCTACTACATAATAGTTCAGGTAGTTGTCCAGCAGGTTTTCCAGGGCAGTACGATATTCGTTCTGCACTACGAAAACATCCGACAAAAGCGGTGCGGCATTATTCCATTCTGTATTTTTTTTCAGGAACTTGATACTATCCGGGTAGCCCTCAAGACTTTCCACAAGCGACTTGAGGAGGTCGTGCTCATTGCGGCGCGAGTCAAGCTTGCGGTTCTCATCCACCAATTGGGCACGCAGTGCTTCCACTTGCTCCTGTCCCTGCAATATCTTTCCTTTCACTTCTTCATGGCGGGTCACGAGCTGTTGCAACTCATCATGTTTCTCCTGCAAGCCGCCTTCCGCATCTTGCTTTTCGCTGCTGAGCTGTGCTATTTGCCCGGAGCGCTGTGCCTTTTCTTCCTGCACCTGCTGTATACTACGCTGCAGGTTCATGATGGAGGTATCGGCCACGGCCACTTTCTTCTCCGCCTCGAACTGGCGGCGTTGTTCCTGCTGGTAGTTGCTGCGCAACTGCTCCAGCACCAACTTCTTACCATCAAATGCTTCGCGTTTTTCATCCACCAGGCCCCGTAAGGTCTCCAGCTGGCCACGCAGTTCCTGCAATACGGTATTCTCCTCTTCTATCTGCTTACCGGCAAAGCTGATGGACTCCTCCAATTGCTTCAATTGCGTATCTGCACCCGATAGGAACTCGGTCAGGTTTTTTTCGCGCTCTTTTAAATGCTCCAGGTGCTGGGCAGCCAGGCGTTTGTCGCTCTCCAACTGGCGCACACGGTTCACCAATTCGTTGAATTGCTTCTGCAGGCCGTTCAATTCCTGTTCCTTTTCTACCAGTTTCACCTTGTCTTTCTCCACACTCGCCTCTTCGGTAGCTACTATGGCTTCAAGCTGTGTCTTACGGTCCGTTTCTTTATCATGCTGCTCATTCAGCTCTTTATACTGATCGTTGAACTGTTCCAGCGAAGCTTTCACCAGTTCTATACTTACCTCTTTATATTCCCCTTTTATCTGGAAGTAACGTTCCGCCTTTTTCGCCTGGCTCTCTAGGGTCCTCAGGTTATTGCCTATCTCGAAGAGCAGGTCCTCAATACGGGAGAGATCCTGTTCCGTACCCTCCAGCTTTTGCTTGGCTTCCTTCTTACGCGTTTTGTAGATGGATATACCGGCAGCCTGTTCTAGCATACGGCGACGGCTGTTGTCCTTATCCTTGATGATATCGTCCACCATGCCCAGCTCTATGATGGCATAGGAGTCATTGCTCACACCGGTATCGAGGAACAGGTTATGGATATCCTTAAGGCGGCAGGTAACATCGTTCAGGCGATACTCACTCTCCCCGTTCTTATAGAACTTACGGCTTATAGTAACAGTAGTAAATTCTGTGGGCAGCAGGTTACGGGTATTTTCAAAGGTCAGCGACACCTCGGCCATACCTGAGCCATTACGGGTACGGGAACCATTGAATATCAGGTCCTCGAGGTTATCGGAACGCAATGCCTTGATCTTATGCTCACCGATCACCCAGCGGATGGCATCCACAATATTCGATTTACCGCAACCATTAGGGCCTACTATGCCTGTAATGGGATTGTCGAGCAACACATGGGTCTTGTCGGCAAACGACTTGAACCCTTTAATTTCCAGGGACTTTAAACGCACAACTCTATTTTTTTATGGGGGAAACAAAAATAATCGAAAATACCAGCAGATAGGGGACAAATATTGCCAGGGGAGCAAAATGTGGAAATCTTGTTATCTAAATGCATACATATCTGCAATGAATGCAAGTATAAGTTGCAAATGGATAGTTAACAATTGGTAAATAAGCAGTTAACGATTGTGGAATATACAATATATGTAAATGATAGGAATACTTTTACATGTTACATATTAGTGATCCATTTACGACCAGCGACCAAGCAAATGAAAAAGACAATACCCGGGCTGAACGGGTTAAGGGCAATAAGCATCATTATTGTCATTTTTTCTCATCTGAACCTGCGTGCTTACGAGGGCAAACTGGTGCATGGCACCCACTTCCTGGATGGGCAGTTCGGGGTAACTATCTTTTTCGTTCTTTCAGGGTTTCTTATTACCACGCTGCTGATGCGCGAAGAAAGACAGGATGGCACTATCTCATTAGGCGGATTTTACTTCAAAAGAGTGCTGAGGATATTCCCTGTTTATTTTATGCTCCTTTTGGCTTATAAGATACTACAACTTTCAGGTGCATTGATGTGGGGCTGCCTGTTTGCCCTTTACCATGACCGTATTACGGGCTTCATAGACCGATATAAAGAAGAAAATACGCAGCAATCGTACAAGAGTTCTACCTGCGGCTGCAACCATTGAGCCGATCATTTACGAAGAAGTGGTTCTGCCGGAATAGCCTGGGCCTTTCGGGCAAACAACTCATCGTCCGGGAATGTATAGACCTTATTAAAAAATGCTGTCACTCCTTTTTGTTCCATCTCGGCATCAGTGCATATCACAAAGTCAGCGGTATCGAGCGTCCTGTAGAAGCTTTTCGATATCTCCGGCTCTTCCATTTCGTATTGCAGCACCTTGATACTATCGTGGAAATATAAATAGTTGTATAGTTGCACATTGGGATTAACATTGTCTACAAAAAGTGGTTTATGAGTTCCCGACACATAAGTCAGCGCATCATAGCTTTTATGCCGCATACTCTTACCCAATAGCAGGTACATATTATAGATACCCAATGAGGCCACAACGAAGAGATGTGCACTTACGAGGTAATTCATTTTCGCATTAGAATAAACAAAGGGCAGGTAAAACAGCAGCAACATATACAATAAGCCGCGTGACATAGGATACTTCGCCGCAAAAAATAAATGCGCTACCAGCATGAGCAATATGGTGACCACTATGATAACATGTTCCGCATACAGCACCCTCCTTTTTATCAATACTATCGCTGCCGGCAAGAGCGTTATGCACAGTGCTACTTTGAATAGGAGGAACAATCGCTGCGGTACCATTTCGCTAAGCGAGAGATAAGACAACATACTGGACAAGGCCCCATTACGAAACAATGAATTGCCCCCGATAATATAAAGGTCGTAGGTATTGACCACCTTGCCCATTACATATACATACAGTGTAACCGGGAGCACAATGAGCAAAACCGCTATATTGGCCGGTTTCAGCACAGCCTTAATATTACCCAATGCAAGTAGCATTACCATGGCAATGAATGGGAATAAAAAGCTGAACAGGGAAAGCGTTGCCAGGCTACCGGCCAATACGAAATACAACAGGTCGGCCAGAGCTTTACGTGTTGCAAACGACTTATAATAGTACAGGGAAACAGCGAAACAAGCCAGGGCGGGAGCATATCCCCTGCCCAGGGCAAAGAAGTCCATATAAGGTAGTAAAAACAGTATAAGGTAACTCCGGTTCCCTTGTTTATAAGACGCCTGCTTCAGTAAGCGGTACAGGAACAGGCTATACAGTGCATAACTTAAAAGGCTGATGAGGCGATAGCTTATCTCCGCTTTAGCCCCCAGCCTTTGCAGCCAGTGAAAGTACAGGGAATTGAATACATGGTTATTCGCCAGCCTGAACTTAGTGTATTCGGCTATCTGACTGGGGGAAGAATGTAATATGCCCAGGTAGGTCCACGCTTCGTCGTACTGCCACTCTGCCTTGTACGCCATCACGAGTAAAGGTGCAAAGAACAGTATTGAGGCTGCCGGTAGGCTATGTTTCAGTTGTATCCGTGATGTCCACATTACCCTTTTATTCTGTAACGTGACGGGTCATACTATTTTTTATTGGGCGCTTCCATGCCGAAGTTATTCTTTCGCGCATAAGCTTCCTGGGCCTGGTTGACCTTGCGTAGGTAGCTATCCTCTTTCGCCGACTCTGCACTTATCTTATCTATAGCAGCTTTCAGTTCTTCATCACTGCTCGATTCATCCAATTCTTCTACGGGTTTAAAGCATTGCTCCACAAAGCTCTGTTCATAGCTTAAAAAGTCAAGCACAGCTTGCTTCAGTTCGCCGGAACCGCTAACATCTTTGTCCGCCTTCAATTCGGCTATCTCGCCATTGATGTAATCCTGCAGGTCGCTGCGGTAAGGTTCCAGTAAAGAGAACTCTTTAATTACTTTGATCTCGCGAAATACGCCTACCCAACGGCTACCTTTGGCGTGCAGGCTATCGGTTATCGTCACCAGTTTGTTATTATACTGCATGGGCGTTTGCGCCTGCAGGCAATTGCCCGATACTACGAGAATAACTACTGCGGCCAGTGTGCGGAGATGCATGTGTTGATGTATTAAGGCTATGAAAATACTGCTATTTGGGCATTTTTTTATTCACCGGGCTATTTACCCCACAGCGGGGTATGTGCTCATGGACATTTTTAGTGATATTTGCGTAACAATATGCGCCGTTCTCTTTTTGTTTTATTGCTCCTGCTGGCTGCCGGTCATTGCAAGGCCGCCGATTCGCTGTCCGTATATTTTCCTTTGGCTAAGGCCGGGCTGACCAGGGAGGCCCGTCACAGCCTCGACTCACTTATCCGCAGGCATGTGCTGAAACCCGGAGAACCCTTCTCCATAATAGGCTATTGCGACTACCTGGGTGGTAAAAAGCAGAACGATTCACTATCCTACGAGCGGGCGGAGAATGTAATGGTGTACTTCATTGCCCACGACTTTTCCGTACGTGATATAGAGCTCTGCATCGGCAAAGGCAAGATAGACCGTCCCGGTGCAAACGGCACTGAGGGTTACGCCCCCGACCGCCGGGTAGTACTGGTGAAAAAAGGCGCAGAACCGCCGAAACCCGTAGTAAAAGCAAAGCCCAAAATAGAAACCCACGCGCTGCAGGAAATGAGCAAAATGGGCGTGGACCAGGTAGTATCGCTCAACAGGATATTATTTGAGCCGGGTACACATGTGCTCATCCCCAGTTCCGTACCGCAGCTGGACACACTCTACACCATCCTGAAAGACAACCCGAAAATAAAGATCAGGATCGAGGGGCATATCTGCTGCCTGCTTAGCGACCCCGGCGGGAACCCGGTGATCATAAATGGCAGACCGGGCCCTGATGCCTTATATGATGTATATGAGGGCGCTACCAGCGACCTGCTCTCCTTTGCCCGTGCACGCAGTGTTTGCGAGTTCCTCACAGGCAGGGGCATAGACAAGAAACGCATCACTTATGCCGGCCTCGGCATGAGCCGCGGGGACGCAGCCAAAGAGAACAGTGATGCCGAACAACAACATAACCGCAGGGTAGATATAAGGATAGTGGGTAAATAGTATCACGCAAATCTCTAAATACCAACTTATCAACCTATCAACCTAACTTCGCGGCCATATGCATTACGTTACCGCAGAGGGGGTCAGTAAATCGTATGGGGTAAAACCCCTGTTCCATAATATCACTTTTCATATAAACGAGGGGGATAAGATAGCGCTGGTGGCCAAGAACGGCAGCGGCAAGAGCACGCTGCTGAAGATACTGGCCGGGCAAGAGGTGCCCGATGAAGGAAAGGTATGGATACATAAAGATGTAACCGTGGCCCTCTTTGAGCAGGAACCTCAATTTGACGAGGAACGTACCGTTGCAGAGAACATTTTTCACTACAAGCATCCTGTAATGGAAGCCCTTCAGGAATATGAAAGCCTGCTGGACACTGGTGAGAAAGACCCCGTGGCATTGGGGGCTGCACTGGCTAAAATTGACGAACTGAATGCATGGGGCTTTGAGGCCAAAGTGAAACAGATATTAGGCAAGCTCAACATACACCAGCTGCAGCAGCAGGTAAAGACCCTAAGCGGCGGCCAGCGCAAACGCGTGGCCCTGGCGCAGACGTTGATCGATATAGGCTTCGAGCACAAGCATGTGCTGCTCATCATGGACGAGCCCACCAACCACCTCGATGTGGAGATGGTGGAATGGCTGGAGCATTACCTGGGCCAGGAGAAGGTGACCCTGCTGCTGGTAACGCACGACCGCTACTTCCTCGATGCGGTATGTGAAGAGATATGGGAGCTGGATGGCAGCGATATATATACCTACAAGGGCGACTACGAGAACTACCTGGAAAAGAAAGCGGCGCGTATAGAAAGCCAGCAGGCCAGTATAGACAAGGCCCGCAATGAGTACCGCAAAGAGCTGGAATGGATGCGCAAACAACCCAAGGCAAGGACCACCAAAGCCCGCAGCCGCATCGATAACTTTTATGATGTAGAGACGAGGGCCAAACAACGCATTGAAGACAGTAAGGTAGAACTGCAAATGAAGATGAACCGCCTGGGCGGCAAAGTGGCTGAGCTGAAAAAGGTGTACAAGAGCTATGGCGACAAGGTGATACTCAAGGGTTTTGACTACACCTTCAAAAAAGGCGATCGTATAGGCATAGTTGGCCGCAACGGGGCCGGCAAAAGTACTTTCCTGAATATTCTGCTGGGCACGGAGGCTGCCGACAGCGGCAAGATAAATATTGGTGATACAGTAGTGTTCGGCAACTTTTCGCAGGCCGGGCTGGAGATAAAAGAAGATATGCGTGTGATAGAATATGTGAAGAACATAGCCGAAAGTTTCCCTCTCGCTTCGGGAGGTAGCCTGAGTGCGGCGCAGTTCTTGCAACTGTTCCTGTTCACACCCGAGCAGCAATATACTTACCTGGGCAAGCTAAGCGGTGGCGAGAAAAAAAGGCTGCAACTGCTGTCGGTACTGTTCCGCAATCCCAACTTCCTGGTACTGGATGAACCTACCAACGATCTCGACCTGCCTACCCTGTCGGTACTGGAAAACTTCCTGAACGATTATAAGGGCTGCCTGGTCATCGTATCGCACGACCGGTATTTCATGGACCGGCTGGTGGACCATCTTTTCGTGTTCGAAGGTGAGGGGCAGGTGCGCGACTTCCCCGGCAACTACAGCCACTACCGTATATGGCAGCGCGAGGAAGAGAAAAAGCAGGCCCAGGAGAAGGCAGAGGAGCAAATAGTACAGGAAACGCTGGAGGTAAAAAAGGAAAAGAAAAAGCTGAGCTTCAACGAAAAGCGGGAGTACGAAAAGCTGGGAAAAGAGATAGCCCAATTGGAACTGGAGAAAACGGATGTATCGGCCAAAATGGCTGAAGCAGGACTGCCCTATGAGGAGCTGGAGCGGTTGGGAAAACGCTTCACCGAAGTATGCGACATGCTGGACGAAAAAGAACTGCGCTGGCTCGAGCTGAGCGAATACGCCGATTAAAGCCCGCTATGTGTTAAAATCCAATGAAAAAAACGAAATGATTAATTGCCATATCTTTGCAATTACGTAAGTTTACACTCCATATAAAAAATATAAAATGAGAACACTTAAAGTAACCTTCCTTGCTACTGCACTGCTTGCCGGCTTTGCCGCCGCGAATGCACAGAGCGCCGACGAGATCTTTGCCAAACACTACAGTGCCATAGGTGGGGATAACTGGAACAATATCAAGACCATGAAATCGGTAGGCACTATGGAAACCCAGGGCATGCAGATAGAGATGACCAATACCATAGTTAATAACAAGGCAGCACGGTCTGATATAAACATGATGGGTACGAACGGCTACACCATTGTAACCAATACCGAAGGATGGTCATTCATGCCGATGATGGGACAAACTGAGCCGGAAGCCATGAAGGACGAGGATGTAAAAGGCTCACAAGACAAGCTTGACATCAAGTCGCTGAATAATGTTGATCTTAAATCAACTGCTACGAAAGCTGAAGTTGCCGGAAAGGAAAAGATCGGTGATATAGATTGTATTAAGGTTAAGGTAACCGATAAAGATAATGGGGATGAGACAATGTATTTTGATGCCAACACCTACTACCTGGTATGTGTAAAAGGCAAAACTGAAATGCAGGGCCAGTCTGTGGACATCGTTCAGAACTTCAGCGATTTCAAGAAGCTGGATGCCGGCGTGGTAGTACCGATGAAAATAGATCTTGGGATACAAGGCTCTATTACCTACACCAATGTAGAATTGAATAAACCTGTTGACGAAAATATTTTCAAACCTTCGAAATAAAACAAAAAGAACATAAAAAAAATAAGCGGCTACCTGGGCCGCTTATTTATTTTAGAAAGTTTCTTTAGGCTTGGGGAAATACATCCGCAGGTATGCAAAAGCCTTATTCATTCGTTCTTTCAGGTCTTTCTCTTCATTACCCAGCATAAAGGCATCCATCCGTTTTACCTTACCGCTATTGTTACTGATCATGTTACCCCCCGATACGATATCGTGGTAAGTATAGCTTGCACAGCTACAGCTGAGATACAGCTGCAGGTACTGTGCCGGGCGTGTAGGCCCGTCGTCATTATAGCCTACGCTGTCTATCGCATAGAAAGGGATACTGTACACATACTTTACTGTATTCAATTCTTTATCCACCTTTTTGCAGGTAAGGTGTAAGGCCCCTTTGTTATAGGTCCATTCCTCCAGAGGGGTAATGGTGATACCTTCATTAACCAGTTCTACAGGCCTATGGCCGTATTTATTGAGTTTGGAGAGTATCCATTTTATTGATTCTTCTTTTGTTTGTCCCGCCGCAGAAGAGATAAAAGAACAGGACAGCATAATGAGTACAAGATTCTTGAACATGGCCTTGATCATTTACGAATGAAACAGGATGATACAGTAAAATTAAATGAAAAATATTTTAAAGCCGCCCGGCGAGTAAGACAATTGATAGGAAAAAATGTTAAATTAGGATGTAACAAAGTAAGCATGAACGATGTATGTAAATACTGTATGAGGTCACAAGCCTATTCCTCGTACGACATATATAGCGATGCCTCCGTTTACCGGCCGGACATCTTTGTGCGCAACCGGGTCCTTAATCCCCGGCTACTGGTGGCCCTGAAGCTGATGCGGGTGTCTGAAGATGTGCTGCAATGCAATGTATGCGATCATCTATCCAGCATATGTCCTTATTGCGGCACCACCAACTTGCTTGATGGCCAATCGGTACGCTGCATAGATTGCGGTACACTCTACTATGCCTACCTGTAACAAGCACAAATATTTTCAGTATTTTTAATAGACCAATAGCTGTTATGAGATATTTCTATTCCTTGTCGACTGTTCTTTTGCTTTTAGCTACAGGTGCGCGGGCACAGTACCAGGGGCTGGTATATGAACGTAACGATAGCGCGATCGTAACGGCTTACAATCATCAGAAATCGATGCCATGGTGCGGCGGGGTCAATAACCCGCAGTTTGCCATGGGTGACCTGAATAACGACGGCAAGGCCGACCTGGTGATATTCGAACGCTTCTCTTACCAGGTAAAGACCTTCATCAATACCGGTACTGCCGGCCACCCGGTATATGTCTATGCCCCTGACTATGCACTTAATTTCCCCCGGATCAAAGAATATATCAAACTGGAAGATTACAACCGCGATGGCATACCCGACCTGATGAATAAAGGCGATGCCCTTGCCCTGCCGGGCGTGTATGTGTACAAAGGCTACTATAATGCTAACAACCAGCTATGCTTTGATTTTTATAAATCGCTAACCTATAGTAATGACCTGAGTACAGTGCCACCGGTACAGGTGAACGTGAACAATGGTGATATACCTGCGATACTGGATGTGGACAATGACGGCGATCTTGACGTAGTATCCTATTCATCACTGGGCAACAACTTATTTTTCTATAAAAACTACCAGGTAGAGAACGGAGAAGCTACGGATAGTATGACGATGAAGCTAAGGGATAAATGCTGGGGCAAAGTATCGCAGAATACGATACACCGGCAGCACATCCTTCAATTCTCCTGCGAGGCTGACAATAGCACCTTGTTACCTAAACCCACACAAGGCATCAGGCACGGCAACAATGCGGTATGCCTTTTCGACCAGGATGGCGACGGCGATTACGACTACCTGGACGGCAATGCATCGTTCCCCGATATGCAATACCTGGGCAATGGTAAGGCCCAATATGGCGGCCTGGACAGCATGGTTACCCAGGACATTTTGTGGCAAAAGAACGGAGTAAAGGCATACATGCCGGAATATCCCGTAGCCTACTGGCTGGATATAGACCAGGACGGCAAAAAGGACATCCTCATATCGCCGCATGCCGAAGGAACATCGCAGAACTATAAATGCATCCTGTACTACAAAAATACCGGTACTGCCGCCAACCCCGTGTACACCTATCAATCGGACAGCCTGCTGATAGAAGACATGATAGATGCGGGTACAGGGTCATACCCGATGCTGTATGATTATGACAAAGACGGGAAACCTGACCTGTTCATAGGGTCTGACGGTTATTACCAGGCCAATGGCACCCTGCGCAGCAGGCTGCTCTATTACAGGAACACAAGTACGCCGGGGCATATCTCCTTCGTATTGCAGGATACTAATTTTAACTACATCAATAACCTGAACCTGGCCGGTGCTGCACCCGCCGTTGGCGACCTTGATAATGATGGCAAGGATGATATGGTGTTGGGGCAAAGTGACGGCACGCTTACCTTTTTCAGCAATACCGCCACTAATGCATCACAGCCGCCACAGTGGCCGGTACATACTGCCCTGCGCGACCATAACAATGCCCTGATCAATGCCGGCAACAATGCGGCACCATTTATTTATGACCTGAACCGCGACGGAAAGAAAGACCTCATCATCGGTAACCAATACGGTACGCTGATCTATTATGAGAATATAGGCACTGCCCCGGGACAACTGCAACTGCAACTTAAGAGCAGCCAATTAGGAAACATAGCCGTGGATTCGGGACACCTGAATGCATATGCTGTGCCCTTCATCGGGAAGATAGACAATACAGGTATCGATTACCTGCTTTGCGGCAGTTACAGTGGTGTACTCTACCGGTATGATGGCTTTCAAAGCGGTAATACCGCCATCAGTTACCCAATGATCGACTCTTCGTATTCCTATATCGATACGGCATATGCCCGTTACTATGGCTACTCTGCCAATATCAACCAGCGCAGCGCCCCTACTGTAGCAGATATAGAGGGTGACGGGAATTACGACATGATCGTAGGCGGTATGCTGGGAGGGCTAAGCATTTACAAACAGGTACATAGTGTGAACCTAAACCCTGCACCAATATTTACAGGCAATAACCGTAAGGTAAGCGTGTACCCCAATCCTGCCAAAGACATACTTTACTGCTCATGGGAGCCCTCCTTCGCTCAAGGAGACATGACCATATACATCTATAATACTACGGGGCAGCAAATGCTGCACAAGGATATGAAGATGGGTACCACAGGCACCAGCATCCCGACAGACAAACTACCTACAGGTGTGTACTTTTGTGAGTTCCACTCCGGCAATAACAAAGCAGTGATACCTGTCAGCATTTACAGGTAGCTGAGCCACCATTTTTTATGCTCCACTTTTACCCGCATGAACCATCGACAGGGATAATACAATAATAAGACCGCGGTCAGCCAGTAAGCATATACTCCTGCCAGCGGGAAACCCCATGCGTCGTGCTGAAACAGGGCTTTGACAGCTGTAAAACGTGACATAGGGAAACCCATGAACAAACCGGTAACAAGTGCCATAAAGTGGAGCAGGTAAATGTGCAATACATAATAAAACAGCGGCACACGCCCGTAAACTGTAAAAAAGCGGCCAAAGGAATTGTTCAGTTTTTCGAGTAAGGGCAGCAAAGTAATGGCTGGGCCCAATGTCATCAGGAGATACAATAGCGAGGGCGGATACTTGGTACAATCCAGGAATGATAAGAAAGTGCGCCAGCTATTTTCACGGTGCTGCCAGTGGGAATGATCGCCATAAATATTAATACTGCGCAATACAACAAACAAGAGCATAGCACCAATACCTATAGCATATAGCAACCGGTCACGTTGTGCCTCACTGCGCTTAAGCAGAGAACCAAATGCATAACCAGCTGCCATAACACCTAGCCAGGGCACCAACGGGTATATGATGAAGAACGTATTACCACCACCCCATAGCACAGGGCGCTGTACATGGATAATATCCCACCAGGCCTGGTCGCCTAAGGCTGTAGCATCAAGTGGGTCGAGGATATTATGACCAAATATCAATGCCAGGCCTATGAATGCGATCAGGGATAATGGCAGAAAAATGAGTGCTGAAAGAAATACCATACTCCAGCCTATGGCCCAGATGACCTGTACGAAGACCACATGATAATCGAGATTGAACGCCCAGCCAAAACGCACTATGGTCAATTCGAGCAACACCAGCCATATGCCCCGGGTAAACAATAACCATGAAGCCTCTTTCTTCGTTTTGCCTCTTCCCAAAGAAAGAAAAGCGCTCGTGCCAGCTAAAAACACAAAGACAGGGGCACAAAAATGAGTTATCCACCGCGTGAAGAACATCGCAGTACTGGTATGGTCCAGATCGAGCGGATCATAAGGATAGTTAGTGAAATAATCACGGGCATGGTCGAGGGCCATGACGACCATAACAATACCCCTCAGTATATCGACGGATGCGATTCGCTTGCCCGATGTTTGCATGTCATTATTTGTTTGCACAATAAATATAACAAAAACGACATTGCGTAAAAACTTAACAATCCTAAATCAGTTCCCTGCCGGAATAAGTTCATGTAGTTGTGCAATAAACTCTTTGCGGGGTATCATTTTTGCACCCAGGCTTTCGAGATGTTCTGTATAGACCTGGCAGTCTATCAATACAACACCCTGTTCCTGCAACAGCTGCACCCACTTTATAAAAGCATATTTACTTGCATTACTTTCCTTACTGAACATACTCTCCCCAAAAAAGACCTTTCCCATACGTATGCCGTAAAGTCCCCCCACCAGTTCACCATCCTTCCATGCTTCTGCACTCCATACATAACCCAAACGATGCAGGCGGGTATATGCTGCTACCACATCATCATTTATCCATGTTCCGTCCTGTCCTTTACGTTCCATATTGCGACAAGAGGTGATGACCGCATCAAAAGCTTTGTTCACGGTAAACCCGAACGCATCTTTCTTCAACAACTGTTTCATACTCTTACTGATGCGCAACTCGGAAGGATAAAGTACAAAGCGGGGATCGGGACACCACCACAATGGGACACCCTCATCGTACCAGGGAAAGATACCGCTCCTGTATGCCAGCAATAGCCGTTCGGTTGAGAGGTCGCCACCCGCAGCGAGCAAACCGTCTTCCAAAGCCTCATCGACAGGAGGAAACCATATTCTGTCATCAAGAAAATGCAACATGGGAGTATAAAAATAATAGAATACCTCGTGCCCGGGACAAAGAAGGCGCGTATAATTTTTTACCTTTAGATACAAACAACGAAATATGCCTCACATTACATTATCCGACGAATTTCCCGGCATCCGCAGCCTGTTCATGTATAGCCCTGCTACATCAGAACCGATGAACCAACTGGCCAACCTACTACTTTTTGACAAAGACTACTCGACCCTGACACCCGGAGAACGCGAACTGATCGCCACGTATGTATCTACGCTGAACACCTGCAAATATTGCGCAACCACACATGGCGCCATTGCACGCTTTCAATTAGGGGATGACCCGGAGCTGGTGAAGCAGGTACAGGCCAACCCGGAAACTGCCAACATCAGCGACAAACTGAAAGCGCTGATGCGCATAGCAGCCAAAGTGCAGCAGGATGGGAAGAACGTATCCGCAGGCGATATTGCCTTTGCAAAACAGCATGGGGCCAGCGAAAAAGAGATACACGATACAGTATTGATAGCTGCCGTGTTCTGTATGTTCAACCGCTATGTAGATGGCCTGGCCACTATAGCCCCCGATGACCCGGAACTATATGAAAAGATAGGCAGACAACGCAGTTCAGAGGGTTACCTGACACCGGCTGTACCACTTGGTGAGGAATAAATAAACGAATCAAGATCAGGCTTCCTGTCCTTTACCTTTCAGTATTAGTTTACTTGCCTCTTCCTTATCGGGTGGCAGGGGCACCAATTCATCGAGGATATCACCGAATATCTCTTTGAAGTCTGTATCGCAACTCGGCGTATTCAGGCTGGGCCTGCTTTTGGAAAGGGCGCGCCACCTCTGGAACTGTTCAGGATTACGCAGCATATCAAGGAAGCCGGAGTACTTATCGTAATTGTTGAAGAAATCGCCCGCCAGCAGGTAATGTACCAGCGAGAAGGCCGTCTCGTAATTCTTATATTTCGACTCGGCATCAGGCGGAGCGTCTGCCAGGTTGAAGGAGTTGGGATCGTAAAAAATGTTCACGAACTTTTCCACCAGCTCGTAGGCCCCGTTTATATGCCTGTATGCTTCTTCCAGTTGCACATTTCCTGCCTCTTCGCCTTCTGTCAGCTTCACATGCATGGCCTCTGCAAACATCTTTGCGCTGTTCATGCCCAGGTACACACCTGATGCGAAAATAGGGTCGAGAAATTTACCTGCATCACCCAGCAGGGCATAATTATCGCCCCAGGGCTTTTCGGTGTAATAAGAGTAATCGGAAACGATGAGCAAAGGTTGAATGATATGCGCATTGGCCAGTATCTTACGGGTAAATGCACATTCTTCCACTTCTTGTTTGTAGAAGGCCATTTGCCAGTCCTTTATTCCTTTATCGGTCAGTATTTTCTTTTGCTCTTTAATATATTGCCTGTTGACCACGAGACCAACGCTCAGCCGATCTTTCCCTACCGGCTGCACGCCGAACCAACCGCTTTTTTTATCATTCAGGTACACCAGTTGCAACAGCCCTACTTGTATGCCATCAGTATATTCGCCTCCTTCCCAGTGCGTAAGGAATGCTGTCCTGTCCAGCTCTTTATAGGCATTTTTAGCACCTGAGCGCTTGGCCAGGAAGGTATCCTGTCCGCTGGCATCTATCAGGAATTTCGCAGTCCATTCGGTCTTATTACCTTCCGCATCCGTGGTCACCACATCCACCAGTTTATCCTCGCGCGTCAGGTTAACGGATTCCACTTTTGTTTCCTGCATTACTTCGGCCCCGTTCTTTATGGCATTGTTCATCAGCATGAGGTCGAACTCTGAACGCAGCACATGGAACGACAACTTGCTTTCATCGAACAATATATTCTGGAAACAATAGGTGGCACTTGTAGTATCGTCATAGTTCAGGAAACGTACACCCGGTTTTTTGACAAATTTGGTCTTCATTTCGTCATATACTCCCAGTTCCTTAAACAATGGGTAGCAAAAGGGAAGCAATGATTCGCCCTCATGCTGGCGTGGGAACTTCGTACGCTCGAAGACCATTACTGAATAACCAAGACGTGCCAGGTAAGTTGCTGCTGTTGACCCTGTAGGGCCACAGCCGATAATGATAAAATCGTACACTTTTTCGTTAGCTTTCACGATATCTGATATCAATTTGAATGTCCAATAATAATATTACGTTGTATATCGGCAGTTCCCGAATACAAAAGTGATGCATAAATATCCCTGTACTCACGCTCTATCCCGTTCTCTGCCAGGTAGCCTGCGCCACCATATATGGTCTGCATCTTTTGAATGCATTTTACCGCATTTTCCGTTACATAGCACTTCGCTATAGATGCTTTATGCAGGGCATCCTTAGCTCGTTCATCTATAGCATAGGCCGCGTCGTATACCAGGCCACGGGCTGCATTGATGGTCACTTTCACATCAGCCAGTGCATGCGCAATGTTCGTCAGGCTGATAAGCGTTTTCCCATTCAGCGTCCTTTTTTTGCAAAAGGCGAGTGTGCCTTCATAAACGCGCTCCAACTGACCAAGGTTCATGGCGCACATAATGGCCTTTTCCCAAACCATGCTCTCATTGAATATCATGGCCCCGGCCCCTTCCTTACCCAGCATATATGCTGCAGGTACTTTTACGTCCTTCAACCATATTTCGGACATATGTACCGTATTAAGGCCCATTTTATTTTTCACCTCTCCCCTGCTTATGCCCTCCATACCGGCAGGCAGCAGGAAAGCAGATACACCGCCAAAAAATCCTTTTGCTTCATCGGTCATACAATAAAGCAATATATAGTCCGCTACCGGTGCATTGGTGATGTAGCATTTATGCCCATCAATAGTATATGCATCCCCACTCTTCACTGCTACTGTTGCCATTTTATACACATCGGATCCTGCGCCGGGTTCCGTGATCGCATTCGCGCAGATCAGTTCACCTTTTGCCATCCGGGGCAGCATCTCTTTCTTTTGTTCCTCACTGCCATGCAGATACACCGGTATGGTGCTTGCTGCAGCATGGGCAGCAACAGAGAACGTAAGCCCGTTATTGATACAGCCTTTTGCAAAACCCTCAAAGGCGGCACATACCTGCATAGCCGAGTAAGCTTTGCCACCATATTCTGCCGATACAGGCAGGCCATGCAATAGCATTTCCGATGTTTTTTGCCAGGCAGCCCTATCAAAATACCCTTCCCGGTCTGCTGCAACCATATTCATCCCTTCGCAACACCGCTGCGCGAAGGCGTAGTATGCTCCATGTATCTCCTTATAATCGGGCAATACTTTATGTAACATAATTCTTGATCAATTGTTGAATATCTGTCTTATTATTCAGGTTCACGGGTAACTCATCTGCTATCACCACGTCATCAGGCACCATGTAATAAGGCAGCTTCCGGAGGCAGTATTGCTTGATGTCCAGCAGGCTGTAAGCCTTTGCAGACTGTATAAAGATAACAAGTTTTACAGTATTTTTTATGTGTATGGCCACAGCTACAGCTTGCGAAATGCCCTCCAGTTCCTTGATATAGCGTTCTATTTCAGCGGGCTCTATCCGGAAACCATTCTTTTTGATCATCCTGTCCCTACGGCCGCAGAATACCAGGTTATCACCGGCACCCAGCTTTACCAGGTCGCCGGTATTGTAATACTTTATTCCGTCCACCTCTCTGAATGAAGCCACAGCCGCTACATAACCATACATTACCGTACCCGATGCTATCCATAATTCCGGCATTTGCGGGTCATCATACACTTCCAAGTGTATTTTTGTTGCTCCGCAGGGCTTACCTATTGGCACCGTTACGGGATTAAGCGTTTCTTCTTCCAATTTTGCTTCATAATAACAGCATACATTCGTTTCGGTGGGCCCGTACAGGTTGTAATAGGCCGAGTTCACAAAATACTCTTTCATATCGTGCAGCAGGGCCCAATACAACTGTTCGCCCGCCAGCAGCAAATGGCTAACATGAGCATAGTCGTATTGATGTAGCTTACCCCCTCCACATAATAGCTGGAAGAAGGACGGGGTGGCATATATGCAGTTCACCTTATGGTCTGCAATGATCCTGGCCAACATTCGGTGATTGGCCAGCTCGGGCTCTGCGACGAAGAGCAAGGTACCGGCCCTGAACAGGAAAAAATACAGGTCGAAAACCGACAGGTCGAATTGCAGCGGAGAAATGGAAATGAACTTGCTGCCCTGCACACAGGGAATCGCATCGCTGCACCATTGCAGGAAACTATACACGCTCCTATGAGTATGTATCACCCCTTTGGGCATACCGGTTGAGCCGGAGGTGTATAAAATATAAACCGTATCTGCCGGAACGGCGACCGGTGCCCGGTCAAAAAGCACTAAGCTATGTGCTTCGCCCATTGGTATCGAGCGGGACACCGGGCCACTGACCTCCGTAAAAAAATTAAGGTATTTGTTCTCTACAATAGCGGCATTAGGTTTTGCCTCCTCAAGTATGGCAAACACTCTTTCGGCGGGGAAACGATGGTCGATCGGTACATAGGCATTACCGGTACTCAGCACTGCATAAAGCAGGGCAGGTAATTGGATAGTTCGTTCACTGATAACTGCAATGATGCTTTTTTGCCCGACAGGCAATAAAGCCTTAAGCTCTTCGGCGTATTTTGTCACAGCCGCAGCCAGCTCGGGATACGATACTATGTTCCCCGAAGTGTCTTCCAAAGCTTGTCCCGACCCCCCGTTAGCAATATGATGTTGTATTATTTCATCCAGCCGCTTCAATACTAGTCTGTTATGCCGGCCTTGTCGGCCAGGAAAGCGGTGATGAGGTTCACCGAATCAAGATTGTCCACATTAACCTCGTGGGCCTGCAACTCTATGTTCAACATTTCTTCAAAATGATTCACGAGATTGAGCGTAACTATCGAATCCATCAGCCTGGTGGACACCAGCTTCATATCATCGTTGAATTCGGCCGGCAAGCTGCCATTGAAAACGCCGTCAGCAATATAGCTCCTTACGGCACCGTGTAGTTCTGCTTTTTTCACTTTCTGAAAATTATATGCGTTGTTGAATCGGTCAACAAATTAAATAATTTATTTGCAATTAAACGATGACCAAGAGCATTAGGATGGGTATCTTCCTCGGAAACCACTATCTGGTCGCGCTTATAACCATCGAATACACCTTTTAACAAATAAGTACTAAACCCGGCAGTATCGGCCATATGCCTGAATTCCTTCAGTTGGTTGCCAGTTAGCTCATCGCTTGTGGTGGGCAGGAATATCCATATCGGCTTAATATTGTTCGCCTTGCAAATAGAGTCCATCTGGCTATAGCACCAGGCTGTGACACCCGGCATGTAAGGGTCGAGTCGCGAAATAATCTCTTCGATACTCATAGATTGCTTCACTCCTGATTCAGCCTTCACTTTTAGCAGGTAGCCATATTTCAGATTTACACCATTAGTGATATAACGGGCAAAGAACCGCGATGCCCTGCGCATCTCATCAGTGTGATAAAATATCATCATTTCGTCGGGGTGAAACTGTAATACCTTTGTCCGGAGTATTTCCATCTGCGGCACAGAAGTGAAAGAGCCCATGGCAAAATTGAGGATCTCTATCTTCGGATCCCCTTTAAAATACGTGTTCAGGCTATCCTCCACGATCTTTTCAAATACCTGGTTCTCGTCTACACCGGAGCCCATTTCGTAAGAACCACCAATAAGCGCGATACGGAAAGTATTGGGACCTTTTTGCAAGGGATAGTCTTTGTCGCGAAAGCCATAACTGTTTGTGGTAACCCTGTGCCCCATAAACTCAATACTGGCATTGGGCTTCAGCAACTGGAACACAAGGTCGTTGGAGTATTTACCGATATGTCCGAAAAGAGAACGCCTGTCACCCCAGGCCAGGCCTACTTCCCAGTCGTTCTTGGTATTTGTCACAGCAGCATAGTAACCGGCCTCCTGTTGTGCCTGCTCATCCTTCCTTATTTTTTCTTTCGAGACCGCTATAGCCAGGAACTTACTCTTCGCCAGGTAAGGCTTCGAAATGCCAAGGCTGCAAAGCAGCAGCAGCATTGCATAAGCAAAAACATTATACCGCCGTGACCGCGCACTTAACGAAACCTTATACCTGCTACTCAACTGCAGGTAGATAGTAAAAGAAGCCATAGCCAGTGCAATGGAGAAAAAAATCATCAGCACCTGTCCAATGGTAGCATGCAGCCCTTCGGACATGATGAAGGTGAACGTGGAAATGCTACCGGCATTCCATAACAGCCAAAGAACAAGCATGGTTAGAAATACAATAACAAAGCCTCCGGACTTAATAATATGGGTTTTCAGAGAGTTAGCATCAGCTCCCTTTTTAGTGTTCCGTCCCAGTATATACAAGTCGACGGCAACCAATACAGCCAAAATGAACCAATAGAGGAAATCCTGCACCTGCATGGATATAGTACCTGAAAGCCAGAATTTCTGGTACACATGAAAGACCCAGGATGACAGTACAGCCAACAGGATGCATATCGTAGTTACATTTTTCAGCTTCTTCCGGTACTTGAAATACAAGGGATAATAAACGATCTTGACGATAAAATCTTTCCAGTAAATATTGACCCGCTGCCAATAATTATTAAAAGAGGTCGCAATAAAGAAATTACCGAACAATGGAGGCATATCGAAGCCGAACATATAGACAAAGCTCAGCCCCAATATCAGCAGGCCTGTGGCCTTTATGACCATCGTATACTTCGACAAGAGCAGCCAAAATAAACTGTAAACATCATGCACGTCCGCATACGAAACGTCGAGGTAGTAAGTACTGTACTTATATACAAGCAGGAAAGTAACCCCTGTCATCATGTACAGCAGACCTCTGTTACAAATAGTATTGAAAGGTGAGGCATAATAACTGCGTGCATAGGTCTTATAGTCAATGATGGGATAATAAAGGAATGCAAGGTTGGGGAAACAGAAAAAGTAAGAAAGCTTCAGCCAATGATTTTCAGGCATTTTACTGTACTTCACCTCGTACATCAACACAATTACCCGAAACATGAGCACAGCAGCAGCAAAGGGGATGCTCATGTTCACACGCGGCATGTAGAACAGGAATGAATTGCGCAGAAGTATTAACACAATGGCAAGGAATACCAGATACAGGTACTTCCAACGGAGCTTCATATCCCGGAAGATGACCCATGCAGTAAAAGCCAGCAGGCCCATCACTGCAACGGCAGTTACCCAACTAAAAACATAAAAAAGGCAAATAACGAACAGTAAATTATACAGAAATGGGCGATAGCGCAACGGAGCGAGTGAATGAATGATAAATCCGGGTATAAAAATAAAAGCCAGATCTGTAATGCCGGAATTGGGTGCTATCATCAAAGATTTGATCACATATACTGCCGCCGAGAACACGATGCTATAAAGCAATACATACAACCAATGCGCCTTTGCATGCTGGTGTTCTTGTATTATCTCGGGGAATAGACTTTGTGGTGTTCCTGCAGCGGTATCAGGCATTGGTAAGCACGTATTTAAATACTTTATGATCAGTTGTAAGTTGGTAAAGATATAAAAAAACGCCCTTGACAGGTGCTATTGCGGGTCCACAGGCTTTTTGAGTAAAATAAATATCTTTGGCTTAAATGCCCGGGATGCCCTCTTTTGCCCATGTGATCAATCCTGTATCGGAAACGGAGAAAAAAAGCCTGTTCATTGCGCAGGCCGTCACTTTCAATTCACTCATCAAAGCGCGGGAATATTATGACAACCCGACAGATGTATCACTTTATACCATAAATGAACATGAGGACAATAGCTTTGTCCCTAAAGAATTCACAGTATTACCGCGGCTAACACGTAACCTGACCGATATCCTGCCGGGAGAAAAATTCCGGTTTCCCCTGATCACCGATATCATGCAGGCCCTATACGAGAACTCAACCGCTGAATACCTGGTATATACGGCGCTTGACATTAATATGATGCCTTTCTTTTATACTGCTGCCGCAGAATATATAAAAGAGGGGTATGATGCTATTGTTATCAACCGCAGGCGCATACACAACCGATTCCTGAAGGAGACCAACCTGGATATCATGTACGCTGAAGTTGGCAAATCGCATGCGGGCTATGATACCTTTATTTTCAAACGTGAGCTGTGGCCTCAATTCATCAAGAAAGACATTTGCGTTGGTGCACCGCCCTTTGGCAACGACCTCTTCTATAACATGTTCACTTTTGCCGATAAACCCATTTTGCTACTCGACAAGCATCTTACTTTCCATCTGGGTATGGAGCTTAATAATGGATGGGCCAACCAACAGATCATAAAGTATAACTATGACATGTTTCATGAACTGGTAAAGGAACTGGAACCAAAATTAGATGCCGCAAAACTGCCCTGGTCCTGGGAACCATTTATTATGAGGCATTTCATCTGGTTGATGAACCCAACATTACACTACCCTACCAACTTCAAAGCTGATGCCCGTCGCAATTTTAAAAAGACAAAAAGGGAAAAAGATCGCTCCTACCAGCCTAACCTGCGCAACAGGTTCCTTGAAGTACTCATGAAATTCTTTTTTGTGGATTGATCCTATTTCCAGTCAAGATCCCGACCAAGATATTCGTACAGCTGTTGATTATAAGGCTCATAATACGCACGCAGCATTTCATATGTCCCTGGTTTCATGCTACCATAGTTCCCCAGGTTTTGTTGGCTTAGGTCGAATCCTCTATAGGGATCGAGGCCAAGAAAATCAAGAATAACATCCAATTGTTCCTGTGTTCTTTCAGCCAGGTCCTCTGTTTTCAGGATAAGCAGGTTATCGCCAAAAAGCTCTTTCCATTTCTTTACATACAGGATGTAACGCCCTCTTTTTTTACAAGTCAGCCGCTCATGAACATAACTATGGTAAGGATGCATGGGCGCATATTTGCCCTCATCTTGCAGGCGCTGTTCTTCAAGTTCCATCGCTTCTTCAAAGCTCAAGTTCTCAAATCCAAAACGCCGCGACGACTGATAGCAGGAATAGGCCCTGTGTATCGGATTGCGCAGCAGTAATATCAATTTTCCTTTAGGATAATGTTTATAGAGCCTCTCCGGGGCCTCCGCTACATCAAAATAATCAGGCGTACCGTCAAAGGTCATTGTATCTCTCACGCTATTCTTCCATTCATAATACAGCTTGTAGGCCTTTAATGCGAAATGAGCCTTGTACCAACCCATGCCTTTATTGTAGTTGAGTGTGTTATTGAAGAAAAAAACGTCCTTGTTCTGCGGAACGATGACCTGCGGGTGTTGCATCATATAATAGCACAGGGTCGAGGTCCCCCCTTTTTGTACACCCATTATAAAAAAGGAAGGGTCCATACGCCAGTGCGAGGTAAGGTGAAAGTAGGCCCCTACCGGCGGCACCAGTTTATCATTGTATAAGTTATCAGTGTTGTATCCTAAAGGTGTGTCCATGCTATTTTTCTCTTACTGCCGCTGCCTTAAATTGTTCATATGCTTTCGCAAGACCTGCAGCAAGACCTGTTTTATGTTTCCACCCCATAGCATGTATCCTGCTGCTGTCCAGCAGTTTCCGTGGTGTGCCGTCGGGCATTGAGGTATCAAAGTCAAGCCTGCCTTCAAAACCGGTGATCTCTTTTATCAGCTGCGCCAGACCGGCAATCGATATTTCCTCTCCTGTTCCTACATTGATGAATTGCTTATCGCTGTATTGGCGCATAAGAAAAATACAGGCATCCGCCAGGTCATCAACAAACATAAACTCGCGCAGAGGTTTACCGGTACCCCATAGCGTCACAATATCCTTTTGTTCCGCTTTTGCTTCGTGAAACCTACGCATTAGCATCGGTATGACATGAGCATTCTGCAGGTGGTAATTGTCCCCATAGCCATATATGCTGCATGGCATGGCTGCTATGAAATCGCAAGCGTATTGCTCGCGGTACATCTCGCAAAGTTTGATGCCTGTTATTTTAGCGAGCGCATATGCCTCGTTGGTTGGCTCCAGTGCCCCAGTCAATAGAGACTCTTCTTTTATGGGCTGATCCGTGTACTTAGGATAGATACAAGAACTGCCTAAGTAAAGCAATTTTTTTACACCACTTTTATAAGCAGCATGTATGGTATTGGTCGCTATGGCCAGGTTATCATAAAGAAACTCAGCTTTATAGGTATTGTTGGCATGAATGCCCCCTACCTTTGCAGCAGCCACAAATACGAGATCGGGCTGCTCACTTTCAAAAAAGGCCTCGGTATCTCCCTGTCGTCGAAGGTCAAGATCAGCTGAGGCACGCGTAACAATATTTTGATAGCCCTGTTGCTGCAGGGTACGTACTATTGCTGAGCCTACCATGCCGGTATGGCCTGCAACATATATTTTGCTTCCGGTCTCTATCATATTCCTGCTACCATTTTTTAACTGATCCTATATCACCTGCTTAGCGTGTACATTGGCCATATCAGCCTCCAGCATTTCCTTTATTATCTCATCGAGGGTATAAGCGGGCACCCATCCCAATTTCTGCTTTGCCTTGGTCGCATCACCTATAAGTGTATCTATTTCCGTAGGCCGGAAATACCGCCTGTCCACCTCTACTACCACATCTCCTTTCTTCAGCTTACAGTCCGTATTATCAACTTTCGTCACCCGAGCCACTTCATCTTCTCCGACACCCTCAAAAGCCACCTCGATGCCGGCATATGCGAAAGCCCTGCTCACAAAATCGCGCACCGATGTAGTAATACCGGTCGCTATCACATAGTCCTCAGGCTGCGGCTGCTGCAGCATCAGCCACATAGCCTTTACATAGTCTTTAGAATGTCCCCAGTCGCGCTGCGCATCCAGGTTACCCAGCCACAACCTGTTTTCCAGGCCTGCCATTATTTTCGCAATGCCCCGCGTTATTTTCCTCGTGACGAAGGTCTCACCACGCACAGGGCTTTCATGATTGAAAAGGATGCCATTACAGGCAAAAATGTCATAAGCCTCACGGTAGTTTATCGTTATCCAGTGTGCATATAGTTTGGCTACGCCATATGGAGAACGCGGGTAAAACGGGGTCTGCTCATTTTGCTTCTCCCCTGTAGCCTTGCCATACAATTCGGATGTGGACGCCTGGTAGAACTTTGTTTTGCCAACAAGGCCTAGTAAACGTATCGCTTCAAGCAGGCGCAGGGTTCCTAAACCATTCACATTTGCCACATATTCAGGTTGATCAAAACTGGCCAACACATGGCTCATGGCTGCAAGGTTATATATTTCATCGGGCCGGATCTTCTGCACCAGGCTGATAAGATTTGAAGAATCAGTCATATCGCCATAGTGCATGATCATCTGCCTGTGTTCCACATGCGGGCCTTCATACAAGTGATCTATGCGATGCGTATTTATCAGCGATGTCCGTCTTTTGATACCATGCACTTCATAGCCCTTCTCCAGTAAAAACTCTGTGAGATAAGCCCCATCCTGGCCTGTAATGCCTGTTATTAAAGCGGTTTTCATTATCTATTGGTATTTTATATTGTGCCAGATACGCTCGTGCAGGTAGTACAACACTATCTTGCTCACGAGGTCCAGGCCGCCGATACCTAAAGCTAAAGACACTTTTTGTGTAAGCACATAGGAAATGAGCATCGTGGCCAGGCTACCCAGCAGCCTGTACGATACAGCCTTCATGATACTGCGCTTGTGGCTGTCTTTTCGCCTATAGTTCTTTGTATGCCCCGGCAAGTGCGTAATTATAAAATCAGTAAGCTGTTTAGTGGCAGCCTCCTCGGTGATCTTATGCGATTCTATGAGCAGGTCAGGCGATTCAGGCCTATCGAAGGGGTCATTCACGCCCGTTAGGTTATCCAGCCGCTCGGGGTGGCCAACCGGTAATTGTGCCTTCTTATAAAGCCCTTTAGTATCCCGCCTGGTCAGTTCCTCTATACTACAGTCCACAAAAACCGTCTTCACATTCGGGTACCTGCCAGACACCTCCTTGCGTACATCATCATAAGGATTGATAGCTGAGAGAAATACAATGACGCCATGCTCTGAGAACTTGCTGGCTATAAATGCCAGTCTCCTGATGTTCTCTTTCCGGTCTTCCTTGCTGAATCCAAGGTCTTTACACACATTTTTACGGTATTCATCCCCATCTATCACCTCTATATCATATCCCTTTTCCAGCAATATATCCTTCACCTTGAAAGACAAGGTGGATTTACCAGCACCGGAAAGTCCGCAAAATTGTATTATCATATATATTTCTTAATGAACACTGAGGCTTTAAAAATAGAGCCCGACAGCCAGCCCTCATAGGGTTTGGCCTATTGTATTATCTTTACGACCACATAAAAATAGAGCATTTATTCACAGCTTGCATGTAAATAGGGCTCGCAATAGTATAATATTCAATATTATTGCTTATTACTGCCGGGCGTATTTTTTTGAGTTTTGAACAGTAAGATGGATTACCTGGATATACTAGAGGCTGAAGCCATATATATATTTCGCGAAGTGGCGGGGCAATTTCGCCGCCCGGTACTGCTATTCTCAGGGGGTAAAGACTCAACGGTACTGATATATCTTGCTTTAAAAGCATTTTATCCCGCTCCCATACCCTTCCCCGTCATGCATATTGATACAGGGCATAATTTCCCTGAAGCCCTCGATTTCCGGGACAAACTGGTACAGGAAATAAAAGCGAAACTTATTGTTCGCAAAGTGGAAGATACCATACAGGAAAAAGGCCTCCAGGACCCGGGGGGGAAATTTCCCAGTCGTAATGCACTGCAATCTTATACCCTTATGGATGCCATCAGGGAGTTTGAATTTGATGCCTGCATAGGCGGAGGCCGGAGAGACGAAGAAAAAGCTAGGGCCAAGGAACGGATCTTTTCGTTCCGCGATGCTACAGGTGCATGGCAACCCCATAACCAACGGCCCGAACTCTGGGACCTGTACAATGGCAGGATACATGCGGGAGAGAACGTACGTGTGTTCCCCATCAGCAACTGGACGGAAATGGATGTGTGGAAGTATATACAGCGGGAGAAAATAGTATTGCCCTCCATTTACTTCGCTCATGAGCGCAGCTGTATCGTATTCAATAACCGGCTGGTAGCAGTGTCCCCATACGTAAAGCCTGACGAACAGGACGAAATAGTAACTACCACAGTGCGCTACCGTACTGTTGGCGATATGACCTGTACAGCTGCCATAGCATCGG
The DNA here is from genome assembly GCA_964481425.1 of uncultured Flavipsychrobacter sp. GTDB lineage: Bacteria > Bacteroidota > Bacteroidia > Chitinophagales > Chitinophagaceae > MKUN01. The sequence continues at coordinate 33,712 of CAYZTM010000040.1, forward strand.
AAGCCCGGACCATAGAGGACATCATTGCTGAACTGGAAGCCACCCCGATCAGCGAACGGGGCGCCACGCGCATAGACGACCAGATATCGGATGCGGCAATGGAAGACCGCAAACTAAAAGGATATTTTTAAGCACAGAATTTTTGAATTGGGATGGATCTACTCAGGTTTACAACAGCAGGCAGCGTGGACGACGGCAAGAGCACTTTAATAGGCCGCCTGCTTTATGATACCGGTAATATCAAAACCGACATACTGGAGACGCTCAGTGCTGAGGGCGGTATCAACCTTGCCCATGTTACTGATGGCCTGAGGGCTGAAAGGCAACAAAAGATAACCATCGATGTAGCTTACAAATATTTTTCTACCCCGCACAGAAAGTTCATCATTACAGATGCCCCCGGGCACTTTGAATATACCCGTAACCTGGTGACCGGCGCATCGAATGTAGATGTGATGATCATCCTTATCGATGCACAGAATGGCATCACGGCACAAACACGCCGCCACTCCATGGTAGCTTCTTTTTTGCAGGTGAATAAGGTTGTCGTCGCCATCAATAAAATGGACCTTCACAATTATTCACAAGAAGTATTTGAACGAATAAAAGAGGAATATCTACAGATGGCCGATAAACTAAGCATCCGGCACATCACCTTTATACCAGTAAGTGCCCTGAACGGTGACAATGTGACTGCGCTATCCGAAAAAACGCCCTGGTATATAGGCCCGGCACTGCTTGAACTCCTCGAAACCTACACACCGCCCACACACCAGTACGCACACCTGCGTATGACAGTACAGTGCCGTGTAGATGGAACACAACCCGCTTATGCCGCACGAATATTGTCCGGCACCATACATACTGGCGACAAAGTGATCATTCACCCTTCGGGAAAAGAAATTGCCATCACTAACATCACTCATGGCTATGACACCGTCGGTGAAGCACATGCCCCCGCTAACGTTTGCGTATATACTGAAGGGACAGAATTATTGCGTGGGAATATCCTCTCCCACCCGCACGATAGCCCATCCGGCGGACAGGATATTGAAGCGGACCTATGCTGGATGGATGCAGGGCAAAAACTGGACAATAACAAGAGCTATCTGCTTCGCATCAATACAGCAACCGCAGCATGCATAGTTACTTCAGTACTGCATAAAATAAATATTGATACCCTTGAAAATTATAATGACGAGGCTCCATTGGAAGCCAACCAGTTTGCCCGTGTAACCATAAGAACGGAACAGCCCATAGCATGGGATATATTTAGCTCACTTCCCGAAAATGCAAGAGGTATCCTTATTGATCCCGACACCAATAATACGGTAGCGGCTTTCATCATTAAATAAACCCTACTTCTCGGCTACTGCGCCAACAATATCAAGAGTGACAGATACCGTACCTTTAGGTTTATTCATCTTTATCTTAAAATCACTCGACGAATTGGGCTGCACTACATCGTTGATCACCTTTGTATTCCTCTCTATTACCGAGCCGCTTTTATCTTTGAATACGATACGCAGCTCCACATCTTTATAAGCTGCTATGGTAGCACTGTTACTTATACTACCCTCTATTACTGCTTTATTGACCAGGTTGGTATGGCTATCGCCATTCACCTTAAGGAACTTCAGGGGATTACCCCGTTCCATATCTGCCAGCGACTCCTTCTTATTTTCATATTGTACCGATGGCCTTTCACTGTTTGAAGACCCGCAGGAAGCCATTAGCAGCATCAATAAAACGAACGAAAAAATATGCCTCATTTGTTTATATTTATTGTCAAATATATTACGAATACAGGGATTAAAACAAATAACCCTTATGAGTTAAATTGACAAAAGTTTTATCACTACTGTTTTAAATATCACTATTATTTATCAAACATATGCCCTTTAGACAGAACAATGAAACACTATGGAATAGACTGGTCGGCAGTCATTCGGATTTCTCGATGGAGAACCGCACCTTCAACTCCGTCAGCGTCCTCACACTAATCATGCTGCTCTTCTTCCTTATAGCCAATGCTGTGATCGGGCTGTACAAGGTTGCGCTGGTAATAATGGCCCTCATACTGCTGCAAGGCTTTATGTACTATCTTTCCCGCTTCCGGAAAAAGATGCAGGCGGGCGTTGTTATCTATGCCATTGCCAGTTACCTGGCCATTATCATCAATTTTTACCTTAATTCCGGTATCAACGGGCCGGGTTTGTTCTTTTTCTTCCTCACCTTCCCCTTCCTGATCACCATTACCCCGCCATCCCGGCACCTGGCATGGGCCATATTACATACCTGCGTGGCCATAGGCCTCATATCCAGCCAATACCTGCACCCGGAATGGGTACCTTTCACCTACAAACATGTACCTGAACGTTTCATTGATCTCATCCTGTCCTATGTCATTACCATATTGTTCATCTACTATATTACCGTGTACCTGCGTAATCACTATAATTACGAAAAAAGACTGGCTGAAAAACGTGCCCAATCCCTTGACCAGCAAAGACAGCTACTCGAAAATGCGCTTGAAGAACGCAAGCTGCAGGAAGAAAAAATAAAAGCAAAGAATGAGGCCCTGATGAAAATAGCCCATATACAAAGCCATGAAATGCGCGGGCCTGTTACTTCAATAATGGGCCTGATGAACATTATAAAAGAAGAAGGGAGCAATGTGCCTAAAGAGTACCTTGTGTACCTGGAAGATGCTGTAAAAGAACTTGACGAAAAGATACACGAGATAGTACGACAAACAAGAGATCTATAACTCACCTTACCAAGGTCACCGTCCCCTTATAATAATACATCTTCCCCTCCCCATCCTTGAACTCCGCATAGTAGTTGAACACATCTCCATCAAGGGCTATGCCCTTGCTCGTGCCATCCCACTTGTTGTTAATGTCTTCGCTGTAAAACACCTGGTTGCCCCAACGGTTGTAGATCATCAGCCTGAAGCTCTGTATGTCGCAGCTTAGGGTCACCCCGAACTTGTCGTTCTTGTTGTCGTTGTTCGGGCTGAAGGCGGTGGGTATGATCA
>CAYZTM010000041.1:0-35112 GCA_964481425.1 uncultured Flavipsychrobacter sp.
AGCCGTTGCCAGGTGTATGTGCTGAAACCGCTTACTGAAGACCACCTGAAGGCACTGGTAATGCAGGCAGTGGAAAAAGACACATGGCTCAGTGAACAGCATATCAACATCCTGCAATGGGAAGCTTTGATACAGTTAAGTGGCGGTGATGCACGCCGGTTGCTTAACCTGGTGGAATTGGTTGCATCCTCATTACCCGACGACAATAAAGACATCAGCAATGACCTTGTGGTGGACATTGTTCAGAATAAGATGGCCCTGTATGATAAGGGTGGGGAGCAGCATTATGATATCATTTCTGCTTTCATCAAGTCGGTAAGGGGCAGTGATCCCAATGCGGCCGTGTACTGGCTTGCCCGAATGATAGATGGGGGTGAAGACCCCAAGTTCATCGCGCGCCGCATGGTGATACTCGCCAGCGAAGATATTGGTAATGCAAACCCCAATGCACTGTTGCTGGCTACTAGCTGTTTCCAGGCAGTGGAACTGATAGGCTACCCTGAATGCAGCCTTATACTATCACAAACTGCTGTGTACCTGGCGTCATCGGCCAAGAGCAATGCATCTTATATGGCGCTGAGTAATGCCCGAGCCCTGATCAACAAGACCGGGGACCTGCCGGTGCCCTTACAAATACGTAATGCGCCCACCGGCCTGATGAAGAAGATGGACTATGGCAGGGGATATAAATATGCACATGACTATCCCGGAAATTTTGTAGAACAGGAATTTCTGCCCGACAAGATAAGCGGTACGAAACTATATGAACCGGGTGAGAATGCGATAGAGGCGAGGATGAAAGAATACTTAAAACACTGCTGGAAAGATAAATATGGATATTAAGTCAAAAGTTAAAAGCCGAAAGCCAAAAATAAATGCGCTGCTTGCTACCTGTTTGATCTTAGGTGTATTGAGCTGCAAGGATAACAACAGCAAGCCGGACAACAATACAAGTGGTAATACGAGCGCTGCCATGCGTAATATGTCCGCAGTGATGCAGTACAGTGTGGTGAAAGAATATCCGCACGATACAAAAGCCTTCACCGAGGGACTGCAATATGTAGATGGAGTGCTGTATGAAGGCACCGGTGAGTATGGTACATCCGATGTTAGAAAAGTTGATCCCGAAACCGGTAAAGTGCTGGCATCTCATAAGATGGAGAACAAATACTTTGGTGAGGGTATCTCTGTGCTCAACGGCAAACTCTACCAACTTACTTACAGGGAGCATACGGGTTTTATCTATGATGCCAAAACGCTAAAACCGGAAGGTACTTTTTCTTATAATGCTGATGAAGGCTGGGGGATGACGACCGACGGTACCTACCTGGTGTATGATGATGGCAGTAACCTGCTTCATTATATAGAGCCTGGCACATTCAAGGAACTAAAGACCTTACATGTGACCGACGAAAACGGAGCGGTTGATAATATCAACGAACTGGAGTTTATTAAGGGGTTCATATATGCTAACCAGTGGGAGACCAATAATATATTGAAAATAGATACGGCAACGGGGCAGGTGGTAGCGCGTGCCGACCTGAGTGACCTGGGGCATATGGCAGGAGAGGGTCAAATGGGTGCTAATGGCCGGCATGGGCCTGATGTGCTGAATGGTATTGCCTATGATGCAAAAGACAACCGGATATTCATTACCGGTAAATACTGGCCTAAACTATACGAGATAAAGCTGGATAATTAGCCATTGAATATTTGCTCCAATGCCCATGCTTTGAGACGCATTTCGTCCCATTCTTTTTCAGCTATGCTGTCGTAGGTAATGGCACCACCCGTTTGGTAGGATAGACGATGGTTGCTGGCATTATAGAACAGGCTCCGGATAATGACATTGAAGTCAAAATCACCTTGTGGACTGATATAACCGACAGTGCCGGAGAAGAGCTCCCTGCGTGAGGCCTCATAATAGTCTATCAGTTCCATCACTTTTATTTTTGGCGCCCCGGTCATGCTGCCCATCGGGAACGAGTATTTAATAGCATCTGTGAAAGGTGTTCCTGTATTTAGCTCAGCGCTGATGGTAGATATCATCTGGTGCACCTGCGGAAAACTATATATCCCGAACAGTTCTTCCACTGTTACACTGCCTGTACGGCAGCTACGCGCAAGATCATTACGCACCAGGTCGACGATCATCACATTCTCTGCCCTTTCTTTCTCGCTTAGTTGCAGGTCGGTACGCAGTGCAGCATCCAGCGCTGTGTTCTCTACACGGCGGGCTGTGCCTTTTATAGGTTGGGAGCGAATGATATCGCCCTTCTTTTGCAGGTACCGTTCCGGGCTTGAGCAGGACATGTACTTATCCTCAAGCCGGTAATATGCGGCAAAGGGTGCGGGTGATAATTCGCTAAGCCGGGTGAAAATGTGCAGGGGGTTGATGTGTGGCGCATATGCTACTCCTTCTGTACAGTAATTGATCTCATAGCAGTCGCCATTGACAATGTGTTCCTGCAATGCTGCTATAGTACGCAGGTAATGTTCCCGGGTATTGTTATACTTGAATTGAAGTTGGGGTAACCTGCCTGTAACAGTACCCTTGGTATTGGTGATATCATCGAAGACCTGTTGCGGTGATATATCCTGCGACTCAATAGTTAATTGGCTCTTACCACGGTCAGCATAGAGCACTACCTGCGGACGGAAAAATGATATCAGCGGGAAACCTGTTTGTACTTCATGACGTGAAGCCAGGCCGGCCTCCAGTGTGTTCTTGTAGTCGTAGGTGATATGGCCAAAGAGCCAGTCTCTACGGGCTTCATGCAGTTCGCGCAGTGCTTCTGTTGAAGTGTCTGAAAGTATCTCTACAGCTCCTGCGGCCAGCAGGCATTCATAGCTCCCGTAGCGGTCTTCATAGTTATTGCTGTCCAGGAAAAGAAGAATGCTGAATTGGGAAGCCCAATCCAGCATTTTATATTTTATGATCTCGTATTGGCCGGGAGCCAATGGAAAAACAGCCTTATGCCTATGCGCAGCCTGCACGGTTAGAAGTCATCATCGTCGTCATCAAAACCGCCGTCGTTGAAGAAGCCCATGTCTTTGAACTCATCGTCTATGTCAAAATCATCGTCGCCCTTGGATGATTTTTTGCCACCCGATTTGGTCTTCGATTTGGGCATGTCGAACTCTTCAAAATCCTTGTCTATATCATAGTCGTCCTCATCTCCTTTTTCATAATCGTCCTCTACGTCTTCTGCATCGTCGTCATCCTCATCCTCTTCGTAGCGGCTCTTGGGTTTGGAAGCAGTTTTCTTTGCTGCCGTTTTCTTTTTCGGACTCTCTTCTTCCTCATCAAGGTCGTCATCCTCATCCTCTTCCATTTTCTTAGCGGGCTTTGAAGAAGCTTTCTTGGGGGTAGGCTTGGCGCTCGCTGCGCTTTTTTTGCCTGCGCTATTTTTTCCGGTATTTGATTTCATTGCCATCTGCTTGATGTCGTAAAATTTTAATAGTTTATGGACTTTGCCAAATTTTTTTTGGACAAAAAAAATATTTTTTTCTACGAAATATTTAGTAACTGATCACGTCCCGTCCCATTAGATACATACGCTATTTTGGTGCGTAAGTACTGTTCGGTAAAATGGCAGTAATCCCTGAAGGTAGGTGGCAGGTCTTCATAGCTGTTGCATGTACTGATAGGCCTGTCCCAGCCCGCAAATGATTCGTACACGGGTACTATCTCCGCATCACAAATATCATAAGGCAATTCTTTTGTTTCCTTGCCATCTACAAGATAGGCAATGGCAGCCTTAACAGGATCGAAGCCATCGAGTACATCGGCCTTGGTCATGATCAGTTTGGTAACCCCACTCAGCATTACTGCATAACGCAGGGCAACGAGGTCAATCCATCCGCAACGGCGGGGACGACCGGTTGTAGCACCAAACTCATTCCCGGCTTTACGGAGTGCTTCCCCTGTATCATCATTAAGTTCAGTGGGGAAGGGGCCACCGCCTACACGTGTGCAGTAAGCTTTGGTGATGCCATATACTTCAGCTATGCGCGATGGCGCTACGCCAAGGCCGTTGCATACACCTGCAGATATAGTATTGGATGAGGTAACGAAAGGATAGGTGCCGAAATCAATATCGAGCATACTGCCCTGGGCGCCTTCCGCTAAAATATTTTTACCATCAACTAATTGATTATCAATCCAGTATTCTGCATTGATGATGTTGAGGGTACGTAAGTATTCTATAGCTTCGAAGAAGGGTTGCTCCCATTGTTCCCATTCCACCTGTTGGTCATAATGCTGAAGCATCTCCAGGTGTTTTGCTTTAAGACGCCTATACTTGGCATCAAAATCTTTGCCTGTGACATCACCCACACGCAGGCCATTGCGACCGGTCTTATCCATATAGGCAGGCCCGATACCTTTTAAGGTTGAGCCTATCTTTTCTGCACCTTTGGCTGCTTCCGAAGCGGCATCGAGTGCGCGGTGTGTGGGCAGTATCAGGTGGGCCCTTTGGGAAATATAGAGACGGTCGAGCATGTCGCCCTGGAGCGGCAGTATGGTCTCTATTTCTTTTTTCAGGGTCACTGGGTCTATCACCACGCCATTGCCAATAAGATTGGTACAGTGTGTGTGGAATACGCCTGAAGGTATGGTATGTAATACTACCTTTTTACCATCTACATAAAGTGTATGGCCGGCATTGGGGCCGCCCTGGAAACGGGCGATGACATCATATTTGGAAGCAAGAAAATCTACTATTTTTCCCTTACCCTCATCACCCCACTGCAAACCGAGCAAAACATCGATCATTTGGAAAATTTACGCGCCCAAAAATAAGTGCAAATTCGGAATTCAAAAATCCGGGAAGATTTTTTCAGTTGTTCTTCCCTGCACCAAAATTACTTATTCATTTCCTTTCCCTGCATTGTAGCCATTAATTGTTGTAAGGTACGCTGGAAATTATCTGTAGAGCCATCTAAGAATATGGTATTGCCTTTACCTGTTTCAGCAAAATGCTTTAGAGCATCGGTCCACATAGAAAAAAGTATGAAAGAAGCGTCCAGGTTGGCCTGCTCCATCTCTTTGGCGGCCACTGCCATACCTTTGGCCACCTCCTCGCGAAAGAGCGCCACACCCTGGCCCCGCAACTGGGCAGCTTGTCTTTCGGCCTCCGCAGATATTTTTATGGCATTGCCCTCGGCTTCGGCGGCCTTAGTCTTGGTTATGAGCAAGGCCTGTCCTTCGTTCTCGGCAGCGGCTTTCAGGTTGTTGGATGCCACCACCTGGGCCATGGAGCGCATGATGGCTTCGTCGAAGCTGATATCGTTCATTTGTATATCCAGCAGGTGGTAGCCCCAGCCTTCCAGTTGTTTATCAAGCTGTTCCTTTACATGCAGGATGATCTCGGTGCGCAGTTGAAGTATCTCTGATTGCTTTTTAGTGGCCACAAATGCGCGTACTGCCCCTTCTACCGACCTGATGAGGGCTTGCATGAAATTGCGTTCGTCGAGGAACTTAAAGGCCACATTCTGGATGGTCTCGCTATCCTCATTCAGTACCGAATAGAGCAGCATGGCTGAGAAGTTCACATTGGCCTGGTCTTGCGTTATAGCCTGGAATTTCAGTTCCATGGAACGATTTTGGTACGATATCCGGCGAAAGATGGTCTCAATGAAGGGCATCTTGAAGTTCAGTCCCGGCCTGAGAATACGCTTGTACTTACCAAAAACCGTTATTACTGCCACATTACCCTGCTGCACGGTGACTAACGACATAAAAATGAGCAGTATGATAAGAACGAGGAGAACGATAGCAAAGATGCCCATGTATATATTCGATTTATTTGGAAATATACAAAGATGGGCGAACTTTGAGGAACAAAAGGGTAAAAATAACATGTCAGGAAAAAAGGTTGTACTGGATATGAATGCCACGCACGAGGGCTTTTTTGCCGATACTGCGTTGGTTGGCATAGCCAGTTCTTTACCTGCTTACCGCTTTTGCTGGCTGCTCAACAGCTATTTTGCCATCGAATTGGTTCGCGAGCCGGATATGGACATTAGCATACCGGGCGAGGAGGGGAAGGTGCATCACTTCCCTATATACCAGTTCATAGAGCCCTCAGGTAGCAGTATCTACACCATATACAAACTAAAAAGCGACAAAGAAGCCCTCTTGCCTGAAATAAAGCAGCTTGACTACATCTGGATGATACAAAGCAGTAACCCGGATGCTGACGCTGCAGATATAGCCCGAAAGCTCCGCGATATCCCGGATGTCCAGTTGGCCCAGGTACTCCAGCCCGATAAACTAAAGAATATCAATAACCTGATGGTATAGACTCCCCCTTACCGGATACGGGCGCTGTGTGGCTTGCAGGCAGGCCGTTTACATACTTAACAAAGAAATTTGTTAATTCCTGTGCCACTGTTAGGCGCATAAGCGTAATTTTCTATTTTTGTTGCCTGTCAATACTAAAAAAAGCTACATGAATTACCGGAAAGTAAACAACCTTGTGGGTTGGATTACAGGCGCTATTGCGTCCTTCGTTTATTTAAAAACCATGGAACCCACTGTCAGCTTCTGGGATTGTGGTGAATTTCTTTCCTGTGCCTATAAACTTGAAGTGGGCCATTCGCCCGGGGCACCCTTCTTCATGATGGTGCAGCGTTTGTTCGCTATTTTATCGGGTGGTACAACTACCGGTGCTCCTTCAACTCATGCAGCTATATTTGTCAATTCATTCTCCGCATTGATGAGTGGTGGTACTATCCTTTTCCTATTCTGGACCATTACCCATCTTGCCCGTAAGCTGATGGTGAAGCAAGGTGAACAGCCTACACAAAACCAGGTAATGCTCATAATGGGTGCCGGCCTGGTAGGTGGTTTGGCCTATACTTTTTCAGACACTTTTTGGTTTTCGGCTGTTGAGGCCGAAGTTTATGCCACTTCATCTTTCTTTACAGCACTGGTGTTCTGGGCTATATTGAAGTGGGAAAACATTGCCAATAATAAATACGCCGACAGGTGGCTGGTGTTCATCGCATACATGATCGGTATCTCTGTAGGCATCCACTTGCTGAACCTGCTTACCATTCCTGCCATAGCCATGGTGTACTACTTCAAACGTTATAAAGTTACCCGCATGGGTACTTTGATCGCGTTTGTAGCAGGCTGCATATTGCTGGCTTTCGTTCAGTTCGGTGTGATACAGTACCTGCCGATATTTGCATCCAAGTTCGACCTGTTCTTTGTAAACTCATTAGGTATGCCATTCGACAGCGGCGCGCTGGTTGCTATGTTGCTGGTTATAGGTATCCTTATATGGCTGCTGTTTTTTGCAAAGAAAAAAGGCTGGTACCTGGTACATACAGCTGTTCTTTGCGTTATGTTCATTATCATAGGTTTTTCCAGTTACCTGGTGCCCATGATCCGCTCAAGGGCTGATGTACCTATCGATATGACCAACCCGGACAATGTACTAAGCCTGGTGTCTTATGTGCAGCGTGAGCAATATGGATCACAGCCTTTACTTTATGGCCAGGATTTTGACAGCAAGATCACAGACGTGGAAGTAAAGGGCTATACCTATGCTGAAACCAAGAAGAATGGTAAGGACTTCTACGAAAAGACAGGTAAGAAACTTGATTACAAATTTGAGCCGGATAAGATGCGTTTCTTCCCACGCATCTATGACAACAACGACCAGGGACACGTGCGCTACTACAGGAGCTACTTAGGTCTTGGGGCCGACGAAAGTCCTACCTCGGCAGACAATATGCGTTACTTCTTCGGTTACCAAATGAACTGGATGTGGTGGCGCTACTTTATGTGGAACTATGTTGGCCGCCAGAATGATGTGGAAGGACAACCCGGACCGCGTAACGGTAACTGGATATCGGGCATCAAACCGATAGACAAGATGAGGGGTATGGGGGATATGGACCTTGCCGGTAACGGCGTAAGCAATAACCCCGCCCGTAACCAATTATATTTCCTGCCATTCATACTTGGGGTATTGGGCCTTGTGTACCAGTTCAACCGCGATAAACAGGATGGTATAGTGACCTTCATGCTATTCTTCTTCACGGGTATCGCGATCGGCATATATCTTAATATGCCACCATTGCAGCCGCGTGAACGTGACTACGCTTTTGCTGGCAGTACCTATGCCTTTGCTATATGGATAGGCCTTGGTGTGCTAATGGTGAACCAGTGGTTCCAAAAAGTAGTTAAAGGGAATGCAGGTTCTATACTTACTATAATCTTATGCCTGCTCACCGTGCCGGTGCTTATGGCAAAAGAGGAGTGGAACGACCATGATCGCTCCAAGAAGTACCTGGCACGTACTACGGCAATTAACGTGCTTAATAGCTGTGCGCCTAACGCGGTGCTCTTTACCTTTGGCGATAATGATACCTACCCGGTATGGTATGCGCAGGAGGTGGAAGGTGTGCGTCCTGACGTACGCATTATCAACATGAGCTTGCTGGGTATAGACTGGTACATCGATCAGCTGAATTATAAGATCAATACGGCTGATGCGTTGCCAATGCTCTGGAAGCGTGATGACTACCTGGGAGATAACCATAACTATGTGAGGTACTATCATAACCCGCAGGTGCCGCAGGATAAGTATATCAACCTGGCGGACGTTTGTAAGTTCATGGTCAGCAATAATAATGACGCCCGCCTGCAAACTATGGGTGGCGATTATGACAACTATATGCCGACCAAAAATTTCTACCTGCCTACGCCTACCAAGGAACAACTCGTAGCCCAGGGACTGGTGAAGGCTGAGGACACAGGCCGTATCAGTACCGAGGTGAAGTTCACCTTCCCCAAAGAGATCGCTTATAAGGATGATATAGCCGTGCTGAATATCATAGCTGCCATGGCCAGCGATGGCTGGAAGCGCCCGATATACTTCGGTGGCGGATTGCCGGGTGATAACTATGTAGGCCTTGATGAGTATCTGAAGCTGGAAGGCGTTGTTTTCCGCCTGATGCCATTTAAGTACAACGACTCCATAAGGCAAAACCGCGGTGGTGAGAAGGGCTTCGTTGACGTGGATAAGAGCTACAACCTGTTCATGAACGTGTACAAGTGGGGTGGTTCAGAACGTAATGATGTTTACTTTGATGAAAAGAACCGCTTGATGTTCCAGGCTTACCGCATCAATGCCTCGCTCCGTGTGGCCGATGAATTGAATGCTTTGGGCAGGAAAGACGATGCCGTGAAAATACTGAACAAGGTGGACAGCTCGCTCAGCCAATATGCTTATCCGTACAATCCTTATACCCTGGAAGGTTTCGATGCCTCCGGTTATTTCTATGCGATGACCTACTATAATGTAGGCACGAAGGAAGCTATAGAAGGCGGTAGACGGGTAACTCACGAATTGACGAAGAACCTAGAGGGCGATATTAACTGGATATTATCGCTTAACGATGATGGCAGAGACCAGATGAGCCAGGATGCGCAGAAAGACCTGGGCATGATCCACTCCCTGGGCATGATCGCGGCGCAAGCCGGTGACAGTACCACATCGAAAGAGATGGACGCTAAAGTGAAAGGCCTTGAACAAAAAATGATGAAAGGCCTGAATCTGCAGTCGCAATAAGATGACCGAATTATTACAAGATCCCTCCCCGAAAAGGAGGGATTTTTTGTAAATTGAAAATGTAAAAATTGATTGATGAAGATATTGGTCTGGTGGGGCGCATTGGTGCTTACCATGTATGCAAATAACGCATTCGCCCAAAAGCGAAGAGATAACTTTTACTACCCTAAAGCTGTTTTGGTCCAGCTAAGGTCAGAGCAAAGAAAAATCGATTACCTGGAAAAAAATGGCTCAAAGAAGGCGCTTGAACGATTGATGGAAGATATACGCGGCGTGAATGCAGCTATGGTGAACGATTTTAGGGACCATTTTAAACTATGCCCGGTTTATTTCTTTGTTGATACCAATGTTGACCGTATAAAAGCAAAACAATTTGACGGTATTTTGCTTAATGCCGATATGAAACCCGTGCAGGACCCGATCGTTAACGCGAACAGCAAGGATTATTATATCATCTTTTACGGCTTACCACAAAGGGAAGATCTGAATAAGGAGAATGACCTGGAAGCCGCACGGACCAGCTTTGGGGAAGGCCTGGTGCTGAACGACTATAATTACAGGCAGCTAAAGAGGCCTATGAGATTCTATTACTACCGTAACAGGGGATATTATGGCATTGCAAGACGTCGTAACATTTATAATTATTCTTCCAGGAAATATAATATAGAGTATTACGAGCTTGCGGGTGAAGTAAGTGCGGGGAGCAGGAGCTTTTTCGATAAATGATCAATATCATAAAAAATAAAAGCTCCTATAAGGAGCTTTACCGGGAGGTCGCGAGCGGATTCGAACCGCTGTAGGAGGTTTTGCAGACCTGTGCCTAGCCACTCGGCCACGCGACCATTAAGGGATGGCAAATGTAGTAAAAAATAGTTTCTTTACAAGCGTAAACATAAATAATATGGCTATGATGCAACAGAATATAATTGCAGAATCGGAACTAATTATAACGCCCCGGGGCACAATATATCATGTTGATCTTGCACCTGAAGACCTTGCAGATACGGTGATAACCGTAGGTGATCCGGACAGGGTTGCGAGGGTATCTAAATACTTTGACAGGATAGAGCATAAGGCACAACACAGGGAGTTCGTAACACATACGGGCTATATAGGTAATAAGAGGGTGAGTGTGCTGTCTACCGGCATAGGCCCGGATAACATTGACATAGTATGGAACGAACTGGATGCATTGGCCAATATAGATTTTAAGACACGCCGGCCAAGAGATGAAAAGCGCTCCCTTTCCATTATCCGCCTAGGTACCAGTGGCGCTTTGCAACAGGATGTGCCCGTTGATAGTGTGGTGGCCTCTTCGCATGGTATAGGGCTCGATAACCTGCTTCATTTCTACAGGTATAGCAATAGCGACAGCGAAAGCTTCATCATGAACGCTTTCCTGCAGCACACGGGGCTTAAGGGCAGGGGAGTGGAACCATATATTGCGGAAGGCTCTATCGCCTTGCGGAAACATTTTGGTGCAGGGTACATACATGGTATTACGGTCACCTGCCCGGGGTTTTACGGGCCACAGGGCAGGGTATTACGTGGCCCGCTTGCATTCCCTAATCTTATCGATGCGCTCACCACTTTCCAGAGCGGCAATGACCGTATTACTAATTTCGAGATGGAAACATCTGCCATGTACGGATTGGGTAAGCTGTTCGGGCATCATTGCCTTTCTATCAGCGCCATCATTGCCAACAGGATAGATAAGACTTTCTCTAAAGACCCGGATGCGGTAGTGGAGCATATGATAAAAAAATCGCTCGCCATCATAGAGCGTATTTGACCATTTTCTTTTAATAATCATACTGCCCGGTTTATCGAACATTAGCCTTATTTTTACGGCCATGTATCCCGATTTCCAGTATTTACTCCAGGGCATTTTCGGAACCGCGATGCCGGAGTGGTTAGCTATCTTCAAGACCTTTGGCCTGATGGTGGCCACGGCTTTCATTGCTGCTGCCTATGTGTTGGTGTCAGAGCTGAAGCGCAAGGAGAAGATGGGCCTGTTATCACCTACTTTGAATACGTATGAAGTAGGCCGTCCTGCAACGGCCAACGAACTGCTCTTGTCTGCTTTGTTGGGTTTTGTATTGGGTTATAAGATAGGCGGGTTATTCGGGCACTGGGCTACCATTACACCCAACCCTATGGGCTACCTTTTTTCGGCCCAGGGTAATGTTATAGCAGGCATACTAGGTGCTTTGATCATCGCTTATGCGCGGTATGCAGATAAGAAGAAACAGCAGCTGCCGGAGCCGCAGATGAAGAAGGAACTGTTATATCCCCACCAGCGCATTACAGAGATAGTGGTGATGGCTGCGTTTGGTGGCCTGGTAGGTGCCAAGGTATTTAATGCTTTCGAGAGCTGGGATGATTTTATACGCGACCCTGCAGGTAGCCTGTTATCCTCCAGCGGTCTTACTTTCTATGGTGGCCTTATTGTTGCTACGGCAATATTGTTTTATTACTCGCGTAAGCACAAGTTTTCTTTCCGTCATTTTTGCGATGCGGCTGCACCTGCACTTATGCTGGCTTACGGCATAGGCCGCTTCGGCTGCCAGTTTGCCGGCGATGGCGATTGGGGCATATTCAACAGTGCCTATATTACGCAGCCGGATGGTTCCTTAAAAGTGTCTACAATGCCCGAGTTCAGGGAACGTTTGAACCAGGACTCACTCTATTTCGTGCATAATTTCGGGAGTATAGAGCAAGTGCCCTATGGCCATGCCGTAGCGCCCAATTGGCTGCCCCGTTGGCTTTTTGCAATGAACTACCCGCATAACGTAAATAACGATGGCTTACCTTTACCCGGATGTACAGGTGCTTATTGTGCCGTGTTGCCGGTGGGGGTGTTCCCTACGCCCTTGTATGAGGCCTTTACCTGTATCGCGCTCTTTTTCCTGATATGGGCCGTGCGAAGAAAATTCAAATACCCGTTACACCTGTTTGGTTTCTATCTCATTTTAAACGGTATTGAGCGTTTCCTTGTGGAGACGATCAGGGTCAACTATAAGTACGACCTTGGTTTCATACATCCCACGCAGGCCGAGATCATATCGAGTTTGCTTGTGATAACCGGCCTGAGTATCCTGCTTTTTTACAAGCCTAAGAAAGACAAATTCCCTGAAGAGGTGCCTGCTTAGCTTTTTGCGAGCAAGAATAACACCTTAGGCGAGTATATGTGTACGCCTTTGTCTTTTTTCAGTGCTACTGTTATCATTGCACGGGCCACTTCGCTATCCTTTATTGGTCTCATACTGCTTAAGCCCGGTAGCAGCGATACAATGCGCATTAATGCTATACCTGCTTTTTCGCCAGCACGGTGCTCCTTGCGGTCACCATCCAGTATACCCGGGCGCAGTATGTGTACCTGTGCAAAAGGGAGTTGCATCACATCGCGTTCCAGCTTACCTTTCATGCGCGAATAAAAGACACTCGATTTAGGATTAGAGAAGGCTGCAGAGATTAGCACGTAGGTATTTACACCATTCTCAGCAGCGGCTTTAGCCACTTCATATTGATAGGTATGGTCTATCTTGTACTGCACCTCTTTACTTCCGGCAGTCTTGATAGTGGTGCCAAAGGCGGAAAACAATACATCACCTTTAACGAGCTGTTGCCAGCTTTTCGGTTCATCGAAGTCGATGATGTGTTCTTCCAGTTTCGGGTGCTCGATTCCTGTTGTTCTTCGTGTCAGCACCCGTACTTTATCAAACCGTGCATCTGCCAGTAGCATGTCCAGCAATTTAGAACCGACAAGTCCGGTAGCTCCAAGTATAATGGCTATCATATCTTGCAAATTTACGACTGGTATGGAATTGCCGGGTATTTCCGTCTTTACCTTATGAAGACCAGCATAATTCCATTGGTTTTACTATTGCCGTATGTAGTCTATGCCCAGCAGCCTCGTCGCTATGTAATGGATATCAATAAAGATGGTGATACTACCTATGCCCAGGTGCCTGTAAGCGGAGGTACAACATATTGGCATTATGTTGAGCATATGCCGGAACCCTGTTTGGATATAGACAGTTTTATCAAGGTCGGTTTGCGTTATCCTGCTGATGCAAGGGCTGCCCGCATATCGGGTAGGGTGGTCCTGACTTTTATGGTCAATCAGGAAGGAACTATAGAGCATGTTAGGGTGTGGAAATCCGTATATCCATCTATGGATAGCGAGGCGGTCCGGCTTATACGGTCACTCCCGCCATGGAAGCCGGGCTGGCAAAATGGTAGCAATATACCGGTGACCTTAAGCTGGCCGGTTGATTTTAAACTGTAGTAGCTACAGGTTCCAGGTGTCCCGTATTCAGTTCCGGGTTAGCTCTTTCAGCAGCTTCTATCGGGGCAAAGTTGGATAATGCCTCGCCGCTGTTCTTGCGCACTGCCGTAGTGTGTTCGTAATGTACAGAAGGCTTGTTGTCCGCAGTCACTACGGTCCATCCGTCATCCAGTGTATATATCTCGCGTGTGCCGAGGTTGATCATAGGTTCTATAGCCAGCACCATTCCTTCCTTCAGGCGTTTCCCGTCGCCACGGCGTCCATAGTTAGGCACTTGCGGGTCTTCGTGCAGCTTTTTACCTACACCGTGCCCTACCAGTTCACGAACCACACCGTATCCATGTTCCTTGGCAGTATATTGCTCTATAGCGTATGATATATCGCCCACGCGGTTATTGGCATGTGCCTGGGCTATACCTCTTGCCAGTGCTTCCTTGGTTACACGCATCAGTTGCAGTACTTCAGGCTTCACATCACCAATAGCAAAAGTATAGGCGTGATCACCATGGTAACCGTTCATATAAACTCCACAGTCCACAGAGATGATATCGCCATCCTTTAGCTCATAGTCACTTGGGAAGCCATGTACTACCACTTCGTTCACTGAAATGCAAAGGGAATATTTGAAGCCGTTGTAGCCTTTAAAAGAAGGTACACCGCCATTGTCGCGGATGAATGCCTCGGCCATGGTATCAATGCTGATGGTGTTGATGCCCGGCTTCAAAAAGGCTGCCACCTCTGTTAAGGTGGCAGTAACCATCAATGCACTTTTCCTGATTATTTCAATTTCTTCGTTGCTCCTCAAATGAATCATACGCACAAAAGTCTTTTTTTATACAGATGACGCAACGGTGCGGCCCGACAGGCGTCCTGTTTTCATTAAACCATCGTATTGGCGCATCAGCAGGTGGCCTTCAATCTGTTGCAGGGTGTCCAGTATTACACCTACACCTATCAGCATAGAAGTACCGCCGTAGAACGATGCAAAGCCGCTGGTAACATTCAGCAGGGCTGCTATACCCGGCAATATACCTGCTATGGCAAGAAATACGGCGCCGGGCAGCGTGATGCGGTCCATTATGGCTGCTATATAATCGGCAGTCGGTTCACCGGGTTTTACACCGGGTATGAAGCTGTTATTACGCTTCAGGTTGTCTGCCATTTCGGTCGGGTTAAATATCAAAGCGGTATAGAAGTAAGTGAATGCGATCACCATGACAGCATATACCAGGTTATACCAAAATGAAGTATGGTCGGATAAGGCACGCATGAAGCCCTGGGCGTTCTCGCTTTGTGCAAAGCCGGTGAACACAGTAGGGATGAACATCATAGCCTGTGCGAAGATGATTGGCATCACACCGGCTGAGTTAACTTTCAAGGGGATGAAATCGCGTGAGCCGGTTACTTCGCGGGCGGCATTACTGCTGCCTATGATACGGCGTGCATAGTTCAGCGGTATCTTACGTACACCCTGTGTGAGCAGGATAAGACCTACGATAACAGCAATGAACACGGCCATTTCTATCAGGAATATGAGCAGGCCGCCACCGCCACCCAGGTTCTTGGCATTGAATTCCTGTGCCAGTGATTGGGGCAGGCGGGCAAGGATACCCACCATGATGATAAGTGATGTACCGTTACCGATACCTTTATCGGTTATCTTTTCACCCATCCACATTACAAAGAGGGTACCTGCAGTAAGTACCATTACTGTACTGAGCCAAAAGGTAAATGCGCTGAATTCGGGAATGAGAGCATTAGCATATTGGGGAGAGCGGAGGTAAGCAACATAAGCACTAGCCTGGAAGGCAGTAACACCTACAGTAAGGTAACGTGTGTATTGGTTGATCTTGCGACGTCCGCTTTCTTCGCGCTGCATCTTGGCTACCTGCGGTATCACGATACCTGCAAGCTGCATGAAGATAGATGCAGAGATATAAGGCATAACGCCCAGGGCAAAGATAGATGCACGGCTGAAGGCGCCACCTGCAAACATGTCCAGTATGCCTAACAGACCACCGGGGCCTTGTTTATCCGATAGCATTGCAGGGTTGATGCCGGGCAGTGCTATGTAACAGCCTACACGATACACGGCAACGAGTAGTATAGTAAAAAGTATACGCTTACGGAGCTCTTCGATGCTCCATATATTTTTAAGCGTTGAAATAAGTTTCTTCACTGGTCTGTTATTAGTCTGAATGAAATGCGAATAAACGATAAAAGACGCATTTCACCAAATGCGTCTTGAGGGCTAACCTTAGATGATTTCTATAGTTCCGCCGGCAGCTTCGATAGCTTTTTTAGCTTTGTCGCTGGCCCCGTTTACCTTGAAGGGGATCTTTGCCTTCAGTTCACCATTACCCAGTATCTTCACCAGGTCCGTACGATTGATCAGACCATTGATATACAGGTTATCAGGAGTAAATTCGGTGATATTATATTTTTCTATCAGGAAGTCGAGCTGGCCAAGGTTGAACACTTTATAATCTATGCGATTGATGTTCTTAAAGCCGCGTTTAGGCATACGGCGTTGGATGGGCATCTGGCCGCCTTCGTGGCCGTTCTTGCGCTTGTAACCGGTGTTTGACTGAGCACCTTTGTTACCCCTTGTAGCGGTGCCACCATGGCCGCTACCTTCACCACGACCTATACGTTTTGTTTTCTTTACTGAACCTTCTGCAGGTTTAAGATTGTGCAGTTGCATTTGTTACGATTTTTGAACTTGCGCGGAATGTATAACCGCTCGCAAATCAGGTTAAAAATTACTTTACTTCTTCTACTTTCACCAGGTGATGCACGGCTTGTACCATGCCCAGTATCTGGGGCGTAGCTTCAACCTCTACGGTAGAGTGGAGCTTGCGCAGGCCCAGTGCCCTAAGCGTACGCTTCTGGCGCTCCGGACGGTCTATGCCGCTCTTTATCTGTGTTACTTTTATTTTAGCCATGACGCTATTATAATTCAATAGTTTTTAAAATTCAATTCTTAAGCCCCTCCCGGGGTTTGGGCTACTACCCGTTAAATACCTTCTTCAGGCTGATATTGCGCTGCTTAGCCACCTTAATGGGTTCGCGCAGTGCGCCAAGTGCCATAAAGGTTGCCTTAACCACGTTGTGGGGGTTAGCAGAGCCCAGTGACTTAGAGAGCACGTCGGTGATGCCGGCTGCTTCCAGTACGGCACGCATGCTGCCTCCTGCTATCACACCGGTACCGTGGGCAGCCGGTTTGATCAGCACCTTCGCAGCGCCTTCTTTGGCAAACTGGTCGTGCGGTATAGTTCCGTTCATAACGGGCACCTTTATCAGGTTCTTCTTCGCATCGTCTATACCTTTTGTGATAGCTTCCTGTACTTCTTTTGCTTTACCCAGGCCATGACCTACCACACCATTACCGTTGCCTACCACTACCAGGGCCGAAAAACTGAATGCACGGCCACCTTTGGTGGTCTTTACCACGCGGTTGATGGATACCACCTTTTCATGCAGCTCCAGGTCCCCGGCTTTTACGCGATTTAATTGAGTCTTCGCCATTATTTTTATTAAAAAAGAATAAGTTTAAAAATATCTGATTTAGAATTTCAGTCCACCTTCACGGGCTCCGTCTGCAATAGCCTTCACACGGCCATGATACAGGTAACCACCACGGTCAAATATACAAGTCTCGATACCCAGCTCAATAGCTTTTGCAGCAAGAGCCTTGCCTACCATCATCGATTTTTCAGACTTGTTGCCTTTCTGACCAGCTATATCTTTCTGGCGAGAGTTGGCAGAAGCTATAGTAGTGCCGGTATTATCGTCTATGAGCTGCGCATAGATATCCTTATTGCTGCGGAATACAGAAAGACGGGGCTTCTGCGCAGTACCCTGGATCTTGTTGCGTATACGCCAGCGAAGTTTCTGGCGGCGTATTACTTTTTGATCTGTTGACATTTTTATCTGTTTTTACGGGCTTCCTGCTGTTAGGCAAGAGCTACCGGAGTGTTAAACCCCAAACCCCTGGAGGGGCTTAGAATTTTATAAATAGTTTACTTTCAATCAATACATCCTCCCCTTTAGGGGCGGGGGTTATTTACCAGCGGCTTTACCTGCTTTACGGCGAACCACTTCATCGCTGTAGCGAACACCTTTACCCTTATAAGGCTCAGGCTTACGGAGGCTGCGTATCTTGGCTGCAACCTGCCCCAGCAATTGCTTATCATTCGACTCAAGTATGATCCTTGGCGCTTGTCCTTTTTCTGCAGTAGCAGATGCTTTTACTTCTTTAGGCAGCTCCATAATGATGTTGTGCGAAAAGCCTAAAGACATATCTATCTGCTGACCGGTAACGGCGGCACGATAACCCACACCTACCAGTTCCAGTTCTTTCTTGAAACCTGCTGTAACGCCTGTAACCATGTTGGCCAACAAGGCGCGATACAGGCCGTGCAGTGCACGATGGCGTATCTGGTCGGTCGGGCGCTTTACGCTTACTTCGTTATCTGATACCTCCAGCGTGATATCACGATCCAGTACTTGTTTCAGTTCGCCTTTTGGGCCTTTAACGGTCACTTCGTTCGCAGGAGAGACAGTTACGGTCACACCGGCAGGAACTTTGATAATGCTTTTTCCTATACGAGACATTGTCTTGTGTTTTTATGTTTTATTGTTTGTTTGCCGACCGGTCAGCCTGGTATAGGACCAGCTTAATGTACCGGCAACTTTTACTTTTCTTATTAATAAATGTAAGCCATTACTTCGCCGCCTACATTCTGTGCACGTGCTTCCTTGTCGGTCATCACGCCTTTAGATGTAGATACGATAGCTATACCCAGGCCATTCTGTACACGGCTTATTTCGTTGGGTTTTGCATATTGGCGAAGACCCGGACGGCTTGCACGCTCCAGGCTCCTGATAGCAGGTTCTTTGGTTTGAGCGTCATACTTCAGGGCTATTTTGATAAGACCCTGCTTGTTGTCGTCTTCAAACTTATATTTAAGGATATAGCCTTTGCTGTAAAGGATCTCTGTCATACGCTTTTTTACGTTCGATGCAGGGATCTCTACTATACGGTGGCGCGCCATCTGTGCGTTACGGATGCGCGTCAGGAAATCTGCTATAGGATCTGTTACCATTTTTTCTTTTTAAGTTTTGTAAATGATTTTGTTACGAGTATCAGTCGCTTATTCGCTCCTGACTTTGAAACGTTATCCCATTCCTCTTGCGAGGGTAGGGCATTACCAGCTAGCTTTACGTACACCTGGTATCTTGCCGTCCAATGCCATATCGCGGAATATCACACGGCAGATGCCGAACTGACGCATATAACCGCGGGGGCGGCCGGTCAGTTGGCAACGGTTCTTCAGGCGTACGGGCGATGCATTCTTCGGAAGCTTGTCCAAAGCTGCATAATCACCTGCGGCCTTTAGCTCGGCACGCTTTGCAGCGTACTTGGCTACCATGCGTTCGCGTTTGCGTTGGCGGGCTTTTACTGATTCTTTTGCCATTTATTATTCTTTATCTTGAATTTAGTTAGTTGTTTCTTCTTTCTTAACGTTCTTGAAAGGCATACCCAGCTCTTTAAGTAGCTCATAAGCCTCTTCATTAGTGCCGGCGGTGGTCACGAAAGTGATGTCCATACCGCTTATCTTGTTCACCTTATCGATGTCTATTTCCGGGAAGATGATCTGCTCGGTAACGCCCATGGTGTAGTTGCCGCGGCCATCGAACGATTTCTCATTGATGCCCTTGAAGTCACGTACGCGGGGCAGTGTTACAGATATCAGCCTGTCCAGGAAATCGAACATATTATTGCTGCGCAATGTTACACGGCAGCCTATCGGCATAGCCTTACGGAGCTTAAAGTTCGAGATATCTTTCTTAGAAAGGGTGGGTACCGCTTTCTGGCCGGTAACTAATGTCATTTCTGCAACTGCGTCATCTATCAGCTTCTTGTCCGATACTGAGCCTTTTACGCCCTGGTTCAGGCATATCTTCACCAGGCGCGGGCATTGCATAACAGTAGAGTAGCCAAACTTCTTCATCAAAGCAGGTACTACTTCTTCTTTATATTTCTTCTGTAAACGAGGTATGTATGTTGTCGTTGCCATTATTTGATTACCTCCCCTGATTTTTTAGATATACGTGCAAATCCGTTTTCATTACGCTCGCGTTTGATGCGGGCAGGCGCTTTCGATTTGGCATCCCACAGCATCACGTTCGAGATGTGTATGGCTGCCTCTTCCTGTACTATGCTACCCTGGGGGTTCTGGGCATTAGGCTTCAGGTGCTTGGTCACCATGTTCACGCCCTCGATGAGCACACGGCTCTTCTGGGGATAAACGGCCAGCACTTTGCGCGGCTTGCTGCGGTCTTTATCTTCACCGGAAATCACGACCACGCTGTCGCCTTTC
This sequence comes from uncultured Flavipsychrobacter sp., assembly GCA_964481425.1. Classification (GTDB taxonomy): domain Bacteria; phylum Bacteroidota; class Bacteroidia; order Chitinophagales; family Chitinophagaceae; genus MKUN01. The sequence continues at coordinate 20,268 of CAYZTM010000041.1, forward strand.
TTAATGTTGAACTTCGGTTGAAATCTCTTTTTCACTTTAATATAAGTTAAATTCGTTCGCCATGCCCCCGTCAAACGGGCTGCAAAGGTACATAATTTTTACAATACTTCAGGCGCCAGGGATACGATTTTCATATATCCTTTATCGCGCAGTTCGCGGGCTACTGGGCCGAAAATACGGGTGCCGCGGGGTTCGTCTGAGTTATTCAGCAGTACTACGGCATTGTCATCAAAGTTGATGTACGATCCGTCCCTGCGGCGCAGCTTGTTCTTGGTGCGCACGATAACTGCTTTCGATACGGTACCTTTTTTAACGCCGCCACCGGGCAATGCGTCTTTTACGGTCACCACTATCTTGTCGCCTATACCGGCATATACTTGTCCCGAATTTCCCAACACACGAATGCAAAGCACTTCCTTCGCACCACTGTTGTCGGCCACATTGAGCCGGGATTCTTGTTGTATCATCTCTTAATAAGATTACTTAGCTTTTTCAATAATTTCTACCAGGCGCCAGCGTTTTGTCTTGCTCAGCGGGCGTGTTTCCATGATGCGTACAGTATCGCCTATACCGGCAGTGCTGTTCTCGTCGTGTGCATGGAATTTTGTCGTTTTCTTAAGGAACTTACCATATATCGGGTGCTTGATCTTACGCTCAACAGCTACAGTGATGGTTTTTGTCATCTTGTTGCTGCTTACTATCCCGATACGGGTCTTCCTGTTTTTCCTTTCAGTCATATTTGACATCTATAAAGATTTAATTAAAAACCTAATGCTCTTTTGCGCTGTTCTGTTTTCATTTGCGCAATATTGCGGCGCAGCTGGCGGATACTCAGCGGGTTCTCGATAGGGTTGACCGCGTGGCTGAAGTGTAATTTCTTCAGGCGCAGTTCCTCATCACTGATCTTATCAGAAAGGGCCTGGTCATCCAGCGAACGGTAATCGTCAACTTTCGCTTTTTTTGCTTTTGCCATGATTCTTATTGTTTATTGCAATTGGCCCGGGGCCATTTTACTTTAATGTTGTTTACTCTTATGCTACGTAATCCCTGCGTACTACAAATTTGGTTTTGATCGGCAGTTTTTGTGCAGCCAGTTCCAGCGCTTCGCGTGCTACCTGCAAAGGCACACCATCCAGTTCAAACATGATCAGGCCCGGCTTCACAACAGCAGCCCAGAATTCCAGGTTACCTTTACCTTTACCCATACGCACTTCAAGAGGCTTGCGGGTGATCGGCTTGTCCGGGAAGATGCGTATCCAAACGTTACCTTCACGTTTCATGTGACGTGTCATTGCCTGGCGCGCAGCTTCTATCTGGCGGTTAGTGATCCATTTTGGCTCCATCGCTTTCAGGCCAAATGAACCAAAAGCTATGGTAGCGCCACGCTGGGCGTTGCCCTTGATCCTGCCTTTATGCGCTTTACGATGTTTCGTCTTTTTTGGTTGTAACATTGTTACAAGTTTTTTTGTATTCTGTATTTAATAGCTATCCTGGCCTGCAGGACAGCAGAAAATTATCTTTTATCCTTTGCGTCCGCCACGGCCACCGCCACGACGATCACCACCCCTGTCGCCACCACGGCCACCCCTGTCACGGCCGCCTTCGCCCTGGAAACCACCTGTAGGACGGTTGCCACGGTTGTCAGAACCGGCTGAGAAGTTCGGGTTCAGGTCACGTTTGCCCAGCACTTCACCTTTACATATCCATACTTTGATGCCTATTTTACCATATACGGTAAGTGCGAACACCGAAGCATAGTCTATGTCCATACGGTAAGTATGGAGTGGGGTACGGCCTTGTTTGAATTCCTCGCTACGTGCTATTTCAGCACCTGCAAGGCGACCACCTACCTTTATTTTGATACCTTCAGCACCCATGCGCATAGCTGTAGAGATAGCCATCTTTATAGCGCGCTTGTAGCTTACACGGCTTTCTATCTGGCGGGCAATAGTTTCGCCTACTATGTTAGCATCCAGTTCAGGACGGCGTATCTCCATGATGTTGATCTGCACGTCATCTTTACCGGTCAGCTTCTTCAGCTCTTCCTTGATACGGTCCACTTCTGTACCGCCTTTACCTATTATGATACCAGGCTTTGAAGTGTGTATGGTCACGATCAGCTTGCCCAGTGTGCGCTCTATAACTATGCGGGATATACCGCCTTTGTTGATACGCGCATTCAGGTAAGTGCGGATCTTATGGTCTTCTACCAGTTTCTGACCATAATCCTTCTTATCACCATACCACATTGAGTCCCATCCGCGGATGATGCCCAACCTGTTACCTATAGGATTAGTTTTTTGACCCATTAGACTTTTATTGAGTTATGATTTATTCTTTATCGTTTATTAAGCTTGTTCTGCGTTTGCTGCTACCGGGTTGCGGCTGTCCACAATAATGGTAACGTGGTTGCTGCGCTTGCGCACACGGTATGCACGTCCCTGGGGAGCCGGGCGCATACGCTTCAGTACACGGCCACCATCCACAAATATGGTCTTTACATACAGGTTAGCTTCAGCCACATCTACACCTTCGTTCTTCACGCCCCAGTTGGCAATAGCGCTCATCAGCAGCTTTTCCATGGCTACAGACGGATGCTTAGTGCTGAACTTCAAAGTGTTCAGTGCAGTGTCTACATCCTTGCCACGTACCAGGTCGGCCAGAAGGCGCATTTTGCGCGGCGATGTAGGATAATTTTTTAAGCGAGCTACAGCTTCCATTTCTTTATTTTTTTACCCTGAACCCCTGATGGGGCTTTTCGGTTTACTAATTAACTTTTTAACTTTTTTCTTCACCCTTATTCCCCTTTAGGGGTTGAGGGTTATTTACCACCGGCATGGCCTTTGAAGTTGCGGGTAGGGGCAAATTCGCCGAGCTTGTGACCTACCATGAACTCCGTTACATATACCGGAATGAATTTGTTGCCATTATGTACAGCAAAGGTCTGTCCTACAAAATCAGGGGTTATTGTAGAGCGGCGGCTCCAGGTTTTAATAACGCCTTTCTTTGTTTTACCTTCAGCTATAGCCAATACTTTCTTCTCCAGCTTGGCGGCTACATAAGGACCTTTTTTAATTGAACGAGCCATTCGTTAGTTTTTTTTATGCTCCAGGATATTTCCCGGTTTATTTGTATTTACCTGACAATTTTTTACCGTTGCGACGCTGAATGATCAGCTTGTTGCTGCCCTTGTTAGTATTACGTGTGCTTTCGCCTTTCGCATACTTACCGGTACGGCTGCGTGGGTGACCACCCGATGCCTTACCTTCACCACCACCCATTGGGTGATCTACAGGGTTCATCGCTACACCGCGGTTGCGGGGGCGGATACCTTTCCAGCGGTTACGGCCGGCTTTACCCATCGACTGCAGACCATGGTCGCTGTTCGATACGGTACCTACGGTAGCCATACAAGTGCCCAGCACTTTACGAAGCTCACCTGAAGGCATTTTCAGTACGCAATACTTTTCTTCTTTCGCGTTCAGCTGGGCATAAGTACCTGCTGAGCGGGCCATTGCACCACCTTTACCGGGCTGCAGTTCTATATTGTGTACAACAGTACCCAGTGGCATGCTCTTCAGGGGCAGTGCGTTACCTACTTCAGGTGCTACAGTATCGCCGCTTATCACTTTGCTGCCTACTTCAAGACCCTGCGGAGCAAGGATGTAGCGCTTTTCGCCATCTGCATAGCTAAGCAATGCGATGAAAGCAGAGCGGTTCGGATCGTATTCGATGCTCTTTACAGTAGCCGGTATATCTTTCTTGTTACGCTTGAAGTCTATGATACGGTACATTTTTTTGTTACCGCCGCCCATATAGCGCATAGCCCTGCGGCCCTGCGAGTTACGGCCACCTGTGCCCGACAAAGGCTCCAGTAAGCTCTTCTCAGGTACGTTAGTGGTAACTTCTGCATAAGCGTTACCTATTCTCCAGCGTGTGCCGGCTGTTGTCGGCTTGTATTTACGTAATGCCATTTTCTTTTATTCTTTAGTTTGGAAGCTGTGCTTCTTCACTTATATTGAAAACAAATCAATAGAATCTCCTTCTGCCAGGGTCACGATAGCCTTCTTGTAAGAAGGTTTGCGGCCCGATAAAAAACCTGCTTTAGTGTAGCGTGTCTTGTTCTTTGCAGGCACCACTACTGTATTTACATCTGCCACCTTCACACCGTAAAATTCTTCTACGGCCTTCTTGATCTCCAGCTTATTGGCGGCCTTGCCTACTACAAAAGTGTAGCGGCTGTTTTTTTCCATTTGGGTGTTCACCTTTTCAGTGATCACCGGCCTTACCAAAACGTCAGCGAGTTTCATTTTCTTTTCTTTTTATTTGGCCGGGCCGGGGCCCGAATTTTTAATAGCTTTTTACTTTTTACTATGCTTCTTCAGCTACAGCTTCTTCAGAGAACATCTTAGCAGCGCTCTCGGTGAATATAAGTACGCCGGCATTTACCAGGTCGTAAGTATTCATGTCGCTAAGCACAGTTGTTTTGTTGCTCTGCAGGTTACGGGCACTCAGGTACACATTATTGTCGTGGTCTGCCAGTATCATCATCGATTTCCTGATGTCACCACGCAGTGTATCCAGTATTGCTGCAAGATCTTTGGTTTTGGGAGTTTCCATTTTCAGGTCTTCCAGTACGATGATCTTATTTTCACGGGCTTTGTGGGCCAGTGCCGACATCTTTGCCAGGTCCTTTACCTTACGGTTCAGTTTGAAACCGTACAGGTGTGGCTTGGGGCCGTTCACGTTACCACCACCCTTATAAAGAGGGTTGCGGATGTTACCTTTACGTGAGCCACCTGTGCCTTTCTGGCGGTGCAGCTTCTTGGAAGAGCCATGTACTTCAGCACGTGTTTTAGTGTTGTGCGTACCCTGGCGCTGTGCGGCAAGATATTGCTTCACGGCAAGGTATATGCAATGGTCATTTGGCTCTATACCGAAAATTTCGTCCGGCAATTCTATATTACGGCCGGTCTTTTCACCTTTACTATTTATTACGTCAACTTGCATGACTACAATTAGTTCTGAATTAAAACAATAGATCCGTTATGTCCCGGTACTGAACCGCTGATTAATATATAGTTCTTATCGGGGAATATTTTTACTACACGCAGGGCTTTAACCTTTACGCGGTCGCCACCCATACGGCCGGCCATACGCATTCCTTTGAATACGCGGCTGGGGTATGATGAACCGCCTATAGAACCCGGGGCGCGCTGACGGTCGTGCTGGCCATGGGATGCTTCACCCACACCGCTAAAACCGTGGCGTTTTACCACACCCTGGAAACCTTTACCCTTGCTGGTGCCAATGACACTTACTTTCTCGCCTTCAGCGAAAATGTCGCAGGTAATGGATTCACCCACTTGTTTATCTATGGAACAATTGCGGATTTCTTTTACGATGCTCTTAGGCGTTGTATTTGCCTTAGCGAAGTGATTGATGAGCGCAGCAGAGGTGTTCTTCTCTTTTGCTTCTCCGTACGCGATCTGCAACGCGTCGTAACCGTCGGTATCTACGGTTTTCTTTAGAGTAACCACACAAGGACCGGCTTCGATAATGGTGCAGGCAGTCTGCTTTCCATTCGGCTCAAAAACGCTGGTCATGCCGATTTTTTTACCTATAATACCTTTCATTTTATAATGTTTTAGCCAAGCGCCCGGTTGCCTTTGTTTTGTGTGGACCGGGATTAGCCGTTTATTTCAATTTTTTTAAAGATCTACCTTTCACTCCCTTTTCCTTCCCTTCAGAAGGTCAGGAGGATCATGCTTTTATCTCAACCTCAACACCGCTGGGCAGGTCAAGCTTCGAAAGTGCATCAACTGTACGGGAAGAAGAAGTATAGATATCCAGCAAACGCTTGTGCGTACACAGCTGGAATTGCTCACGTGCTTTCTTGTTAACGTGCGGTGAGCGCAGTACTGTAAAGATCTTCTTCTCTGTAGGCAAGGGAATAGGGCCTGTAACCACTGCTCCCGTATTGCGCACAGTTTTAACGATTTTCTCGGCCGACTTATCCACCAAATTGTGGTCGTAAGACTTCAGCTTTATTCTGATACGCTGTGACATACTTATTAAATAACTTCTTAAACCCGTAAATTTTGGGACTGCAAAGGTAATGACTTGTTTTATTCCTGCAAAATAATTTCAGCTTTTTTTCAGCTATTTTCTGGGAAGAATTATAGGGAGGAGTGGCACCTATGCCCAAAGGGGATTACCGGCAGGTCAGCCGTATGTATGCGAAGATAGCAGGCCGCGGAAGAAGATCAATAAATATTTAAAATATCAAATGTTTATTGCCTTGTCTAACATTGGATATGCGATAGCCTCAATGTTTTATGCTGATCGCCTTTACCATAGAACCACATCTCAGGTAGTATACCCCTTCTATCAGCCCCTTCGTTGAAATGGAGAACTCCCCGGCACCTGCGCCAATAGTACTCTCCATGACTTTTCTACCATTAACATCATATAGGCTTACCGATCTGTTCATTTGTCCCTGGCAGAGAACATTGATCCGGTCACCCGCCGGGTTGGGGTAGACGATCAGGTCTTTGGGGACACTTATATTCCCGACATATGCTGTTGGCGTGCCATATTCATAGGCTCCTATATCGAGGCTATCCACCACGGGCCGGGCAACGGCACTGTCCGGATGTTCATATTCATACAGGGGAACCAGCGAGAAGGTGTCGGCCATGCCAGGGTATGTGCCGTTATCTACTGCCGGCGAGGTGGCCAGCAGGGTATAGTTGTAATTTGCAGGGGCGGTGAGCCCTGCAGCAGCTATTGCACCATTCCAGTTGTGCGAAGTGTCATACGTGGTAGCAGAACCGACATATACTGTTCCCGGCCCTGCGAATATGTTGTTATATGATTTCAGCAGGTTGATGCCATTCTGCACCTGTATAAAGCTGCCGTTACCTTTGTCGTTCACAAAGGTGTTATTTACAATATAGAGCAATGAATCCGGGTTGGTTAATCCCTCAAGGCCAAACTCCATAATATTTGAGTTCTGGGTATTAGGTCCCTGTTCTATGATATTGCCCACTATAATGGCTTTGCCCCCATTCGGCAGGTCTATATTTCTGCTGGCAGTACCGGTATCCTCGTTGCTGATACGGTTATATAATATATAGTTATTGTTGGCCCTGCTTTTCAGTTCATGTCCTATTTTGGCATGGTGGCTATAGTTATAGCGGAATATGAGCGTATTGATATGCCCGATGTACAGATTATGGCTATACCCGTCACCAAAACCGTTGTGATCAAATTCTGTATATTCTATTAATATAGTGCTGTTTGCATCTGCATCGCTCAATATGCCGTCTTCATTATCGTGAAAATAACAGTGGCGAACGGTCAGGTTTGTCCCTTCCTGTCTTATGCCTGCACCATTCTGGTCTATGCACGAGGCTTCTGCGAAATCTATATTCTCTACCAGCGCATTATTGCCGCTTATAACCCATATGGCTTTGCCGCCCCATACATTACCGCCCGAGTGCAGTCTTGCCATACCATCCATGCCCATAAATACGAGATCATCGGCTGTCCAGTGCGCTACATCGCCGGCATATATCCCACTGTCAATAGCTACTGTATCCCCGTTTTGCACCAATGCCGATACCTGGCTGGGCATGGTATAGGTTTGGCTGGGCCCTACATGCCATGTAGTAGCGAACGATGGTACATTTATGAAGCACGACAGGCAAAGAATGTATATGGCTTTTCTCATAGTGTAAAAATAAAGAGAAATTTAATTTGTATCACTTTTTTCGTCTCATCAACAGGTTTGGTTTTTTCTTGACCGCCTTTTATATATGAACTACCCTGTCTATCAGGGCGCTTAGAGACATTTTTTTAGCCCGCCCTATTTTCGGTATTATTGAGGCTGGTCAACGACAATTAAAATGGACGATCTTTCAGTCATCAGGCAGTACCTGCATACGCATCCCGAGGTTTCGCAGCATGAGCAGGAAACACAAACGTACCTGTTGGGATTATTAGGGAAGCTCGATACGGATGGAGTACAAAAAGTAGCCGGTACCGGCATCCTGGTGAGTTTCAAGGGGAAAACACCGGGTAAGAACCTCCTGCTCCGGGCTGATATAGACGCGCTGCCCATACAGGAAACCATTACAGCTAAATATAAATCAGCAAATCCCGGGGTATCGCACAAGTGTGGCCACGACGGGCATACCACTATAATGTATGGGGTGGCACAGCACTTTGCTGTTGAGCGCCCCGAAAAGGGGAATGTTTACCTATTGTTTCAGCCCGCTGAGGAGAACGGCTGGGGTGCCCGGAATGTAATTGCCGATGGCGCGCTCGATGAGTTGCACATAGATATGGCATTTGCGCTTCACAATTTGCCGGGCTTTAAAAAACATAAGGTAATTTGCAAGACCGGAAGTTTTACTTCAAGTGTCGTTAGCCTCGCCGCTTATTTTCGTGGATATACGGCCCATGCAGCTGAGCCCTGGAACGGGCGAAACCCTGCTGCTGCCATGAGCCGCTATACTCTTGAGACGCTGAAGCTGAATGAAGAGAACAAACCTGGCTACCTGACGGTAACACCCGTATATACATTGCTAGGCGAAAAGGCCTATGGCGTTTCGGCCGGGGAGGGTGAGGTGCATCTTACCATCCGTGCAGATACCAACGAACGCCTGGATAATGCTCTTGCCCGGGCGAAGAAAATAGCGGGAGAGCTGGCTGCCGCAGAAGAGCTTGAAGTGAGTTTTGAACTGATCGAACCTTTTGAGGCGAACCAGAACGATCCGCAGGCTGTTGCTGTCATCAACAAAGCCGCTGCGGAATTGGGACTAGAACAGGAGACCATAGCCGAGGGCTTCAGGTTCGGTGAGGACTTTGGCATCTTTACCGGCAGGTACCCGGGAGCCATGTTTGGTATCGGGGCGGGTGAAGACTGCAAACCTTTGCATCATCCGGCCTACGACTACCCCGATGAACTTACCGATACGGGCATGAATATGTTCATTACCATACAACGTAAAGCACAGCAATAATGGAAGCATCGTCGCATATCATATTGAACAGGGAATTACTCAGAAATAATTGGGAGTTCCTGCATAACTATTTTGCCGGTAAAAAGATCAGCGCGGTCGTAAAAGGCAATGCTTACGGGCATGGTATAGACGCATATGTGCCGATAGCGGAAGCTTGCGGTGTGGACCATTTTTCTGTTTTTAATGCAGGCGAGGCCTACAAGGTGCATGAGGTTGCCTCTCCCGGCACAACGATCATGATAATGGGGGCCCTTGACCATGAAGATATAGGCTGGGCCATTGAGAACAATATCGAGTTTTATGTTTTCGATTTTGAACGCTTTGATGCAACGGTCAGCATAGCGCGCAAGATCGGTAAGAAGGCGATCATTCACATAGAGCTGGAAACAGGCATGTACCGCACGGGTTTTGAGGAGCCTGATATCCCTTTGTTGATGGAAAAGCTCAGGCAGTGCGGGGATGCTATCGTATTTCGTGGCCTGTGCATGCATTTTGCAGGGGCAGAGCACATCACCAATTATGTGCGCATACGCAAGCAAAAGATACACTTTAAGATGGCGCTGAAGCGTTTTAAGCAGGATGGCCTCATGCCGCAGATGATACATACCTGCTGCTCTGCCGCCGCTATACGGCACCCCGATATGCATTATGATATGCTGCGTATCGGTATCCTGCAATATGGCTTCTGGCCCAGCCCCGAGATATTGATCGAATACCTAAGCAAGCATGAGGCAGTTATGTCGCCGCTCAAACGTATCATTAGCTGGGAGAGTCTTGTGATGGGGCTGAAGGATGTACCGCCCGGCGAATTTGTAGGTTACGGGGCTTCTTATTTCTCGCACCAGGCCACGCGCCTGGCATTGATACCGATAGGCTATGCCCATGGTTTTAGCCGCAGCCTCAGCAATTCCGGTATTGTGTTGGTAAATGGCTACAGGGTACCCGTAGTAGGTATGGTCAACATGAACTGCATTGCGGTCGATGTGACAGGCGTGCCCGATGTTAACCTCAATGATAAGGTTACCATGATCGGCAGGCAGGGAGAGCAGGAGATAAGTGTTGCTTCATTTGGTGAAATGAGTAACCAGCTGAACTATGAATTGCTTACACGCCTCCCCACTCACATACCCCGGTATGTGCAGTAGTTCTTTTAAGACTGCCCAATATTAAAGGTCCAGCCCGCTGTGGTTATGTGGCTTTACATGGTCCACAGAGTCGCGTATAAGGGTGCTGGCATAGAGTGACGACCTGTGGTATTTCTTCGTTTCATGTTTTTGTTCGTTTCCCGCCTCTTGTTGTTGCTGATCCTGCTCATTGTTTTGGGCCGGTTCCAGCTGTTCCTGCATGTTTTGTGATTGTGTATCCATAAAGCTCGGTTTTTGCGTTAAGAATAGTGGCTCTTTGGTTATACTAAAGTTACAAACATATAATGGTTAAATAGGGGGTGATTTTTATCATGGGAATGCTGTTATTTCTTTTCTTCGTTACTAAACCGTCTTTTTCTCTCTGCGGTTTTGCGGGGCCTTTATTTTTGCAGCGTATTAACAACCATTTTCTTATCTTTACATCATTCAGTCGTATCAGAATACAAGACTTTAATTTCGTTCTACTCAGCATCACACCGATTATTGTAGCGCTCCCGATTAATTTTTTCCTCTGGTATATTTTTCAGCAAAGCAAAAAAACAGAGGTAGTTCATGGCTATTGTTATTTTTTTTATATCAATATGGTATTTATCCCTATTCGCACAAACGTTCTTTCATCACAGGTATGCTTCGCATAGGGCATTTACGATGAGTAAGGGCTGGGAAAAATTCTTTTTCATCTTCAGTTATATTACTCAGGGGGCACACTACATGAGCCCCAAAGCTTACGCTATTATGCATCGCCTGCACCACGCATATACCGATACCGAGTGCGATCCTCATTCCCCCAATTTTTCATCAAATATTGTAGCTATGATGCTGCGCACCAGGAAGATGTACAATGATATTTTTATGGAGACGATAGATGTGGAAGGAAAGTTCAAAACAAACCTGCCTGAATGGCCCCGTTTCGATCAGTGGGCAAACTCCAACTTCTCAAGGTTACTATGGGTGCTTGCCTACCTGGTCTTTTTTATTGTTTTTGCTACATCGCCCTGGCTGTATTTGTTTCTTCCGGTCATCATTGTTTTAGGGGCCTTTCATGGCGCTATTATTAATTGGTTCGCACATAAGTTCGGCTACAGGAACTTTAAGCTGAAGAATACTTCGGAGAATCTCTTTTCTGTCGATCTGTTAATGTTGGGCGAATCATATCACAACAATCACCACAAGCATCCTTCTGCTATCAACTTTGGTTGGCGCTGGCATGAGATAGACCCGGTGTACCCCATTATATTATTGTTCAGTAAGTTGGGTATTGTCAAAATAGCTCAACAACCATTGTTGGTAGAAGAGGGGCATTAATGACGGTAGTAGTCTTAGCTACACTTTTTACTTACAGTGCTCCCAAGCAGAGTAAGCTTTATGTAAGGTGATTTTGCTGCATCAAACAGGATGAGCCGCAATTCTTTTAACTCAGTGAGGCAAGGAATTATCTGTTCGCTTACAGACTTTAGCTCCATAACTAACGAACTTAGTGGTATTTGCGGGCGTGGATTTAACGTACGCAGGCTCATTTCCCTGATCTTTTTGTAGACCTCGTTAGTGTTTAGCATAAAGCTGTTTCGATGAAGGTAAGCTTATTGGTCAGCACAATACCCAAAAATCAATTTTTATTTCAGGCATGCTTTAACTATGAGCAGGTCATTAAACAATGTTCATGAAGATATTTATAGGAAACTTAGGTACGCACATTACTACAGATCATCTTTTTGCTCTTTTCTCTGGTTTTGGTATAGTAATGGCAGCCAATGTGCCAAAAGATAATAATGGGAACCCCAGGGGTTTTGGATATGTAGTAATGGCTTCTGGTATGGAAGCCGAAAAGGCCATTGCAGCACTAAACAAAAAAGCATTCCGTGGGCGGTATATAGCCGTCAGCCAGGCTATATACAGTGACCATGCATAATTTCATAATAAGGGCATCCGCAATTCCCGGCTTCTATTATTCTTAAAGCAGGCCTGTACATATATTTACCATGATCTATGAGCGCGTGTTTTTATAAAACCAATAACGATGTGCTTTTCACCAACGGCAAGTTTTAGCGCCGGCCTTGTATTGTCAGCTACCGGCACAGCATCCATGAGGGAGTCCCGCAATGGTCCCCAAAGAGTATTGTCTGGACTGCCCCTCGTGTTTGCAATGCAACAAGTCTGCGAGGGTATTCTCTGGTTGTCATTGCAGAATGAGGCATGGGCACGATGGCAGATGCCGGCTACATACGCCTTTCTGTTCTTTGCCCAGGTACTCTGGCCGGTCTATATCCCATATACCATCCTGCTGTTCGAAAAAGATGTTTGGCGGCGCAGGGTCATTTCGGTGCTTACACTATGCGGTCTTGCTTTAGCTATATACCGCCATTTGCCTTTACAGGTATCCGGTCTCAGCAGGTATCGGCAACCATCATATCCGGTACACTCTCGGCTTTGTACTCCCCGCTAACTGGTATTATGGTCTTTTATATTTCCTGCCCACTGTTCTTGCTCCGTTGCTATCCGGTACCCGGCAATTGCGCTGGTTGGGATGTTACTTTCTATTCGCTTATTTGTTTACAAGGCTATTATTCCATTTCTATGTAATATCAGTTTGGTGTTTTTTCGGAGCTATCATTAGTATTACCATCTTGTTCATGGTAAGGCAGTTTAATCGAAGTTGATGGTGCTCATCATATATGAAGTTGCGACTATGTATTGTTTTGTCCACATTTTTAGGATGTGCTACATGGTGTCGTAACTTGCACCATACAAATCAAAATTTTAGGCTCTGAATAGAATTGTTTTATACTGGTTCGGGATAAGCCCGACGGGGTTAGTTTTATTAGATCTCATTTGTGTTAATGGAAGTTGAAAATGAAATGACCGGAAATAACTATTTCTCGCATGCGATAAGCCTGGTAAGCTTTATAAAGCTTACTGCTATGGCCAACCGGAAATAACTCCTCCGGGAAAAAAGGAAATATCTCCCTGCGGTCCGGTTCCTGCTATCCTGTAAAAGCCGCGCTGGTCAATAATCAAACTAATTTTACTAACTTAGCACGCTAATAAATTACCCTTATTATATTAGATCAAAGTTAAATATATTGGGTAAAGGATAATATGAATATTTACCTGAAAAAACGCACACAAAAACATGGACAATACGATCATTGTCGCCATCGTAGCGGTGGTGGCTATACTTATAGGTATCCTCCTGGGCAAAATGATATTTGCCAAGAATACACGGAAACAGATTGAAGAAGCAGAACAACAAGCCAAAAAGATCACTGACGATGCACAAGTACACGCAGAAACACTTAAAGAAAAGAAAGTTTTAGAAGCCAAAGAGAAATTCTTACAACTAAAAAGCGAGCACGAAAAAGAAGTATCCCAACGCAATCATAAGTTAGCCGAAGCAGAGAACCGTATCAAGCAGCAGCAGCAAAGCCTCAACGACAAGAATGGCAGCCTGCAGAAGCAAATACAGGAATACGACCAGCTGAAGCAAAACCTCGACCGCCAGCTCGAGGTGGTGAACATCAAGCGTACGGAACTGGAGCGTCACCAGGAAGAGCATATCAAACGCCTCGAAAAAGTAGCCAGCCTGTCTGCCGACCAGGCCAAGGCCGAACTGATGGAAGCCATTAAGGAAGAGGCACGTACTGAGGCCCTTGCCTATGTGAAGGATATCATGGAAGAGGCCAAGGTGAATGCCACCAAGGAGGCCAAGAAGATCATTATACAGACCATACAGCGTACCGGGGCAGAGCAGACCATAGAGAATGCCATTACGGTATTCAACCTGGAGAGCGATGAAGTGAAGGGCCAGATAATAGGCCGTGAAGGTCGTAACATCCGCGCGCTGGAAGCCGCTACCGGTGTTGACCTGATAATAGACGATACCCCCGAAGCAATAGTATTAAGCTGTTTCGACCCGTTGCGTCGTGAGGTAGCACGTCTTTCGTTGCAACGCCTGGTGCAGGATGGCCGCATCCACCCCGCCCGTATCGAGGAAGTGGTGGAAAAGACCAAAAAGCAACTGGAAGAACAGATAATGGAGATAGGCGAGCGCACCATAATAGAATTAGGTGTGCATGGCCTGCATAAAGACCTGGTGCGCATGGTAGGTAAGATGCGTTTCCGCTCATCTTATGGCCAGAACCTGCTGATGCACTCTAAGGAAACGGCTAACCTCTGCGGCATCATGGCCTCTGAACTGGGCCTTGGCCAAAAGGTAGTGAAACTGGCAAAACGCGCAGGCCTGCTGCACGATATAGGTAAAGTGCCTGATGAAGAAACAGAACTGAGCCACGCACTGCTCGGCGCCAAGCTGGCAGAGAAATGCGGTGAGCATGCTGCAATAGTGAATGCTATTGGCGCGCACCACGACGAAATGGAAATGACCTACATCATATCGCCCATAGTACAGGCCTGTGACGCCATAAGCGGTGCACGCCCCGGTGCACGCCGCGAGATGATGCAGAGCTACCTGCAGCGTATCAAAGATCTTGAGAGCCTGGCTATGGCCTACAATGGTGTGGAAAAAGCTTATGCCATACAGGCCGGCCGCGAACTGCGCGTGATCGTAGAGGCTGAGAAAGTAACCGATGCTGATAGCGACAAACTCTCATTTGAGATAGCTGATAAGATACAGAAGGAGATGCAGTATCCCGGCCAGATCAAAGTGACCGTTAT
>CAYZTM010000042.1:0-33640 GCA_964481425.1 uncultured Flavipsychrobacter sp.
TGCCAACCAGGAAATAGGAGCCGGCATGGTTGGCTACCTGCCGGAGGCCATGGATGAAAGAGATTTTTTAGCCCTATTAAAACGGGAGATGGGGGCGGACTGCATAAGGTACACTGAATTAAGGGGCAAAAAGGTGCAAAAAGTGGCCCTATGCGGGGGGGCAGGTTCCTTCCTTTTGAGGGATGCTGTAGCTGCAGGAGCAGATGTTTTCGTAACTGGGGATTTTAAATATCATCAATTTTTTGATGCGGAGGGGCGCATTGTTATAGCCGATATAGGGCATTATGAGAGCGAGCAATTCACAAAAGAAATATTTGAGGCTATACTTAAGAAAAAATTCCCTAATTTTGCCACTCTTTTATCAAATTTATCCACCAATCCTGTAAAATATTTTTGCTGATATGGCTACAGTAAAAGACTTTTCGGTTGAAGAAAAGCTCATAGCGGTTCTGACCTTGCAGAAGATCGATTCTAAAATAGATGAGATCAAGACCTTAAAGGGCGAACTGCCTATGGAGGTGAAAGACCTTGAAGATGAAATTGAAGGTTTGCAGACGCGTATCCAGAATATAGATACGGACATCAACACCATCAACAATTTCATCGAATCGAAGAATGCTGCCAAGAAAGAAGCGCAGGCTTTGATTAAAAAGTACGAGAAGCAGCAGGACAATGTGAAGAACAACCGCGAGTTCGAAGCTATCAATAAAGAGATAGAGATGCAGGAACTGGAGGTGAAGCTGAACGAAAAGCATATAAAAGATGCTAATGGTGAGCTGAAAGAGCGTGCTAACCAACGTATAAAGACCGAAGAAAAAATAGCGGATGTGGAAGTGGCCCTCAAGGCCAAGAAGGCTGAGCTGGAAAAAATAATAACCGATACCGAGAAAGAAGAAAAGGTGCTGAGTGATAAGTCGGATGCTGCGAAAGAGAAGGTTGACCCCCGTTTGTTATCGGCCTATGAGCGTATCCGCCATAGCTATCGTAACGGCCTGGCAGTAGTGCCCATCCTGCGCGACTCTTGCGGCGGCTGTTTTAACGTAATACCGCCACAACGCCAATCGGAAATACGCCAGCGCAAAAAGATAATCGTATGTGAACATTGCGGACGCGTACTGGTTGACAATGACTTGAATGACCAGGTCAAAGTATCTGACAAATAATTTTATTACATTTTATATTAAAAAGGAGCCTGCGAAAGCTCCTTTTTTTATAAATAGCAGTATAAGTTTTGAGTTTCGCATGTTTTAATTTTAGTGTAGGTTTGCAGCGATCTCAGATACGGAAACAGTAAATAATAAATCCAATTTTATAATGAAGATATTAGTTTGTATCAGCCAGGTACCCGATACCACGACCAAGATAAGTTTTGCTGATAATAACACTCATTTCAATACCCAGGGTGTGCAATTCATCATCAATCCATATGATGAATGGTATGCCCTGGTGCGTGCACTGGAACTGAAAGAAAGCGGTGCTGCGACTGCTGTGCACCTGGTGACCGTAGGTAAGGCAGAAGCTGAACCGGTGATACGCAAGGCCCTGGCCCTTGGTGGTGATGAGGCAATACGTATAGATACCGATAGCAGCGACCCTTATGTGGTAGCGGCACAGATAGCTGCTTATGCAAAAGCCGAAAATTATGACCTGGTGCTTTGCGGTAAAGAGTCAATAGATTACAATAATGGTGTTACCGGCGCTATGCTGGCTGAACTGTTGGGTATGAATTACATAGGCTTTGCGACCAGGCTGGATATGGATGGCAATACAGCGACAGTGAAGCGTGAGATAGAGGGTGGTGAAGAGACCGATAGCTGCAGCCTGCCGCTGGTGGTATCGTGCCAGAAGGGAATGGCTGAAGCCAGGATACCCAATATGCGTGGTATCATGGCAGCACGTACAAAGCCTTTGAAGATAGTAGCGCCTGCAGATATCCAGCCGTTAAGCAACATCGTATCGTACGAGCTGCCACCGGCGAAGACGGGTGTAAAGATGATAAGCCCCGAAAACATGGATGAACTGGTGAGCCTGCTGCATACCGAGGCGAAGGTCATTTAATTATTCAATTCAAAATTTACAATACTCAATATAATGTCAGTAATAGTATTAGCGGAACATACACAAGGCAGCTTCAAGAAAAAGACCTTTGAGGCAGTGCAATATGCTGCGGCAATAGCAAAAAGCATGGGCACGAATGTAACTGCAGTGGCTTTAGGAAACGTTGCAGATGGTGAGTTACAGGGCCTTGGCCAATACGGTGCAACTAAGGTACTACATGTAGCAGATGCAAGGCTTGATAGCTTTAATTCCCGCGCATATACCAAAGCAATGATGAGTGCTGCAGGGAAAGAAGGAGCAAAGGTGGTGGTGGCATTGCATGATGTGAGCGGCAAGGCTGTGGCACCGCGCCTTGCTGCCGGTCTTAAGGCAGGTATGGTGGCAGGTGCTGTTGCTTATCCTGATCTTAGCAATGGTTTCGTGGTGAAGAAGGCTGTGTTTTCAGGTAAGGCGTTCGCACATGTGAATATCAGCAGTGAGGTGAAGGTGGTTACCTTGATGCCGAACACCTTTGCAGTGGTAAAAGGTGAAGGCAACGCCAGCATTGAAAAGCTGGATGTAGCGTTTGATGATAAGGACTTTGGTGTGACTGTCAAAGAAGTAAATAAAGTAACCGGGGCCGTACCTCTTTCAGAAGCAGAATTGGTAGTATCGGGCGGACGTGGTATGAAAGGCCCGGAAAACTGGCATATACTTGAAGACCTTGCTAAGGAATTAGGTGCGGCGCTTGCTTGCTCAAGACCCGTTGCAGATTCGCATTGGCGCCCACATCATGAACACGTGGGCCAGACAGGGGGCACTATACGCCCTAATTTATATATAGCTGTCGGGATATCAGGTGCTATCCAGCATCTGGCTGGTGTAAATGGATCAAAGACAATAGTAGTTATCAATAAGGACCCCGAAGCGCCATTCTTTAAAGCAGCTGATTATGGCGTGGTAGGCGATGCGATGGAAGTAGTACCGAGGCTTACCGAGGCTGTAAAGAAATTTAAAGAGAGCCACAACTAAAATTTTGAACAAAATAGTTTCTTAATTCTGTTTTTAGCCCCGGGTTTAACCCGGGGCTAAAAAATACCGCTCAATTGAAGAAAAACTAATTAAATGTATAATAAATAAATATTCAGTGTGTTGATTGTTAATTATTTGTAACCTGTTTAGAGGTAGTGTGACATGATAGTTAAAAAAACATAACAAAAATACCATTTGTATCTTTAAATTTCGTACTTTAGTTGGGAGTTTTTGTATAATAATCCGTACAGTATGAACAAAAAATACTTCTTAACATTTGCTATTGCCTTATGTTGTTTTACAGGGCTAAAAGCACAAATTTACTACTACCTGACGCCCCTTACAGGTACGTATACCTCAATTGTGGGTACGACAGTTGCTTTAACGGGTAACGCGGATGAGGGGTATGCTAACAATATTCCAATAGGATTCAACTTTTATTTCGACGGGGGGAATACTGCGTACACTTCACTCAGTGTCAGTACAAACGGATTTGCGACGTTGAGCGGTGCACTTAATAATGCAACATCCGCTAATGCTCTAGCAGGTGGATTAGGGCCTAACAGGCCAATTATTGCACCACTTTGGGATGATCTTGACGACTTAGACCCCGATGCGATCAGTTATACTACAACGGGTACAGCTCCAAACAGGATATTCACCATGCAATGGAATGATATCAGTTGGGCAGCAGTAGGTAGTACTACGACTGCGTCACTGTCTTTTCAGATGAAAATATATGAGAGCAGTAACTTCATCGATTTCATTTATAATAGTACAGGTACTACAAATGGCAGTCCATCCGCATCAATAGGGCTTTCTGAAGTTGGCGTGCAGCCTGGTGATTTCCTTTCGCTTAATAGTGCTACAGCCAACCCAACTACAAGTACTACATCAGAGACCAATACGATAAACAGCTTGCCGCCAACTGGTACTGTGTATCGTTTTGAATATTGCCCACCACCTGTACTTACCCACATTAATGTGACCATTAACAGCTGGACCTCGAACTGGACCAATACAGGTGCTACTTATTATGAGTATTCGGTGGATAGCGTATGGAGTGCTACGCCGAATAATACCATTTACCAGACAACAAACCTCACCCACTTTTTCGGTAATCACTCACCGAACAATACTTTCTATGTTTATGTGAGGTCCGTGTGCGGTTCACACTTCTCGCCATGGGTGATAGATACAGTTGAAACATTGACATTGCCGCCGTGTAATGCTCCGTTGGGACTTACCGTATATGGCATTACATACTTTACTGCAAATATCATCTGGACAGCTGTGCCTGGTGCTTTGAGTTATCAATATGTTCTGAACCAGAGCCCGGTTACCCCGGCTATACCTGGTCAGCCAACGGCATTGACTTATTACAACGCGACCAATTTACAGCCTAATACTACATACTACTTCCATATTCGCACAGATTGTAGCGGCTACCCGACAGATACATCTGCATGGGAAACCGTGGCATTCAAGACATTGCCTTTGCCTCCATGTCTCACCCCAACCGGTTTGTATGGTAATAATATAACTAATATAGGTGCAGATCTTGGATGGGACCCGCAATCTAATATCATTGGATGGGAGTTTGTTATCGACCAAAGTACCAACACGCCGTTATTTGGTGCATTAAGTACTTCGAATGCTATTACGGCGACAGGACTCAATTCACTTACTACCTATTACCTGCATGTACGAACGGATTGCAGTACCTGGCCTGCAGATACTTCGGGTTGGGCGATATATGCCTTTACAACCTTACCTGATAGTTGCACTCAGCCAACCAATCTACAGATATCGTTCGTGACACCATACACGGCTTTTGTAAGCTGGAACGCTGCACCGGGCGCCTATGGGTATGAGTATAGTATTG
This sequence comes from uncultured Flavipsychrobacter sp., assembly GCA_964481425.1. Classification (GTDB taxonomy): domain Bacteria; phylum Bacteroidota; class Bacteroidia; order Chitinophagales; family Chitinophagaceae; genus MKUN01. The sequence goes on from CAYZTM010000042.1 coordinate 4,955, forward strand.
ACCAGAATATTCAGCCGCCTGCAACCGGGGGCACGCCTACATTCAGCACCTACCACTCCGTATCGTCGTTGAATTCGGCCAATACTTATTACCTGCATGTGCGAACGGTGTGTGACACGAATTACTTTGATAACAGTTACACGCCTTGGGTAACGGATAGTTTCTACACTTTGCCGGGATTGAATGTGAACAATGTGAGCGGTAATGACGAATTCATTGTTGCGGCGTTCCCTAATCCTGTGAAGGACAATGTAACAGTGTCTATGACCGGTGTACAGAAGGGAAGCAGTGCGCTGAAGCTAACTGATATCACGGGTAAACTGATCAGGGTAATACCTGTGGATGGTAAAGAGCAGGTAACCGTAGATATGAGCGGATTGGCTTCCGGGTTATATATGCTGAAATACAGCGATGATGAGCAATCGTATGTATTAAGGATCACAAAACAGTAGAGTTATATTATTAATTCAATAAATGGAACAGCCCCGCTATGCGGGGCTGTTCCATTTATGTTACCCTTGTGTAATTTTTTATAAAAAGCTTATATTAGTACCTCGTAATTATTATTTTTCCCAACCATATGCTCAATAACATTGTCTTTTTAAAATATCTCTAATACCCATTTTTATGCTCAGATCAACCATCTTATCCATTACCGTTCTCCTCTCTGTTTTTTTATTTCAAGATGCAGAAGCAGCCTGTAGCAATCCGAGTGTTGCAATCTCTAATATAACAATCAGCAGCTTTGTCGCTAATTGGACCGGGGCGCCCACCACGGTGAATTTCGAATATATCCTTGACCAAAGTGCGGCTACACCTGTTAATCCCGGAACATCAACAACGAATGCTACGCAGCCTTTTACAGGGCTCATCCCTGCTACAACATACTACCTGCATGTCAGGGCCAATTGCGGTGCTAACGGTTTTTCGGGCTGGGTGAATACCCAGGTCATTACATTGTCCGGTACTAATATACAATCTTACACAAACAACAATAATCATCTATAAAATCCATACGGATTTATATAGCATTAACTAATAAAAGCTCCATAATAGGGAGCTTTTCTAATTTATATTACTATGGACTGGTCATTCATCTGTCTGCTTGTCTTCTTTATTGTTCTTGCTCTGATATGCAAACTTAAAGACTGAACCTACAACAGTACCAAATAGAGTTCCTACAACTTCTTTACCTATAAGGTCTTTAATACCAGCAAATATTATAGCTGAAAGCACTAAAATAATAGTTATAAATTGATAGAAGTATTTTTTAGACAGGAGCTTACGCATTCCTTCTTTATCAGCTCTTCTATTGTCGCTCATTTGTGTCATAATCTATGGTTTTAACTGTGAAAATAACTATTTCTAACACCCCTCGCGAGTGCCCTCATTCCGTGCCTCCGCTGGTACATTTTTAGCGAACGACTTTTGCATCCTATCAAGTCTATTCAGCTCCATCAGAAAAGCCATTCACTAAAAATGTACTTAGTTTTCCCTTCATTTAGTCATTGTATTGGTGTTCTGCATATACTTCTGTATAACCACCATTAAGCGCAATAGTATCTGTATTTTCAATCATACCAACATACGAATAACTATTGCCACCATCATGGCTTTCAACAGCAACCTTTATTTCAGCGTAATGTCGTGCAATATGGATTTGCTTCGACCATGAACCGTAAATACCATTTACCAGTGTATATTTTCCATTTTCATCGTAATAAGATAAATTATACTTATTAGCTGAATTAGTGTAAAAAAAGTAAGTAATATCATGAGTTGGCACAGGGTCAGGAGTAGGAGTTGGTGTTGTAGAGTCGTTCTTTTTAGAACAAGAAATGAATAGTAATAGAGATACTATACTAAGAATTGTTTCTTTCATTGTGTGGTAATTTAAGACTGTTATAAAATAAAGAGCGTAGCCAGTTTCTTAAGCAGTCTCAGGCTTACCACAGCCTTCCAATACAAAAGTCTTAGCTACGCCTTATCAGCGCATCTAATAGAAATTGTATTGGGAAAGGTTGCTCTAAATGTGGTAATTCGAGACTGCAACTTCCTATTAATGCAATATGTTTATTTAATCATAGGCACACGAATTTTAGACTACAAACCTATACAATTCATAGATTAAAAACAATGTGGAAAACACCTGTTATTATGTGAATAAATATACTTGAAAATCTTTGGTTTTGTGTAATCTTCGACTTATCTTTAGGTATGTTATCAGTTAAGCCATATAAGAGCATTTTAGAACTGCTAAAAGCCTTTCCTAATGAGCAGGCTTGTATAGACCATTTAGAATATTTACGTTGGGATGGTAATGTAATTTCTCCATTTAATGAGGCTTCTAAAGTGTACAAATGCAAGAATAATAGGTACAAATGCCTTACCTCAAATAAGTACTTTAATGTACGTTCAGGTACTATATTCGAAGGTTCTAAAATACCCTTGCAACATTGGTTTGTAGCTATCTATTTGTTTACTATCTCGAATAAAGGCTTAAGCTCTTATACTCTTGCAACAGAAATGAACATTACACAGAAATCTGCTTGGTTCATGTTACAGCGCATACGCTATGCTATGGATCATGAAAGCTTTATAAAAGAAGTAGAAGGAATAACCCAGATCGATGAAACATTTGTAGGAGGTAAGAATGGCAATAGGCATCATAATAAGAAAGTAAAGTACCTAAAGAGGGGCATATTTGAGGATAAAACAACAGTTGTAGGGCTTTATAAGAATGGTGTAGTAAAGGGAGTAGTAGCTAAGGATAGGACAGCACCAAGCCTAAGAAGAATAGTAGGGGCAAATGTGCCTAGATATTCAGTATTGGTAACTGATGATTGGAGAGGTTATAAAAACCTATATACTATATTCGAGCATTACACAGTAAACCACAGTAGAGGCAGATATGTAAACTCCGAAGGCTTTACTACTAATCACATAGAAAACTTCTGGACACAGCTTAAAAAGACGTTTATAGGTACTTACTCCAACATTGTAAGCCCTAAGCACATGCAGAAATATGTAAACGAAGTAGCATTCAGGTATAACCAACGAGAAGCACCAGTAAGTGATAAAATAGATATACTTTTACAGGATACCAACGGCAAGAGATTAACCTATAAAGCATTAATAGGCAAAAATGGATAATATAAAGCGCAATAAGAAGATAATAGAGTACCTAAATAAGCAACTTAAAAGGCTTAAAATGGATACTAATGTACTTGCATTTTATGAAGCCTACATTGTACCTAATGTGCCAGCTACAGAGGTTATAAACTTTACAATAGACCACAATCTGTTAGATACAGATGGATTATTAATAGAAACATTAAAGACAATCGGAATAATGGAGATATCGAAAGATGAGAAAGATTTTCAAAAAAATATAGAAAAACGAGATAAAATAAAAGGCAAAAAACAAGAGTTAACCGACTTCGATAAAATACTAAAAGGCATAATGAAAGTGCCTAATAAAGAAAAAAAATAAAAGGCTACCCAAAGGTAGCCAGTCAATTTATGCTCTAATCTGAGCCACATAAAAATACATAACCTTTATCCTATCTTATACCCAAGATAAATAAGTAGTGTTACCACAAACGTACCTAACTCAAGTAATACTCCTGTTGCTAATAATACTAAATGCAACATCCTTTCTGTTTGTAAACTATACTTCATTTGCGTTATATATGAGCCCTCATCAATTCTTTTATGGCTCATACTAAAGATAGAAAAAAGGATAAAATGGAGTATTATTGAGTTTGTGTAACTTAGTATATTAGTGCCCATTGTCCTTACCACCATGTAATGCACCCCAGGGATTGATATCGTACGGGGCAACAAATTTTACTGCTAATATCATTTGGGCAGCAGTACCCGGTGCTGTGAGCTACCAATATGTGTTGAATCAAAGTCCTAATACACCAATAATACCGGGGATAGCCACTGCACTCACTTATTACAATGCAACTGGTTTGTTACCGGCTACTACTTACTACTTTCACCTGCGTACGGATTGTAGTGCCTATAACGGCGATACATCGGCCTGGGAGTTGATACAGTTCACCACGCAACCAATACCTCCCTGCCAGTCTGCCACGGGTATTGTTGCTAATAATATAACGAATACAAGTGCCGATATAGGTTGGGCGCCGCAATCCAACATTCTTGGATGGGAGTTTGTAGTGAATCAGAGCCCCGCTGATCCGGTAATAGGCGCCTTGACGACCAGTAATGCCATTTCGCTTAGTGGCCTGAATTCATATACTACCTATTTTGTTCACCTGCGTACGGATTGCAGTACTTACCCAGGTGATTCATCGCATTGGGTCCATTATTCGTTTATAACCAGTTCAGACAGTTGTGTGGAGCCTACCGGCGAGCAGGTGACTTTTGTTTCGCCTTATACAGCTTTTGTGAGCTGGAATGCGGCCCCGGGCGCCTATGGGTATGAATATCTCCTTGATCAGAATCCCGGCACGCCTACAGAGGGCGGCAGCCCAACCTTCAGTACCTTCCATACTATTACCAGCTTGTTTTCGGCTACAACTTATTACCTGCATGTACGCACGGTATGTGATACGGCAATTTACGGCAACAATTATACAAACTGGATAACTGCTCCTTTTTATACCACTCCGGGTTTGAATGTAAAAAGCGTGACCGGAGATGACAAATTTGTGATCGCGGCGTACCCGAACCCGGTGCAGCAATCTGTAACGATAAGTATGAAGGGAGTACAGCAAGGTAGTGGTACTCTACAGGTGATAGATATGGCGGGCAAGGTGCTGAAAACGGTAGCAACAGCCGGAATGGCTAATGTGAGTATAGATATGACAGACCTGGCTGTTGGCATGTACATGCTGCGATATAGTGATGATGGGCAGGTATATACTCTAAGACTTGTAAAGCAATAGGCAAGCTTTAATTTTCCCTAGCAAAAGAGCGGGCCCTGCAATATTGCAGGGCCCGCATGATATAATTATAAGTATCGTTAAAGAGTCCGTTTTACTTCTACTTCATCGTAGCCTTCGATGATATCTCCAACGCGTACGTCGTTATAGTTCTTGATGGAAAGGCCACATTCGTAACCTGCACTCACCTCTTTGACATCATCTTTGAAGCGTTTTAGTGAGGCCAACTCACCATTGTAGATAACTATGCCATCGCGTACCAGATTTAACTTTGTATTTCGGGTCATTTTGCCATCAAGCACATAGCAGCCGGCGATAGTGCCTACACCACTGATCTTGAATACTTCACGGATCTCAATGTTGCAAACGATCTTCTTCTCGATCTTGGGTTCGAGCAGACCTTCCATCGCACTCTTTATTTCTTCTATCGCATCGTATATGATAGAGTAAGTACGTATCTCTATGTTCTCCTGGTCGGCCAGCCTTGCTGCCTGCATGGACGGGCGTACCTGGAAGCCAAGTATGATAGCGTCAGAGGCTGTTGCCAGCAATACGTCGCTTTCTGTTATCTGGCCTACACCCTTATGTACTACATTCACAGCAACTTCTTCAGTTGACAGTTTCTGTAATGAGTCGCTCAAAGCTTCTACAGAACCATCGAAGTCGCCTTTGATTATGATGCTAAGTTCTTTAAAGTTGCCCAGTGCAAGACGACGACCGATCTCATCGAGTGTAATGTGCTTACGGGTACGTATGCCTTGCTCGCGCATGATCTGGGCTCGATGGTTGGCAATATCTTTTGCTTCGTCCTCGTCCTGGTACACTTTGAATTTCTCACCAGCCTGGGGGGCGCCGTTCAGGCCCAATACCTGTACGGGAGCTGAGGGACCTGCCTGGTTTACACGCTGACCACGTTCATTGAACATAGCCTTTATCTTACCATAATACTGGCCGCAAACAATCATATCACCCTGTTTCAGGGTGCCGTTCTGCACCAGGATCGTGGCCTGGTAACCACGCCCTTTATCGAGCGATGCTTCGATAACGCTGCCCACAGCAGTACGATCGGGGTTGGCTGTTAACTCGAGCAGTTCTGCTTCGAGCCCTATCTTTTCCAACAGCAGGTCAACATTCGTACCTTTTTTAGCAGATATTTCCTGGCTCTGGAATTTGCCACCCCAGTCTTCCACCAATATGTTCATATTGGCCAGCTGTTCTTTTATCTTTTCGGGGTTAGCCCCTTCTTTATCTATCTTGTTGATAGCAAATATCATAGGCAGGTTAGCGGCCTGTGCATGTGATATTGCTTCTTTGGTTTGCGGCATTATGGCATCGTCAGCAGCGACAACGATCACGGCTACGTCGGCCACTTTGGCACCACGGGCACGCATGGCAGTAAAGGCTTCGTGACCCGGTGTATCGAGGAAGGTTATTTTTTTACCTGTGCTGGTCTCCACCCTGTAGGCACCTATGTGCTGGGTGATACCACCGGCCTCGCCAGCTACCACATTTGCATTGCGGATATAGTCGAGCAAAGAGGTCTTACCGTGATCTACGTGACCCATGATAGTGACAATCGGAGCACGTGGCACCAGGTCTTCTTCATTGTCCACTACTTCCTCATCTTCTTCATCTTCCTGCTCCAGGTTAATGAATTCAACTTCATATCCAAATTCACTGGACACGAGCTCGATCACTTCAGCATCGAGACGCTGGTTGATTGACACCATTATGCCGAGGCTCATACACTTACTGATCACCTCAGCAAAGCTGACATCAAGCAGGCTTGCCAATTCACTTACCGATATGAATTCGGTAACCTGGATCACATTGCTCTGCTCGGCATTTTCAGCGGCAGCACGTTTTTCTGCCATTTCATCGCGTTTGTTACGACGATATTTTGACTTTTGGTTCTTACCACGTGTTCCGCCTGATAGCTTAGCTTGTGTTTCCCGTATTTTATCCTGTATTGCTTTGCTGTCTATCTCCTGTTGTTGAGGTGTCAGAGCACTACGTTGCCCACGGCGGTGGTCGCTACGCTGTGTACCGCTACGGCTGCCGCGGCCTAAGCCTTGTCCACCGCCACGTTGCTGATCGCCCTGCCTTCTTTCACGCCCGCCACCTTGCTGATCGGGTTTAAAGGTCTCGGGTTTTTTCTGTACCGGTATGCGTTTACGGTTACGTTTTTCCTTGTTATCCGGTTTCGAGCTAGTGCCATTATCGACCGGAAGATTTATTTTCCCTATGATCTTTGGCCCCTCCAGCTTAGGGGCTTTCATCTGTATATGCTCAGGTTTTACTTCGGGAATATCTTCAATAGCGGGCGTTTCTTTCACTTCAGGTGCGGCCTCTTCAGGGAAGGGGATCTCTGCATCTGCAGCTTGTTTGCCCTTTTTAGGTTTTTTAGCCTCTTTGGCAGGTGCTTCGGCTTTTGGTTCTTCCGCTTCGGCTTCAGCTTCTTTCTTTTTGGCAGCACCTTTCTTAGGTCTTGAAGACATATTCATGTCCTCAAGATTTATCTTGCCTAATATGTTAGGCCCTTCCAATTTCGGGGCCTTGGTTGTGGTATTTTCGGTAGCGGCCTCTTCAGCAGCAATTGCCGGAGGTTCACTGCTTTCTTCTTTTTTAGTTGTTTTCTTTTTTGTTTCGGGTTCTGCGGGTGTTTCTGCTACAGGTTCGCTTACGGGTTCGGCTTTTGGCTTTTCTTCCTTTTTCTTTTCTGCAGGCGGTGGTGCGGCTACTTCGGGTTCATCTTTCTTATCTCTTGCAGTCAGGTCCAGGTCGTCTTTGCTCTTATTCAGGTTATCGAGCAGGGAACCTTTAGGCAGTGCAATCTCTTCACTCTTGCGTTTGGCTGCTTTGTCTTTTGCAAACTCAGCCTGCAAGGCGTCATACATTTCTTCTGTCAGCTTGGTATTAGGATTACTGGCATTTATTTCAAATCCCCTATTGGTAAGGAATTCCACAAGTGTTTCCTTACCGATATTGAACTCTTTTGCTGCTGCCAGTAACCTTGGTGTCTTTATTGCTGTTGCCATTCTATATTTTAGTCAAAAAAATATTTCTCTACGGTTTACCTAAGTCCGTGCACATAAATGTACAAACCTAAGCATTTTTGCCTGAAATGCCCCTGTATAACCTATAGATAATAGGCTTTTGAGGGCACATGGTACACAGGCTTATTCCTCGTTCTGAAACTCTGCTTCCAGTATCTTACGAACGTCTTTTACGGTTTCTTCTTCCAGGTCGGTACGGCGCACCAGTTCTTCGATCGACAGATCGAGGATGCTGAGGGCAGTATCGCAACCTATACGTTTAAATTCATCTATTACCCAACCTTCGATCTCATCTGAGAATTCGTCGAGGTCGATATCGTAATCCAGGCCTTCGTCCTGAATATCGCGGTACACATCAATGCTGTAACCTGTAAGCTCCTGTGCCAGTTTGATGTTAACACCCTTTTTACCGATCGCCAGGGAAACCTGGTCGGGGTCGAGGTACACATCGGCATGGTTGGTTTCGTTATTGATATCCATACGATTGATGCGGGCCGGTGTAAGCGAGCGCTGGATAAGCAACTGCAGGTTGTTGGTATAATTGATTATGTCAATATTCTCGTTGCGCAATTCGCGTACGATACCGTGTATGCGGCTACCTTTCATACCCACGCAAGCACCTACCGGGTCAATACGGTCATCGTAGCTTTCAACGGCCACTTTCGCACGTTCACCCGGTTCGCGTACTATTTTCTTTATAACAATCAGGCCATCCATTATTTCAGGCACCTCTATTTCCAATAGTTTCTCCAGGAATGAAGAGTGGGTGCGGCTCAATATGATTATCGGGGTATTATTGCGCATCTCCACCTTCTTAACCACTGCGCGTACAGATTCGCCTTTTTTGAAAAAGTCGGTCGGTATTTGTTCCGATTTGGGTAATATCAGTTCATTACCTTCATCGTCAAGTAGTAATATTTCTTTTTTCCATATTTGATAAACCTCTCCAGCTATTATTTCACCTACACGCTCGGCATATTTTTTCAGCAGGTTGTTCTTCTTCAGATCGCCGATACGTGCTGCCAGGGTCTGTTTAGCAGCCAGTATAGCGCGCCTGCCGAAGTCCATAACATCCATCTCTTCGTATACTTCTTCGCCTACGTTATAGTCGGGTTCTATCTTAATAGCATCTGTATAAGGTATCTGGGTGTTCTCATCTTCTATCATATCGTCTTCCACTATCTCGCGGCGACGAAATATTTCCAGGTCACCTGTTTGGTCATTTACGATCACGTCGAAGTTCTCATCGCTGCCGAATTTCTTGCGCAGCAAGGTTTTGAACACATCTTCAATAACCTTCATCAAGGTAGGACGGTCAATATTCTCCGCGTCCTTAAACTCCTGGAATGACTCAATAAGATTGATACTTGCCATTGTCTGTCACATTTTTCCCGCCCGTAGGACGGAATTGTTTAAAAAATAATTTGAACTACTGTTTTTTTGATCTGTGAAAAAGGTATTTCTGCTGTTGTTATTTCTTTTTTCTTATTTGTCATTTCGAGGACGATACCATCGTCTGTCACCTGCTTAAGAATACCGGTTTGTTCGCTGCCCTCAAGTGGTGTTATCTCCACTTTGCGGCCGATATTCTTTTTATACTGCCTAAGGCCATTAAGCGGTTCATCCACACCGGGGCTGGATACCTCGAGCGAAAAGTCGCCGTCAGGGAACAATTGCTCCGCCTCTATCAGTGCGTAAAGTTTGCGGTTAATGGTAGCACTTTTTTCGATAGAAAGGCCGCTATCTGAATCAAGGAACACCTTGACATTGTTTGTAGGCTTTATTCTCATATTGACCACAAACATATCTGTGCCATCCAATAAAGGCCCAAGCAAACTTTCTATTTTTTCTAATACTTCTGCCATAAGATAAAAAACAAGGGGACAACCATGTGTCCCCTTCTTTCGAATTCTTTCCGATGCAAATGTAAGGAAGTTATTACTAATTGCAAAAAATAAGCTTGTATAGGCCTGCTATTATGTTTTTGTTAACGTTGCAGTGATGCAAAATGGGTACCTTTGAGTTATTATGGTCAAAGTTCTTATCACAGCATTCGTAATAGTGATCCTTTACCGCTTTTTCACCCGCTTTGTTTTCCCGGTATTTAACCTTACCAAACAGGCCCGCGACCATATGCGTAATATGCAGCAACAGATGCAAGACATGGAGGAACAAATGCAGCGGCCCCAACAAAGTAAATCTGTGGATGGTGATTATATAGAATATGAAGAGGTAAAATAAACACCTCGTTATCCTTTTGGCCTGAAGATATCGTGTTCCAGGCTCATCCCTTTTTCCAGGTAAATACCTTGTATCCCGGCCCTGCGGGCACCTTCCACATGTTGTGGGCTATCGTCGATGAAAAGAGTGTGGTTAGCATCGAAACCGGTATCGTCCAGTATGCGTTGGTACACAGCCGTATCGGGCTTGCGCATGCCAATGCGGTGGGAGAGATATGCTTTATCGAAGAAAACCCCGATGTTAGGTATGCCATTTTGTTCCATCAATATACGGTTAAAGGCTTCTTCGTGTATCTCGTTTGTATTACTTAGCAATACCATGTCGTAGTGCAGCTGTAGCTGTTGCAACAGTTGCAAGCGCCTTAAGGGGAAATCAAGCAGCATGGCATTCCAGGCATTAACGATATCCTCATCTTTCAGCGGTATCCCGGCAATATTTTGTATGGCCTTTATGAATTGATCCGTACCAATCTTACCGATCTCGAAATCATCAAAAAGATTCGTTTGTTGTGCCTGGGAATACAACTGCGGGAAGTTTTGTATGCCTAATTTTATGAACGCTTGTTCCGTCAGTTTGTAATCAATATTCAGTATGACACCCCCGAGATCGAGGATGATATGCTTTATGCCCTGTATCATGCTGTAAATATAAATGGCCCGCAGCACAAACGAATGGGAATGAGAGCGTGGCATAATAAAAAAGACCAGCCAATACGACTGGTCTTTGTGGACAAAGCAGGACTAATATTGAACCACCTTCCTAAAAGTTTGAATTAAATACCCGGTCTTTCAATCTTTGTACCATCGCACAAGCCGAAATGGTTAGAACTTTCAAGTGCCGCTCTGCAGGCGAATTAAATGCTCCAATAATATAAAAATAACTTATTTTGGTTACGATGAACGTACCAAGATTAAAACTGGTCAGGGGAATAAATTTTTTGTCACTTGCGTTGGCAGTGACACTTTGGGTGATTTTTTTTGTGCTTTTTTTTGGCACCCACGGCTACAATAAGCTTAGCTTTTTGCCTTCAATACCCTATATGGTCGTTGCTCCTTTGTTTATACTTTGCTCGTTCATCCTCACAATCAAAAACAAGCATCACCTAGGAGTTTTGCTGTATGCCCTGTTCTTATCGTTGCTGGCACAAAATAATGCATCGGTGAATATTTATCAGATCTATAGTTTGCCACCAGATATGATCGTGGTTATTAGCACGGCAATATCATTTACAGTTCTTATTAAATCCCTCCAGAGTTTCCCGAGACAGCTCACTGAAAATGATATAAAAAGTGTATTCCCCCGAAGCAAGGTCGTCTCCCGGTATTTGGTGTGGACGTTAAAAGGATATATTTGGGTGGTTTTTCCTTTAATGTTCGTTGCATTAGCTGCAATTGCCTCATACAGGGGTGGTTTCATAAAGTTACTGGTATTCACCACTATTTTATTAACAGCACTAATGTGCCTTTTTGTTAACTATAAGAAAGCGATACAGTCTGAGCGAAATAAAATTTTGTGGTTATTTTGGGGGTTGATCTCTTATTCGTTCCTGGTACTGATAACTGTGATGACAGAGCTGCTTAATGGAGAAATTGGCCCGCTCGCAAACCTTATTCTGACATCGGTAAAAGCATTGGTACTTACGGTATCACTATTGATGAGCGTATTCTTTTTCGATACGTTTGACACCGGCACTATTATCCGGCGTACAGTTGTAGATGGTACTATTTTTACAGCTATAGTTATTATTTACAATACAGTAGAGCATTATTTTCTGCATTGGTTGTCACATACACTGCATTTATCCGATGCTTTAATTTCCTCCTTCTTATCCGGCCTGTTTGTTCTGATTTTCAGCCCTATTCACCACAAGTTGATGCACTTCCTGCAAAGGAAAATCAAGAGGCATCCTGATTCGCATACAAATGCCGGTGCTTGAACCTAAACCGATAGCTATCGGCACTCTGATCATGAGCCAGATGCTGCTAAAAAACTTTGCAAAATAACAAGAGCGGAAAACAAGCGCTCTAAGCATTCGTTCTCCGCTCCCTTAATGTGGTCCCACTAGGACTTGAACCTAGGACCCCCTGATTATGAGTCAGGTGCTCTAACCAACTGAGCTATAGGACCCGGCTAGTAAGCCAAACCCGAAATATTCGGGAGTGCAAATGTAGTAGATTTTTGAGAAAATAAAATAGAATTATTCCATTTTTTAGCTACACTCATAAAAGAATGTTACCATCTCAGCTTTATCCATTTCCTGAATTGTTCCATGCTTACAGGTTTTCGATGCTGAATGGCCCGGGATAGCATATAAATGGCTGCCGGTAAGGCCCAAAGGGAATAAAAGCCGACTGTGAACGGAGAACGTTTATTCCTGAAACTAAACATTACGTGAGACAGGTACTTGCCGAAAAAATATGGCAATACCCAAGGTAGCGGGTAATGCATTACCACGATGAGGATATCGTTGCGGGTGGCGTTGAACCTGGACCTGCGATACCAGGCAGCGCTACGCTCTCCCGGCATATAATTGTGATAAACATGAATGCGTTTCGCAAAACGGAGCTCATAGCCGCTGCGCACCATTTTTAATGTAACATCAGTTTCTTCGCCGACGGAGTGAATGAACTTATTAAAGCCGCCGATCTGTTCGATGACTTTTCTTGAGTAGGCACAACCGCAGGTAATATGGCTGCCAATTAATTGCCCGTCGGCCTGAATATTTTGTAACTGACTTAAATAGGCTTCGTTCGGTGAACGGACATCGAACATCAGGCAACCGAGGCCAGTATATTCATCGAAGTATTTTTGTACCATAAAAAGAGCATCTTCGTTCTCGAACCATGCATCATCGTCCAACGAAACGATGATATCTCCGTTGCCCTGTTCTATACCTACATTCCGCGCATAAGCCTGCCCTTTATTGGCAGGTAATTTTATGTATGTGAAACGACCATTTAAAGGAATGAGGTGCTCAATAGGATGTTCGCCGCAGTCATCTATAATATAGACATGGTAGTCGAGGTAAGTTTGTTTTTGTATTTCGGTTACAAACTTTTCGATATCCTTAGGTCTGTTATATGTGGGGACAATTATATCGATCATGTGGCATGGCAAATGTAAATAAAGACCCGATTGGACATTGAAGTAATTTTCGTGAACTCAAACAGGCCGTTCGTGCAAGTATTGGCCGAAATATATCTTGCAATAATTATATTTAAGCTGTTATATGCCGGGTAATATTAGGTGGCTTTGGATCATAATTCTCATTCTGTTTTGCAACAGGACGCTTGCACAATACCCTTATTCCTACAGCTTCAATGAGCGGCATGGCTTCCCGATAAATGAGATATACTACCTGTACCAGGATAAAAAAGGCAGCATCTGGATAGGTAGTAATGATGGCATCTTCAGGTATAGCAATGGTAATTTTAAACAATTCACGCACCCGGAGAGGAATTCAAGGGGGATCTCACATATCATTGAAGACAGGTATGGACGTATCTGGTGCCAGAATTTCACACGGCAGATATTCTGTATCGATGGTGATTCTATGCGCCTGGCTTTTGATGCTTCAGCATATGTCACTACGAATCCGCCTTTTGATGTGGACAGCGACGGGAACCTATATGTGGGTGGTTACAAGAGTTTCATGGTGGTTGGTAATGATCATAATGTACGGAAGGTAATGATACCCGGTATGTCATCGCTGGCCGAGATATTCCATGATCGTGATGGATCGGTATTAATGGTTGCCGATAAAATATACCGCTGGAAAGATGGCAGGCTAAGCACTATTGAAAAGACCAACAGGCCGGACCTGTTAGGAATATTTGGGCAAGGCAGTACCAAGATAGATTACCTGGGCGATAGATTACTGTTGTATAACGAGGTGAATAGTGACCGGAGCTATTATTTATCAAGGATAATAGGAGATTCCATTGTCATAACATCGTTGCCTGACAGCCTTACGCAAGGGCGCATCAACAACCTGGGCCTGCTGCATGACGGGCGTATATGGCTGAATACGCAAAATGGTACCATATGTGTGGACAGCAACCTGCATCCTGTATATGGTGCGAAATTCTTCTTCCCAGGTAATAACGTATCAGACATTATGATAGACGCGGAGGGAAACTACTGGGTATCTACACTGGAAAGCGGCATACATATCATACCCAATATAGGTATATGGCAATACACGCGCAGCAACAGCAAGCTTGCCGATAATAATGTAACCTCGCTATATACGGACAACTCCGGGCTATACGTGGGTTATTTCAACGGGAGGGTGGATGTGATAAGGAATGGCAAATTTGAAAAAAGTTTTTTCGACAGTGATAACCGGTATCAACTGGTAGAAAAAATGGCCAGGCGTGATGGCAACGGGCTTTTGTATATCAGTCACGGACTTATGAGTATTTACAACGAAAGAACTGGGCGGATGTATGATATAGGCCCCGGAATACATGGAATGAAAAGTTTCGTGTTTACGGGACCTGGCGAGTTACTATATGTTACAAATGTAGGTGCCGGCATGTTGCGGACGAGAAACGATGTTGCGGATAGCAACTGGTATCTGCGTCAATCGACAACCCGCTGCGTTGCCTATAATGCCAGGGAAAAAGTAAAATGGGCGGGTTATACGGATGGTGTCTATTATGAAGATAGCAATGGTAGCCAAAAGGAGTTATTGTATAAAGGTGCCAAAATATATGCAATATGCATGACACTTGAGGACGATGGTGTTTTATGGATAGGGACTGTGAACGGCAACCTGCTAAAAGTAAAAGACAGGAAAATAATTGATGTTTTTTCTGAGCGGAAAAACCTGCATGGAAAGAATGTGCGGGTCATATATCAATCGGGTAAGCAACTTTGGGTTGCTACCGAAAAAGGGCTTAACATCATAGACACCTTCACAGGTAAGGCTACCTATATAGATACTCATGATGGCTTGCCTGCAATGGAGATAAATGACATACTGGTAAATGATAACCTGGTATACCTGGCAACAACAAAAGGCCTTTTTGTTTTCTCACAATATATCAGGAATACTAATGATACCCGTCCCGGTATCGCATTGGAAAAGTTGCTGGTAAATGATAAGCCGTATGCTGCCGGCAGATGGCTTGCCTTAGGTCCACGCGAGAACAAACTCAGTTTTTACTTCAGGACAGATGGCGTTGGCGAAAAATATGAATACAGCTATCGCTATAAACTGGAAGGTTATGATACTGCCTGGCAGCAAACAGCACAAAATATCAATATTGTAAGTTATTCCTCACTACCGCCGGGCACATATACGTTTTATGCGAAAACGGTTAATGAAGATGGCTTTGAATCTTTGCAGGCATATTCGGTTGGTATTATGATAAGCAAACCCTTCTGGCAACGCTGGTGGTTCTACCTTCTTGTCGGGATAGCGGGCGCACTGCTTGTTTCGCTTGTGTTCCTGGGCCGCATACGTGCGCTGAAGCGTAAGAACAAATTGCAGCAATTGATACGCTCTTCGCAGCTTACTGCGCTAAAGGCACAAATGAATCCGCACTTTGTATTCAATGCGCTTAATTCGATACAGGACTTCGTGTTGCGCAATGATATCAAGAAGGCCAACCTATACCTGGGCCGTTTTAGCGAGCTTATGCGTAAGGTATTGGAAGCATCGGGTAAAGAATCGATACCATTAGAGCAGGAAATAGATATCCTTAATTTATACCTCGACATGGAGAAGCTGCGTTTCGGTACATCGTTCAGCTACAGCCTGGAGACAGATAGTTCTGTTGATACATCAAGCCTGTATATACCGGCAATGATCATCCAGCCCTTTATAGAGAATGCCATCAAGCATGGACTGCTACACAAAGAAGGGGCTAAGCGACTTGATGTACACTTTACAAAACCAGTTGATGATGCCAATCATATAATTTGTACGATAGAGGATAACGGGGTTGGCAGGAAGCGGGCCATAGAAATAAAAGAAAGGAACAAGGATATACGTACGAATGGTTTTGCGATCAAAGCAACTGAGAAAAGGCTTGACCTGCTTAACAGTTACTACAAAGAGAAGATAGGTGTTGTGATAACAGATATGCTGGAGGATGGGGTAGCTACGGGTACGAGGG
Organism: uncultured Flavipsychrobacter sp.; assembly: GCA_964481425.1. Classification (GTDB taxonomy): domain Bacteria; phylum Bacteroidota; class Bacteroidia; order Chitinophagales; family Chitinophagaceae; genus MKUN01. Next base: position 21,293 of record CAYZTM010000042.1, read on the forward strand.
TCAGACTAAGCATACCCTGCTATCCTTACCCTGTTGGTGAACCCGTTTAATGGCTCATGAAAAAGGTACTAACACGCAATGCGCATAAAATATATTCACGGACAATAAAGCTAGGCAGATGCAAGAAGAAGTCATAAAATGTATCATAATAGATGATGAGGAGCCCGCACGCAGGGCTTTGAGGAGCATGCTGGAGCTGTATTGCCCGGAAGTGAAAGTGGTGGACGAAGCCGGAAATGTGCCGGACGGTGTATTGGCCATTAACAGGAATATACCCCAATTGGTCTTCCTGGATATAGAAATGCCCGGATATACAGGATTTGACCTGTTCGAGTTCATTAAAGAGGTGAATTTTGAAATAATATTTGTTACCGCATATAGCGAATATGCGATACGGGCATTCGAGGTTTCGGCGGTAGATTACCTGTTGAAACCTGTAGTGATTGATCATCTTATCGCTGCAGTAGACAAAGCCCGTAAGAAGGTACATGCGGCCAATATGCAACAAAGGGTAGAGCTACTTAAGGAAAGCAGGCTGCAGCATGAGTTTAGCCGACTGGCGTTACCCGTTACAGACGGCTTATTGTTTGTTGAGGTGGCAGATATTATGATGCTGGAAGCTGAAGGGGCCTATACGCATGTGTGGCTGCGGAATGGTACCAAAGTGCTTGTTAGTAAAAAGCTGCGCTTTTTTGAAGACGTGCTGTCGGCGCGCAGTAATTTTTTTCGTCCGCACAGGTCTTATATCGTCAACTTTAATTTCGTATCCCGATATAGCAGGGGCGAGAGTAGCCTGGTAATGGATAATAAAGTAGTGATACCGGTATCCAAAGAGAGGAAGTCCGACCTCGAAGCGGTCATCAGGACCATACGTGTAGGCTTGTGATAAACTTTTTATAAGGTCTTGTGAATTAATAAATGCCGTTGATGAACTTGGTATAGTATGGCCATAGCGGGCATTCTACTTTTGCTACATCAAACCATTTATTATGAAACAACTCACATGCATTACCGTTGCCATAGCGATGATAGCCTATGCAGCTTCATCGTTCGCGCAGGCCACAGGAAAGAGCCAGATCGTTTTTTACAACAAAAAGATAGGTTATCATAAAGCTACTACGGGGAGGGATAACGAGATATTAAAGGAATATGAGCTGGGCGATCCTTTATATGCCAGCGCTGTATTTGAAAAGGACCGTACGGAAGCCTGCAATGATTGCCAGGGATTGAACATGCGTTTCTCGGCAGACGGTATTTCCTATTCTGCTGCGCAAATGCGCGCCGACTATCACGATGTGTATAGTGCTGCTGCGGGCCCTACGTACTATGCATCGGGTACTGAGGCCGGCATACAGTTGATAAGTGACAGGGGCTGGTATTTTGAACTATACGATTTGACGGAAGATGCCTTCCGCATGTTCCTGAATAAAATAAACAGTAAACTTAAACCAGGTGCAACGGTGCCTGTAAAAGTAGAAATACTGGCTACCAAAACTTCTGAAGATGTGGACGGGACAGTGATCGCATCGGGCACATTGAATGTGAAGGTGACAGAGAAGGCAAAGAACAATTCAAACTTCCTGGTGCGCGCAAGCTCTTTGATGAGTGATGCAGGAGTAGAGAAGGCAATAGGAGATCAGTTCAAAGCAAGGATAACGAATGTGAGCAAGATATATAAAGTGGTACTGAGCAGCAACTACAACTATAAGCGTAACAGCAGAACCGGTATAAATGAAAATAAGAACATTGATGCCTATGTATTGTACAAAACGAACGATGGCGCCTGCTGGGTAGCTAAGAACAATTACATCTTCGAATTCGAGGGAAGCGACTTTTCGAAGATGGCCAAAATGGGTAAGCTGGCTTTTGCAGCCCCCGTTCCGGCAGTATGTTATGAGTAGTAACTCTATTGACCAGGGGCCGCCGTAGTCCCCCTTCATCAGTATGAAAACTAACCAAATCTCCTTTTACCCCCCAAAAGGCCGCGTTACTCGCGGCCTTTTATCATCCGAAAAAAGATTTGTCTTTATTAAGCATCTTCACTCCCTTTGCAAAGAGATGATGAACATAAAGACAAGTATGTTATTATTGGTATGTTCCCTGGTGCCCGTTTTCGCAAAAGCGCAGTTCAGCGATAGTGTACGTTACTTTGCGGGTTTCAATGCTACCGGTTCTCTTAATAAAACGAATGCTACAAGTGCTTACCTGCTCAATAATGCCGTGCGCTTTGATGTAAAGAGAAAGGATGTGTTGCTGAACGCTGATGCGAAATGGGTGTATGGTAACCAGGACAAACAGCTTACCAACAATGACTATACCGCCAACCTGAACGGTAACCTTTACAAGAGCTTCCCGCACTTTTATTATTGGGGGCTCTTTACCTATACCAGCAGTTATTCGCTTAAGATCAATAACCAGTTCCAGGAAGGGCTGGGTGTGGCCTACGACCTTTTGGACAAAGAAAAACTTCGCTTTAACATAAGCGATGGCATACTTTATGAGAACAGTGATATTTATACCGATGATACTACCCGGACGGTCTATTTTACCTTTCGTAATTCACTACGCCTGATGCTCCATGCATCTTGGAAGGATATCATTATTTTTAACGGCAGCGGCTTCCTGCAGAACTCGCTAAATTATAGTAATGACTATATCCTAAAAGGTGACCTTGGCCTGGATTTTAAACTGAGAAAGTGGCTTAGCCTGACCACCCATTTTGTGTACAACAAGATAAGCCGTACAGAGAAAGAGAATGCTCTATTCACCTACGGCTTCGCATTGCAGAAATATTTTTGACCTGTCTATAGCCTTGTTATCCATTTGTTAATTGCTTATAAACGATCCGTTAAACAACATTCTGTTTACGACCAATGTAATCGGGGCTTATGATATTTGTGCTACATGAAAAGCACACTTCTTTTGGTCAGCGTCGTTACCAGTTTGGCTGCAGTATTATTGCTATTGCCGGTTTATGGTATCCTGTTCCTGGCGCAGCAATTAAGCTATACCAGAGATAAAAAAGGAAACAAGCGTAGGCTTGTTTCCCTGTAGTAAACTATCTCCTCTCCTTTGAAGAGAGAGGCCAGAGGTCTTCTACCCCCCAAATGCATCTTTTATTTTATCGAAAAAACTGCGATCTTCCTTCATATCCTTAGCTTCAGGGCCGGGTTGGAAATTGCCGGATTGTTTCAGTTTTTCCAGTATCTCTTTTTCTTCGCTGCTCAGGTGTTGGGGGCTCCATACATTCACTTCTACCAGTTGGTCGCCCTTATCATAGCCCTGGAATGCAGGGAAGCCCTTATCCTTCAGCCTGAATATCTTGCCGCTTTGTGTTCCCGCAGGTACTTTTATTTTGGCTTTGCCGCTTATGGTAGGCACTTCCACCTGTGTGCCCAATACGGCATCGGGGAATGATATATGCAGGTGGTAGATCACATCGAGATCCTGCCGTTTTAGATGCGGGTGCTTTTCTTCTTCTATCACGATCAACAGGTCGCCGGGAGGGCCACCACGTTCGCCCGCGTTGCCACGGCCGCCCATACTGAGCTGCATGCCTTCGTACACGCCTGCAGGTATGTCCAGGCTCAGTGTCTCTTCGCCATATACGCGACCTTCACCTTTACAGTTGCCGCATTTTGCCGTTATCTGTGTGCCCTCGCCATTGCAGGTAGGGCAGGTGGTAACGGTCTGCATTTGCCCCAGGAAGGTCTGCGTAACACGCCTTACCTGTCCGCTGCCCCCGCAGGTGCCGCAGGTCTGTATAGAGCTTTTATCTTTTGCTCCGCTGCCGTGGCATACATTGCAGGGTACATACTTCTTCACCTTTATCTTTTTAGCTGCGCCATGGGCTATTTCGGCGTAGTCCATCTTCAGTTTCACACGCAGGTTGGCCCCTCGGGTGCCTTGCCTGTGCGCGCCCTGGCGACCACCGCCGCCAAAGAAGCTGCCGAATATATCGTCGCCGAATATATCACCGAAATTCTGGAAGATATCTTCCATGCGCATACCGTGACCGCCATAGCCGCCGTTACCGCCGCCACCCATGCCTGCATGGCCAAAACGGTCGTACTGGGCACGTTTATCAGGGTTGCTCAGCACGTCGTATGCTTCGGCAGCTTCTTTAAATTTTTCTTCAGCGTCTTTATTGCCCGGGTTACGGTCAGGATGGAATTGCAGCGCTATTTTGCGGTAAGATTTCTTGATCTCATCGGCGCTGGCCCCTTTAGCCACTCCCAGTACTTCGTAATAATCTCTTTTTGACATATTGTCTATCCTTCGCTCTTTGAACAGAGTTTTTATAAAAATCAATTCCTCCCTTTCGGGAGGCAAGGAGGGTATTATTTCCCAACCACCACCTTGGCATACCTGATGAGCTTATCGTTCAGGTAGTAGCCGGGTTCTATCTCGTCTATTACTTTGCCCTTCATTTCCTCATTAGGGGCAGGTATCTCTGTGATGGCCTCGTGCATATCGGGGTCGAACTCCTTGCCTTTGCTTTCCATTACCTGGAGGCCCTTTTGCTGCAGAGTATTGCGCAGCTTGCTGAAGACGAGCGATATACCCTCTTTTATTGCGGCCACATCATTGCCCTTCTCTATTTGCTGTTCTGCCCTTGTCATATCGTCCAGCACTTCGAGCAGGGACTGTACAATGTCTTTACCGGCCACCTGTATCAGTTCCATTCGTTCTTTGGCATTGCGGCGCCTGAAGTTGTCGAACTCGGCTACGAGGCGGAGGTATTTGTCTTTAGTTTCATCCAGTTCGGCCTTCAATTGCTCTTCTTTGCCCATTTCTTCCTCATACTCGCGGTTGTCGGCTATGCTTTCATCGGTGTTCAGTTCTTTGGCCAGTGCTTCTTCAGCCTGTTCATTTTGTGACATCTTGTCGGTAGGTTCATTCATATTTTGTTCTTTGTCAAATGTGTTTTCACTCATAGACCTCTTTTTTTTAAAAAACATGCTGTAAAAGTAGGGGCAATTACTTTGCCACAGTCTGTTTTTAGACAAATTGTCGCATTTCTGCCTATTGTAAAGGACTATTGTTGGGGAGGATTTAGCCTCTTAGTCTTTCCTTCAGTTTCCAGAGTAATGAATCATTCTTTTGGATGATAAGAAACAATTCACGCCTGCCCCCAAAGTTGCGGAAGAATTTTTCTACGCCGGGGTCCATACTGCCTTCAAAGTCAAAGGTCTTTTTGCCTCGTTGTATAGCTTCTTTTATGGCATGCCAGAGCAGTGCTGTCATGGCGCGGCTATCCTTCTCAGTGGGATTCTTTGCACCGGCAAGGTAGTAGGCACAGTCGTTATCCCAAACTTCCCATACTATGGCCTGTACTATATCCCCCTTCTTTGCCACCCATAGGGCTGTGTTGCCATTTGCCTTGCAGGCATCAAAGAGTTGCTGCATCTGCGGCAGGCTGTAATATACCAGCACATCTTTTTTACCCAGGGTGGCTTTCTGGAATTCATACAACTGGTAGAGCAGGTTAGGTTCATCGCTAATGGTAAGCTCGTGCTCAGCCTTGCGGATATTGCGCCGGTAGTCTTCATTAAGCCTGCCAAAAGTTGCATCCGTACCCTCATTAAGGTCAACAAGAAATGTTTGTTTTATAGAGAGGTCGAAACCTCTTTCTTGCAGGAGCCCCGCCTGTTTAAAGCCCGGTTGCAGGCATAGGAACCATACTTTTGCCTGCGGAATATTGTCGAGTAAGGCTGCGACCTGCTCATGTTCAAAGTTATCGCGCTTGCTATCTTTCAGGTCGTGCGGAAAAATGATATAGGGCCCGGAATAGGGTGTGAGAAAGGGGCTGCGAAGTATACTGACCCCGCCCTTGTTCTCGGTCGCGTAAGGCCATACTCCCGATACTTTATCGCCATTGTACACCACTGCTGCATCCCAGTCCTTACATACTGCATCCATCCACCAATACTGCAGGAATATGGGGATGCCGGGCTGTTGCTCACAAATGGCTTTGTATATCTGTTTATTACTCAAATCGGTTTTTGCGGACCGGCTTATTTGAACTCAAGTACTTTGGCCGGACTGATACGGCGAATATACAACGCAGGCAGCCACATACAAAGTATGCTCAAGGCAAGCGTCACTACATCGATAAGTACGATCTCCCACCAAATGATGCGCACCGCTGCATGGCTCATGCCATAGATACTTTCCGGCAGGGTGATAAATCCTGTGCGCATTTGAAGGAAACAGAGGCCCAGGCCCAGGATATTGCCCAATAGGATACCCGATGCGCCAATGATGCCCGCTATGCCGAGGAAGATATTGCGGATATTGTTGGCAGGCAGGCCCAGTGCTTTTAGCAAACCTATCAGCCTTGCCCTGTCGACCATGAGTATCAGCAGTACCGCGCCCATGTTGATAATGGCCACTACGCTCATGATGACAAGCAGTATCACCACGTTCACGTTTTGCAGCTCAAGCCAGTCGAATACATTAGGGTATATCTCCCGCATAGAGTATGCGGAGAGGGGTGAGGCCACGGGCAGCAGGTTGTAAAAGATATTATTGGCTACCGTGTCCGAATATTTATCATCATCGAGGTCCACCTGGTAGCCTGTGATGTCGCCTGCTTGCCAGTTGTTGATGCGTTGCAGCATACGGATATCGCAGACGGCATAGGCTTTGTCTATCTCTTCGAGCCCGGTGTGGAATATGCCTGCCACCCTTACCTTGCGTATGCGGGGAAACATGGAGCCGCCTTCCAGGAAATAAAGCTCAACTGTATCACCTGCCTGTATGAGTAAACGGTCGGCTATGGTCTTTGAGAGCAGCACCTGCCTTGCGTAATCGGTATCTGAAAAATTGATGTTGCTGCCGGATAGCTCAACATTCTTTGAAAAGGGATAGTTCTTATCGATCCCCTTGAGTGCAAGGGCCTCCATTTCACCATTGGCATGTACGATGGTGGGCTTGATAATGAAGGGGCTTACCCGCTCCACATGGGGTATCTGCTTTATCTTCTGTACCAGTTGCCCATCGCCTTTTACAGGTACGGCTGTAGCCATACGTTCCGTTTCGTCGCGCAGTTCCACATGTATGTGGCCCATGAAGCTGAACATTTTTTCGCGGATGGTGTACTTAAAACCGGTGATGAAGCCCACTGATACGATCATGACGGCTACACTAAGGGCTGTAGCTACAATGGCCAGGCGGATGATAAAAGAAGCGAAGGCCCCTTTGTGCCGCCGCATATACCTGCGTGCTATGAAGAAGGATAAGTTCAAATGCGGAACCGGGATTTACCTGATTTTAGAGATCGCCCTGATAAAGATAACAAGCGTAGCGGACAATGAGATTGATAAAAAAGGAAAATGCCGGTACAGCCGGCATTTTCGCAAACTATTTTTTTGATCTTAAGCTCGTCTTATACACTTAATCATCAAAATCGTGTTTCAAGCTACTATTCCAGTGGCGTTGCATCTTCTATGAGCACACTTGCATGGTTGTTCAGTATCTCTACAAAGCCGGAGGAGATCTCGTAGGACTCCGTACTGTTCTTGTCCTTCAGGATCTTCATCCTGCCTTTGCCCAGTGAGGCTATCATAGGAGCGTGGTTCTCGAGTATCTCAAAAGAACCTTCTGTACCCGGCAGCTGTATGCCATATACGTTGCCGCTGAATACCTTATGCTCGGGTGTCAATATTTCTAAGTTCATACCCCAAACCCCTGAAGGGGGCTTTTTATATCCTAAATCCCTAAGGACTTAAAGACTGTTAAATTTATCATTTCAAATTCCAACCCTTCCAAGTTCCCCCTTCAGGGGGCGGAGGGGGGTTAGTTCTTTGCTTGTTCCATCAGCTTCTTGCCCTTGGCGATCGCATCGTCGATGGTACCTACCAGGTTGAAGGCTGCTTCAGGATACTCATCCACTTCACCGTCCATGATCATGTTAAAGCCGCGGATGGTCTCCTCGATGGGAACCAGTACGCCTTTAAGACCGGTGAACTGCTCGGCAACGTGGAAGGGCTGCGACAGGAAGCGCTGCACCTTACGTGCACGGGCCACTGTTTGTTTATCTTCTTCACTCAACTCATCCATACCAAGGATGGCGATGATGTCCTGCAGTTCTTTATAGCGCTGCAGTATCAGCTTCACGCGGTTGGCGGTGTTGTAGTGCGCCTCGCCCACGATGGCCGGGGTAAGGATACGGGATGTAGAATCCAATGGGTCAACCGCAGGATAGATGCCAAGATCCGCAATTTTACGGCTCAATACCGTGGTGGCATCAAGGTGCGCAAAGGTAGTGGCCGGGGCCGGATCGGTCAAGTCATCCGCAGGCACGTAAACCGCCTGCACGGAGGTGATAGAACCGTTCTTGGTTGAAGTGATACGTTCCTGCATCAGGCCCATCTCTGTGGCCAGGGTAGGCTGGTAGCCCACCGCTGATGGCATACGTCCCAACAGGGCCGACACCTCAGAACCTGCCTGTGTGAAACGGAAGATATTATCTACGAAGAAAAGGATGTCCTTGCCTTTGCCAGAGCCATCACCATCGCGGAAGTACTCGGCAATAGTAAGACCGGAAAGGGCCACACGTGCACGTGCCCCCGGGGGCTCATTCATCTGGCCGAATACGAAGGTAGCTTTTGAGTCCTTCAGCTCGTCCATATTAACAGATGAAAGGTCCCATCCGCCTTCTTCCATTGAATGCTTGAATTTTTCGCCATATTTCACAATGCCTGCTTCGATCATTTCGCGCATCAGGTCATTACCCTCGCGGGTACGCTCACCCACACCTGCAAATACTGACAGGCCGGAGTATGCTTTGGCGATATTATTGATAAGCTCCTGGATCAATACCGTTTTACCCACACCGGCACCGCCGAAGAGACCGATCTTACCACCCTTTGCATAAGGCTCGATGAGGTCGATAACCTTGATGCCAGTAAAGAGTATCTCGGAGGCTGTACTCAGGTCCTCGAACTTGGGTGGTTTGGCATGTATCGCACGGCCATTTGCCTTGTTGATAGCGGGCAGACCATCTATTGCATCACCGGTAACGTTAAACAGGCGGCCATTGATCTGCTCGCCTATAGGCATTGCTATGGGTTTACCGGTATCGGTAACGTCCGTACCGCGCACAAGGCCTTCGGTACCGTCCATCGCTACGCAACGTACGCTATCCTCACCGAGGTGCTGTTGTACTTCCAATACCAGCGTATCGCCATTCTCACGTTTTAACTCGAGGGCGTTGTAGATCTCAGGGAGCTTATTATCCCCGCTGAAATACACGTCCACAACCGGCCCGATGATCTGCTTTATTTTACCAACGTTTGGCATATATAATTAATGCTTTTTGTGAAATTTGGCGCAAAGGTAAGGGTCTGGAAAGAATATTCAAAAGTAAAATTGATGTTTTACACACTTACAGGTTTTGATATGTGTATAAAGTGCTATTTGTGGTGATAGGATCTGAAGCTTACGGGCAAATTTGAAGCATAAAACAGGTGTGTTTTTTATGATTTGTTTTCATTTTTATATATTTTTATTGGATGAAACCTGTTACCACGCTCTACCTGTTACTCCTGTTCTGCTGCCCGCTATCCTCATTTGGGCAGGGGGAGAATAATGTGTGGTGTTTTGGATATCATGGGGGAATGGATTTTAATAATGGTAGTCCTGTTTTCTTTAGTACAAATATTAATGCTATTGAAGGCTGCGCAAGCATATCAGACGCAAACGGAAATTTGCTATTTTATGCAAGTACGCACACTGCTTTCAGCAGGAACAATGTTATTATGCCCAATGGCGACAACTTAAATGGCGACGATTCCTATACCCAGGGTGCTGCTATCATTCAGTCTCCGCTTGATGTCAACCAGTATTATTTATTTAGTGGCAATGTTTTTCAATATGGCGGTCACGACGTTTTTTATTCAGTTGTTGATATGACTTTAAATGGTGGCTACGGAGATATAATTGTTGGACAAAAAAATATACCTCTCGATTCAAATATGATGGAGAAAATGATTCTTGTGAGTGGTTGTGGTTGTTACAATTGGTTGCTGTTACATTACGTCCATGGGCAAATATTTCATGCTTTCAAAATAGATGCAGCAGGGTTAAGTACGACACCGGTTATCTCAAATTCAGGTTTTTTCATGTCGGGTGGTCAGGGAGAAATGAAGATATCACCCGACGGTAAAATGCTGGTTTTGGCTGGCGGCCAGTCACCATACCTGATAGAGTTAGATTCATTTGATAAATCAACTGGTGTTGTAAGCAATGGTATAATACTGGATACCCTACAAGCGTATGGTACCAGTTTTTCACCAGACGGCAGCAAATTGTATTTTTCAACATTGTCAAGCAATTATTTAGTGCAATACGATTTGTCACTCCTCCCCGATATACAGGCGGTAAAAAATTCTAAGACAATTATAGATACTAATAATTATGGTGGCCTTAGAATAGGCCCGGATAATAAAATATACGTGATTCATAGTGGTCTTGTGTATGTGATTAATAATCCCAATGCAGCGGGTCTAGCTTGTAACTTTAACCCCGTACCACTTGATTCAGCCTGGAATGGCTTCACGTTGGGTAATTCGTCCGTTGGTGTCAAAAGTTCGGTACATGTTGATTCATTATGTACAATAGATACTTTCGTTGTCTCGGCACCTGAGTGTTACGATTCTTATTTATGGAGCGATGGGAGCACGCAGCAAAGTGATACTTTTTTTGCGCCGGGAACGAAATGGGTAATTTCTACAAGTCAATGTAGCATTACTACGGATACTTTTCACATTTTTCTCACACCGCACATAGATACAACCATTGTGACTGACACTATGATTTGTCTTCTAAACGGGGTGCCCATTTTTTCTTCAGCACCCGGTTTCACTAGTTATTTGTGGAGTGACGGATCAACTTCTCAAACTGATACTATGTCAATTCCAGGGACGAAATGGGTTATGGCAAGAGGAGGAATTTGCGATGTTCGTGTAGATACCTTTCACCTCCATGCCATGCCTATAACGACGACGAGTGTAGTAAAAGATACTAATGTATGTTTTGTGAATAATATCCCCATACTATCCGCGCCCTCGGGTTACAATACCTATCTGTGGAGCGATGGCAAGACCACCCAGCAGGACAGTATGAGCCAGCCCGGCACCAAATGGGTGCAGGCACAGACCGGCTGCACGATGGTGGTGGACACCTTCCATGTACACGACTGGCGGGACACCACTAAGCTGGCGATGGATACCAGCCACTGCGTGGCCTACTCGCCGATACCGGTGACCGCCCCCGGCGGCTATACTTCATATGTATGGAGTGACGGACATATAGGCCAAACCGATACCTTCTTCAACACAACCACTAAATGGGTGACAGCCCTGAACGGCTGTAATATGCTGATAGATACGGTACACTTCATGGCCACCACCATACCCCAGGACTCAGTAAGCATGTATGGGGGTGATACCACGATGTGCTTTGATAATATAGCCAGCGTGAATGTGGACGGCCCGCCGGGCTATACTTTTTATCTCTGGAACGATGGGGCCACCACCCAGTCAAACAGCTTTAATGGTCCCGGCATAAAATGGGTCTATGCGCAGAAACTCTGCTACTTGCTTATAGACACCTTCAGTGTATCGGCACAGCCTACGGATACGACCACAAGCAGCACCGACACGATGATCTGCTTCAGTAATTCGGTAACACTAAGCGCGACAAGCGGCTATGATACCTACCTCTGGAGCGACGGGACCACCACACAAGCAAATACATTTACCCAAACAGGCATCAAGGAAGTGTATGCCCACAAAGCCTGCGCCGAGCGGATAGATACTTTCAATGTAACCTTCATCAATGACCTGAGTGTAGACCTGGGCCCGGACACCTCGATATGCCAGGGTGAAAGCGTGACACTGGATGCTACCAGCAGCAACTACCCCGATGCCCGGTACGAATGGCAGGACGGCAAGACCGCAGCGACCTACCATGTAAGCGAAGGCGGGGACTATAGCGTGACGGTAAGTGTAGGCCCCTGTACTGTAAGCGATACGATACGTGTACACCAGAAGATAATAGACATAAAACTGGGCAAGGGCCTGATACCCTGCCATGAAGAATCAATAACACTTGATGCAGGCGTGGATAGTGCAACGTACCTGTGGCAGGATGGCAGCACGCAAAGAACAATAAAGGCCACAAAAGCAGCCAACTACAGCGTAAAAGTGACCCAAGGCGACTGCAGCGCTACAGCAAGCGTGGAGGTGAAATATGAAGGCTGTCCCTGCAATGTGATCATCCCAACAGCCTTCAGCCCGAACAACGACAACAAGAACGACAAGTTCGGCGTTACCCTAAGCT
>CAYZTM010000043.1:0-30229 GCA_964481425.1 uncultured Flavipsychrobacter sp.
AACTTTCCGTTACCCTTTCTTTAACCCCTCAGTCACAAACGGAGCGCAAAGGTACGCGTCTTTTCTTTTACATCAAAATGTTTTCAGAAAAGATTTTCACACTTTTTTCAACATTAAAGTACCGGAAAACGTTTCAAAGAACTACCGTTATTTTCAAACGGGCTGCAAAGATAAGTAGCCTTTCATCAACTGCAAAATCTTTTTGCAAAATTCTAACAAAATTCTCCCCCCAATATTCAATTCAATATATTTATAACCTAATACAGTCTTTATGAAAAAAACAGCATTCCTTTTACCTGCTATTTTCCTTTCCCTGTTCAGCTGTAAAGAAGCGGCTGATAACGGCCCGGGTATGAAACAGATGGAAGACAGCCTGTACAAACGCTACCCAACCGTCAATTATGTAGGTGTAGAGGTGGTAGAGAATAGTGATGTGAATATCACCTTAGGCGACGTAACCCTATATGCTGCCCCGGAAGACAAAAAGAAACAAATAGTAAACGACCTCGGCCCACTGATCATCCAGATATTCGATAAGGGCAACTGGCTCGATAAAGGGCGAATCGTATTCATGAAAAAAGAGACCCAGGAGCAGGTGGCCAAAGACAGCATAGTTTACACTATAGACCTGGATAGCCTCAAAAAAGCAACGGCAGCACATTAATATACCCGGTAACCGACAGGCATAGTTTTTGTAATCTTCGAAATAATGCCACCCGCAGGTTTAAACCTTTGAACTGGTTTTCAATCTAAACCTTCAAACAGACCGGATAATGACATTAAAGAAGAGCCTGCTTAGTTGCCTTATAATACTCTGCTCCCTTAGCCTTAAAGCCCAGGTATTTACCGTATCAGGCAAGATAATTGACGAAGCGGATAACAATCCCCTGATAGGCGTCAGCGCCTCCCTTGCCCCCGTGAATGATACAGGAAATAAGATCGGTAATGTAACCGATATAGACGGCAATTTCACTATACCCAACGTACCTTATGGTAGTTATATTTTCACCGCATCTTATATTGGCTACAAGAAGTACGAGCGCCGCGTTACCGTATCGGCAGATGTAGCAATAGGCACGCTGAAGCTACAGGTACTGCCTACCCAACTTAAGAATGTAATCGTAAAAGACAAGCAGATACGCGCGCAGCAACTGGGCGATACCACCCAGTTTAACGCTAATGCATATAAGGTGAACCCTGATGCAACTGCCGAAGACCTGGTAAGCAAAATGCCCGGCATTACCTCCGACAATAACGGGGTAAAAGTGAATGGAGAAGATGTGAAACAGGTATTGGTGGATGGCAAACCATTCTTTAGCGATGACCCTTCAGCCACACTGAAAAACCTGCCTGCTGAAGTAATAGACAAGATACAGGTATTCGATAAACTCAGCGACCAGGCACAGTTTACCGGCTTCGACGATGGCAATTCCTCGAAAGCGATCAATATCATAACCAAGCCTGGTAAGAATAATGGTCAGTTTGGTAAGGTATATGCCGGCTACGGTACAGATGATCGTTACACAGCCGGTGGCAATATTAATTTCTTCAATGGCGACAGGCGCATATCGCTCATCGGTATGTCGAACAACATCAACCAGCAAAACTTCAGTACAGAAGATATACTGGGCGTTGTAGGTAATTCCGGAGGACAAAACCGTGGAGGTGGCGGAAGAGGTGGTCGCAGCCGCGGCTCTTTTGGCGGTGGCAACGATGCAGGTAACTTCCTAGTAGGCCAGCAGGCAGGCATCACCAATACCAACTCCATAGGCCTTAACTACAGCGATGATTGGGGAAAGAAAATAAAAGTATCAGGCAGCTATTTCTTCAATGCTACCGATAACAACAACAGCACACAACTCACCCGCAACTACTTTACTACCTCAGATACCGCGCAGGTGTATAATGAGAACAGCAGCACAGAAAGCAAGAACTATAACCACCGCGCCAGCCTGCGGCTCGAATATAATATTGATGATGCTAACTCACTTATACTGGTACCACACCTGAGCGTGCAGACCAATGATTACACCTCCAGCCTGCTGGCAACAGACACCATGAACAGCACCAGCGATGTGTTCCCCGCCCTGCCGGTAAGCAGCACAGGCAACAGCAGCATAGCCGACAATACGGGTTACAGTTTTTCGAACGACCTGCTCTTCAGGCACAAATTCAATAAACGCGGCCGCACCCTGTCCCTTGATTTCGGGACGCAGCTTAATGAAAAGAATGGCACAGGTGAACTGCATTCACTCAATAGCTATACCGACCCTCCTGCTGCCGATTCGCTCAACCAGCAATATAGCCTGTACAATAATGGTTATACCTTTTCGGGCAGCCTTAACTATACCGAGCCTATTGGCAAAAGAAGCCAATTGATGATCAACTACAGTCCGTCCTATAACAAGAACAGATCGGACAAGGAGACAGACAGCCTGAATGCACTGACCGGTATATACGACCTGCATTCGGATAGCCTCTCTAATAAATTCGACAATACTTATATCAAGCAAAGCGGTGGCCTTAACTACCGGCTTCGCGGGCAGAAACTAAGCGTTATGGCCGGCCTTAACCTGCAATACGCTACCCTACAGGGCGATCAGACCTACCCCTACTCCTTTAGCCTCGACAGGAACTTTACCAATCTCCTGCCCAGGGCGATGTTCAACTACCGTTTCAGCAAGGAGAAGAACCTGCGCATATTCTATCGCACCTCGACCAACCCACCATCTGTAACACAGTTGCAAAATGTGGTGGACATATCTAATCCATTACTGCTGAAGACAGGCAACCCCGATCTGAAACAAGATTATACACATACGCTCATATTCCGCTATGGCGGTACCAACAGCAAGACCGCACGCAACTTTTTCGCCTTCCTGTATGGCAGTTATGTGAACAACTATATCGGCAATGCCACTTATATACCATCAACAGATACGGCCCATGTTAATGGCGTGGTGATACCCGCAGGTAGCCAGCTAACCCTGCCTGTCAACCTCAATGGTTATTATACTGCCCGCACCTTCTTCACCTTAGGCCTGCCTGTTGATATCGTAAAAAGCAATCTCAACTTAAATGCCGGCCTAACATACAACCACACCCCCGCCCTCATTAATAATCAGACCAATTACAGCAACAACTATATGGTGAGCGGCGGCCTCGTGCTGGGTAGCAACATCAGCGAGAAGATAGATTTCACACTGAGCTACAATGGCAATTACAACCTTGTAAAGAACACCCTGCAGACCCAGTCGGACAATACCTACTACAGCCATGCAGCAGCCTTCAAGATCAACTGGATGCCTTATAAAGGCCTCGTAGTAAATACTGACATTACCAACAACTACTATAGCGGCCTGACCAATAGTACTTACAACCAAAGCTTCTTCCTGTGGAATGCCTATGTGGGCTACAAATTCCTGAAGAACCGTGCGCTTGAGGCCCGCATTTCCGCCTTCGACATCCTGAACCAGAACAAGAGTATAGCCCGCACCACTACCGAAACCTATATTGAAGACAGCCGTACACAGGTGCTTACACAGTACTTCATGTTCTCGCTCACTTATACACTGAGGAACTTTAAAGCTATGGCACAGGGCATTAATAACGACAACGGGCCAGAAGATGAGCACCGCCATTTCGGGCCACCCCCGGGCGGACGTGGTGGCTTGGGCGGCCCTCCTCCCGGTGGTGGGATGGATTGATAAGGGACACTTTATATACACTTCACATAAACAAAGAAACCGCTGCTCATGCAGCGGTTCTCTTTTTATATCATCACTCATCCCCCTCCCTTTGGGGAGGATGGGTGGGCCTTTATTTCTTCGACATCATGTTCTTTGCCTCGATGCTGAGCGTAGCATGCGGTACAGCGCGCAGGCGGGCCTTGTCTATCAGCTTGCCTGTCACACGGCATATACCGTATGTTTTGTTCTCGATACGCATCAATGCTTTCTCCAGGTGGTTGATGAACTGGATCTGGCGGCTGGCCAGTTGGGCCAGTTGCTCGCGCTCCATAGCGCCGCTACCGTCTTCCATATTCATGTAGCGGTTCTCGGTATCTTCAGTGCCTGCTTCATCCTTGCGGGTAATGAGGCCCTGCAAGTATACCAGTTCTTTGCGCGCTGCATCCAGGCGATTGGTTATCAGCTCTTTGAATTCAGCAAGCTCTTCGTCGCTATACCTATATACCGGGCCGCTTGTTTCTTCAGGCTGGTCGAGGATAGAGCGGGTATGCTCTGCATCGTAGCCAAACTTCGTCTTCTCTTCGTCCTGCTTGTGTTTCGATTTATTTTCGAGCTTACGGTGTGCTATGATCACACCCGGCTTCTTTTCTTCGCGTGGTATGGTACGTGTGGGTGTTGGCGTAGGCTTGGCGGCCGTGCTGGGAGCGCCTTTCAGGGGCATGCTCTTGCCGGGTACCGACTTTACCGTTTTCGCGGGTGCTGCTTTTACTGCTGTCTTTTTAGCCACCGGTGCCGCTTTGGGGGCCGGTGCTGCCTTCTTTACAGGTGCCGCCTTAGGCGCCGCCTTCTTCACGATCGCTTTCTTTGCTACGGGCGCTGCTTTTTTTGCGGGCGCCGCTTTCTTTGCCGGTGCTACTTTTTTTACTGCTGCTTTTTTTGCTACAGGCGCTGCTTTCTTCGCGGGCGCCGCTTTCTTTGCCGGTGCTGTCTTTTTTGCTGTTGCTGTCTTACTAGTGCCTGATTTTTTCACGTTCTTGTTAGTTTTTGAGTCCTGTTTTTTAACAGTGGCTGCTTTCTTGCTCTGCAAGGCCTTTTTCACTGTAGCCGCCTGCCTGCCGGTTGGCGAGGCTTTCTTAACAGGCTTCTTTGGCGCTGCTTTCTTCGCTACTGCTTTTTTGGCCGGCGCCGCTTTTTTGGCAACCACCGCTTTCTTCTTATTATCCTTACCAGATGTTGTTTTCTTCTTATTCTTAACGGCCACAGCTTTTTTTGCCGGTGCGGCTTTCTTTACACTTTTGGGTGCAGCAGCTTTTTTGTTCTTTGAAGGCTTGGCAGCCGGTTTCTTTTTTGTGGCCATGCTTTTAAGAATTTTTGGAGATTAACACTTTAATAATGGCTTCATTTATTTCTACCTCGGTGCCATCGTTCATACCGGGTACTATATTAATATGATCCGCCAAAATTTCGGCGCAAATATAATCATTGAAATGAATTATAGCAGATTTTAATGGTTCGTACTCCTGCACCTGCACGGCTATCCGGTCGGTAAGTTCCAGTCCGGCCTCCTTCCGTATCTTCTGGATACGGTTCACCAGCTCGCGGGCGTTGCCCTCATCCTGCAGTTCGGGAGTAACGGTTATATCCAGTGCCACGGTCAGGTTGTCCTTATTGGCCACCGACCAGCCCGGTATGTCTTCCGCTATTATTTCTACGTCTTCTATTCCAATATTTACCTGCTCTCCATCTATGTCCAGTCCAAAGTTCTTGTCGCGCTCCAGGGCGGCTATCTGCTCAGCGCTCATGCCGTTGATAGCTGCTGCAACGGCCTTCATCTTAGCGCCCATACGTGCCCCAAGCGACTTAAAGTTTGGCTTTAGTTTCTTTTTTATAAATCCATCATTACCATTTATATATTCTATCGATTTTACGTTCACTTCATTCTTTACCAATTCTTCTATTTTCTGTAGCTGGTCCTGCATATGCTGGTCCAACACGGGCACCAATACCTTCTGCAGGGGCTGCCTTACCTTGATGTTCACCTTCTTGCGGAGCGAGAGCACGAGCGAGGATATATCCTGCGCCAGTTGCATACGTTCTTCCAGGTCTTTATCCACTGCATCACCATCGGCTACCGGGTAGTCGGCCAGGTGCACCGAGCTGCATTCATGCCTTTTGGCCACACATTCCAGGTTTTGGAACAGCCAGTCGGCGAAGAAAGGAGCTATCGGGGCCATCAACCTGCTTAGGGTCTCCAGGCACTCATATAATGTTTGGTAAGCACATATCTTATCGTGCTCGTACTCACCCTTCCAGAAACGGCGGCGGCAGAGGCGCACATACCAGTTGCTCAGTTGCTCGTCGAGGAACTGCTCCATGGCACGACCGGCCTGGGTGGGCTCATAGTCGTTCATATAGTTGGTCACATCCTGCACCAGGCTGTTCAGGGCCGAGAGTATCCAGCGGTCTATCTCCGGGCGCTGATCTATGGGGATATATCTTTCCTTGAAGGTAAAGCCATCCACATTGGCATAGAGCGCGAAGAACTGGTAGGTGTTGTAAAGAGTTCCAAAATACTTCCGCTGAACTTCTTTAATTCCTTCAATATCAAACTTTAAGCTATCCCAGGGCGAGGCATTGGTGATGAGGTACCAGCGGGTAGCATCGGCGCTGTATTGCTGTATGGTGCTGAAGGGGTCCACCACGTTGCCTACGCGCTTGCTCATCTTATTGCCGTTCTTATCCAGCACCAGCCCGTTCGATACTACCGTTTTATAGGCCACGCTGTCAAAAAGCATGACACCCAGTGCATGCAGGGTATAGAACCAACCCCTTGTCTGGTCCACCCCCTCGGCTATGAAATCGGCGGGGAAATTATGCTTCAGGGTCTTTTCATGATGGGCCTCGAATGGGTAGTGGAGCTGCGCATAAGGCATAGCCCCGCTGTCGAACCACACATCCACCAGGTCCGGCTCGCGGGTCATTGACTTGCCGCTGTCCGATACCAATACTATTTTATCTACATATGGCTTATGCAGGTCCACGCTGTCCGGCAGGCCGAATTCGCCCGCTTTCATGTCCACATACTGGTTGAGGCCAAGGGCTTTATCGGCCTTTTTTATCTCATCTGTCAGTTCAGCTATACTCCCTATACACTTGATCTCCAATCCATCATCACTTACCCATACCGGAAGCGGCGTACCCCAAAAGCGGCTACGGCTCAGGTTCCAGTCCACCATATTCTCCAGCCAGTTGCCGAACCTGCCCTCCCCTGTTGCCTTAGGCTTCCAGTTGATGGTCTTGTTCAGCTCTATCATCCTGTCCTTCACAGCCGTGGTGCGTATGAACCAGGCATCGAGGGGGTAATAGATGACCGGCTTATCGGTGCGCCAGCAGTGGGGGTAGGTGTGCTCGTACTTCTCTACTTTAAAGGCCTTGCCCTCCAGTTTCAGCTTCACGGCTATGTCCACGTCCACATCTTTGTAGTCGGGATCATTTTTATAATCTTTTACATACCTGCCGCTGAACTCCCCGGTATAGTCGTTGAACTTACCTTCCTTGTCCACCATGGTCAGGATGCCTATATTATGTTTTTTGCCTACACGATAGTCATCGGCGCCAAAGGCCGGGGCCGTATGCACTATGCCCGTACCATCCTCGGTGGTCACAAAGTCGCCGGTGATGACGCGCCAGGGGTCGCCGCCCGCTACCTCGCGGGTATTGCCCTCGAAAGGCAATAGTTGCTCGTACCTCAGGCCTTCCAGTTCGCTGCCTTTGTACTCCCCTATTATCTTCCAGGGCAGCAGCTTGCTTTCTGCCGTATAGAGCAGAAAATCAGACTCTTGCGCTTCCAGTTTGAAGTATTTTCCAAGCAAGGCTTTGGCCAGTATCACGTTGGCCGGCTTATGTGTATAGGGGTTAAAGGTCTGTACCAATACATAATCTATATTAGGGCCTACGGTCAGGCCGCAGTTGCTGGGCAGGGTCCATGGCGTGGTGGTCCATGCCATAAAGTGCACCTGGCCTGCCTGCTCAGCAGCCAGCTCGCCACCGCCTATAGGCTCCTTCACAAAGGGGGCCCATGCGCCTTCAGCAGTGGCCAGTATCTCATTCTGTTTCCCGTTCACCGGTTCGCCTTCGCTCGCCGCTCTCAGTCTGAACATTGCCACTACCGTGGTATCCTTTACATCTTTATAAGTGCCCGGCTGGTTCAGCTCGTGGCTGCTGAGGCCCGTGCCCGCTGCGGGGCTGTAGGGCTGTATGCTCACGCTCTTGTAGAGCAGGTCTTTATTATATAATTGCTTCAGTGCCCACCAGAGGGTCTCGATGTACTTATTATCGAAGGTGATATAGGGATCGCCCATATCCACCCAGTAGCCCATCTTCTCGGTTATATCCTCCCACTGGTGCTTATAGCGCATCACTGCCTCGCGGCACTTTTGGTTATACTCCTCTACGCTTATCTTCTGGCCTATATCCTCTTTGGTGATGCCCAGCTCCTTCTCCACGCCCAGCTCTACGGGCAGGCCGTGGGTATCCCAGCCCGCCTTGCGGCGCACCTGGTAGCCCTGCATGGTCTTGTAGCGGCACACGAGGTCTTTAAGAGTGCGGCTGATGACATGGTGTATGCCGGGCATACCATTGGCGCTGGGCGGCCCCTCATAAAATACGAATGGATCACGCCCCTCCCTGTTGCTTACGCTCTGCTCAAACACCTTATCCTTCTTCCATATATCCAGTACACCCTCCTCTATGGAAGGCATATTTAAACCCTTAAATTCCTTGTATTTACTCATTAATTCAATGATCAATTGTGTCAATAAAGCCCCTATACCCGCCTGAATACACTACACCGCTAAGCTAAAAACGAGGCGCAAAGGTAGGAAAAATGTTTGAACCGGGATTAATATGATTGCGGAGATTAACATGAATTTTGTGATAAGTACGATACCGGTTTTGGGCTGCGGGCAGGTGAAAAAACGAAGGGAGGTCATATCGTTTTTTATGATTATTTCTTCTTTTTATTTCCGGCTTCATTATTTCCGGTTGGATGGTGCCAGATGTGAAGAAAGCTTTGCCGGAAGCGACACAGAGGAAAAATAGTTATTTCTGGTCGTTACCTGTTTGTCTGAACCTGGATTCATGGATTAGAGGATCTCCAGGATTTTATTGTCTACTATTACCCATTTATTGCCTATACATTGCCTCCCGTATGGGTACGGGACAGGTATGCTTTTACCTCGTTATTTACTTTGATTTTTGGGGAAAAGAAGAAATGAGCAAGGGAAAATCCTTCACACTGGAAAAAACTCCGGACTAATGCAAGATACGAAATGGAGGGAGGGGGTTCCAAATAATGATATCCACATTTTTTGGTCGTAAGCGTGACGCTTACTAATTATCGGTCTAAGCGAGACGCTTAGACCAGTGGGGGAATTTGCATTTTGGACTTGATTAGGCGGTAGTACTAAGAATTCCGGTTACAAACCGGCTGAATTGCTATGACACGAGTTTACTGCACACGGGGGAAATTATGGGTCCAAGCGAGATCTTAGACCAGGAGGGGATTTGAAATATGTGATTGGGTAACTAATTTGTAGCATAAATCGGCTATATGAAAACAATCTGGACCGTCGCTACGTTGATATTGCCTATCGTATGCCTTGCAAACCCAATGATGCGGACATCGGCCCGAAGAGCGCCATTGGTGGGTAAAGTGAAGACCGTAAAGTCATCAGGCTATGGTGCCCAGTCGGAGGCCAGTGCAAAGACAAAATCGTTCAACACAGACCGATATTCGTTAGATAGCTTTAGTTCTACAGGCCATATACTTTGCACAAGATGGATGGAAAAAGGTGCAGTTAGTGGTATCACTCAATATGAATACGATACGAAATGGAATAAAAAATCTGAATGCCAGTACGACAAAATGCTAAAAAGTCAGGCTTGTATTGTATCGGAATACGACTCATCAGGTAAACTACTACAAGAAATCTATTATAATCAACCGAACCATATTCGCACAAATACAAGATATTTTTATGAAAGAGGTCGGCTGTCGATCAAAGAAACGGATAGCAGCGAGAGAATTGTCTATAATTATGATGATAAAGGACAAATGGTCCAAGAAACTACATACTATCATCACAACCCTACACCACGAATTATTAGATACGTTTACGATGGCAAACAAAGAGTAGTTTCAGAAACGTATGTGTATGGCAATACAGACTCCACGACAACCAGTTATGTGTATGACGAACATAACAATGAAGTGTTGGCCGAAGAACATCGCAATGATAAAGGAGCAGGGAGACGTTTTTTAACCGAATATACCTATGACAGTCAAGGTAACTGGACACGCTGCATAGAAGATTTTCCGAGCGACAACGATGAAACAGTGAAGCAAGTTTTCATCAGAGAAATAGAGTATTATTAATGTGTTTCCAAATTTATTTTGTAGGTATCAGCTTGATTAGATAGTTTGACAAGTGCTTCCGGTCAGTCCCGATAACTATCGGGATGCATTTTATTGGTTTGATTAACCCCCAAACTGCCGAGAACCGTAAGCGTGACGCTTACTTAATTATTGGGTCTAAGCGAGACGCTTAGACCAGAGGAGGGAGGGGGTTCCAAATAATGATATCCACATTTTTGGCAGTAAGCGTGACGCTTACTAATTTATGGGACTAAGCGAGACGCTTAGACCAGAGGGGGACGCTTAGACCAGACGGGGGATGAGAAGTTTGAAAAGCTTTAATACCGATAGAAAAAGCTCCAGACTGGTATAAAGATACGAAATGGAGGGAGGGGTTTCCAAATAATGATATCCACATTTTTTATGTTCGGCGTGAGAGGCACAAGAACGCTATACTGCAAGGCTGGGCGGCATTCTTGCGCCAACAGGGGCTTGATTAATGATGGGTCTAAGCGAGACGCTTAGACCAGCAGGGGGTAAGGCACAGTTGCAATAAATGCGTTGCAAACGCTACCCCTTGAATCCTCGTTATAAATGAGGACTAGTGGGGAACTATGTAATTCATTTACCATATCTGATAATAAAAACTTATTTTAGTAGAAACTAAGAAGTATCATGCCTCAACTATCACAATATCTAATTTTAGATAAATGTCCACATTGTTCTGTCAATAAGCCAAATATTCAAGCTTTAGGACCTCCTATATTTGCCCAGTCGCATGATGGGACAAATAAAAAAGTATGGTGCGTATACTGCTGCACAAATTGTGGGCAAGGAGTTCTGGCGTCTGCATATGACAATAATGAAGTCGTGTTGGAAATATATCCTAGCCCCGAATCTCTTAGCCCATATATTCCAGAAAGTGCACGTTATTATCTACAACAAGCAATCGATACCGTACATGCCCCATCAGGTTCAGTAATGTTGTCGGCAAGTGCAGTTGATGCCATGTTAAAGGAAAAAGAGTACAAAGACGGCAACTTATATTCAAGGATTAACAAGGCGGCCGAAAACAACTTAATTACAAGTGAAATGGCACAATGGGCACACCAAGTAAGACTGGATGCCAATGACCAACGGCACGTTGATTCAAGCGTCCCTTATCCCGATACACAAGATGCATTAAGAAGTATTGAATTCGCAAAAGCATTAGCTGAATTTTTATTTGTGCTCCCCTCTAAAGTATCTAGAGGTCTAAAAGAAAGTGAATAACATGTCAATAGTAGACCAATTTATAAAGCAATACAATAAAGAATATGACTTTTATCAAGAATTAGCAAAGAGAGTTGCTAACAAACTCGAAGAACAAATAGTTAAAAGAGGGATTAAGGCAATAGTTAATCACCGTGCTAAAAGGGTCGATAGATTAAAGGAAAAACTTGATAAAAGGGACGATACTAAAAAATATAAAACAATAGATGATATCTCAACAGATATTGTTGATTTAGCTGGCGTACGTGCATCATTGTATTTCCCTTCTGAAAGAGAAGTAATCGATGAAATTGTAAATGACATTTTTGTTGTTACCGACAAGAAAAAATTTCCAATCGATGCACACAAACCCAAATATGAAAAGCGATTTTCAGGATATTGGGCGACTCATTATAGAGTGAAACTAAAGCCAGACATAAACAACAAAAGATATATTGATAACGTCGTAGAAATTCAAGTAGCATCAATCTTAATGCACGCATGGTCAGAAGTAGAACACGATTTGGTATATAAACCATTATCTGGTAGTTTGTCTAAGGAGGAATTGTCAATCCTAGATGAAATAAACGGGTTGGTATTGACAGGAGAAATTGCCCTTGAACGCTTGCAGAAGGCTATGGCAGACAGGACAAAAGACCAAAATAGCATAACTGACAAATATGCTCTTACAAACTTTATCCTCAGCAGCATTGACAAAGAGAATATCAACAAAATAAAATTGGGAAATACCTTTCTATTGAATAATTACTACAATAACACGAATAAAATCGATGCTAATCAATTATATGAATATTTGAAACGGGTCAATCCGGAGGCACAGGAAACCATTACTGATCAATTGCTTGACATGTTAATTTCTGAACCTGATGATATTGAAAAATTAAATTTAAAAAATTACTTCAAAACCTTGCTTATCCCGGATAAGAAAGCATCTGGATTTGAATCATTTGTCAAATGCTGGGTACTATTAGAAAAAGCAATGAGGCACATCGAATCTTCAGAAGTGACTGGTCCTATACTAAATAACTTCACGTACTTGAAAAATAAAAAAATCATATCCCAGCAAGAGGTAACGGATTTATTTGAGCTTAGAAAAATAAGGAATAGATTAATTCATGGCATAGAAACGTTGTCTGATGACTATCTATTAAATCAATTCGACTCACTGAAATCTATCACGCAAAAAATCATTAGCAAAATTCCGGACACCAAAATTCGTTCCCAGCTTAAAAAGGATTTAGAAAACCTTAAATAATTACCCACTTCCTCGCTGCCAGTTCAGCATAGTTTATAATAGATGTCGGCGTATGTCTCCGAAACGTCGCATTGGTAGCCAATCTCCAGATTGATGTGACAACTATTCCCATAATAGAAAAGTCTTAATTAAAATTCATTATTCCACTCGGGTAGTCGGCGATATTCATCATAATATTTTTGCAGCAGCAAAGCTTCAGTATATGACGGCACATGGAATAATTCGCTATCATCAAATGTAGTATACCATCTAATTTTTAAATTCAAAATTTTTTCCTCAACAAATTTTCGCTCAAAAAACTGTTGTCGTGTCTCGTCCTTACCGACTTTATTCGGAATTCTCCCTTGCAATGTTTGTTTACTCCATCCATTTTGATATAAGGTTCCTGATTTTCCAATATATACTAGCTCGTCTTTGTTTGCAGCGGTTGTCCGGTAAATCAAATAAACGCCCTTCTTATTTAAATTTCGACATAATTTTTTCAAATCGGCTCCACTTTTGTAGTCAAAAAAACCAGCATCCTTATATCTACTCAAAATTCTTTCCATATGGCAAAATTAGATAAAAGTCTAGTTCCTGCTCGGCGTATGTCTTCGACTGCTCTCAAAGGCAATCAGTAAAAGGATTTTTACTTAATGAAATTTCTCACCTTTAGAAAGCATGGCAAGGATGGCCTCCATGCGCTTTTGGCGGGTCTCCGGTTTTTTGGCGGTTTGCAACCTGAAAGCTATGGCAAAGAGGTTGGCCTTATTCAGGGTCTTGTAAAAGGCCAGCGTCTTTTTGTTCTTGCCCAGCGCTTTTAAAAAGTCATCGGGAACGGTCATCTTCGACTGTGCTTCATAAGCGGCTTCCCAGCGGCCATCGGCTTTTGCTGCGGCTACTGCCTCCAAGCCTGCGGGCTTCATCTTACCTGCCTGGGTGAGCCGCTCCACATGGCTGATGTTGACTTTAGACCAAATACTTTTGGGCCTGCGGGGGCAGAATTTTTGCAGCCATGCCTGCTCATCGAGGCTTTTCTTCTGGCCGTCTATCCAGCCATAACAAAGGGCTTCATCGAGCGCCTCAGCATAAGTGACTGTCTTTTCGCCGGTATCTTTCTTAAAGATCTTGAGCCAGATACCGGCAGAAGCCCCGGCATTTTTGGATAACCAGCTTTGCCAGTCTTTCGCAGACCGAAATGCAATAACGGGTATGTCAGCTTTGCTTTCCATTGTAAGAAGGTGTGTAAAATACTGAGTTTCTCCGGGGTTTTCGATGGGTATGTGCCCTTGACGATCGCTATATTCACAAAGAAGTCCCCTGACCTTTTACGCCACTACCCGACCCGGGATCGGCAAAACTACTTCACTTCATACTGCCTGTATGCAGTAAGCAGGCTACCGATCTTATTATTCCATTCTTTTTGCCGCTCGCGCCTGCGCCCATGCCCGGTCTGGAAATCGTACCAGTACTCGGCGAACCTGCAGCGGCGACGATAACGATGGAATATCCTATTGAGCTTTGCATAGCGGTAAGCACCCGAAGCATTGTACCACTTATGGCAACGACCTAAGGCCTGCCTTATGCGCCGCGCGTATAGCTCAGCAATATCAAAATGGTCCTGCTCATGCTTTAGGATATAGGCATTCAGCTTCTTCCTGCGTTTCCATGAGTATTTCGTTAGGAAAACATTGCCGATATCCACCGTAATGCTGTCTGGCCGTTCGGCATTCACATTGCAGGACAGGTGGCAAACCGTAACCGCTGTAAATCTCTTGGGCCTAACGGGCACATGGCCCTTGAAATCGTCGGAGACAAGAGGGCGGTCGCTGCTCCAGCCCATGGCTTCCTGCGCAAGCAACACAAGGCCTTGCAGGAGGAGTACGGCAAGCAGTAAGGTGCAACGAAGAAGGTGCATAACTAAAAAGATGAATTAATACATCATTCCATTCCCTAATAAACTAATTGGCTAATCTAAACACAATGGGCAATGTAAAATATACCGGCACTGCCTCACCGTTCAGCTTTGCGGGCTTCCATTTAGGCATTGCTTTGATGACCCTCAGGGCTTCATCTGACAGTATATCGGCAGGCGATGATACCGCAAAAAGATCCCTTAATGAACCATCTTTGTCAATCACGAACCGTATCACCACCCTGCCCTGTATATTCTTTCTCTTAGCCTTCTGCGGATACCTGACATGCGCTGCTAAATAAGAACTGACATCTACAGTTGCTTCGGGCATTTCGTCAGCATGGTGGTACACGCCCAGTGAATCGGGCTCCCTGATTAAAGTTGCAGGTACTGTTCCCGGCGCGAGCGATGCATTGGTTTGCGCTTTAAGACCCAGCGAAAAAACAAGCAAGGAAAAGAATAATGTATTTCTGAAGACAGTTGTTTTTGACCATGACGTATCAAGCATAAAAAAGGGTTGAAAAGTTCAGCATAAAAAGTTTAATACCAGTGCCTCTTTAAAACTATTTGAACGGTATTACCGTAAACTTGCCGGAAACAGTAACGTTTTTCACAGTAGTAAAGTCATAGGTCCCTTTTACCGTATCGGCACCGGTTGAATAGATAACGATACGGCCTGATTTTGCGTAGTCGCTGCTGTCAACCGTGGTTGAGCCAAGTCTGTAAAATGCCCTATTCTCCTGCCCCGGTGCAAAATAAAAGGTGCCGGTAGCAAGGTTATAGGGATGTACAACAAGGTAAACGGTCTGGTCGGTACTTTGCTGCCAGCCATTTATCACCAGCTCTTGCTGCGTGCCCAGGGTATTGAGCGAGGCATTAAGCGAAGAAGCCTGCCATGCAATACCACCGATGGTGCCATCCATTGCCGGAGTAGCTGAAAAGTCGGGGGCAGGGGCCGTTTCCTCCTTTTGCCTGGAACAGGAACTAAAGAATGTTGAGAGAGACACTGATACGAATACCAGGTAAAGCATAGTTTTTTTCATAGGTAAACCAATTTGAAATAATGTAGTGTAAGTTAGACAATATTTACTGTTTCTCATATTGTGCTGAGGGCTGTAAAAAATATCCGAAAAGCAAGGGGAAAGCGGACGTGCTCCCGGAGCCGGGGTAGTATTTGAACGCTTGTTCAGCATGGAATGTGTCCGGGTAGTTGCCTAAAACAAAAAAGCTGCCCTGTGAGGGCAGCTTCTTCAAAATGAGAAACTAAAAAATTATATTACAGTAACATTAACCGCATTTAAACCTTTTTGACCATTTTGCACCTCGTATGACACACGGTCGTTCTCGCGGATCTCGCTTATCAAGCCAGAAACATGAACGAAAACATCCTGGCCACCTGTCGATGGAGTGATGAAACCAAATCCTTTGGTTTCATTGAAAAATTTAACTGTACCTTCTTGCATTCTAAGATTTTAAATTATTAATAAAGTGCAAAGATAAGTATAAAAATTATAATTACACATAATATTTTTGAACGACTAAAAGTAAACCGGCTACGATGCATATAAATACTGTGTAGCACAATACCATGCAGCCGGCAAAAAAGACAGGGCCGCATGCACGGCAGGAAAAACAAGCGCTGCGCAGATTGCGTATATTTAGACCTCCAAAAACACCGTTTGAAAAGACCATCCCGCATATTAGCCTGTGCCCTGCTGGGTAGCTTCGCCCTGCTTTCCTTCAGTGAAGACAAAGTTTGCGAGACCCTTGCGCAGGCAAAGCTCGATGGCCCCGTGAAGCTAATTACCGACTCGGTCTTCACAGCCCGGGGCGAATTTGCCGGTCGTTTCCTCGAAGAGATGTACACTGGGCGAAGCGTTGATTCCTTTAGCCTGAACGGCGGCCTGCTGCTCCGGCACAGCAGCTACAGCCAATATGATGAGCTAACCGGCGAATATAACATTGCCTACAATGGCAGGCTCATCAAAACTCAGTCGGTGCGCATAGCTTTCGACTCATCGTACACGGTAACCATCTATGATGCAAAAGGCGTGCCCACCAAAACCACAGTCTATGGCAAAGACAATAAGGCGAAGGGTACTACCAGCATAGGATATACCTATAAGGCCGATGGTTACGAACTGGGCCACTACATTACCGGC
This sequence comes from uncultured Flavipsychrobacter sp., assembly GCA_964481425.1. GTDB lineage: Bacteria > Bacteroidota > Bacteroidia > Chitinophagales > Chitinophagaceae > MKUN01. The sequence goes on from CAYZTM010000043.1 coordinate 16,688, forward strand.
AGTGATGGCAAGCCTGTGCTACAGGAACGCTACCTGTACAACAAGCAAGGCGAACTGAAGGAGAGCTATACGCCCCCTGAGACCGGCCCCTACCATGAGCTGTACCGCTACGACAATGATCACAACCTCGTTGAAGACCTCTACTACGGCCCTGATGGCAAGCTGCTATACAAGACCAGCTATTGCTACGATGACAATAACCGGGAAAGCGAGCGTAGCGAAACGTATGCCGACACAACGGTGAAGACAAAGACCGAATACCGCCTGCCCGATGTGCGGGGTAACTGGCAGCGGAAGGTGGTCTACCGGCAGGATGGCAGCCTGGAGATAACAGAACGAAAAATAGAATATTACTTCCCGCAGGATTAGGTTCAGCCAATTTAAACTTAGGGGCTTAGCCTTCGTCCAAAAGGCGGTCCATTCATCCATTCAATAGTAACCATACATGCATCATTCTCATATGCTGCTTTTGTTGTCGACAGGCAGCATACTTACACTTGCCGCATGCAGCGGCAGCAAGAACAGCAGCAGGCAAAAACCAACCGGCACCTGGCAGGCACAGGCCATAACTGTTGATGGCGATAACCGCGACTGGCCCTCACCCTACCCCTTCAACGACAGCAAAGCACAGATAGGCTACGCTACATCGAACGACGGCAAGAACCTCTACATAACCATGGAGAGCGGCGACGTGATGACCATGATGAAGATACTGCGGGCAGGCATGACGGTATGGATAGATACCGGGGGTGCTAAGAACCAAAGTATGGCCATCAACTATCCCCTGCCTGCGGAGCACAAAATGGAAGGGCAGGAAAACAGGCAGGAGGGACAGGAAGCCATGCAGAACATGGACCGCGAGAAGCGGATGCAGGAGCGCGCCCGTAAGATGGCGGCCGATGCCGTGCAGCTATCCCTCGATGGCTTTGCCGGCTGCAATGGCGGCTCGGTAGTGAGCCAGAACAATAACTGCGGCATAACCGTGCGCATGGCTGTAGATGAGTACAACTCGCTGGTATGGGAAGCATCCATACCCTTCAAGACCCTGTATGGCAAGGAGCAACTGGACAAAAGCGATGCGGGGAGGCCTATAAGCGTATGCTTTGAGATAAAGGGCATGAAATGGCAGCATAGCAACAGGCAGGGCGGTAATGAGGGTGGCGAAGGCAGGGGTATGCGTGGCGGCGGTGGCGGTATGAACGAGGGCGGAGGTATGCGTGGTGGCGGCATGCGTGGGGGTGGTATGCACGGCGGCTCAGAAGGGAATAACGGCAGCAGTGAGCGGCAAAACATGAGTGAAGCCAGCAAAACATGGTACCGTTTTGGCCTCGCGTATTAAGGTTAGGGCCACGATGTTTTATTAACTTCGCGCTTATGAGGGCCAAACTGTTCGTAGCGGGCTTTGCCATAGCCGCCTGTGTCATTACATCTTCCTGCAAGAAGACCTATACCTGCTATTGCAAGAATTACGGCTCAGGGCAGATAGGCGAATTCATCCTGCAGCAAAAAATGACCCGCGGCAAAGCGCTCAAAGCCTGCACCCACAACAATGACTATGTGGCCAATGGCTACAGCTGCGGATTGGAATAGCTACTATACAGGGTTAGCGCTAAGGTATTTTTCCCTAATGACCGCAAAGTGGTGCAGGCTATGCCCCACGAGGATGTAACCGAGGGCCCGTGGCGATATCATCACGCTATGTGCAGGGCCTACCACATCGAGCATTTCCGGGCTCATGCTTTTGAACAGTAGTATGGTGGCGGCACGCAGGTGTTCCAGCTCGGCAAGTATATCTTCCATATTGCGATTGGCGGCATTCGAGTTCATCACAAAGGAGTGGATGTCCATGGGCGGAAGGATACCCTTATCGCCCCGAGATATGCGCATAATGCGGTAACAGAAATTACGCTCCGCGTCCACGAAGTGAGTAAATATCTCTTTGATGCTCCACTTGCCTTCTGCATAGCGGTAGGCAAGTTCTTCCTCACTTAGGCTGAGCGCAAAGGCTTTGATCTCTTCCATATTGGCCTTCAGGGCGGCGGTCAATTCTGTCTTAGGGGCCAGGAGAAAATAGCCGTTGTAAAAGCCATAATCGGCTGCTGCTGGTGGCATGATCTGCATAGAATAACGTTTGCAGCAAAGATAGTGCTGCGAGCCCAACCACAGGCAGTACAGAAACAGTAGTATAGATAAGTACAGTTGGCTTAACTCTTCGTAAACCTGAGTACGACTGTTTCACCACTATCCATCAAAAACCGTATGAAATATAAGCCCGGGTGCAGTGTGCTTATATCTACTTTGTTGGCCTTGGTAGTTTTACTACTCACTGCTACCCTTCCCCTGAGGTCGTATATCGTATAAGTGCTTGAGACAGGCACACCCGACAAGCACAGCTCTGCAGCAGCAGGATCGGGGAACAGAACAATATTCTTTCGTCCGGGTAAGGTCTTCACTATTGCTGAAGCAGTATCCTGTAAGCGGGCGGTGAAAATATCGCTGCTATCGCCAGTAAGTGATAATACCGGGCCGAAATGTGCCGTGCTTTTAAAATCGCCGGTAAGATAAAGCCCGGTTGCATTAACCTTGATACCCGCAATATTGTCATAGGCAGGGCCACCGCATTCATCGGCCCATATAAAATGACCCGAAGAATCTGTATGAGCGATGAACACATCCGGCTGGCCCGGGCTGTATACAGTAATACTGTCCAATGTAAGCGAGTCCTGGAAATTGCCGGCTATATACACATCCCCTACCTTACCTACCGAGATGCGCTCAGCATCGTCAAGGTCCCATGGGCCGGTAGCTTTGTTCACCCACTGGAAGTCGCCATTTGCATTGCATTTCGCCAGGTAAACATCGTAGGACAGGCCTGCCGGGCCGGTTAAGCTCAAAGCCCCGAAAGAAACAGTGCCCTTGTAAAAGCCGGTGATAAACGCATTACCTGCTGCATCCATCCCTATGGCATTACTGCTGGTATAACCCGATGCTGCACCTGCACTTTGCATCCATACAATATTACCGCTGCTATCTACCTTCAGGATGAATATATTGGCTTCTATATTGCCGGCACCCAAAGCATGAATGGGATCAAAAAACAAGGTGTCAAAAAATTGTCCTGTCACATAGCTTATGCCATCTGTTCCGGTACAAAGGTCATTACCCTGGTGAAAGTTCCCGTAGTGCTGCGCTATAGTGAACCATGTATTATTACCGCTGCTATCATACTTAGCTACAAATACTTTCGCTGCCGACATATTATATGCCGAAATGTGAAACTCACCTGTAATAAACAGGTTCCCTTGCCCATCGTGGCTTATGGAGCTGCTATAATCATAACCCTGCTCGCCTGCAGAACGTACCCAGGACAAATCGCCCATAGGATTATAACGAGCAATGAATATATCGTAGCCTGCTACAGCATATGCCGGTACAGGATTCGCATCGCCAAATGAAGCACTGTCCAGGTAGAGCCCCGTAAGCGATATATACCCGGATGCATCAACGCAAATACCGGTAGCCTTGATGTCTGCTGCAGTACCTGCTACCCTTGCCCATAGTACCGTACCATTTACATCGTACTTGACTATGTAAATAGCCCATGAACCCGGACTGTTCAAAGTATAAGCACCGAACGAAACCGAATTGTAAAACTTACCGGTTATGTAGCTATTGCCATGAGCATCTATATCAATGTCTCCCGCATATTCATTATGCGTCCCACCTCCTTTTTCGGCCCATTGCCATGCCTGGCCATTCACGGTATTTGTAAAAAAGATCAGCATAGCTGAAACAAAGAGCAGCTTGTACATAAGTATTTCGTTTGACTCAACAAGACAGGTAAAACAAGAGCGACCGCTGTCATACACTTGTCATTTCAAAGTATTAAACTGTATTTAGAGCCAATATGGTTGGATGATATACTGCAAATCACCCTTTACGGGGGATGAAAACAGACTGGACAAATGACCAAACTCATATTTGTCATTTGAGCCCCTGCTTAACTTTGAAAAAAAAATCAGCCATGGCAAGGAAAGAATCTTTTCAAATGCACGGGGACAACCTGCTGAAAAAAGTAAAGGAACTTATCAATGAAGGCAACATCCGCAAGATCACTATAAAGGATAAGGATGGCAAAGAACTAATGAACTTCCCGCTTACAATTGGCGTAGTGGGTGTGGTATTGGCACCGGTGCTGGCCGCGGTGGGCGCATTGGCCGCTATTATCGGTGAATGCTCGATAGAGGTGGAAAGGGAGGAAGAATAAGAGCCGAAAGCAGTACTATTCTATTGAATAGCTTCTTTCCTTCACTACCCATTTGCCCATCATATAGCAGCAGTATGTAAAGAATGGAGCTGCAAGCACATCAATAGTGTAATGCACATGCTGTACAAGCAACAGTGCCGCGAGCAGGAGAATGCTCAAAAAGAGGACGATACGGTCGGTCGGCTTCCTCATGCAGAGGAACATAAGGCATTGTGTGGCCGTATGACCGGAGAAGAAAAGGTCCTTGGTAATAAAAGTGCCCTTATAAAAATAATTGCTCAGCGGATCGACAAGGGGGATGAGCCCACGGGGCGGGTCGAGGGGGTGTATGCTTATGGCTGCAATGCGTACAAGGGTCAGAAAGATGAATGACCAGAGGAACAATATAAAAATATAGGGTTGCTGTACGGCGCGCCATGTTGTGAATGCGGCCATGGACCAAACCAGTAAAAAGATAAGACCTGATACATTATATGCCGGCAGATGCCGTAATACCACATCATTCACGACCCGACCATTGCGCAGCTCAATGGCATGGAAAAACGAAGGCAGAGAATATAATATACCTGTAATAATAAGCAGACCAAAAGCCAGCTTTAGCCGGAACATCTTGTTTTTCCATGCGAGTTTCCAGTTCCCGGATGGTTCAGCAGGCAAAACATTTTGTCCCAACAGGGCTTTGCGCAGGTATGCAGCCATTATGCAAAAATACTTGAATCAGGCCAATGGCCCGGTAAATTCTCTTCTACGAGAATTGAAAAATCCGATCAATACGGCGCCAAAGGAATACAATTACAGCAGCGCGGTATATTGCAAGGAGTGGGCAGCCACCAGGGAACGGGGATACCCGGTTTGGTCTTTATACAAGGCTTAATTTCGTTATCAACGATCACAGCATAGTCGCGGGGTACAGCACTGATCATGGCTATGGGCACACCACAGCAGCTTGAGATGCCGTCCATCCATGGGGCATAAGGAACGCAGTCGTTCTCATTGGGCCAGTGCATATGCAATTCATGCATAGCTTCCGAGCGGAGGTCTATTCTTACCAGAGTTTTATTATCCCAGGCACCATCGTTGATGCTCAGTTCGTCCTCGATGCTTTGTATGTCGTAACAGGTGCTGCCATCCTGGTTCTTCGCCCTTGTCCAGTCGAGGATATCGTCGGCAGCATCGTGCGGGATGATGTACTGACCACAATCCCGCCCTATCATATCACCTTTATCCACAACCTCTTTTGGCAAAAAGATGGTACCGCCACTTTTGAACACTTTATAGGGCGATGGTGTATGTTCCCAAATATCATCCTGTGCGTTCGCAGCCGCGAATGTGAGCAGCAAGCTGCAAGCAGTAAAGAAGGAAAGTAATATTTGCTTCATAGACATATTTATTAGCGCAAAAGAATATAAATACCTTATAATGGGCAGTAAGTTACTATCTTATTTTTTACCCTGCAAGGCGTCCCGTTATTGGCCTCCTTTCGGCTTTTGCCAATGCCATAAAGACGAATATTTTAAATATTTACACTACCCTACATATTAAAATGCCGGATGCATGGGACAGATGAAGATCACACTTTAAGTAAAAATGCCCCGAAAAAGTATCCGGGGCACTCGTTAAGACTTTAATCCCTTTTATTTTTTATAAACACCAACTAATGTAGCTTTTGCGACGATATGGCTTTGGAGCCTGCTTAGCAGGTTCTTACGGTCTGTTTTGGGGCCGGCCTGCATCTCGATATCCTGGGCATAAACAGTAAAATGATAATGGTGCGTAAGCGAATCAGGACATATAGCGAGGTAACCTTTGCGATTCATACCGTTATATCCCTGGATGCCCCCTGTAAAATTAGCGGGTATGGCCATCTCCGTGCGCGCATTGGTCTTAATGTCCCAGATCAGCCAATGAGTAACACCAGTCGGGTAATTAGCATCCACGTCCTGCACTACAAGCGACAGAAACTGTGTACCCTTGGGTATGTTGGAGATATGCAAGGGAGGACTAAACGACCTGCCTTTACAAGTATATTCTGCGGGAATCATACCATTGTTCTTAAATGCCGGACTAGTAACAGTCATCTTGTCCTGCCCCATTGATGCTGTTGCCAGAAAGCAACTTACCAATATTGAAAATAGTGTACGCATAGTTATAGTTTTTTTGTCCCATTAGGCTAAAAAACCATACCATCGTATGTGAAACACCGTCAATTTTTCTTTTGATACAAACCAATGAGATCGCCCTGTGCTAAAATGTGGCCTTTCATAGCCTGCTCCAATTTTTCTTTATCAGTACTTGCAGGTAATTGCAATTTTGTATCCAGGGCATAGACCCCAAAATGATAATGATGCGTGCCGGAAGGCGGGCACATACCCACATAGCCTTTCTTGTGCGCGCTGTTAAGCCCCTGCTCCCCGCCTTTAAAATTCATAGGTATATCGCCCTTTGTATCGAGGTTCCATACAACCCAGTGGGTAAAGCCACCACGGACCGGCGCATCGGGGTCATGCAATATCAAGGCCAAGGACTTAGCGGTTGCAGGAATATTCGAGATATGCAGTGGCGGGCTGTCCTGGTCGCCTTCGCAGGAATAACGAGAAGGAATAGCGCCGTTATTGGTAAATGCTGAACTGGATATGAGCAAGCCTGTTGGGGCAAATGCCAAAAGCATTGTGATGAAGCAAAGCGAAAGCATCAAGGTTATCGTACGCATACAACATGTTTTAAGCTATACTAAATTACAAAATCAGTGCATTCTGTCGCCCCGGGGTACCAGTTGCTGCAATACCTGCTCTTCGATACCCAGCCACTGCTGCCAGGCTGCGCGCACCTGTGGCACAGTGTAATACTGTTCTGCAAGATCAATGAACAAACGATAATGCCCGGCCTCTGAAACCATGAATTTGTAATAAAACTTACGCAGTTCCTCCTCCTCCAGTTCCTCCGACAACAGGCGAAAACGTTCACAACTGCGCGCTTCTATCAATGCACATATCATTAGCTTATGCAAAAGCTTGTCCCCGGCAGGTACACCCTTTGGCTCATGCTGCAACAGCAAGTTCACGTAATCATCTTTACGCTGCCGGCCCAACTCATAGCCTCTTTTTTTCATCTCGGCCCAGACCATGCGAAAATGCCCCCACTCTTCGGTAACAATGGGAGATAGTGCATTGACCAAGTCTATCTTATCCGGGTATCGTTGTATCAACGATATGCATTGTGTCGCAGCCTTCTGCTCGCAAAAGGCATGATCTGTCAATATTTCTTCAAGGGATATAGATGCGAGATCGACCCAGCGGGGGTCTGTAGGCATTTTAAGGCCCAGTATAGAATTATCGGCTGTACTCATAATTGTATGTGACAAAAATACGGCGGCAAATGAATTGATGCCTAAGCATGACCAAATTCTTCCTTTACATTACCGGTGCGTTTCAATACTCCCCAGTGCTGCAACTCGCCCTTAATAGCACGGCGGATGGAGCGGAACAATACGAACAGCATGAGCCAGCGATACACCAGCCGCTGGGGTATCAGCCATAAGAGGCGCCACATATTCTCTTTTTCGAACAGGAAGGCAACAATAGCAACCGAAGCATCAACCAGCATGAACACTCCGTAATATTTCAATATCTCGAGGGCGTTGCCTGTGAGCAAGCCAAAGATCATAAAGAGATCAGCAAGGGGGGCTACTAAAGGGATAAGTACCTGGAACACGAGTATATTGGGCATCGCAATCATACCCAAACCTTTATAGCGGGTATTAAAGAGGGTATCCCTGTTCTTCCAAAATGACTGCATGACGCCAAAACTCCAACGAAAACGTTGCCTGAGGAACATCTTGATGCTTTCGGGAGCTTCCGTCATAGCAATGGCATTGTTCTCATTCTTGACCACATAACCGGCCCTCAATATGCGCATAGTGAGATCACAATCTTCAGCAAGGGTATCGCTGGTAAAGCCCCCCACTTCTTCTATGACCTTGCGGCGAAATGCGCCGATGGCACCGGGCACTACCGTAATAGCATTGACAAAGGAAAAGGCCTTACGATCGAAGTTCTGACTGGTAATGTATTCTATGCTTTGCCAGCGCGTAATGAAATTGACCTCGTTACCCACCTTTACATTTCCTGCAACCGCAGCCACATGCTCTTCGGCAAAATGTCTCATCAGCATCGCTATCGCACCGGGGAGCAATTTGGTATCGGCATCTATGCACAATACATAATCGGCGTCGGTATGCGAGATACCATAGTTCAGGGCCGATGCCTTGCCTCCATTCGGTTTGGTAAGAACTGTAACACGGTCGTTGTCTTTGAATGCTGCCGCAACCTTTGCATAAGTACCATCTTTACTGCCATCGTCCACAAATATGATGTTGAAGTTCGGGTACTGCAGCTTCAGCAAGTTGTTGAGCGAGCTTACCGCATTTACCTCTTCATTGTAAGCGGGCACTATAATGCTTACCAGGGGTGAACCCGGTAAGGGGGGCAAATTCTTCTTTTTTTCGCTCCTGTGCTCCAGGGCAGCCAGCACCCCCATGAACAGTATGCGCGCTACCGATAATATGATACAAACCACAAACAGGGAAAAGAGGATATTGCCCCCCCAGTAAAGTATCTGTACCACCACATAATTGAGCTTTAATTCAAAACCTGCATTGGGTACTGCAGGCATCAGTTCGTTCCGGCTCTTGCCCACGAGGTCTGCCACAGTAGTGAACTGGTAACCTTTACTTTTAAAATAGTGAATGATACGGGGCAAGGCCTCTACCGTGGCTTTACGGGTATTGCCCCCGGCATCGTGCAGGAGGATGATGCTACCCATATCCTGCTGCCGGATGACCCGCGCCACAATAGTATCGGCAGTTACCCCTTCCTCCCAGTCATTAGGGTCTATCGACTCACCTACGGTCAGGTAATTATACTTCTTCGATAAAGCTACGGGTATCAATTCCTGCATTGATTCCGGCTCGGAGTCCGCATTGTAAGGTGCACGGAACATAATAGTAGAATGCCCCGTGATGCACTCTATCAGTTTGCGCGTTGCCCTCATCTCCACCACAGCGCGATTCATGCTCACCTCGGCCATATTGGGATGGGTAAAGGAGTGGTTCCCTATTTCGTAGCCCTCATTATATAAGCGTTTTACCAGTGGGATATTGTTCTCTGCATTAATGCCGATAAGGAAGAATGTGGCGGGCACATGTTCCCGGTTGAGTATATCCAATATCTGTGGTGTGAACTTCGGATCAGGGCCGTCATCAAAAGTCAGCACTATCTTACCTGGAGCATTACCGTACTTCTTTACCACGAATACGGAAGGCAGGCTAAGGTAATGCTCCTCACTAATAAGCATTTCGCTGGAGTCTATCTCAGTCTTAATAATGCCATCCTTAGGCGTACTCATAACGTCGAGTATCTCGCCTTCACCTATATAGTCCACATCGTTGCTGGCGCGCACATGTGACAACTGGGCAAAATTGAAGGTATCGAGCCCATCGCTGCTCATATCTTTGTTATAGAACTTCCACAAGCGGGAATCCTCAGAACCTAACCTCCATAAAGAGGTACCTGCGAGGCCGTACTCTGCAGCAAAACGAAGCGTATTGAAATTGGTGGCCGCATCGGTAAAGTATACATCGTGCGGGATGCTGTCATCATCGTAATAGGTATAATGTACGTTATACGTATTGTTGTCAAAATTCACCCGGGCGTCTTCTTCACCCGCAGTTGACAGCGCCTCTTCATAGGTCACGTCTTTGCCCTCGTCGTCTTTAGGCCAATCGTAGCCAAAGCCGGCAAGGCAAAGCACCAATTTGTCAGCAGGCACCGATTTAACGGCATCATCCACCGTAGCCTCTATCCATTTCTGTGCACATATCGGGCCTGCAACAGATGACTGATCGTGCTGGTCATAGGACATCAGGAAAATATAGTCATTATATTTTGCCAGCTCGCCAAGGTTGTAATCGCTATTGAAGGGAGAGATATCCTGTGTCACCAGCAAACCCTCTTTGTGCAGCCGCTCCGAAAGGTCACGTATAAAGGCTGTAAAATCCTCATCACTATTCTCTTTAAGCTCCTCAAAGTCTATATTGATGCCCTTATAATGATTTTTTAACAGGGTATTGACCACATCATTGATCAGGCGCTGTTTTTTCGCGGGATCGGTAATGATACGATGTACTGCATCGCCCTGCCACTTCTCGTGAAAATTGTTGGACAGCATCGGTATCACCTCGACACCCGAGGCTTTGATGACACTATCGCCCCGATGGTCTATATTGGTAGTAAGCGTATCTCCGTTCGGATCAATGAAGAACCATTCCGGCAGGATCATGTTCAGCTTCGAGATGTTAGCCCTTAAGGAGAAGTATGACTGCGCATCCCATGCCACATAAAAGGCAGCCCGTATGGCTGCGTCCATCTCGTGAATACTATCTGCTTTGACGGTCTTAACTTTTTTAGGCCGGGCACTGATGTATTTCCGGAACCCCTCGAAGGAGTCGCTGACCCTGTTCTCCTGCATCAGCAGGTGCTTACCGGGGTGCAGGATGGCTTTATACTTTTCATTTTTTTCCCTGAGCTGCGGCAAGCTTGGGTTACCACCTTTCCTGTAGGCAAGCACCAATACAGCGATCAAAATGGCACCCAGGAACAGGAGTAGCCTGAAGGTCCATTTGAACCTTTGCCAGCGTGTTGGCGAAGTAGTGAGAAAAACCTGCCTGGTCTCCATATGAAAAAGCCGCCAAAGGTACTTTAATTAGTATTACCAAAGCGTGATATTCTACCATAGAAAATTTGGTGCCACTTTTTCGGGGAAACAAAAAACCGGCGCTATAGCGACCGGTTTTACCATAACTTTTGCAAAAAGCCTACATAACCCTCTTAATAGAGCAGCCTATAGACTTGGTACTGTCGGGGTCTATTGGCTTGCCTGCCAGCATATTGTCTATAGCCCCGGTTATGAAAATATCTTTGGAGTGCTCCGGATCGGAAGGGTTATCTTCCATGGCACCCTTGTACACCAGTTTGCCGCTCTCATCAAAAAGATATACCTCCGGGGTACGGGTAGCCCCAAATGCATTGGCCAGTGTAGATTGCTCATCCACTACGTATGGCACATTGTAAGCTTGTTTTTTAGCGTATTGCACCATTGCTTCGTAAGAGTCGGCATCATCGCGCTGGGCCTCATTGGAGTTAATGATGATCATACCAATGCCTTTGTCGCGGGCATATTTCATGACCTGTTGCGTACGTGCCTGGCTCCTGATGACATAAGGGCAGGTATTGCAGGAGAACATGACGAGCAGACCGTTTTTTGTCTTCATATCTGCCAAAGACACCTTTTTACCGGAAACCGACTTGAGCTTATCCGTAGCACCCGGTATGGGGCTGCCTATGGCCAGGCTTTGGATATTGGCGTGCTGCGCGCTTGCACTGCCGATGGTCAACAGGGCTACTGCCACTGTATAGAACACAGATCTCATAGAGTAATAATTTTGGTTAAAGTTAAGGGATATAAAGCTTCCGGGAATGCTAATAAAACGTAAAATACTTAGTGGGCCTTTTGCGGCACCTCGAGGCTTATGTTCTCATCACCTTCTTTATAAGGCAGGTAGCTGATGATGAACTGGAACATCTCGTCGGTGGCCTTCATACTGCCGTTATTGTCGCGCACGAGGCGGGGCGGACTGTATGGGTTCATAAGATTGTCTTTCGTGTTATCGTAAACCCCTTCGGCAGTTATAGTGCTACCCTTGGGTATTTTCACCATCTTTTTGAATGTATAGAAATACTGCCAGTTAAAATCCCAGCGAGGTATGGATATCAGGCGAATGGTGTCTCCACCCGGTGTTACAGCATAGGCTTTAAAGCTCTTGCCCAGCAGGTGCATATGGGGATTGACAGTAAGTACGGATATATCCATAGGCACCACATAGCTGCTATGGACCTTTTTTACGGTATTGGGTGGTATAATGAGATCAGGGATCACCGGTGAGATACCGACTGTACCCAGTTGGAACTCCTGGACAATGCGTTCGGGCGGAGTTTTGGTAAAAAACACATTGATATAGGAGCTATCGGTCAGGTCCTCATCGCGCGTAAACCCGTAATGGAGGTCATTGAGGAGGAAGGCCCCCTTTCGCGGGAGGAAGAAGCCGCCTATCCCATCCGGGTAGCGCTGGGCATATACACCCGGCAAATAATTAACGACAGATTTCTCCAGCATAGGATAAGTACCATCATCGTTGGGCAGGCCCAGTTTTTTGAAAGCCAGCACTATATTGCTGTCATTGATCATATCCGCTATACGCTCTCCATCGAATACATTCTTCTTCTTATCAAAATCATACTTCACCATATCCCCGTTCACATGGTGCACCACATTGTGCGGGCCGGGCACGAACTCTATAACTGATGCATAGGTATCGCGCGGAAGCTCAAAGGGTACTTTTATGATGAGGAACTTATCCGTACTGTTGGCTTTTAAGAAATAAGGTTTCACCGGCAGGCGCATGTCGGGCTTGCCGATAGCAGAACCAGTAGGATAATCAGGCTCTTTCGGCATTTTATCCTTCGGGCCTTCCGGCGCCCCATCCTGGGCCCATTTTTCTATCAGTTTTATTTCGTGCTCTGTCAGCAGTCTTTGCTCCGAGAATTCGGTATAGTGCGGGTCGGCCGGCCATGGCGGCATCAGCCTTTCCCTCACCACATAGGCTATGGATGAGGCATAATTCTTTGCCTCGTTATAGTTGATGAGCTCGATATGCGACATGCCCGTGGGGCGGTGGCAAACCGTACAATGCTTGTAAAAGATGGGGGCTATATGCTCTGTAAACGTGACCCTGTCGGGCAGGCGATTGCTGTTATGGCAAGCATAAAAAAAAGTAAGGGGTAGTATAAGCAATACTGCTCTATATAGTTTTTGCGCCTTTAATGCCATTTTTTGCCCTCGATATTTTTCCCAAAACAATGCTAACGTTCAATTCGAAGCCGATCAAAATTACCATGGTATTCAGCCATATCCAAACCATAAAGGCTATCAAAGTTCCGATAGAGCCATATACCTTATTGTAATTGATGAAATTATTGGCCAGGTAGTAAAACCCGTAAGTAGCGATGATGAAGAGTATAGTGGCGAATACCGAACCAGGGGAGAAGAACCTGAACTTGTGCGAAATAGAGGGCCCGTAGGTATAGATAAGGGATATGGCACATAGTACTATGAATATTAATAACAATACAGATAAAGCCTTGCCCAATAGCACACTCACA
>CAYZTM010000044.1:0-29790 GCA_964481425.1 uncultured Flavipsychrobacter sp.
CGGTGATGGTACAGGTATAGCTGCCGGCAGAGAGCCCCGTGGCTGTAGCATTATTGCCGCCCGTAGGGGCCCATGCATAAGTATAAGGAGGGCCTGCACCGCCGGATACATTGACGGTGGCGGAGCCGTCATTGCCGCCATTACAGGCCACATTGGTCTGCGAGGTGGTGGCCACCAACGCCGTAGGCTCGGCAATGACAATGGTGTCTAAAACTGTATCGGGCGTAGCATCTATTACGCGGCAGGTATAAGAACCGGCAGTAAGGCCGGTGACGCTTTGCGTAGTTTGGCCGCCCGGTGTCCACAGATAGCTGTAAGGCGCATTGCCATTTGCCGGGCTTACCGAAGCCGTACCATCATTACCACCGTTGCAGTGTACATCCGTGTGTGATGGAATGGCATCGAAGCCAGAAGGAACTATCTCTACAAGGTCTACATAATAGTAGCCGTATCCATTCTCCGTATGTGCCGTGTTGGCATCATTCCTGAAGTTGCCGATCATAAGGTGCTCATATGCAGAATCGGCAGTGAATGTGGCCGTCAGGGGCACCCAATTCACCATGTCATTGATGATACCGTATGTTGGTCCGTAGTCTATCTGTGGCGTAACTGCAAGAGGTGTAGTAATGTTGGTGGGGATACCCACGGTATTCACGTAAAAGAACACAGCAAACCCGTCTGAGGCGTTTGTATAGTTTTCCGCTTGTGATACCCAAATGGTCACTGTATAGGTTTGTCCGGGTACCATAGGGTCCATATTTCCCTGTACATATTCCCTGTAGTTATTGTTGGAATTGTAAAAGCCGGCATAGGCATGTCCGTCAAGTGCTGCCTGTGTACCGAAATAATTTGCGGGTATGCTGACCACATTCACGGCGCATTCATTAAAATAATCAGAGGTTCCGTTGGTGCCTTTTTGCCATTCTACAACATGAGCAAGGTCCATCTGGCTATAGCCGGTAGGGCAAAGGATATATTGTTCAAAACTTGGGTTGTGTATTATGTTCTGCGCAGGACATACGCAGGTTACGAACAATAAGAGGAAACCGAGGTACAGATATTTCATGTTGCAATGTATGCTTGAGGTATTATAAATATAAAGACATTTTACTGTAAATAAGCCTGGGTGTTAAAAATTTTTAAATATTGGCACAAATTGATTTCTTTGGGCTTGATAATGAATCCCTCTAATAGCATAAAGAACTGGGCGGAAGATGAGCGCCCCCGCGAGAAAATGCTGCAAAAGGGCGCAGCAGCGCTTACTGATGCTGAGTTACTGGCTATACTTATATCCAGCGGCACCCGGGAAAAATCTGCACTTGACCTGGCCCGTGAAATACTGGGCAGGGCTCACAATCACATTAACGAATTGGGCCGCCTTAGCATATTGGAATTGAAAAAGACCAAGGGCATCGGCGAAGCGCGCGCCATTACCATAGCTGCCGCACTCGAGCTGGGTCGCCGCAGGCAGTTGAGCGAAGGTCTGCAGCGTGCCACTGTGTCGTCGAGCCGGGAAGCGGCTGATATCATTACACCGCTGCTTCAGGACCTGAACCACGAGGCATTTTGTGTTATCTATCTCAACCATGCCAGTCGTGTTATCCGGCATGAGATAGTAAGTACAGGTGGCCTCACCGGCACCGTGGCCGATACCAGGCTGATATTGAAAAATGCCTTGTTGCAAAATGCTAATCAGCTCATCGTAGCACATAACCACCCCTCCGGTAACCTGCAACCTAGTTCCGCAGATAGGGAGCTCACCCGTAAGCTCAAAGAAGCAGCACAAATAATGGATATTAAGCTTCTGGATCACATCATTATTTCGACAGACGGCTTCTTTAGTTTTGCCGATAGCGGGCTGATATGATACTGCCCTTTTATTGCTATCTTGCAACAAAATTTTCGCAACACATAATAAAAAATATATTTGTAAGCAAGCATGCTTAAAGTTGGAGTATTTGGCGCTGGTAGTTGGGGTAAGATTCACATAGAGCAATGGAAATTAGTGCCTGGTATCGAGCTGGTTGGCTTCTATGACCCGGACGATGACAATGCTTTGTTCGCGAGTAAACAATATAACGTAAAACGTTATGAAGACGCAGATGAGCTCATAAACAGTGCAGATATAGTGGACATAGTTACACCTACTTCTGCCCATTTTAATATTGCAAAGAAGTGCCTCCTTTCCCAGAAGCATATTTTCATTGAGAAACCCCTTGCCTATTCCCTCGACGAAGCTGCCGAACTGGTGAACCTTGTAAAAGAAGCTAATGTAAAATGCCAGGTAGGTCATACTGAGCGCTACAACCCGGCTTTTTTGGCCCTTGGCAGCCGGTCGCTGCAACCTATGTTGATCGAGGCGCAGCGCCTGGTACAGTTCCCCAACCGTGTGTGTGAGACCTCGGTAATAATGGACCTGATGGTACACGATATAGACATTGTGATGCACCTGGTAAAATCACCCGTGCGGAGGATATCTGCAAGCGGTGTAGCTGTTATCAGCGAGTCGCCGGATATAGCCAGTGCACGTATTGAATTTGATAATGGTTGTGTGGCAAACCTCACATCCAGCAGGGTGTCGCTAAAACAGGTGCAGAAAATGCGCCTTTTTCAGCGGGAAGCATATATAGGGGTTAATTTTCTTGATAAAAAGACAGAGGTAATAAGTCTCAGGCCGCTAGGAGAAGAAGGTGGTGTGAAAAACTTTCCCCTTGAAATGCCGGATGGGGAAAGAAAAACTATTACTGTTGATATGCCCGGGGTGACCATGAGCAATGCGGTCAATATGGAGCTAAGGGAGTTTGCCGATGCCGTCCTGAACGATAAGCCCGTCAGGGTGACCGTGTATGATGGATACCAGGCTATGGATGTTGCGGAGCAAATATTAAAAAAGATGAGTTTGCATAACGAGATGCACAATGTTTAGGCATTATTCGCGTTATATGAACGGTATTATAACATTTTTATTTTTTAATGGAGTGAGAAATATATTATTGCTGTTCTTTGGAAGTTTGCTGATCTGGGGATGTAACATCGTTAATCCAAAGGAACAAATACCCACTTACTTAAAAATAGATTCTGTAAAATTTACAGATGGTTCCCATGACATTACCAGTGCGTGGGTGTATTATAACAATGCCCCGGTAGGCGTTTTCAGGCTCCCCGCCAATGTACCTGTGCTTGCAGATAAGGCGGGCACCATAACTGTAGGCCCGGGCATTACTTTCGATGGTTTCCAGGACCAGCAGTCTTTGTATCCCTTCTATGTTTTCGACACATTCGCTATCGACTATGCCCCGGGACAGGTGATAGAGCATACACCGGTATCTAAATACACTGCTGTTACACAGTTCCCATGGAAAGAAAATTTTGAAAGCGGATCGGATTTTCAACCTTATGATACTACTGTGAGCAACAATTCTATGTCTGTTACTACCGACCCGAATATGGTTTTAGATGGGTATGGGTCAGGTTATATGCATGTATCCACAGGCGATACGGTTTGTGAGGTCGTGAGTAATAAGGGGGTAAACATCACACAGGGACAATCCTTTCTTGAGTTTGACTATAAGAGCACTACATCCTTTGTAATAGGCCTGGTGGCCGTAGATCCTTTTGGCAGCAAATACCTTGGCTACCAGATAGGGTTACGTACACGTCAGAGCTGGACTAAAATGTATGTGGGCCTGGAAACGTTTACCAGTCAGTACCCGGGTTATGTGTTTTATGTGATAATAAGATCTACCCTTGACACAGGATTACAGGATGGCTATGTGCTATTGGATAACATGAAAATAGTATCGTATTAAAGGTTTAGCGTAAAAATGCATCTTGCACCGGTAAAACAAAAAGCCATTCGCCAGTTAGTGCTGTTCGACTATATGTCTGCGGCGCTGGCATGGACCCTCTTTTGGGCTTACCGGCATGAGTTGCTGGGCAGTGGTAGTTATTTTCAAACGCTGCATGCACTGCGTTTGTTTGATTATCTTTCTATATTCTTAATCATACCCGCTGGTTGGCTTTTTTTATATCTTTTGTCGGGCACGTATTTCGATCTGTATCGCAAGTCGCGCCTGAATGAGATAAACCGTACCCTGATCTCCTGCATCATCGGCAGTATTGCGGTAGCATTATTTGTTTTTGCTAATGATAGCTCCGAAAGTTCATACATCATTAAGATGACAGGCCGATACCTGCTCATCCATACCGCCTGCACATTAATATTCCGCTTGTTGATACTTAACCATGTAAAGAATAACCTGATCAAGGGTAAGGTAGGTTTCAATACCCTCATCATCGGGGGGAATGATAAGGCCATAGACATCTACAAGCAGGTAACCGGCAGCCGCCAGGTACTGGGTAATGTATTTAAAGGCTTCATCTATTCCAATAAGGAATCCAGTAATGGCATGAGCAAATACCTGCCGCAACTGGGGCACCTTTCCAACCTGGAGGGTATCATAGACGACCACGAAGTGGAAGAAGTGATAGTGGCTGTGGACTCCTCTGAGCACCACCTGTTGGAGAATATATTGACAAGGCTTAGCTATCGCCCTGTAGTGGTAAAGGTCTTGCCGGATATCTATGATATCATATCCGGTTCGGTAAAGACAAGTAATGTGTACGATGCCGTACTGATACATATACATCCCGAACTGATGCCTGATTGGCAGCGTGTATGCAAACGGGCCATTGATATCAGTTGTTCATTGCTCGCGCTCATCATTTTGTCGCCATTATATATCCTGGCTGCATTAATGGTCAAGTTCTCCTCGCCGGGTGGTATTATATACAAACAACAACGTATAGGCCTGTTCGGTAAGCCGTTCTACATCTATAAGTTCAGGTCCATGTTTGTAGATGCAGAAGAGAAAGGCCCTGCGCTTTCCAGCAAAGAAGATCCCCGTATAACCAAATGGGGTAAGATAATGCGTAAATGGCGCATAGATGAATTGCCCCAATTCTACAACATACTCAAAGGCGACATGTCGCTGGTAGGGCCGCGCCCGGAACGCCGGCACTTCATTGATATCATCAGCCAGACCCACCCGCATTATAAATACCTGCACAAAGTAAAGCCGGGACTTACCTCATGGGGGATGGTACAGTATGGCTATGCCGAGAACGTAGAGCAAATGAAAGAGCGTATGAAGTACGACCTGCTGTATATCGAGAACTGCTCACTGGCGCTCGACATCAAGATCATGCTTTATACCTTCAAGGTTATATTCCAGGGAAGGGGAAAGTAGACTGTACTGCCTCGGGCATCAAATGCTCCATAGCTTCACCTACTACAAAGAAACTGCCAGTTATCAGCAGTGCATCCTCCGCACCGAGACCCCCTCTTATATTATCCACAGCTTCCTGTACCGATGAATATACAGTACCCTGCAGACCGGCATCCGCAGCAAAGGCGGCAAGTTCTGCCACGGGTAAGGCACGGGGAATGCGGGCATTGCAGAAATGATAGATCGCATCTTTCGGGAAACAGGACAGGGCCTCTGTTACATCCTTATCTTTTACGAAACCTATGAGTATATGTTTTTGTGCAGCATCTATGTATTCCCATTGTTTCACTACCTCCTGTATGCCTGCTGCATTATGCGCCACATCGCTGATGATGAGCGGCTGCTGCTGCAAAATTTCCCAGCGTCCGCGTAACCCGGTAAGGCGTTTCACTTTGGCGAAGGCTGCCAGGGCTTTATCGATGGTAAGGGCACTAAACTCTTGCCGGGCAAGGAGTACTTCTACTGCGGCTAATGCTGTTCTGAGATTGTACTGCTGGTAGCTGCCCAGCAGGTCGCTGCTAAGGTCGTGCATCTCGCGGCGGGCGCGGTGCACGGCCTTAAAATACTGGTAGCGTGCATTTTGCCCTACGCGTACCATGTCCCACATGGCTTCGGCATAGTAAACCGTTGCCTGGTTGCGCAATGCATGTTCAAAAAATATACGTTCCGTTTCGGGGTGTTGCTGTCCGATCACTACGGGCACCTGTGGCTTGATGATGCCGGCCTTTTCAGCGGCTATCTCGCCAAGCGTATTGCCCAGGGTATCTTTATGGTCGTAGCTGATGTTGGTAATAACGGAGAGGAGTGGTGTTATGATATTGGTGCTGTCCAGCCTGCCGCCTAATCCCGTTTCCACGATCGCAATATCCACCTTCTCTTCTGCAAATGCGGTAAAGGCCATTGCTACGGTCAGCTCGAAGAAAGAAGGTTGTACGGTCTCCAGCGTAACGGGCTTCAGCCGTTCCACCATATCTATCACCCATTCCCGGCTTACCGGCACGCCGTCGATACGTATACGCTCACGGAAATCTACGAGGTGGGGAGAAGTATAAAGTCCCACTTTGTAACCGGCCTCCTGCAATATGGCTGCCAGCATATGGCTTACACTGCCTTTACCGTTGGTGCCGGCTATATGTATGCTTTTAAACTGCTCCTGCGGGTCATCAAGTATCTTACAGAGCTTGCGTATGTTATCGAGGCCGGGCTTAAGGGCTTCCTTACCCTTGCTGGAGAACATGGGTAACGTGGTGTATAAGTAGTCGACTGTTTGTTTGTAAGCTTGTGCTATGTCCATACCCGGTCTGCTGGTCAGGAGCGTGTTTTGAATACAAAGGTAATATTCCCGAACTGTTCTGCAGGGGCCGAATCACTTTTATTGAAGCGGATCTTTTCCACCTTGCGCAGGGCTATATCCCGCAGGGCCGCATTGCTGATGGACACGATGCGTTTTTCAGTAATAACACCCTCGCGGTTCACGGTTACCTTTATCACTACGCGGCCACCCTCTTTAAAGTCGGCCTCGCGTGGCGGGAAGGCCACTATGCTGCGGCCAGTGAGGTTATGGTTGATGCCGCCATTGCCATTGCCGGGGCTGCCTTCATAATTGGCTGCGCCGGGAGTGCCGTTGGGTACGCCTCGGTCGCCGGGGCCTGTGGTATTGCCTTCGTTTGTGCCGGGGTGGTCCTGCATGGCGCCGTTACCACCAGTGCCCGTGCTGCCGTTGTAGGTATAGCGCGGGCGTTGCTGGCGGGGACTGTTACTTTCCGTATTGGGCTGGTTGCTGTGACGCGTCCGGGTCTCCGTCATGGTGTTGGCATGGGTAGTGGCGTGGCTATGGTTGGGCTGGTTGATGGCAGGTGCATCGGGGTCATTGCTTTCCTCCATCTCTTTGGCTGCCGTGGTTTGCTGTGCTGCGCTCTTGAAGCTCACCGAGGCCGCATCAGGGGCGGGCTGTTCAGTGGCCATGGGCTGGTCGTCGCCGCTGCCATTGAGGCTGCTGCCCAGGTTCACCTCCATACCCAGTTCCTGCACAGGCTGTTGCACGGGCAGCGAATACCTGAATAGCAGGAACAGGAGCAGGAGCGCTATGTGCACCCCTATCGTCCACGCTGCTGCCTTTATATTGACCGGTTGCTCTGCTGCTGCTATCATAAATACCTGTCTGTATGGCTGTAAATTAGTAAAAAGAGGGCAATGAGCCTGTTAAAATGATGCGGGAAGTTGCATTTTCCATAATCTGATGGATAACATCAATACATTCTGTCAATTTCGCTCAGTACCACCACGGGGCACTTTGGCCCACTGCAGGTACAGGGTACTTTGCCACTACACCTTTGAATGTGCCTGCCATTGATACCTTTTACGATGGTTGCACGGGCAGCGGCAGCAATACAGTTTTCCCGTTCCTGAGTTATGGCGGTAACGATTATGGCTTTTGCTTTTGCCCACCAAACCCTGCCTGGGGCAAGATAATAATGACCACCGATCAGGGCTGGGTTTATCCTTACATGGCAAATGGCAGTAATTTGGTTGAAAATATAGATTATCATCTTATCAACCCAACGTATTGCGGGCCGCTTGTGAATGTCCTTACTCTTACACCGTCGCATACCAATGTAAGTTGCCATGGCGGTAACGATGGCACGGCAACGGTGGCTGCATCAGGCGGCACGGCGCCCTATACTTATTTATGGCTGCCCGGTAACCAAAGGACAGCCGCAGGGAGATGCAGCTTATGCTTATACACTCGAGGCTACATTCACAGATGGCACCTATAAACAGCTGAGCGGTAGTATTACGCTGTTGAGGTAAACATGGTCAATGTGCAAAATCCTTATCAAAATCTTTCATTCTTTCAGCAGGTGGGTTGTAGTAGCCAAACTTCAGCTTGGGAAATTCCCCGTGGATCAATTCCATTAACTGCAATACACCAAGGCATTCGCCGGATTCTGTAATGCCCATTTTACCCAGGTACCAATCGGGGTCTATGTTGAAGTTGCGCCACTGTATCATGCTGATGTTGGTGTCCTTTATCAGCTCGCGCAGGGCCTCATACTCTTCCACGCTGTCGGTAACGCCGGGGAAGACGAAGTAATTGATGGACGACCAGCCGCCATAGCGGTTCACTACGCGCAGGCTTTCCACTATATCGGCAAACTCGTAGTTGTTGGGTTGATAGTATTTGGTATAAATATCGGCGCGTGCCGAGTTGGTGCTTACACGTATGCTGTTAAGACCGGCCTTCATCAGTTCTTCCACTGCACCCGGCCGGCTACCATTGGTATTGATATTGATGCTGCCTTTATCGGTATGCTTGCGTATCTCGATGATGGCCTCACGAATGGTCTCCCACATCAGCAGGGGCTCACCTTCACAGCCCTGGCCGAAGCTCACTATAGGGTAGGGGGCGCTTTCCAGGTGGGGTACGGTATACTCTACTATCTCGGCAGCCGTAGGTTTGAACATCAGCCTGTCCTGCGTTGACACGATGCTTTCCTCCGCCGGCTGGAACGATATGCAGCCAATGCAATTGGCATTGCAGGCGGGCGATGAAGGTATGGGGCATTCCCAGCGCCCCATGAAGTAATTGCGGGCTGCAGGGCAGTGATAGGTGAGGGCACAGTTATCGGCCAGGTGCTTCACCAGCCTGTTGTGCGGGTAGGCCTGCAGCATATCCTGCACGCCCTGCTTCACCACGGTATCGTCAAAGCCTGCGCACTCCTGCCGTATATCGCGCTCTATGCGGATGGCAGGCACGTAAAACTTATCATCGTGCCAGCCTGCCGCTGTGTAGCAGAAGAGGGGCAGTGTAGGCGCATCGGCTGCTGTTTCATATGCGGCAAGGTACAGGCCTGTATGTGCAGGCGGGATAAAGGCCGCAACGGCCCAGCCCTTATCGCAAAGGCGCATCTCGCCGCTCTCTACGTCTATGCCTATGCCCTGCCTGCCCGGCAGTTCGTAGAGCGAGCCGCCGTCAGGTAGTTCCATCCATTCGCTTTCATATATGGGCACTGCATCCCATCCCGAGCGACCTACCGCATAGAGCGTGGTGTCCTCGAAGATATTCCCTTTCCCGTCGGAGTATAGTACGTATGGCGACATATCAGATCAAAAGTAAAAATTCAAAAGTAGGTGATGTTTACCAGTTGCTTTTTTTGTGTTCGTTCTCCGCTACCAGCTTAGCGCAGTAGGCTTCCATTTCTTCCTTGTCAAAATCCGGTGTGTCCACATCCCACTGGTATAGATGGTCATCATAGCAATCTATGGTCAGTATGCCGAAACGAAGTATCACCCTGCTTATCTCGTTCCACTCCAGGCTATTGCGGCGTGAGCTGGCCGGCAACTGCACGCCCTTATCATCTATATGGATATACTGTGTTTTATTCCTGCTGCTTTCCCACAGGGTGGCTAGCAGCAAGGTGGCTGCTAAGATACCGAAAATACCTGCCGGCAGCCACCAGTGACCTATTGTAAAATAGGCTGCATAGGCCAATGCGCAGCAAAACTCGATGATGCGGAAGAGCCTGTTATTCTTCGGCACTTTCAGCCATTTGCCCCTGAATAATGAGAAAAGCAGGATCACCAGGCCGGGAACGATCATAGCAATGCCCCATTTTTTGAATTCAGGCATCGAAGACTCGTGCTCGGTAGCTATAATGGTATAGAAGTAAAATACATAAGACAATATGCCGAACGCAAAGAGTGCAAGGCCTATCAAAAAGTGCAATGCGACCGTCTGGTGCGGCTTTACCTTATCCTGCGCCAGGCTAAGCGTGAACATGGGCGCAAAGATACATGATTATAGCTGATACATAGGCCCCTTTGAATAAGGGTAATATTGTATCTTGGAACACCATGAAAAGGATACTGGCGATATGTTGTTTACTGTTTGCTGCTACAGCCATGGCGCAAAAAGACCCTGATCATATACTGCATCTTAATAAGGATAGTCTTACCTACAGTTTCAACCATACAACGTGGAAATACCTGCCCGGCGACGATAGTGCCTATGCTCAGCCGACCTATGACGACAGCAAGTGGGATAAGGTTTTTTCCGGCCTTTGGAGCAAGATGTACCCTAAATACAAAAATGACAGCATTGGCTGGTTTCGCCTGCATTTTATTGCCGATAGCAGCATTTGCCACATTCCTTTAGCCCTGGGGATGAGCCAGTTTGGGGCATCGGTAGTATACTTCGATGGCAAGCTTGTCGAAACCTTCGGTGAAATTAAAGGTGCACATGGCCCGGAGTATTACGACCCGCAGAATATTCCGGTTATCATAAATATAGATACCCCCGGTGAGCATGTGCTGGCTGTGCGTTACCGGAAAAATACCAGCAGGGTGGCCCATTACTTCACCGATATGAACGGCTTCATGTTAGGTATGGCAAAGGCTAATGATTCCATATGGGGCACCGTGATACAAGTGAGGACCTTAACCTTCATCATGATATTGCTGTTCGGCGTTTTTATTGCGTTATCCCTTGTCCATATGTTGCTGTATCTCTATTACAAAGCGGCCCGGTCCAATTTCTATTTCAGCCTTTTTTGTCTTGCACTTTCACTCTTATTTCTCCTGCCCTTCCTTATACGTTCCGGGGTATCACCCACCACGGGCTTCGTTAGCCGTGCCTTGCTGATAATCACGGGATCTTTGGCCTGTTTCTCATTGAGCGGCTTTAGCACCACTCTTTTTGCAAGGCGTAAACGCCGGTTCTATGTAATATCGATCTTGTGCCTGATCATGCCCGTGGTTTGGTACTTCGATAGTTATGCCGGTTTGGTCTATTGTTTTAGCCTGGTTACGCTCGTCTCATTGGAATCAGTTGTGTTGATACTGAGGGGTATGATAAAAAAAGTGAAAGGCTCTGCTATCATAGGTTCGGGCTTACTGCTATTTGCCTCCTTTGTGCTTTTTATTTTTATCTACGCCTCTCTCGTAGGGGATATCACGATAGATGAGAACCATGTTTTCGGGCAGATATTGGAGCTGATCCTGGCAATTGCTGTACTATGCATCCCCATATCCATGTCGGCCTACCTGGCATGGGGCTTTGCACGTATCAATAAAGACTTGAAAGTGCAGCTTGATAATGTAGAACTACTCTCGGCAAAAACGCTGGAACAGGAACAGGAAAAGAAAAGGATACTGGAAGGACAGAAAGAAAAACTGGAACATGAGGTAGCACTGCGGACAGCGGAAGTAGTGCAGCAAAAAGAAGAAATAGAAAAGCAACACGAAGAACTGAAAGAAGAAAAGAAAAAATCGGACGACCTGCTGCTGAACATATTGCCTGAAGAGGTGGCCGAGGAATTAAAAGAAAGCGGTAGCTCTGAAGCAAAGTTTTACGATCATGTAACCGTGTTGTTCACAGATTTTGTGGCCTTTACCAAAGCAGGTGAGCGCATGAGCCCGGGCGAACTGGTAAGCGAGCTCCACAGCTGTTTTAAAGCCTTCGACGAGATAATATCCCGGTACGACATCGAAAAGATCAAGACCATTGGCGATGCCTATCTTGCTGTTTGCGGTCTGCCAGCCGCCGATCCCGACCATGCGGAGAAGATGGTAAGGGCAGCTATGGATATAAGGGCCTTTATGCTGGAGCGAAAGGCAGCCGTCGGCGAAAAGACCTTTGAGATACGCATAGGCATACACAGCGGTAGCGTGGTGGCCGGTATAGTAGGGGTAAAGAAATTTGCCTACGACATATGGGGCGATACGGTGAACACCGCCGCCCGTATGGAGCAAAACAGTGAGGCCGGCAAAATAAACATCTCCCAGACCACCTACGATATGGTGAAGGATAAATTCAATTGTGTGTATCGCGGACAAATAACGGCTAAGAACAAGGGCGAGCTGAAAATGTATTTTGTGGAAGGAGCAGCAGGGCTGTGAAATATATTGCGTGGAGGCTGGGTAGCATCGAACAAAAATCAACACTATATTGTTTGTAATTAAATTTTCGTTCAATGAAACGTTTGATTACCATTGCGTTGTGCTTGTTCATTACAGGCGCTTTCGCCCAGCCCTATGCGATAGGGCATAGCTCTGTGACTTTTGTTGACAGTGCCAGGAGCAATCGCCAGGTACCCGTGGAGGTATATTATCCCGCTGCCGCTGCAGGCAATGATGTCCCCGTGCTTGCCGGACAATTCCCGCTTATCAGTTTCGGTCACGGCTTTGTTATGGACTGGACCGCCTACGACAATATTTGGCAGGCGGTGGTGCCGCAGGGATATATCATGGTGTTCCCGACAACAGAAAGCGGTTTTGCTCCCGTACATGCCGATTTTGCAGCCGATCTTTATTTCGTCATAAAGAAAATGCAGCGCCTAAGTTCACTCGACGCAAGTTCATTGTTCTTTGGTCATGCCGCAACGACTTCAGCTATCATGGGGCATTCTATGGGAGGAGGCTGCTCTTTCCTCGCAGTTTCCGGCGATACAACAATAACCACCATGGTGACACTTGCTGCAGCCAATACTACTCCTTCTTCCATTACGGCTGCACGTGCTACCACCATACCCTCACTGGTAATAGCCGGTGCAAATGATTGTGTGGCGCCGCCTGTCAGCAATCAATTACCAATGTATGATTCGCTGGCATCTTCCTGTAAGGCCTATTTCGAGATAATTGGAGGAGGTCATTGCTTTTTTGCCAACAACAATTTCAACTGTTCATTTGGTGAAGGCACCTGCATGCCGACTCCCACCATCACAAGGGCGGAACAGCAGGATGCCGCACAAGATGTCATGTTATTATGGCTGGATCATTTTCTGAAGAATGATCAGCAGTCCTGGCAGTCGCTTGAAGATACGGCTGCCATATCGCAGCGGTACACAGCTTCTGTCTCATGTGCGTTGCCTGCTTCTATAAAATACATGAATGAACCGCAGGGCTTAAGAATTTACCCTAACCCGACAACCGGTATCGTTGTGCTCAACCTGCAAGATCTTCCCCAAGACTATAAAGCGCTCGATGTATACGATATCTCCGGCAGCTTACAGCAAGTGGAAGTAAAAGAACGGCTTGCGAACGAAGAGCTATTGATCGATCTGTCAGGGTTGGTTCCCGGTATATATTATTGCCGCCTGCAAACCGGTAAGCAAGTCGTCTGGACGAAGTTGACAAAATTGTAGTTTGCTATTTATTAAAAAGCAAAAGCCCCCGTGGAAACGGGGGCTTTTTGTAATTCACGCTTTATATACACTTCCTGTTTTTTATCTTATCAGGGTCACATCCCCTTTCAGGTATTGCTCCTTACCGCCGTCGCCACAGATGAACCTCATGTGGAAGAAGTAGGTATCCATGTCGGAGAGCACGCCCTTATAGGTGCCGTCCCAGCCCTGGCCGGGCTTGTCGGTCTCATATACCATTTCGCCGAAGCGGTTGAACACCTGGAACATGATGAGCTTCATATTGCCTTTGAAGATCGGGCGGAAGATATCGTTCTTGCCGTCTCCATTGGGTGTAAAGGCGTTGGGGATATAAGGTATGCAGCACTCACCACTGGTCATTTCGGTATCGGCTTTCTGCATACAGTTGTTCGAGTCGTATATCGTAAGCCTGTAGGCGCCGTTGGCCAGGTGGCTGATACTGGTCAGGTCAGGGCCTGTGGTGTCGTTGCTCCATGCATAGATATACGGGCCGGTACCACCGGTTACAGTTGCCTCTATCACGCCCTGGTCGGCGGTGCCGTAGCACTGGTTCAGTGCTACCGTAAATGCAATGCTTATCGAGTCCGGTTGTGTTATCTCTACGCTGCCCGATTTGTGGCAGTTGTTACTGTCTGTTACCGTTATGGTATGGTTGCCGGCAGCCATGTCGGTGAATAAGCGTATGCTGGTAGCGGGGTTAGGGTCGCCATCTACCTGGTACAGGTAAGGCGGTGTGCCGCCTGCAGCATTCACCTCTATCGAGCCGTCCGAACCACCATAACATTTTGGTGGCGTGATCACCGCATCTTCTATAAGGATATGCGGGAAGCCGATCAGGGTCATGGTAGTATCATGATGGCAGTTATTACTGTCCGTAACGTAGAAGGTATAAGTGCCCTCCGGCAAACCGGGGAACGTTGTCGTATTGCTGAAGTTCGAGCCATCGATAGAGTAAGTATATGGTGCTGTACCGCCTGTAGCGTTCAGGGCCACTGTACCGTCGGCATAACCTTCGCAGGTAGGCTCAGTAATATTAGCGCCATCAAGCCACAGTGGCGGAGGTTGTATGATACCTGCCGTTGAGTCTGTTGCGCAATCATGACTGTCTTTCACATGTAGCACATAGGTGCCTATGGCCAGGCTGCCAAATGTACTTGCCGATTGGAATGCATTTGCATCTATGGCATAGGTATAAGCCGGTGTGCCGCCATGTGCATACACGGTTATCATACCATTATTGTCACCAAAGCATTTTTCATTCAGCAGCACCAGGCTGTCGATCAGTAGTTTTGTCGGTTGTGTAATGGCCACAAGTGTATCATAGGTACAGCCGTTGTTATCCTGTATGTGTACGGTGTCTGTACCTGCAGCCATGCCGTTGAAGCTGTTGTTGGCGCCCATGGGCCCGTTGTTGAGGCCATAGGTATAAGCCGGCGTGCCACCCGATCCGTTAATGGTAAGACTACCGTCATTATAACCAAAGCAGCTTGGCTCGGTAAACGTGCTGTTGCTTGCTATCGGTGTTGGCTGAGCTATGGTAGCGGTTGTATCCTTGATACAGCCATTCGCATCCTTTATGTGTATGTTGTAGGTGCCGGCTGCAAGCTGTGAGAACGTGTTGCTGTTACCATAAGGGTTGTTGCCGAGGGCATAAGTGTAAGGAGCAGTTGCCCCGGAGCCTGTCACGGTGATCGCACCTATGCTTTGCCCGTAACACAGTTCGTCTGTTACATTTACTGTACCTGCAGGGTGCAGCGAGTCAGCTATGGTTACGTTTATGTCTTTAATGCAATTGTGTGCATCCTTCACATGGAATATATAGTTGCCGGCAGGCAAAGGTGTGAACACATTGTTGGCAGTATATGGGCCTGCGCCGTTCGCGTAGGTATAGCCGGGTGTGCCGCCGCTTGCTGCCAGCGTCACGATACCGTTACCCAATGTAGCACAGGTCGAGTTCTTCACCAATGGCGTAACAGCGATCGGTGTTGGTTCGGTAATGGTAAATACTGTGTCTTTGGTACAGCTGTTCGCATCCTTTGTGTGTATGGTATAGGTACCTGCTGTCAGCCCGGTAAAGGTATTGGTAGCTGCATAAGGTCCTGCACCATTGGCATAAGTGTAGCCGGGTGTGCCGCCGGCACCGTTTATGGTAATGCTGCCGGTAGCATCGCCGTGGCATAATACGTCAGTCACGTTGCCGCTAACCGTTACCGGTGTTGGCTGAGTAATGGTAATGCTGGTGTCTTTGATACAGCCGTTGGCATCCTGGGTATGTATGGTGTACGTACCTGCAGGCAGGCCGGCAAATACATTTGAGGGGCCGTAAGGTCCTGCGCCATTGGCGTATGTATAGCCGGGTGTACCACCGGAGGCTGCTATAGTTATACTACCTGAGTTACCACCGCTACAAAGCACATTGCTAACTGTTGGTGTTGCAACAAGTGGTGTAGGTTGCGTAATGGTGCTGGTCACATCTTTGATACAGCCATTTGCATCCTGTGTATGTATGGTATAGGTGCCTGCTGCAAGCGGTGTAAATGCATTGTTTGCAGTGTATGGCCCTACGCCGTTGGCATATGTATAGGCAGGCACTCCGCCGGTAGCGGTAACGGTGATGCCCCCTGTTCCGCCATTGCACAGCACATTGGTAACAACCGGGGTTACTACTATCGCGCTTGGTTGCGTTATGGTGAACACGGTGTCCTTGATACAGCCGTTGTCGTCTTTGGTATGTATGGTGTAGGTGCCGGCAGTAAGGTTGGTGAATGTATTGGTAGCCGCATAAGGTCCTGCACCATTGGCGTAAGTATATGTGGGTGTGCCCCCTGCACCATTTACGGTTATGCTGCCTGTAGCGTCGCCATTACACAGCACATCGGTTGGGCTGCCGCTTACGGTAAGCAGTGGTGGTTGTGTAATGGTGATAACAGTATCCTTTATACAGCCATTGGCATCTTTGGTATGTATGGTGTAGGTGCCCGCAGCCAGTGGTGTGAACACGTTGTTGGCCGTATAAGGACCTGCACCGTTGGCATAAGTATAACTCGGCGTGCCACCCGAACCTGTCATTGTAATAGTTCCGGTACCGCCGTTACACAGCACATTATCTACTGTTGCACTTGCTTCAAGCGGTGTAGGCTGTGTGAGGTCAAGCACGGTATCGGTCTGGCAGCTATTGGTATCGCGGGCATGTAGGGTGTAAGTACCTGCCGCCAATGGTGTGAATATGCTAACAGTATCATAAGGGCCTGCGCCATTGGCATATACATAACCCGGCGTGCCGCCTGTTGCGATCACTGTAATGCTTCCGGTACCGCCGTTACACAGCACATTGCTCACAGTGGGATTCAGTACCAGTGGTGCAGGCTGCGTGATGGTCAGCGTGGTATCCTTTATACAATCGTGGCTGTCTTTGGTATGAATGGTATAAGTACCTGCAGCCAGGTTGGTAAAAGTATTAGTGGCCGCATAGGGTGTGGGGTCATTAGCATAAGTATAGCCCGGTGTGCCCCCGCCGCCATTCACAGTTATGGTCCCTGTACTGTCGCCATAGCAGAGTGGGTTGGTCAGCGATGCGTCCACCGTCACTGGGTCAGGTTGTATAAGGTCTATCACGGTGTCTTTGATACATCCGTTGTCGTCTTGTGTATGTATGGTGTATGTGCCTGCGGCAAGATTGGTGAAGTTGTTATTCGCAGTATAAGGCCCCACACCGTTGGCATAGGTATAACCCGGCGTACCGCCTGCTGCAGTGATGGTGATACTGCCATTTGCATCACCATAGCAAAGCGGGTCGGTCTTCGCGGGGTCAACTGTCAATGGTGTCGGCTCTGTCAATGTGATGACCGTATCCTTGGTACAACCATTCGCATCCTGTGTATGTATGGTATAAGTGCCTGCTCCAAGATTGTTAAAGATGTTATTTGCAGTATAAGGTCCCGCACCATTGGCATAAGTATAACCCGGAGTGCCGCCGGAGGCGGTCATGGTTATACTGCCCGAGCTGTCTCCGTTACACATTATATCGTTGACTGTAGCGCTCGCTTCAAGTGGCGTGGGCTCAGTCAGGTCTATGACGGTATCGGTCTGGCAGCTATTGGTATCTTGCGCATGTATGGTATAGGTGCCTGCAGCTAATGGTGTAAATATGTTGACCAGATCATAAGGACCTGCACCATTGGCATAGGTATAACCCGGTGTGCCGCCTGTTACCGTTACAGCTATACTACCCGTTCCACCGTTGCACAGTACATTGCTGACAACGGGATTGATCACCAGAGGATCGGGCTGGATGATGGTGAGCGCGGTGTCTTTCACGCAATCATGGCTGTCTTTGGTATGTATGGTGTAGGTACCTGCGGGCAGGTTGGTAAAGGTATTCGTGGCTGCATAAGGGGCAGGATCGTTGGCATACGTATAGCCCGGTGTACCACCACCGCCGTTCACGGTTATTGTCCCTGTACTGTCGCCATAGCAAAGCGGGTTGGTCAGCAAAGCATCCACGGTTACAGGGTCCGGTTGTGTAATATCTACTATCGTATCCTTGATACAGCCGTTGGCATCCTGTGTATGTATAGTGTATGTACCTGCGGGGAGATTCGTAAAGTTATTATTGGCAGTGTATGGACCTGCACCGTTGGCATAGGTATAGCCCGGGGTGCCCCCGCTTGCAGTGATGGTGATCGTGCCTGTGGCATCTCCATAGCATAACGGGGTCGTAATTGCCGGGCTTGCAACGATCGGTGTTGGTTCTGTCAGGGTGATGACCGTGTCTTTGATACAGCCGTTGGCATCTTGTACATGTATGGTGTAAGTGCCTGCTCCCAGGTTGTTGAATGTATTCACGGCAGTGTAAGGACCTGCGCCATTGGCATATGTATAGCCCGGCGTGCCGCCGGATGCTGTTATTCCTATACCGCCTGTTGTGTCACCGTTACATGGCGGGTTGGCGATGCTTGCCGACAATATTATCGGTGTAGGTTGTTGTACATTTACTGTAGTGTCAAATGCGCATGAATTTGAATCCCGTACATGCACATCATAACTGCCAGCAGGCAGGTTAAAGAAGGTATTGTTCAGCGTATACGGGTTGGCGTCCAGCGCATAGGTATAAGGGACAATGCCACCGGCACCTACTGCGCCTATAACGCCCGATGAGTCACCATAACAGGAGACGTCGCTGATAACTATGCTTGCCGTAACGGTGATCGAATCGCTGAGTGTTATCGTAGTGTCCTTCTGACAGCCTGTTGCATTCTGTACATGGAAAGTATAAGTACCAGCCGCCAATCCGCTAAAGGTGCTGCTAGGACCATAAGGGCCATTATCCAGTGCATAGGTATACGGTGTAGCAGGGTTGTTGTATGCTGAAATGGTCACTATGCCATCCGGGATGTTACCGCAAAGCGGGCTTTTGACCGATGCATTCAGTAGTATCGGTGCTCCGTCCGGCAGTGTAACTACACTGTCTTTTACACAGGTATTGGTATCGGTCAGGTGCAGGGTATAAGTACCTGCTGCAAGACCGGTAAATACATTTGTTGGCCCGTATGGGGCAGCGTTCAGCGCATAGCTGTAAGGTGGTGCACCGCCGGTACCATTTATAGTAATGCTGCCATCAGAGCCGCCGGGGCAGGTGGGTGGCGTAAGTATTGCGCTGAGGACAGGCATTACAGGGTCCGCAAAAGTGACAACGGTATCGTTGGTACATCCTATTTCGCTGGTAGCGCTTATGGTGTAGGTTCCTGATACAAGGCTGTCAGTAAGCGTACCATTCAGGTTAGCGTTCGTATGTACCATTGTTACATTTTGCATTACCGTTTCTGTCCAGTTGGTAAAGCCCGCACCCGGATCAACCGTGAATACCGCTTTTTTAGCACAAGTGGCTGGCGATACAAGGGTTACATTTGGGTGAGGTGCTGGCGCTACGATAACCTGGTAAGCGATCTGTTGGTTTGCGCTTAGCGGGCATTCGTTGTCCGAATAATTGAGGTAAAAAGTGTAGGTACCCGGTGTTACATTGGTCGTATTCCATGCAAAAGTGCAGGTAGGCGCCAGCGTATGGTTGTTCAGTATGGTGAATGTAGCGCCGGCAGGTATACCTATCGGTGTCACATCTATAGTATCGCCATTGACATCGGTCGGATTGATGTCAAAAGTGAAGGGGCCAATGTTCTGGCATATCTGTAATGTAGTAGAGTCAAGCAAAGTACCGGCGCTCGGGTTCGATATCACCCCGCTTGGTGCTGTGTTGCTACAAGTATTCAGCACCACTACGGTCATTTCGCGCTGGCTGGTGCCCACAAGTACCTGGTTACGGTATTCCTGCACTTCCATTACTGCCAGTGAGCGTTGCACCAGGTTGGGCGTAAAGTCCATTTGACCTGTCGTGGGAACAAATACGAATGGATTGGCTGCTAAAGGAGCGGTAGCTGTATATGGAGCAATGTAAGTAACATAAGGTGGGTTCGGGGGGAAGCCGTTATCATCTATGCCGGGTATCTGTACAAAATACAGGCTATCGTTATCTGCGTCCGTTGAGCCGGGGGCATAATGTGCCGGTGCATTCAGGCAATAAAATGGTGTGGGTATGGTGCCGAACACAGAAGAGTTGTTCGCTGCCGTCAAATTGTTCAGCTTGGCATCCAGTGCTATGATGGTATTACCGGGGTTGGTGATGTTGGTGATGGTACTGCTTCGCCCTGCCTGTGTGGTACCCATGGCCCCGGTAAAACGGAAACGCCAGTTAGCTGAAGCATAAGGCACGGTATAGTTGAGCGAGTACACGAACTTTTTTATCCCCGGTATCGTGTTGTTGATATTGGTGCAGGTAGTATTGTTGATATCCTGCGGGCACACCGGTGTCACTTCCACACCGGCTATTGGTGGTTCTTCTGCCAGGTCTATCGTCGTAGTAGGGCTTGGGTTCGGGTCATCATATACCTTGATCTCAGGCGTGGCATTTTGCAAGTAGGGGAAAGCCGCCCCCGCGCAGTCGCCGTAAACAATAAGATATATCTTGTAAGTGTTTCCGCTTACATGGGTGTAGTAAAGGTCTATGCCGAATACGTGTGTGGCATATGACTTAAAAACTGGTATGGTGATCAAACTAAGGGCAAGGCAGTATGTACGTAATGTGCGTAAAAGTTTATCCCCCATATGGAAAATTTTAGATTAAATAATGTGTATAACCTGTGGGTATTCTCTCTCGTCCACAAAATTTAGATATATAGTTGGGATATGCTAAGCCGTTAACATAGGGAAATGTTAAAGTGAAGTAAAAAGAGGGAACTTTAACATTTCCTAAATAATATTCGGGAGTATAATTAATGTTAATGTAATCCCAACATAACATGAAGACAATAATAATAAATTTTCCCCAAGTATCAAATAGATATGCAATAAAAATACTTGTATAGGATAGCTGTTAAATAAAAAGGGCCATGCAATATCGCATGGCCCTTTTTACATGGATTATCAGCACTATTTTTTCATAAGGTTTCCCACGTAAGTGTCTTGATTATTGATGATGCGGTAGAAATAAACACCGGTCGGTAGGCCGGCAGTACTAATTACATTTACAGTCCCGGTTGTAAGAACCTGCATTTGAACCAGCTTGCCATCAGCACTGTATAGTTGCAGGCTCATATTTTTCCCATCATTGGCCGGTGTGGATATATACCACTGGTCGCTGGTAGGGTTGGGATATATGAAGATCCCTGCTTCATTAAGATTCTTTAGCCCGGCTGCCGGTTGCTGATAGGTAATAAAGCCCCCGCCTCCGCCATTCAGTTTATTTGTTTGCAGGTGCGCCAGTTTCAGGTTGCCCGAAGTGCTGAAGGTCCAGTTGCCTGAAGCCAGGGCTGCAGCATAAGTGTAAATGTTCAGGTCGCTTGCCGTTCCTCCCGGGAAGTTATTCTTAGGGTTGGGGTCTATACCATTCTTGGTGAGGTACATCAGGTAGTTCGATATGGGCTCCTGTACTGCCGGCAGACTGCCATGTACATCACTGGTATCAGTCTGCAGGAAGGGGAAGATCACCTCAACATTGCTGGCAGGTTGTGTAGTAGCGCTTATCTGCCAGTAGCGGCGCATAGCATAGGAATAGGAGTCTATGTTCGGTGTCCCGGTTGGGAAGCTCACTGTATCGCCTGTGCCGCCTGAGTAGCCTGTTAGGGTAGCTGTGCGCACATCAAAACCTGTACTGTCAAGCGTTCCGATATCATTGCTGCCTTTTTTTATCATCAGCACCAGCGTATCATCACTGTGCGAAGCCGTATTATGGTCATTCCAGTAGTAGGTAACGCCGGTACCAATATCCGTGCACTCCCGGTTAGCGATCACTGTTTTGTTAGCTTGCGACAGCGCTACATCTGGCAGGTAGGGAGCGGCGCAGGAGCCACCTGTATGTGAGATATAATACCTGATCGTATCACCCGGCTGTTGCCCGAAACCTTTGCTGAAGTTGATGCCTACATTGGTCAGGTGGCAATAGCTCATGATCGTGCCGCCCCCTGTGGGGTGTGCGGGGTTAGGCGTAGCACAATTCCCTTCCAGCGTATAGCAGCCGTCAATGGCAGTGTTGCGGGCAGGTGGGTTCCAGCAGCAACGGTGCGTATGTGGTGAGCCTACTACGTGTCCCATCTCATGGGTCGATACTTCTACATCCCAGCTATAGGTAGGGAAGTTCACCACATTCTGGTTATCTATATTACAGAAGGCATAAGCGCCTGCAGAATCAGGTGCGTAATACTGCGTACACATGGCCATCAGCCAGGCGATACCACCCATACTGCCATAGCGTGTAGTGAACATGATACCAAGGTCGCAGCCATTCAGGTTGTTCTGGGTCTGGTAACCGAACATATCCAGCCATTTTATAGAGTTCTGTGCCAGGTTATAATACACATCTGTTACCGTATCTATTTTCACATAGTCCAGCGATATGAGTATGCCCTCGTTGCGGTAGATGGCAGCCTGGTTATTGAACAGGGCGGTCAGGTAATTGGTCACATTGGTTACGCTGTAGCTTTTCGATTTGTACATAGCATAGTCTGCCAGTTCATATACTTTTATATCCCGGCAGTTGTCATACACATTGTTGTTCAGGTACGTTGTCCCCTTCGATGCCGGCCTTGGCAATTCCGGCAGTTCGTCGGTACCGCACATGGGCGCATGGTCTTTTATTTTCAGTCCCACATCGTTGTACAGTATGTAGTGAGGATTATAATCATAATAAGTACCAACTTGTGTATTAGGCACCAGCACATAATTTCCCTCGTCAGGTATAGAGAAGATACCATACACCTCGTTGCCGAAGAAGGAGAAGGCCGCTACGGAACCGGGTATGCCTTCTACAACGCCGCGGTAATAAAGGCCGCGCTGATAACTGTGGAAAGCACTCCCTTTTTCGCCTGCTGCTTCTATCCTGAAGTTGTCAGGCAGTATATCGTAATTACCCAGTTTTATGGTATAGGTACCACCGCCTTGTTTGGGTATCACCAGGTCTATGTCTTTGTTCTTTTCTTTCATAAAGCCGCTAAGCCTGTTATAATCGATGGTCAGTGGCAATACGTCCTCTACTTTCGTGAGCAGCAGGGTCTTGTCAAAGTCTTTGTCGGCCTGCCAGATATCATTTACGGGTACAAAATCCCTCACCTCCATTTCGTGCCTTATGAAAGCCTCGATAGGTGTCGTTCGGGCTGCGGCAAATTGAATGCTGACCACTGTGGCAATAGCGGTCATTAAGAATGACTTACAATAAAGATGCATGTTACCTTTTTGTTTAGGTTAAGTTTAAAAACAACATTTTCGGGGGGCAACCAAATATATGTGTTTTCACTACACAAAGAACGCTCTGTGGGAGTTTGCCGCTTTTTTGTCCGAGTATTTTTGGTGATTAGGGGTTAAGTGCCGGGCCCTGTAGTTTTCAATGCCCTGTCTTGATAGCCCGTATTAAATAATTGCTGCATTTTGCCGCTGCGATCCCGGCATTACTACTTCTGCAATTAATGTTTAAATTAGCAGCCCAAATCGACCGCTTAATGAAACTGCTGGAACATAAAGTAGCATTGGTAACGGGCGCAAGCCGGGGCATTGGCGAGGCCATAGCCCTGAAATTTGCCGAACATGGCGCCAATGTGGCCTTTACGTACCTCTCATCCGATGACAAAGCCAATGCATTGCAAGAAAAACTGGCCGGCTTTGGGGTGAAAGCAAAAGCCTATAAATCGAACGCAGCGGACTATCAGGCAGCAGAGCAGCTGGGTAATGATGTGGTGAAGGATTTCGGCACTATCGACATATGTGTCAACAACGCCGGCATCTCTAAAGATAACTTGTTGCTGCGCCTTACTCCCGAGCAGTGGGATGATGTGATACAAGCCAACCTGAAATCTGTATATAACTTAACGCGCCAGGTGATAAGGCCTATGATGAAGGCCCGCTCCGGCAGCATCATCAATATGAGCTCCATTGTGGGCGTGCGTGGCAACGCAGGGCAGAGCAGTTATGCAGCATCCAAAGCAGGTATCATAGGCTTCACTAAATCCATAGCTATGGAGATCGGTAGTCGTAATATACGGTGCAACGTCATTGCACCCGGTTTCATCGAGACCGATATGACGCATTACCTAAAAGATGGCGGGGCCGAGAAATGGTTCGAAAAGATATCACTCCAGCGTTTCGGCAAACCCGAAGAGATAGCCAATGTAGCGCTCTTCCTCGCCTCAGACCTTAGTAGCTATGTAACAGGACAGGTGATAGGTGCATGCGGCGGCATGAATGGATAATATCCATATCTGTTAAACCTTTGTTTTTAACCGCAGGGGCAATTTTAAACGTGTTAATTTTGCGCCTTTAAACAAATTGTAAATGCAAAAAGTTCATGCTGCCATCACGGCAGTAGGCGGATATGTTCCGGACTATGTACTGACCAACGCGGAGCTGGAGACCATGGTGGATACCACCGACGAATGGATACAGACCCGTACGGGAATTAAAGAGCGGAGGATATTGAAGGGTGAAGGAAAGGGCACATCCGATATGGCTGTAGAGGCCGTTAAAAAAATACTCGAAAAAAAGAACCTTGCGCCCACCGATATCGATCTCCTCATTTGTGCTACTACTACTCCCGATTATGTTTTTCCTGCTACGGCAAATGTGATAACCGATAAGCTGGGCATGAGCAAAGCTTTTGGTTACGATGTGAGCGCTGCCTGCAGCGGTTTCCTTTTTGCATTGACCACCGGGGCAAAATTCATAGAGAGCGGTACGTATAAAAGAGTGATCGTAGTAGGCGGCGATAAGATGAGCTCCATACTCAACTACGACGATCGTGCTACCTGCATCATTTTTGGCGACGGCTGTGGGGCAGTGCTGCTGGAGCCGGATACCGATGGTTACGGCATCATTGATTCAGTGCTGCGCAGCGACGGCAATGGCCGCCAGTACCTTTACCAGAAGGCCGGTGGTTCGGTTAAGCCCGCATCGGTAGAGACGGTAATGAACAAAGAACATTTTGTGTACCAGGAGGGTCAGACCGTATTCAAATTTGCTGTGAAGAACATGGCCGATGTAGCAGCCGAGATCATGGAGCGCAACCAACTGACTGCAGACGATGTGGCATGGCTGGTACCGCACCAGGCCAATAAGCGTATCATTGCCGCCACCTATGAGCGCATGGGCCTTGCCCCCGAAAAAGTAATGATCAATATAGACCGCTTTGGCAATACCACCAATGGCACACTGCCTCTTTGCCTTTGGGAATGGGAGAAGCAGTTGCATAAAGGGGACAATATAATCCTCGCAGCCTTCGGTGGCGGGTTCACCTGGGGCGCTACCTACATCAGGTGGGCATATGATACCCCAAACCCCTAAAGGGGCTTCTTATAACATAATTAGTAACGCTGGCCTTTGGGCCGGCGTTACAATTTCTTACAGTAGTTCCCCCTTTAGGGGGCGGAGGGGGTAGTGGGTATATGATCCACATTCGCCAGCTGCCCGCAGGCTGCATCTATATCCTTACCCCTGCTGCGGCGCAGCCTTGCATTCACCCTTTTCGATTCCAGGTAGCTCATAAAGGCCTGTACCTTGTCATCTTCAGGCTTCTCAAAGTCTGCCGCCTCTATGGGGTTATACTCTATGATGTTCACCAGGTCGGCGGGCACTTTGCGGTACAGCTTTACCAGGTCATCGGCATCCTCAATGCTGTCGTTGAAGTCCTTGAACAGGATATACTCAAAGGTTATCTCATTGCCCGTCTTTTCGTAGAAGTAGTTGAGCGCTTCCACCAGTGCCTTCAGGTTATTGGTCTCGTTGATGGGCATGATCTCGTTGCGCTTCCGGTCATTGGCAGCGTGCAGCGAGAGGGCTAGTTTAAAACGTACCTCATCATCGCCCAGTTTTTTGATCATCTTGGCCACCCCTGCAGTCGATACGGTGATGCGCCTTGGGCTCATGCCCAGCCCTTCAGGCGAGCTGATGCGCTCCACGGCCTTCAGCACATTGTTGTAGTTCAGCAGCGGCTCACCCATGCCCATGAACACGATATTGCTCAGGTGCTTGCCATAGTGCTTTTCGGCCTGCTCGTTCAGTAGGGTCACCTCGTCCACTATCTCGTCAAAGTCCATATTGCGCTTGCGCGGCAGGTAGCCTGTTGCACAAAACTTGCAGGACAGCGAGCAGCCCACCTGCGACGATACGCAGGCCGTCATCCTTTTTTCGGTAGGTATCAGTACGCTCTCCACAAAGTGCTCATCGTGCAGTTGCAGCCGGTTCTTTATGGTGCCGTCGCTGCTGTACTGGCTATGGTGTATCCTTACTTTGGGTATATAGTAGTCCTCGCCCAGCTTTTCGCGCAGGCTTTTGGGCAGGTTGCTCATGTCGTCCAGGCTGCCCGCCGCCTTTTTCCATATCCATTCATACACCTGTTTGGCCCTGAATTTAGGCTCTTCAAGCTCTTTCATCAGGTCTTCCAGTTCCGCTAATGTGCTGTTACGCAGGTTCTTCATCCGGCAAAGGTACGTTACAATACAGCTTTATTTAGGATACAAGCTTTGGGTTATGTGTTAATTATTTTACAATCGGGTGTTTTATATACGGGAAATGTTTTTATATTTTTATGGCATTAAAAACTACCTCATATGAAGAAATTCTTACGTTTTATTGGTATCCTCCTACTCGTCTTGATCCTTATTGTGGTCATCCTGGGCATCATCGAGCCTAAAGATGTGACAGTAGAAAGGAGCATCGTCATCAACGGCCCACGCGAAATGGTTTGGGACCAGATGACCAATTTCAAAAATGGCCCCAACTGGGACCCCTGGTACAAAATGGAGCCTACCGTCACCCGAACTTATTTCGGTCCCGATGGCCAGCCCGGCAGCGGTTACAACTGGGTGGGCAAGAAGACAGGCGCAGGCACCATGAAGGACACAGGTATAGCAGGCGATAAGATGAATTACTCCCTGCATTTTGAGAAGCCCCTGCCGGGTGATGCCAGTGGCTTCATCCAGGTTAGCGACCAGGGCGATGGCACTGTAAAGGCCACCTGGAATTATTACCAGCACATGCCTTTCCCCTTCAATGGCATGCAGGCCTTCATGAGCATGGATAAGATGCTCGGCAATACCTTCGACAGCGGCCTCGTGAACCTCAAAAAATACGTCGAGAGCAATAAGATGGCCATGGGCGCAGCCCCGCACGAGATGAAGTTCCCCGCTCACCTTTATGCAGGCATCCGTAAGACCGTTCCTCAGAGCAACTTTACCGGCTACTATGGCGAAACAGTAGCTACCGTCGCCAAAGAGCTCGGTAATAAAATAGCCGGCCCTGCCGCAGGCCTCTATTATAGCTGGGACACCGTGAAGCATGTTACCGATGCAGCCGTAGTGTTCCCCATTGCCGATACTACGGGCATACCCAAAACACTTACCATCTTCCACATCAATCCATCCAATTCGGTCATGATGGCCTTCAGGGGTGGCTACGATGGTGAGATGGCTGCCCATGCGCAGATCAATGAGTATATGGCTAAGAAGAACATGATGCGCAGCGGCCTGGTGATCGAGGAGTACACCGTAGGTAAAGCCGAGGAGCCCGACACTAGCAAATGGACCACCAACATCTACTACCTCGTACAATAATGAGTAAATACTCCCTTCTCCATATATGGAGAGGGGCAGGGGCTGAGGTCTTTTCAGCCGCCATAGCAATCTGTGGCGGCTTTTTTCGTTATTAGTCACAAGGCGAGTATCTTCGCAAATTCACGCTGGCGCTGTTTTTAATGAAGTTATCGGTCATTATAGTCAATTACAATGTAAAGTACTTCCTCGAGGTATGCCTGCACTCCGTGTTCCGCGCAACTGCGGGCATAGAGGCCGAGGTCATTGTGGTCGACAATAACTCTAAGGACGATAGCTGCGCTATGGTTCGCCGCAAGTTCCCGCAGGCGGTATTGGTGGAGAACAAGGAGAACCTCGGCTTCTCCCGCGCCAACAACCAGGGCGTGGCCATGGCTAAGGGCGAGTACATCCTCTTCCTGAACCCCGATACCGTGATGCCCGAGGATTTTTTCAGCCGCACCCTCGCCTATATGGATGCGCACCCTAAAGTAGGCTCGCTGGGCCCGCGGCTTATAGACGGCAAAGGCAGCTTTGCGCCCGATGCCAAGAAGTCTTTCCCTACACTTTCCGTGGCCCTGTTCAAGACCACCGGCCTCAATAAGCTGTTCAAGCGTTCCCCTTATATCAATAAGTACTACGCCGTGCATATCGATGAGCACGAGACAGCCCCCGTCGAGGTGCTCTCCGGCTGTTGCATGCTGGTAAGGCATAAGGTCATCAAAGAGGCCGGCGGCGCTTTCGATGAGGACTATTTTATGTATTGCGAGGATGTCGATCTGTCTTACCGCATACAGCAGGCAGGCTACGAGAACGTCTATTTCCCCGAGGCCACCCTTATTCACTACAAGGGCGAGAGCACCCGTAAGGCCACCCTCAAATATGTGCGCATCTTCAACGAGGCCCTGGCCACATTCGTGCGCAAGCATTACAGCAACCGCGATGCCCGCCTCTTCATCCTGTTTATCAACATAGGCATTGTGCTGCGTGCAGTCCTCAGCGTGCTCAAGCGGGTGCTGCGCTTCCTGCGTATGCCCCTCTTCGATGCGCTAGTGCTCCTGCTCACCCTCCTGTTCATGATGAATTTCTGGGTAGAGCATGTAAAGAACATGCAGCCCATACCGCTCGATCTCATATACGTCACCTTCCCCGTTTATCTCATCGTCTGGATCGTTACCATGTATTTCAATGGTGCATACGATCAGCCTTACCGCGCACTGCGCGTCATCCGGGGCATGTTCATAGGCACCGTCATCATACTTGCCTATTATGGCCTTTTGCAGGCCGAGCTGCGCTACTCCCGCGCCATCATCATCTTCACTGGCTTTGCAGGCACTGTCATCATGCTGGGCCTGCACGAGGCGCTCTACAGGCTGGGCATCTTCAGGTTCATACCCTACGATACCCTGCCAAAGAAGGCCGTCATTGTGGCCGATGAGCTGGCCTACCACGAGACATCGGCCACGCTGCGCCGCGTGCACTATGCACCAGAGGTAATGGGCCGTGTAAGCACTACTGCCGATGCCACAGGCGCCCTCGCCACCATGCCCGAGATGAAGCAGTTCCTCTACACCGCGGGCATCAACGAAGTGATCTTTTGTGTCAATGGCCTCAGCTACGGGCACATCTTTGAGCAGATGCAGCGCTGTGGCCCCGCTTACGATTATAAGATACACCTGCCCGGTAGCCAGAGCTTCGTGGGCAGCAACTCCAGCCATACCTCCGGCGACCTTTACACCATCGATCGCCGTTTCAATCTTTCCGGGTTCTCCGCACTGCGCAACAAGCGCGTGTTCGATATAGTGGCCGCCCTCTTTTTCCTGCTCAGCTTCCCCCTCACCATATGGGGCGTGCAGCACAAGGGCAATTTCCTGGCCAACTGTTTCCGTGTGCTGGCCGGCAGGCGCACATGGGTGGGCTACAGCGATGCCTCCGTGGGCAACGGGCAGTTGCCGCCCATCAGGCAGGGCATAGTGCCCGCCTACTTCATGCTGCCCGGCTACGAGCCCGGCCACGAGGTAAAACAGCACCAGGACATTATCTATGCACAGCAATACAAACCCGGTGGCGACCTGCTGCTTATCCTAAAAAATTATAAATATCTGGGCAGCAGCTAAAAAAGTTTTGCCAAAAGCGAAAAACGGCTATTTTTGCAGTCCCAAAATGCTTCCTTAGCTCAGTTGGTTAGAGCATCTGACTGTTAATCAGAGGGTCTCAGGTTCA
>CAYZTM010000045.1:0-29034 GCA_964481425.1 uncultured Flavipsychrobacter sp.
GCCTGCACCGCCGGACACATTGACGGTGGCCGAGCCGTCATTACCGCCATTACAGGCCACATTGGTCTGCGAGGTGGTGGCCACCAGCGCCGTAGGCTCGGCAATGACAATGGTGTCTAAAACTGTATCGGGCGTAGCATCTATTACGCGGCAGGTATAAGAACCGGCAGTAAGGCCGGTGACGCTTTGCGTAGTTTGGCCACCCGGTGTCCACAGATAGCTGTAAGGCG
Source organism: uncultured Flavipsychrobacter sp. (assembly GCA_964481425.1). GTDB lineage: Bacteria > Bacteroidota > Bacteroidia > Chitinophagales > Chitinophagaceae > MKUN01. The sequence continues at coordinate 231 of CAYZTM010000045.1, forward strand.
CATTACCATTAGAAGGTGATACGGATGCCGTACCATCATTACCACCATGACAGGAAACATCGGTATGGGATGGTGGTGCTGTAAAGCCCATAGGTACGACTTCTACATAATCGATGAGATAGTAGCCTCCATTGCCGCCGGTAGAGTCGGCATAGAGTTGCGTAACATTCGCATCGTCTTTGAAATTGCCAATTAGTATATATTGATAGGCAGAGTCGGCCAGGAAGGTGCCTTCGAGATACGTCCAGTTAGCGGTATCCGTTATCGGGCCATAGCTGCTATAATCAACCTGGGGAGTAAGCGGAAGAACCGATGTCGTATTAAGATTAGCATTGACCCCGTTAAGATAAAAGAACACTCCCATCCCATCTGTAGCCACACGAAACTCTTCGGTACGACAAACCCAGATAGATACTTTGTAAGTTTGCCCGACTATCAAAGGAGTGAGTGTGCCTTTAAGGTATTCCCGATAGCTGTTCAGGTTCTGATAGTAGGTATGAACGCCACCATATGCATTGCCTTCGTGTGGCCATTGGTATCCAAAATAATTGTAGGGGACGCCTCCCGGATTATTGAGCGGGGCACAAGTATTCATATAATCTGAGCTGCCCTGTGTCCCCTTGTCCCACTCAACGACATGGGTGAGGTCGAATTGGCTAATCCCAGTCGGACAAATCAGGTAATCCTCAAAACCCGGGTTGTGGACCATGTTTTGAGCCTGCATATTCAACGCGCATAACAGTGCGCAGGTGATTGCGTAGAGGTATTTCATAATACGAGGTGTAAGAAGTAGTATATAAATATATGGGAATCTACACAACTAAAAAATTATATTTTATTTTTTAGTTGCGCTTGCGTACATCTGTTCGATGATGTGTACTACCTCGCGGCCTTCCCAGGCGGTGGTCATAATAGGTTTGTTATGGTGCAGTACGTCTATAACGTTTTGTATCACCTTGTCGTGATTGCTCATTGAGCCCTGGTAAAGGCCGTAATCGTTGGCCTTTGCTGAGATGTTGATGTGGGGCAGGGCAGATGCCTGCAGTTTCTGGTATTCGATGGTATTAAGGTACTGTCCACCTATCTTCACAGTACCACGTTGGGCGAAAATGGTGATCGAACCTTCCATGTTTTGGTCGAAGGAGCAGGTGGTGAAATTAAAGTTCACAATGGCCCCGTTAGCAGCCTTCATCACAAAACTGCCGGTGTCTTCAATTTCGGTATTATGGCCATGTGCATAATTGTGCAACCGGCCGGTGGTCTCAACAACGGTACCGTTGAGGTAATACAGTATGTCTACAAAATGGCTGAATTGGGTAAAGAGGCAGCCCCCGTCTTTATTTTTCTTACCACGCCAGTCGCTTTCTGCGTAATAGGCATTGCTCCTGTTCCAGAAGCAATTGACCTGTATCATATAAATATCGCCGAGTTCGTTGCTGTCAAGTAGTTTTTTTACGGCCTGAACCGGAGGATTGTAGCGATTTTGTTTTACGGCAAATATCATTTTGCCCACTTTGCCTGCTGCAGTTATCATATTGTCACACTCCCCGACACTTAGCGCCATGGGTTTTTCCACAATAGTATGCAGGCCTGCCTCCAAACCTTTTATCGTGTGTGTTTCGTGCAGGTAGTTGGGGGTGCATACAGAAAGTACATCAGCAGTTTCTTTCCGCAACATTTCATTGAAGTTGCTATAGAATGCCACACCTTCCGGCAGCTTAGCTTTTACAGTGGTGTCCTCGTCGCATACTGCTATCAGCTCTGCATCGGGATTACTGATGATATGGCCTGCATGCCTGCGACCAATATTGCCAAAACCTACTATGACGAAACGTACCGGGGCCAAATTGAATTTATTTGGCCAAAAGTAGAAAGTAGCAGGCAATATGCAATGGAAATATTTTATCAGCCTGTTGTGTCATTCCCAGCAGCAATATGTCGCAACTGGATCACAAACCATATACGGGTAATTAATATGATGACCACGAGCAGGATGACGAATATTGTAAGTAACAGATACAATAAAGGCAAGGAGTTGAGGAAAAGGCCTATGGCGACAAATACTATAGCTATGGCGATCATAATGGGTTGGAATAGTGAGCGTGCCCTATTGTAATCTTCAGGGTAGAGTAACATACGGGTGATACCGACCACACTCAAAATGAACATGCCGAGGCTGCAGCAGAAGATCAGCATTACGGAACGCATGTCCACCGGGTTACTGAATAATACCGAAAAGGTAGCTCCTACAATGCCTAATGATGCCAGCGCAGGGATATAAAGTATGGCCAATATTTGGCCGCTCATGAATCCACGCCGGCATTCACGGTCGGCCACCATGGCAAAGAATATCCACCATAAAGCGAAAACGATCAAAATACCCAGGCCAAAGCAAAGCCATATACCTGCATTTGTTTGCCTGACAGAGACGAGGCCGTTAATAACACCCAATATGTCTTCACCAAAGACTATAATAGTAAATAGCCCCAAACGTTCTACCATGCTCATTGACAGGCTGAAATCGGCCTGGTTACGACTGAGTACCCGTTGATTGAGGAAGGGCGGAAGGTAATTAATGAGCAGTATTGCAATAAAAAAGTACGGTTTGTATGGGGGAGGAACATACAGAGAAACGATCAGCAACAGGAACACTGCCAAATAGGAGGCAACATAGGGTACACTCAGCTTCCGATGCACTTTATCATATATCCCTACGCTCCACCAGAGGTATGTGATGAAGCCCTGTAATATGGCAAAACAGACGGTTGTTCTTTGTACCATTACTTCGGCGGGACTGCTAAGGGCGACGCCAAGGGCAGCAACGGCCATCATTTGCCACAAGGTCATGAAACGGGTGCGTATGCCGGGGCTGCTATGCAGATCGTGGTACTCACTGCCATTGAGCCAGCCCCAAAATATCATGGCAAATAAGTAAGCATAGTTTATGATGCCCTGCACATCGGGATGCACAGCTACCTGGTGGGTTATACGGGATATGGCGATAACATAGACCAGGTCGTAAAAGAGCTCCAGCCAGCTTATCTTCCTTTCCTCGGAGTGGGTAGAGAATTTTTTAGGAGGCCCCCACCATATGTTGTAGTTATTGTTGTTATCCATCAGCAGGCAGAAAATATCTGATGCTGAAAATAGCTTTTTCAGGGTTAATAAGCCAGAGATACTATGTTATTTCCATCTATTGTTACAAATCCTTCATCAGTCAATTTGCGCAGGATGGTAAGCGTTTCTCCGGTATCGGGAAAATGTTTTACCAGTTGAGCCAAAGGAATATTGCCAGACGTTTCAAGATATTCCAATATCAATTGTGCGACGTTCCTTGGGGAAGTATTAGTTGCTTTTATGCGACAGATGTCGCAATGGCCACAATCGGTATCGGCTTGCTCTGCGAAATATTTCTTTAGCATGCGCTCACGACATATTTTGTCGTTTTGCAGGTAGGCGATCATAGCCGCTGTCCTTGCCTCGTGTTGCCGACGCAAATTGTTTATGCGCTGCATATCAATGATCAGGTGCCTGCTATCGACCCGGTAGTGGTGAAAGTACAATTGGGGCCCTTCTGCCGGTTTGCTGTATTCCAATACCTCCATTTGATGCAGCTTTTGTAATATTTGCTCCAGCAGGTCTTTTTTTATTTTCAGTTGGGCAGCTACTGCAGCTATGCGCACTGTGGTGGGGAAGTGAAAAATGGTACCGTATAGCCTTAATAGCCCGGTAATAACATAACCCAGGTCGGGGTATGTGGTGGTTACCTGGTCGAGCTGCTGCCTGCCAGTGATGAACTGTATGCTGGCGGGGTGAAATACAGCCTCGCTGATGGTCCACAGCCCCTCCTGAGCAAGCAATTTGAGGGCATGGGAAGCGGGGGGCAGTTCGAAGCCAAACTTTTTGCAAAAGTCCGGCAGGTCGAAGGAAAAGTATTTATCGGGTTGTGCCCCGATGGGTACCTGCAGGTATTCGGTGACTGCCTGGTAGATTTGGCGAAGGTATGGCTCGCCGGGGAATTTGAGGGCGGTACTTTCCCGGAGTCGGTTGACATCGGCAGCATTGTAGAACATCAGGGCTGTAGAGGGCAGGGTGTCCCTGCCGGCCCGGCCTGCTTCCTGGTAGTATGCTTCAAGGTGTTCGGGGGCATCGTAATGCAATACCATTCGTACGTCGGGCTTGTCAATGCCCATGCCGAAGGCGGTGGTTGCAATTATGGTATTTGTTTCGCCACTCATCCACGAGGTTTGCGCTTTTGCTCTTTCATCTTTGGGCATACCTGCATGATAGCAGGCGGCGCGTATTCTTCTATCTATCAGCTTCCGTGCAAGTACCTCGGTTTGTTTCCTGCTGCGGCAATAGACAATACTACATGCACCAGTGGGCAGTTGCTCTTCAAGGTCTTTATTCTTGTTTTCGCTGTACTGCACTGAATAAAATATATTGTTGCGTTCGATACTTTGCCGGAAAATGGCGGCATCGTGTAATTGAAGCTGTAATTCTATATCCTCCAATACTTTTGGGGTTGCTGAGGCCGTAAGGGCCAGTATCGGTACATCGGGGAAAAGGGGGCGCAGGCCGGCTATTTTAAGATAATCGGGCCTGAAGTCGTGCCCCCATTGCGAGATACAATGGGCTTCGTCGACAGCCAGTAGGTTGATGTCGAATGAGGGTAAATAATCTTTGAACAGCTCTGTTTGAAGCCGCTCCGGAGAGACATAAAGTAGCTTGTATGGGCCATGAAGCATGTTCTCAAGAGTGGTCTTAACTTCATGGTAATTCATTCCGGCATGGATACATGATGCCATGATATCCAGCTCTTTAAGGCGGGTTACCTGATCTTGCATTAAGGCTATGAGTGGTGATATTACAAGGGTAAAACCGTCCCGGGCCAGGGCCGGGACCTGGTAACATATGGATTTGCCGGCACCGGTGGGGAGCAGTGCGACGGTGTCCCTATCGCGAAGAATGCTATTAATGATCTCTTCCTGCTGCGGGCGGAAGGAATCATAGGACCAATACCTTTTGAGTATCGCGGCAGGCTGCATAGACTATACTTCGCCAAAAGTTTTATCCACAAATACCGGCTTGAGTGCCTGCAGCCAAAGCTGCTTTTTGGTCGCGGTATCTTTTTCCAGTTCGGATAGCGAGAGTGTGGGGATCCATATGCACTCATCATACCTGTTGGGCTCGTTCCACCTGAAGAGCGCTGAGACACCCAATCTTGATGGTAATATACCTAGTAACAGAATAACTGCGGGTTTTAAGTGAAACTGTAACTGATGCCATGCAATATCTTCGTCTTCAGTTAATTGTATTGTATTATATTGATCTTCACTTAAAGTGCATGCCTGCATCATTTTTTGTAATTGCTGTGCCTCAGGTGAATCCTTTTGGTAGGGGCCGGAAAGAATCAGCACCTTCCGGGGACTCAGCGGCCCTTTAGTTTCGGAAAGGCTATCCCAGAATGTATTCCATTCATCGCTAATGATATCGGTCTCAATAATTATCGGAATATCTTTCATACAGATCAACAATTGTTATGCAGATATAGTTTAATGCGTCGGGGATGAAGCAAAAAAATTTTTGTTTCTTTGCGAAAGTAAATCATTCTTTAATAGTTTTTAGTTTTATGAGTGTTCCCGTTTTAGATATTCCGGTTAAGAAAGTAGAAAAAAGTCGTATAAATGAATTAAACCCTGCGAACATCCAGTTTGGGAAGCTCTATTCAGACCATATGCTGATGGCCTATTACGAAAATGGCGAATGGAAACAGCCAGAGATCGTGCCATTTGCCAACCTGAGCCTAAGCCCGGCCACCACCTTTATGCATTATGGCCAGGCCATCTTCGAAGGCGTAAAAGCGTATAAAGACCCCGAAGGTAATCCCATCATCTTCCGTCCTTTAGATAACCTGAAGCGCATGAATATATCGGCTGAGCGTATGGCCATGCCGGCAGTACCCGAAGAGATATTCATGGGGGGGATGAGGCAGCTAGTAGATCTCGACAGGGATTGGGTGCCCTCAGGAGAAGGCACATCACTGTATATTCGTCCTTTTATGGTTGCTGTAGATGAATTCATCGGGGTAAAACCTGCTGAAAAGTTTCTTTTCATGATCATCACCAGCCCTGCTGGCCCTTATTACAGCAAGCCTGTTTCCATATATGTACACGACCGGTATGTACGCGCATTCCCGGGCGGTATAGGTTATACCAAGGCCGCAGGGAATTACGGAGCGAGCATGTACCCGATGTTCCAGGTACGGAAAATGGGGTATGACCAAATACTCTGGACAGATGGTTTCGAACATAAATATGTTCAGGAGATAGGTACCATGAACGTTTTCTTTGTAATAGGGGATAAGGTGATCACGCCGAACGTATCAGAGACCATACTGGCCGGTATCACCCGCGACAGTACGATCACTTTACTGCGTGAAAAGGGCTGGACCGTAGAAGAACGCCCACTGAGCATAGAGGAGATAGAGGCTGCCCATAAGGATGGTAAATTGCGTGAAGCATTCGGTACCGGTACGGCGGCATCTGTGGCACCAATAGCCAAGTTGACCTATCGTGAAGATGAAATGACGCTGCCCCCGCAAGAGCAATGGGAAGTGGCGAACTGGCTTAGAGATGAGTTAGCGGCTATACGCTACGGGCGCAAGCAAGATACACATGACTGGATCTTCAGAGTATAAGCATATTGCAAGATCCAGATAAAAAGGTCAGGCCCGGAATTACCGGGCCTGACCTTTTTTACTAATGGTTTGTTAAGCGCGTCTAAAATAGCTGTTAATAGCAGCATGAAATTTTTTTCGAAGACCATGCATCCCGATTTTTGTAAGCCTCGACGATATCATGGACACAAAGGCAATATTATCGAAACGAAATTTCAGGGTGGGCCTCGCTGTAATAGTGACGTTCACTATTGCCTTATTACCAGTTTATATAGCTGCCATATTAAGGCTGGTATTATGGCTTATAGGCAAATAGTTACCTTTTGGCCAGCTTTTTTATCATCTCTTTTTCTTCTTCACTTAGGTTTTTGGGTACTGTAATAAACATTCGCGCATAGGCATCGCCGTGCTGCTTTGGGTCGTTATATAAAGGCATCCCCATGCCTTTTAACCTGAAGACCTTGCCACTATCGGTGCCTGCGGGTATATTCACCTGCAAGGTCTTATCGATGGTCTTGACAGATATTTTGCCACCAAGGATCGCGGTATAGGCATCGAGAGGCTGATCGAAATACAGGTCGTTTTCCTTCCGTTCATAGCGGCTGTGGGGTAATACATGTATTTTGATATAGAGGTCACCATTGGGTCCCCCGTTCACTCCCGGGCCTCCTTTGCCCTTCATCCTTAGCACCTGGCCATCACTAATACCGGGTTTTAGTTTGATCTTCAGTTTTTGTCCCCTCAGATTAAGTTGTCTTTCCGTACCGTTAAAGGCCTCTTCGAGCGTGAGGTCGGTAGCAGATTCAAGGTCCTGGCCGGGCATAGCATTACTGCGACGGCTCCGGCGGCCTGTATCGGAACTGCCGAAACCGCTGCCAAAAAAGGTATCAAAGAAGTCTGAAAAGCCTTGTTCATCGCCAGAGAAGAACTCGGTATGAAAAGCAGATCCTGAGCCAGCATTGCCTCTGCCTGCATTTGCCCACTGAGAGAAATCAAAACCTCCATCCCGGCCGCCCTGCTGCTGATAGTGCTGCCAGTTCTCGCCCAGCTCGTCGTATTTTTTCTTTTTCTCGGCATCGCCTAGCACATCATAGGCCTCGTTGATCTCCTTGAATTTCTCTTCGGCTTGTTTATTGCCCTGGTTCTTATCCGGGTGGTATTTGACTGCGAGTTTCCGGTAAGCTTTCTTTATTTCCTCCGGTGTAGCCTTCTTATCTACCCCCAGTATTTTGTAATAATCTTTGTAATCCATTGTTTTTGCCTGTCGTTGCCCGATAAAGTTAAGACAAAAAAATACCGGGGTTGAGGCCCCGGTATAATATAAAAGTGGTTTAAATTAATTTCTCCATTTCCATTCGATGAAGCAATCGCTTGGGAAGCCATTGGGGCTTGGCGAAACATGGTATGGCCAGTGGTTGGTGCAACGGTAATATCCCCTGCGGTATACTATATCGGTCATTGTACCTTTTGTGTACAGCTTTACGCGACCGCTATATTCGAAACGAAGCTTGGCATATTCTTTAGAGTCATCAACAAAGTAGTAATCATGGCCGCTCTTTTTCCTTACCAGTTCAGAACTGAATTGATCGCTGGTGAAGAAGTACCTTCCATTCTTGTATTCAATAGTAAATTCTTTTACACTGGTTCCTTGCGGATCGCTATATAAACGATAAGTGTTAACAGCGCCGTTCTGTTCCAGGTTATTGAGCTGTTGCGCATTAACCGTAATGCCTGTAAATAAGCAGAGTACAAAAATCGTAAGGTAGAGAGTTCTCATTGTTGTGTCTTTAAAATCGCGATAAATTTAGAAATAAAATTTAGCTGCACGAATAAGTATTGCCGAAAGATAATTATAAAAAAATTACTGCGGTAGTATTTAGGCAAAAAAAAATATGCTTGCAGTTTTTTCATTATGAAAGGGCCCCGGTTACGGGGCCCTTTAGGTCAGCTTTTCTTTAGGTTATTTTGTCTTTGAAGAACCGCCTTTCGCGGCATCCTTATTGCCTTTGTAGCGCATGTCGGGCGTACCATCTTTTTTGGTGGGGCCAGAGGGTGGCGCACTCTTTGCAGCATCCTTATTCGCTTTGTAGCGCATATCGGGCGTGCCGTCTTTTTTTGTAGGGGCAGCAGAGGATGCAGGCATTGATGCATCCTTTTTGCCGGCAGTCATTTTTTTGGAGTCGGCTGATGAAGATGTCTTAGTTGCATCTTTCTTTACAGCTTTTTGTTCTGTGCCAGATTTTGGCGCGGATGTAGTTGTTTTTCCGCCTTGCGCCATAGCGGATGAGCTCATAATTGCAAAGCCCATGAGTGCGATGATGAATTTTTTCATTTTGTTTAAATGTTTAGTTGACAAGGTATTAAAAGTATTTTATGCTGTATATGCGTATGGTCATTTTTAACAAAAAAATCTTTCTATACATTTAATGTTATTTAATTTATTTGTTTCATATGCAGCCTTTGCTGTAGTTTACAGGCAGATGCCTTATTTTCGTAGCTTATCTTTTGTTTCATCATTAACCTGAAAGGCTTTGCAGAAGAAATTCCTGTGGTCGGACGAAATTGAGCCGCATAAGAAGCGCACCAAAGAGATCATTAAAAAGTATCCCGAGATCAGGGCATTGATAGGGCGAAATCCCTATACAATATTGGTAATATTGCTCTGCGTAGGTGTGCAGCTAACGGGGGCAATAATGTTGCAAAGTGCGCCCTGGTGGCTAATATTCCTTGCAGCTTATGCTATCGGGGCATTCGCATGCCATACTCTTTTCGTTTGTATCCATGAGTGTGCCCACAACCTGTTATTCAAAAACCGTACGCTTAACACCATTTCCGGTATAATAGCCAACCTGCCGCTGGTATTCCCAAGTTCGGTATCCTTCCAAAAATATCATTTGAAGCACCATTCCTTCCAGGGAGTGGAAGAACTGGATGCTGATATGCCCTTCCACTGGGAAGCAAAATTGGTGGGTAGCTCTGCTCTGGGTAAGGCTTTATGGCTGTTGTTTTACCCCGTCTTCCAACTATTGCGTCCCTTACGCCTGACGAAAGAGATAGACATTTTTGATGGGTGGACCCTTATCAACTGGATCGTACAATTCAGCTTTTTGGGTCTTGTGATCTATTTCCTGGGGCTAAAAGCGACCATATTCCTTGTAGCCAGTTTCTTTTTCTCTATCGGGCTTCACCCACTTGGTGCGCGCTGGATACAGGAGCACTACCTAACCCATGGTGAACAGGAAACCAAAAGTTATTATGGTGTGCTGAATCCTGTGAACCTGAATGTTGGCTACCATAATGAGCACCATGATTTTCCGTCGGTGCCCTGGAATAAACTACCGCAGATCAAAAGGATAGCGGGCCCTTATTACAATACGTTGGGTTATCACACTTCCTATACCCGTTTGTTATTTCGCTTCCTGTTCGATAAGAACCTGAGTGTATATAGCCGTACTGCAAGGGCCAATCGTGGTGGCAGGATAGTCGATAAAAAGAAGCCATCGGAGCTTGCAGAGAACCCGGTTGGGTAACCATTTAATATTTTAGGCCTGTTTCTAATATTGTGTGTCTCGTTTTTTATGACGAGTATCAGCGTTGTATCAGATTTTTAGATACCATCATCAGTCCCACAAGTCGGGGCTTGTTTACCTTTGCAATAGCAAAAACATACTATCTATGAAGAAACAACTTTCGCGTATCGGGCTTGATACGAAAATGAGTGAAAAGCTTGCAGGCCAGCTTAACAAATTACTGGCCAATTACCAGATGTTCTACATTAATGCACGCGGTTACCACTGGAACATAAAAGGGGATAAATTCTTTGAACTGCATGTGAAATTCGAGGAATTGTATAATAACCTGCAGCTGAAAGTAGACGAGGTGGCAGAGCGGATACTTACATTAGGCTATACGCCTATGCATAGCTACAGCGCTTACCTGAAAAAAGCGGACATAAAGGAGACGCTTGATGTAACGGACGGCAAGAAGGCGGTAAAACATATCCTTGATGCATACGCTACCATTATGCCTTTACAAAGAGAGATCCTAAACACATCGGCTGAAGCCAATGACGAAGGTACTAATGCCCTTATGAGCGATTATATCCGCGAAGAGGAAAAGCTGGTATGGATGTACTCAGCCTACCTGAGTTAAGGGCTCAAGAGGGATGTCTATATGGAAACTGGAACCTTCTTTTTCCCTGCTTTCTATATGTAGCTCACCACCGTGCTCCCGCACGATCTGAAGGCATATGCTGAGACCGAGACCGTAAGAGCGTTCGCCTTTCAGTCCGGGGCGACCGGCATTGGTAAAGCGGTCGAAAAGGAAGGGCTGGAGCTCGGTGGGGATGCCAATGCCATTGTCGTTGACCGTAATGCGGACCTTATCTTCCAGCTTTTTCAATTCTAATATTATCAGGCCACCCTGGGGGGTGAATTTGATGGCATTGTCGATAAGATTATTGAGGACACGGCGCATCTTGTTGGGGTGTATGTAGGCATTCACCATGCTGAAAGGTTCATTGAACAGTAGGGATTGTCCATCAGTTAAGCGGTATTCCCATTCGGAATGGATATTCCTGATAAAGTCATTGAGGCATATCTCTGTTCTTTTCAGTTCGTTACCGTTATCGTTTGCAATGCCTACGAGGTCATGTATGATATGATCGGCCTCTCGCGTGGAGTTGAGGATGAGCCTGTAGTACTCCTGGCGTTCACTTTCGGTTGTAGAATGGTCCTCGAGCAGGTGCACGATGGCCGTGATATTATTGATAGGGCTGCGGAGATCGTGACCAACTACATTTAGTATGCCCCTCTGTGTGTTATTGACCAGGCTTATCTCCCTGTTCTTCAATTCTATCAATTTGAGTTGCTGAAACTGGCTGTACTGGTACGAATAGGTAACCCGGGATATGCCGAAGAACATGGCCACCAGCAGCACTGCCACGATATAATTTTGATTGAAGCTTACCGGGTCGGTCTGGAAATAATGCAAGCCGAAATAAAACAGGCTTAGGGTAAGCAATACGATCAGCAAGGCTTCCCAAACCTCAAGCACCCATAACACACTGACTGTAAAGGTGCCTAACAAAAGGAAGGTCATAGTGTTCTTCGGGTTATTTTGCGCCAGGAAGGTGAGCCACATTGCGGCCGCAAGGAATATCACAGCATAAGACACGCTAAAGAACTGGCGCAAGGAAATGTTGTGCTTAATGCGTATGCGTTTGAGTAACTGGTAAGAAACATAATAAGCTGCTGAGCCTGCGAGGAGAAAAAGCCCTGGTTTGTGTTTCAGGTAGTTGGGCGCAAAAGCGCTGTAGTCAATGAATAGTTTGCTGAACTGTACCCCTGCGCATATGATGATCATCACTACAGACAACATGCGTGCCGTAGCTACGTTCTTACTGATAACAAATTTTCGAAACAAAACAGCTTGTGTTTTGTCTGGTGATCCAAATAAATAGAAATGCATAATCCCCCCGGATTCGTATCGCAAGTTTAATAATTTTTAGACACATCAAAAGTTATTTTTTGTACGATGCGATCCTTTACCTTGATATAACCCCAATAGTCTTGCATGTGTAGCGTGAAATGAGTATTTTGATGTTTCATACTATGATAACTATCCTGTAAATACAATAAATGCTGAAATGTCATGGGCAGGCAAACACAATGGATAGTATATGTACTTATTGCGGCTGTACTTTTATTCTCATTGTACAAATTGGTAAACGTAGCTTCATCCGTAAGTTATCCGTATGGGGAAGAGTACCGGATAAACGCAGGTGAGCAGGATGTGATCAACGCCATCAACTCGTTCAAAGAGCAGCACCCCGAATATAAGGTGCCGGATAGCCTGACCATGCCCGGTGGTAAGAAGGGCTGCCTTAAAGATGGGCCGCGGGGCAAGAACGACTATTGGTACCACGTTTACTTTTACTATTCCAAAGAGAATGAGATCATAAAAACATGGCTAAAGCCGATAGATGCCGGGCATACTACATTCGCGTTCGATGCCGTAAATGAAGGGAGAAAGCTGGGAAACTGGCGTGGAGTGAACAAAGACTACGGCAAGGCAGAAAGCGCCAAAAGGAAGGAAGTTTTCGAGCAAAGAATATTGTCGCAGGTAAGGAAGCTTGCAGTGCAGGGTTAAGACCTACTTTTCTTCAAAATCGATAAATCCCGTCACAAGGGTATTCAGTTGTTCTTCAGGCAAGGGGGCCATTTCTTCCACTCCCGTGCATAAAGCATAGATATGTGTGCCTGTACGCTCTACAGCTATGGCACATTGGGAACCATTAGCATTATCCTCGGGTCGGCTCAGGTACATGGTTATGCTTTCGGTATCCTCATCGGGATAGTCATCGTACACAATGGTATCGATATGCAGCCTGTAAACAATATTGCCGGGGGCTGAGATACGGATATTATCACCCATATGTGCCTGGCGATGCAATACATAGCCGCTGTTATTGATCAGCTCGAATGATGCAGATATGGAAGAGCTGTATTGCTTCCAGCTATTGACACTGAGCAGGCTGTTTTTGGCATAAATAAAGAAGTCCTCTGCATCTTCCACCGTAGTCGCATTTATGTCGTGCCTGAGTATGTTGTTGGCAGTTTCTTGAGCTGCCGGTGTGAGGTAATGATGTTCCATAACAGGGATTTATACTCATATACACGAAATTTCGTGCCAAATTTTTCTGTAATGAACAGGATATCAACAATAAACATGAAAAATATGTTAATGCGTGTGGCTGTTAAAAGGTTCTTCATTGAATGTATTTTGTAACTTTCCTCCCTAGAAAAGAAGCAAGATGGCACAACTGATCAGAAAAGAAGATGCACTGGAATACCATGAGAAAGGCAGGCCGGGAAAGATAGAGGTAGTACCTACCAAGGAGACCAAAACTCAAAGAGACCTTGCGCTAGCCTACTCACCGGGAGTTGCTGAGCCCTGTAAGGAGATACACAATAATGTAGAGAATGTTTATAAATACACTGCAAAGGGCAACCTTGTAGCTGTTATCAGCAATGGTACTGCTGTACTGGGATTAGGTGATATAGGCCCGGAAGCCTCGAAGCCGGTGATGGAAGGAAAAGGCATCCTGTTTAAGTTATTTGCTGACATAGATGTATTTGATATAGAGCTGGATACCAAGGATGTAGATGAATTTGTGCGGGTGGTAAAGGCGCTGGAACCGACATTCGGCGGTATCAACCTGGAAGACATAAAGGCACCTGAATGCTTTGCTATAGAGAAGCGGCTGAAGGAGGAAATGAATATCCCCGTAATGCATGATGACCAACATGGCACCGCGATCATATCGGGCGCTGCGCTGCTGAATGCATTGGAACTTGTAGAAAAGAAGATAGGTGATGTGAAATTCGTTGTGAGCGGGGCCGGCGCCTCGGCTATATCCTGCTGTAAGATATATATGGCCCTTGGGGCAAATGTGGACAATATCTACATGTTCGACAGTAAAGGCCTTATTACAACCTCGCGGAGTGACCTGGACGAGAACAAGACCCTATTTGCGAAAAACACAGCGGATATGAGCCTGGCTGAAGCCATGAAGGGGGCAGATGTATTTATTGGGCTGTCGAGAGGGAATGTTCTGGATGCCTCAATGGTGCAGGCTATGAACGACAACCCGATCGTTTTTGCATTGGCCAATCCTGACCCAGAGATACCCTATGAGACAGCCATAGCTGCAAGGCCTGATATATTGATGGCTACCGGCAGAAGCGATTACCCCAACCAGGTAAATAATGTATTGGGGTTCCCCTTCATTTTCAGGGGGGCGCTTGATGTAAGGGCTACAGCGATAAACGAGGAGATGAAGCTGGCTGCGGTGAAAGCTCTTGCTGCGCTGGCAAAAGAGCCCGTACCCGACATCGTAAGCGCAGCCTATGATGAAACTAATATGCGCTTCAGCAAAACGTACATTATTCCCAAACCGATAGACCCGCGCCTGCTGGTAAAGGTATCGCCCGCGGTCGCGAAAGCGGCAATAGAAAGTGGTGTAGCAAGGCAACCCATTACTGATTGGGAGGCTTACGAGGCTGCATTGTACCGCAGGTTAGGGACAGATGATAACCTATTGCGTTTTATACTAAATAAAGCTAAGCAGAACCCGAAGAGGGTGGTGTTTGCCGATTCTGAGAACATTAAGATACTTAAGGCCGCGCAAGTGGCCAAGGACGAGGGTCTTGCAACACCTATATTATTGGGTAATGAACGTAAGATACGCAACCTGATAAAGGAGAATGGACTGCACCTGCCGAATGTGACGATCATAGATCCGAAAGACGATAGTACCGATAAGAAGCGAAGTGAATTCGGGGAACTGTTCTTTGAAAAACGTAAGCGCCGTGGATTCAATATGTATGAGGCGCGTAAGGTGATGAGAGAGCGTCCTTACTTCGGAACTATGATGGTAGAGACCGGGGAGGCCGATGCATTTATTTCGGGCCTTACGAGGCAATACCCGGATACCTTGCGGCCTGCACTGGAAATAATAGGTACGGAGCATGATGTAAACCGCGTAGCGGGTATGTACATTATGCTGACCCGGAAAGGGCCACTTTTCTTTGCAGATACTACGGTGAACTTTAATCCTACCGAGGACGAACTGGTGGACATCACTTTAATGACTGCACGTACTGCTGAGCACTTTAATATAAAGCCGAAAGTTGCCATGCTTTCCTACTCGAATTTTGGCAGCAGTGCCTCGCCGGAGGCAATATTGGTGCGGAATGCGGTAGCCAAAATAAAAGCACGCAGGCCAGACCTGGTGATAGATGGCGAAGTGCAGGCGGGCCTTGCCTTTAATAAAGACCTGCTCCGGGAAAATTATCCGTTCTCAGACCTTGTAAATGAGTCGCCCAACGTGCTGATATTCCCCAACCTTGCTGCCGGTAACATAGCATACCACTTGCTCCAGGAAGTAGGCGGGGCAGAAGCAGTTGGCCCCATATTATTGGGCATGCGTAAACCGGTACATGTACTGCAACTGGGTAGCAGTGTGCGCCAGATAGTGAACATGATAGCGATAGCCGTTGTGGATGCACAGGCCAAATCTGCAAATAGTTAGAGAACCAGATATAAGGGAATAATCATGAAAATTGCGATCATCGGGGCAGGTGCGGCGGGTTGTTTTGCAGCTGCTAACATCCCGATGACGGCGGGCAATGAGGTGGTGATCTTTGAGAAGACGGGGAAGGCATTGCAGAAGGTAAAAGTATCGGGTGGGGGAAGGTGCAATGTGACCCATGCCTGTTTTGATATTCCCGAATTGCTAAGCCGTTATCCAAGAGGCAGGCAACTATTGCGCAAGACGTTGTACCAGTTTGGGCCGAGGGATACGATCAACTGGTTCGAAGGCCGGGGTGTAAAACTAAAGGCAGAGGCTGATGGGCGGATGTTTCCCACCACTGATGATTCTCAGACCATTATCGATGCTATATGGAATGAAATGATGCGGCAGCAGGTACAGGTGCGCTATCATAAAGCTGTGGAAAGCATCGAAAAGAATGAGGGGCAGTTCGTACTTACCTTTTCAGATAATAGCATTTATATAGCCGATAAAGTATTGATCGCTACCGGGGGCTTCCCGAAAGCCCAGCAGTATCAGTGGATCAGGGCACTGGGACACAACATACATGAGCCTGTACCTTCTTTGTTTACCTTTAATATGCCCAAACATCCCATAACCGGTCTTATGGGTTTGAGTGTGGAACACGCAGCTGTGAAAATTCCCGGGACTAAAATTTCAGAGATCGGCCCCCTGCTGATCACTCATTGGGGCATGAGCGGCCCTGTTATATTGCGTTGTTCAGCATGGGCAGCGCGCGAGTTGCACGACAGGCAATATGACTTTAACATCCAGGTGAACTGGCTGGGCGATATGCGGGAAAATGAGCTAAGGGAGCAGGTACATGAATTGCGGAAAGCAATAGGGAAACAGGCTGTTCAGCACAAGAATCCGTTTGGCTTACCTAAAAGACTATGGGAATATATTGCCACAGAATGTGGTATCGGGCCGGAGGTTCGTTGGGGGGAACTCCCGGCTGCCCAGCAAAATAAACTGGTAGAGAAATTATTGCGGGATGTATATGCTGTGAAGGGAAAGACGACGTTCAAAGAGGAGTTTGTGACCTGTGGCGGTGTTGCTGTCAATGAAGTAAATGCGCAAACTATGGAAAGCAAGCTTGTGCCGGGCTTGTACTTCGCCGGAGAGATACTGGAGGTAGATGGTATAACAGGAGGCTATAATTTTCAACATGCATGGAGCAGTGCATGGATAGCGGCTAAAGCAATTGCAGCAAACAGGTATTAACGCAATTTAGTTTTCCCTTTGTGTATTTGTTCCAGTGCAAAGCTGATATCATTATCAAGTTCGGTTTTAGTAGGGGTTTTATCGCTGTGCATAAAGCCCGGCCAGTGCGATTCATTGTATGCTATCCTGGTTTTTCGTGTACGGCTGTCATAGTGGATGTTAAAGAGGTTCTCATCTGCGTGATAATTAACCGTATAGAACTTAGCTCGTAATCGCTTATTTTTCAATCTTACATACGAATAGCTTATATCAATTAATATCTGTGCAGTACCACCAATTACTTTTGATTTGTAAGTTGCCCAAGTACTGATCTTGTAAACAGAATCGGGGAGCATGTTTTTCCCAGTTTGGGTAATGTATGGTTTTACAAGTTGTTGAGAGACCATACGTGTTTTCCGGGCAATGCTGTCAGGCACTTTAGTTTGTTCGGTGTAGACCACGGTAATCTTACGAGCTTTTTTCTTAGTATTCTTCTTAGTTACCATCGCGATCCTACCTGATTTTCGGTAAGTGTGCTGCGCATTTACATTAGTAGTAAATATGCCGAATGCCACCAGGAGCAGGAGTATGTATTTTTTCATAAGATACCATGTTTGTATATTATGCATAAAAGTTATGCCTTCATAAAAGACCGGCTGTAATGTCAATTACAGCCGGTCTTTTCATTCTTGTGAAAATCTAATTTTCTGGATCTTCATCTTCTTCAATATCCTGGTCTGCACGTTCGGTGAGGAGGTCTTCATCACGCTCTTCCTGCTGTGGTGCAGTTGAAATGTCCTGCCTTGAAGGCTGGTTAGCGCCCTGGCGCTGTTCCTGATCTCTTTGGTTTTGTTCGTTCAATTCGCGGCCCTGGCCTGGATTGTTAGTTGACATAAAAGACAGTTTTTAGTGTCCCAATCGGAATAAATATTATGCCACGGAAATGTAATTGCTCAAAATAAAAACAGGCCCTTATGGGCCTGTTTTTATTTAAGAATAAGCTTTCAGCATTTATTGCTTCACCACCTTAATGATGCTGCTGTAATCTTTGTTGGTGTATTTAACAAAGTACAAGGCAGCAGGCAGTTTGCTCATGTCTATCGTAGTATTATTACCTGTAACCGGTATGTTGTAGTAAACCTTACCATCGATACCGGAAAGAGTAATCGTTGCATTGTCATATACACCGGTTACAGTTACAGTTATCTTATCACTTGTCGGGTTAGGGCTGCATATTATTGCAGTACTATTGCTATTCACAGTATTCACACTATTAGGTGCAGTACCCGGTGTGTGGAACATTATGGTGGTCCATGTTGAGGTATCGCCATTGGTGCAAATGCAGCGGATATGGAAATAATAGTCGGTGCCGGGCAGCAGGCTGGCAAAGGTCATAGTAGTGGCAGTAGTAGCATTGCCCATTACCATAGGGTCAGCAGAAGTGTCGTCCAGTACCCAATAGTAGGTGGCGGCAGTAGGCGAGCTCCAGTCTATGGTAGCATAAGGACCTGCTGCATTTTCACTAACTGTAGCAGTTGCCGTCGGGAAAGGACAGCTTGCCGTTACGAACGATATTGTTGTCCATGAAGACGTGTCACCATTCATACATACACTACGTACATGGAAATAGTAGGTAACGTTTGACATGAGGTTGGCGAAGTTCATGGTAGTGTTTGTGGTAGCATTGCCGGACACAGCAGGATCAGCGGGATCATTGTTCAATACCCAGAGGTATTGTGCTGCCGACGGGGCCGACCAGTTAAGTACTGCAAAGGGATTCACCTGTGTAAAGCTCACAGTTGCATAACCTGTAGGGGCCTGGCAATCCGGGAGGTGGGCAGTGGTGAAGCTTATGGTGGTCCATGCTGACATATCATTCGTGTCGCAAATGGAGCGCACATGGAAATAATACGCCTGATCGTGCTGCAAACTTGTAGTCACAAGGCTATCGGCCCATACCGGGGTGCCGCCCGCAGTTGGGTTTGCTGCAAAAGTATCTATTACATATTCGTAGCTGGCAGCAGTGCCTGTCCAGTGGAAGGTAGCACCATTAACAGTGATATTAGAGGCAGTTACATTAGCGGGTGCGTTACAAGGACCTGCAGTTGGCACGGGAGCGCCTGCGGCCAGGTAAGAAAGGATGTTCGTCCATAAATTGATGCCTTCTGTTTGGGGTACCCAAAAGCCGGGTTGTGTCAGGCCACCGAAGAGCACCACACCATTATTCCAATATTTTACGGTCAGTACGGGGTTGTTAGTATTATCTTCAGCTAACAGGTCGGTCATGTTATTGCCCGATATATAACTGTGTGCTACATAATTGCCCGCATAGCTTGTGGCCACGGGAGTGTAAGGGCCGGTAAATATTGCATTGTTCGCATTAACGGCATGCATGCCGGCAACGAAGTAAGGATACATGATAACTGTGCTGTCAAAGCCGGCACTGATGTTACCACCGGCATTAGGTGCGGCGTTGATGAACAGATGCCCGCCAGCAGCCACCCAGTTCTCTATCAGGACCTGGTTGGTGGAAAGGAAGGTGCTGAGCGCTGCAGCATTGCCATCGCTGCCTTCGAGGAATACAAATGTATTGCTGGAGTCAAATACAACAGCAGGGGTAGCGGAGAAGTTGCCTTGTTGCCAATTACCGGCACCAAAGACATTATTCATGGCCACAATGTTATAGGTATCCCCCCAGGGGTTAGAATCCTGTATGTACCAGGCGGATTGTGCTATCCCGTAGGTACAAGAAAAAATAAGAGCAATTACGATGAGGTAAAGCTTTTTAAACATAAATATCCCGGTTTTATTCTTATCTATCCTCCAAAGCCCAATACACAGGCTCAAATATAATATTTGCCGCCCTATTTTTCTATTCTTTTAGAAAAATAATCATATGATATGCCGGGTACTAATTATCTGAGATCGTACAGCTATTTAGCGGGCTACCTTACGGAACAGGGATTGTGCCATGGAACCTATGAGCGGCAGTGGCTTTTCTATCCCGTTCAATGCATCGATAAAAGCCCTGAACCATGCGATGAAAAGGGCGATGGCCAGAACGGCTATAAGTATCATTGCCGGGATAGAGTAGGGTAGAAAGCTGTATAGTACCTTAAGTATGAAGGAGAAAATGTGCAGCAACAGGGCCTGCCGTAAGTGAAAAGCGGCAAGAGAGGTCTTTTTAGAAGGGAAAAGACCAAAAAAAGCAATGAGCCAGCCGATGAAGGTTATGTAACAGATAACCGCTGTGGTGCGGGGATTGTCCGGAGACCCTATATATTCATTCTCGGTTGCCATAGCTAATGCATAGTGAATTTACGATTTTTAAGACAATAATTGGTGCCCCGGACAATGCAAAACAATTGAAAATGGGGAAAGGCTATACTGTTAAATAATTCTGATTAATTTAGTAGCCTAAAGTGTAATTATGAAACACGTTAAATTTGCATTGCTCGCTTTTGCAGTTACTTTCAGCTTTTGCTCCTGTAAGCACGATTATGTTTGCCGTTGTACAGGTGGTGTAGCCAAATCAGGATATGATGTTAACTTCCATAACGAAAGCTATCAGAAAGCAAAAAATGACTGTGAAAAGATGAGTGGCCCCAATACAACAGGCGCTGATTACCTGAGCTGTGAATTGCTCGTAGATTAAGTAATACAACAAAAAAGGGATGGGAGGTGATAATGGTAAATGATCTAGTTCTGTTTTTTAAACGTCCATTATGCTACCTGTCCCTGATCATCATATTCCTTTCGGTATTATGTTCCCCTGTCCGCCTATGGGCGCAGAACGACAGGAAACAGCCACGTATCCTTGTGGTGCTGGACCAGTCGTCGAGTATGACGCTGGACTGGGCCAAAAATAAGTCGCGATATACTGCAGCCAAAGAGCTGATAATGGCCATTATGGACAGCGTATATGCTGTTAATGCCAATGTGGAGTTTGCATTGCGTGCCTTTGGTGAACAGTACAATGTAAAGGAGGATAATTGTATAGATACCAAGCTTGAGGTCATGTTCAGCAAGAACAATAAGACCCAGATGTCCTTAAGGCTCGATGACCTGCATCCGCTTGGTGTTACACCTATAGCTTACTCACTGAAACAGGCTGCAGATGTCGACATGGATGAGCAGAACCTGTATTATTATGGCCTGGTACTGATAACTGACGGGGAAGAAAGCTGTGGTGGTAACCTGTGCGAGACCATGCAGAAGTTTGTAAAGAACAAGATCAATTACAAGCCATACATTGTTAGCCTGGTCGATGAACCCAAATTGAAGCAGGTGTATGAATGCGTTGGGAACTTTTTGCAGGCCACAGTGCAGCCCGACATACCTACCACGGCAGGCATCATAGCCAATGCTTTCCGCCCCGACCTGGTCAAAATCGTAAAAAAGGATGCGCCTAATGAGTATGTGATAAAAGTGACCATACCTGATGTGGCTTACTACCCACCGGGACCAGTAAGGCTGGCCATAAAGCTTGAAAAGATGGGCCGCGTTTATCCATTGAACCTGGACCCGGAAAGATACCGTGCCGTTATACCCGAGGTAGCGTATTACAAACCACCCCGCCTGCAACTGGATATACCGATGGCACATCTTGAGAACGAGATGCCATTACAAGTGGACCCTGAACGCTACAGGGTGGCTATACCTGATGTGAGCTTTTACAAACTGCCGCCCCTGGCGGTGAATTTCCCGCTCTCACACCTGCCGGATGAGCGGCCCCTGGTGGCTGAGCCGGAGCGATACCGTATCAAGATACCCGATGTGGACCTTAACCGGACCGAGATATTTGTTATTTACTCAGGCCTGGAGCATTTGCCACAGATCCCCATCGAGGATATGGAGCAATACAAATTCAGGGTGAAGATACCGGAGGTGACTGTTTACAAAATACCTGATTTCAAGCCGGGGGAATTTAAGCAAGACCGTTTAATGCCCGATACATTTGTGCAGCAAACAAGGCTTTACGGACCATATGGTGTTTGTGTAGATGATAGCGGGAATGTTTATATCTCGGACAATTGGAACAACCGTATCCGGAAGATCAATACGAAAGGGATCATCAACACAATAGCAGGTACGGGTGATGACGGTTTTGAGAAAGATGGTGTACCAGCCATAACTACTTCTATTTTCAAACCCTGTGGTATCCTGATCGACAAGGCCGGTGAAATATACTTTTGCGACCGGCATAACAGGCGGGTACGTAAAATAGATAAGCAAGGTATAATCACCACTGTTGCGGGAACGGGGGAACAAGGTTTCAGTGGTGATTCGGGTATAGCTGTACGCTCTGAATTATATACACCCAGCTATATCGCAAAGGACCGAAAGGGAAACCTGTATATATCTGATAGCGGGAGAGTGTGGAAGGTAGATACCACAGGCAGGATGTACGTAATAGCCGGGGATGGACACGCTTATACATCGAAAGATGCAGATGCGTCATATGTACGGATAATAGGTGATCATGGTCCCGCGATGAAGGCCTCGCTGAACAGGCCCAGGGGTATAGCCATTGATAATGATGGTAACCTATATATTGTGGACAGGGGGCATTTCCGTATTCGCATGGTAGACCCGGATGGCGAGATCACTACAGTTGCAGGTACAGGGGAATATGGATTCCAGGGAGACGGGGCAAGGGCTAAAATGGCCAAGTTGAGCGATCTGAACGACATAGCGGTAGATGATAATGGCAATGTTTACTTTACTGACGGGAACTATGTGAGACGCTTAAACAAGGAAGGCCGGATCAATATCATAGCCGGTGATGGCAAGGCGGGGTATACCGGCGATGGAGGCCCTGCGACCGAAGCCCGGCTTTGGCACCCTGTTAGTATCGCAGTCGATAAATCGGGGAACGTCTATATTGCCGAAGCCTGGAACCATGTAATACGGAAGGTGGACACTAATGGTATCATAAGCACCATTGCCGGTTGTGGTAAGCCTGGCTTCCTCGGCGATGGCTTTCCGGCCGCATCGGTGCAGGCGCCGCAGCGATAGTTCCATTACGTTATCATTTTAATGCACGGTTTCATTCGGCATATTTCCCGTTTCGTCTTTAGGGTAACAATTTTCTTTCCAGGGGCATGTTAATATTGATGGCCTGCCGGTCAAAATAAATGCTTATGGAAAGAAGAAATTTTTTAAAAGCCGCATGTACCTTTTGTGCCATTGCTCCAATGGCGGGTATCATTGAAAGTTGTAACAAACAGGCCGCATCCGGCCCGAGTGCCAATTTTACCATCGACCTAACCGACCCGGGCTATGCAGCCCTTAAGACAGTGGGAGGTTCGGTAGTGAAAAGCGGTGTTATCGTCATCTGCACAGGGACCAATACCTATGCGGCATTGTCTGACACCTGCACGCACCAGGGTTGCCAGCTCAACTACAGCAAACAGTCGAACGAACTGGTATGCCCGTGTCATGGTGGAACCTATGACTTGACCGGTAAGGTATTAGGAGGTCCACCCCCATCCAGCCTGAAAACGTATACCGTAACTCAAAGCGGTACCACACTGACCATAAAATAGTCTCCAAATAATGGTAAGGATCTCATTCTGTGTAAGAATTGAAGTTTATATTGTCCCTACACAATACCCGTAGTGTATTGGTGGTTTCACTTTTATGCTTTTCCTTTTTAGTTTTGGCGAAGCAAAAGACAAGTAACCATGAAATACTCCGCGGTCGGTACGCATAACCGGCATTTCGAACTGATAGATGAGCGCAATGTGGCCTATGGCAGGCTGGGATATACGTCCTGGTTCTCAATAAGCGCCGAGATGGTGATGAACAATGGCGATAATTACGAGATAGATAAGAACAATGTGTGGCATACCTCTGTACATATTGTCAAGAACGGGATAGAGGTTGGGAAGATGAAGTTCAACTGGAGTGGTCAAATTGTGATAGAACTGGAGGAGGGCAGGACCTATATCTTCAAATACGGTAGCCTTTTGCGCCGCAGGTTCATATTGATAGACAGCGAAGAACGTGAGATCATTATGCTGCAGCCCCGGTTCAACTGGTCTGAGCTCAGTTTTAATTATGATATCGAAGCGGATGATAATTACCCGGAAAGCAAGGATCCTGCGTTCATCCTCTTGCTGGTGTATTGCAGCAATTTTATACAACATACAGGCGTAGCCTGACCAATGCTATAGCCTTTGAAGCTGCTTAAGCATATCGCAATAGCTCTATTGGTTTGCATCGCAAGTGGTGTGCAGGCACACCCTTATGTATTGGTCTTAGGTACGGCACAGGACGGAGGCTATCCGCATATGGGTTGCAGTAAGCAATGTTGTAAAATGGCCTGGGCCAATGAATCCATGAGACGCAACGTGGTCTCGCTCGCATTGGTGGATCCCGAAGAGGGTAAGTGGTGGCTTATAGAAGCTACGCCTGATATAAAACAGCAATTGCATTATTTTTCATTACTTACGCATAACAAGTATAAGTACCTGCCTGATGGTATATTTATTACCCATGCCCATATTGGCCACTATACCGGCCTCATGGAATTTGGCCGGGAGGTAATGAACACCAGGCAGCTGCCGGTATATGTATTGCCGCGCATGAAGCGGTTCCTCAGGGATAACGGACCCTGGAGCCAGTTAGTGAAATTGGGTAATATAACGTTGATGGAATTGCATGAAGGTGGTACAATGGATATTGCAAAAGATATCAGCGTTGAGGCGTTTAGCGTACCACACCGGGACGAATATTCAGAGACGGCAGGTTTCAGGATAAATGCGGGACACAAGCATTATTTATTCATACCTGATATCAACAAATGGGATAAGTGGAATAAGGACATTATGAGCGAGGTGCAGCGCTGCGATATCGCCCTGCTGGACGCCACGTTTTACAGTGCAAAGGAGTTAGGAAAAATAAATATCAGGGAAGTGCCGCATCCATTTGTGACCGAAACGATGCAGTTATTCGACCATGCTGATGCCGCTACGAAGAAGAAGATACATTTCATCCATTTTAATCACACCAATCCCTTGTTGTGGGACGGTAACACACAAAAAGCCGTATCGAACAAAGGCTATTCCCTTGCCCGCCAGGGGGAACGCTTATAGTATTAATAGAACACTGCGATATCCTCCAGTGGCTTTCTTTTCAATTTAGGTACCCAGCATTCTTCTGCAGGGTAGCCCACCGGTATCAAAAGGAATGGTTTTTCGTTCTCGGGCCGGTTGAGGATCTTCGACAGGAAGTTCATCGGGCTTGGGGTATGCGTAAGGGCAGCAAGACCTGCATTATGAATTGCGGCCAGCAGAAAGCCGGTAGCAATACCCACACTCTCCTGCACATAATAATTGTTTAGTTTTTTACCGCCCTCTCCAAATTCATATATCCTTTTGAAGATGATGATAAGCCAGGGTGCTATCTCGAGAAACTCCTTATGCCAGTCGGTTTGCAGGGGTAAAAGGTCGGCCAGCCATTCAGGAGGCATGCGGCTATTATAGCTTTCATATTCTTCAGCCTCGGCAGCTTCCCGTATTTGTTTTTTTATTGACGGATCGCCCACAACACAAAAGGTCCATGGTTGCTTGTGTGCGCCGGAGGGGGCAGTAGATGCAGCGAGTAAAATATTTTCTATGACGCCTTTTGAAACCGGCTTGTCCGAGAAGTCCCTTACGGTGCGGCGTGTGTCCATCCATTTCAGGAATTCTTCAGAGCGGACATGAACTTCATCGTTCCCATAAGTTTCTTTGCTATAGGATACGAAGGGGAAGCCATTAATTATTTTCTCTCCGGGCATTGTTGATCATTTTGTTTAAAGCTAATAAAGGGAGCGCGATTCCGAATGAATTAATGGGAAAAGCCGTCATAAACAGGGCCTTCCATCAAAAAAATATAGCTGGCTAAAACTTTAACATATTTATAAAACTGTATGCTTCTAGGGCTTAAAGTGTATGATGGGAGCGGGTTTCGTGTGTTTTTTGTGGTAAATGCCATGCTTTTTGTAGTATATACAGTTATAGTAAGTATGTGTTAAACGAAGAATATTATAAATTTGACAAAACTATTTAGGATGATTAGAAGATCTACGTCGCTTTTACTAAGTTTTATTTTTTCCTGCCTCATTATCAACACATCACACGCACAGACAACAGCAACAGGCCATGAACAACACAGGGCCGTAGTAAACTTTATGGAGCGTGCCCAGTATGATGTACAACATCCGCCGGCCATACCGGCACAGCCGATAGAAATAGAAAACGAAGATGATGAATCGCGGCCTGAGCATGACCAGATGCCGCCCCCAAGTGAGATACACATGAGGCAACAGCAAGCGCAAAACCTGGTGGCAGCACCTGCACCACTCTTGCCTGTATCCCCCAATC
The DNA here is from genome assembly GCA_964481425.1 of uncultured Flavipsychrobacter sp. Classification (GTDB taxonomy): domain Bacteria; phylum Bacteroidota; class Bacteroidia; order Chitinophagales; family Chitinophagaceae; genus MKUN01. The sequence goes on from CAYZTM010000045.1 coordinate 26,599, forward strand.
CTGCAGATACCTTCCAGGCCTACCCCGATAACAATACATACATACCCCCGGATACCCATGGTGCAGTGGACTCTAATTATTGCATGACAACCATCAATTGCAATATTAAGATACAGACCAGGGCTGGTGCTCTTGTGTCTACGGTATCACTGAATACCTTTTTTAATCCAGTCAATCCGACCAATGGCACATTTGATCCCCGTGTACACTACGATCCCTATTCTAACAGGTGGATAGTGGTATGCGTGGCACATGCACAGTCTACCTCGTCGTGTGTATTGATAGCCATATCGCAGACCAGCGACCCTACCGGTAGCTGGTATGAATACAATGTGTTGGCCGATCCGAGTGGTACCAATTGGTTCGACTATCCCGATGTAGGCTTCAACAAGAACTGGATAGGGATTACCGGTAACTTTTTTACCGTTTCAGGCAGCAGCTACAGTTATGCAAAAGTGTTTGCTTTTAATAAGTATAACATGGTTAACAATATAAATGCTAACTATACCTCTTTTACACAAAACAGCTCTTTTACTATAGCACCTGCGCTTACATATGATAATACGGTTGAGGACCTCTTTATGGCCGAAAGCTGGAACGGGCCTGTAGGGCAATTGCGTTTATGGAAAATTATTGGTCCCGTAGGTTCGGAGACCATGAGCTCAGTTGGCTATCCTACATCTGCCATACATTGGTGGTACCAGGGTAATAATGGTAACGACTTTATACCGCAAGTGGACACGACATCGAAGCTGCAGGCCAATGATGACCGTATAACCCAAATGGTATTCATGAACAATAAGCTGTGGGTTGCCCATAATGCATTTTTCCCGACCGGCACTCCTACGCGCTGCTCGGTAATGTGGTGGCAATTTGATACGCTTGCCAACCCGACGCAAATAGGCTTTGTAGATGACCAGACCGGCGTTAATTTTTACTTTTTCCCGTCAATAACCGTTAACGCTAACGATGATGCTCTTATTGGCTTCTCCACTTGCTCTGCATTAACGCATCCGAGCGCTGCCTATGCATTACGTGTACATACCGATGTGATAGATTCTGTACGTCAACCTTTGATATACCGTCACGGGCTCAGTAAATATGGTAAAACATACGGTGGTGGTCGTACCCGCTGGGGCGATTATTCTGCTGCTGCGTACGATCCCAAGAACCCATATGACTTCTGGACCTTGCAGGAAGCCACACAAGCAACTGCAGACCGCTGGGATACCTGGTGGGCGCATGTGCTTTGCAGCACACCGGCCACTCCCGCATCAGTAACACTGCCCTCGCCAATATGCGCGGGTGCTACAGGAACTTATACCATACCTGCGGTAACAGGGGCGAATAACTACACATGGACGGTAACCGGCACCGGTTGGAGTGGTAGTAGTACGACCAATTCCATTAACCTGACCGCTGGTACAGGAACAGCTACAGTAACCGTTACTGCCAATGGTAATTGTTCCAGCAGCTTACCATATACATTCAATCCTGCACCGGTACCCGTTCCACTGCAGGGGACTATAACTGGCCCGGCTTCTCCTTGCCCTACCAGCACTGCCACTTATTCTGTTGGGCCATTGGCCAATGCCAATTCATATACATGGACGGTGTCCGGCACAGGCTGGAGCGGCACGAGCACAACCAATACTATAAATGTAACGGTTGGCACGGGTACCGGCACACTGACCGTAACAGGTACCGGCGTTTGCGGAACAGGGCCAGCTGCGACGCTTACCATCACACCTGCAGCTTTGCCGGGTGCAGCGGCAAGCATCACGGCTCCTTCCCCGATATGTGTGGGTCAGACCGCTACGTTCAGCACCCCGGCTATTGCCAATGCTACCAGCTATGTATGGACTGTTGCCGGTACCGGCTGGAGTGGCACGAGCACAACGAGTTCTATTAATGTGACTGTAGGTTCAGGCCTGGGAACATTAACGGTTGCAGGGGCCAATACCTGTGATACAGGTACGGTCTATACTTTGAGTAATATACAGCCAGATAGCACTCCGGTTACGCCGGTAATTGGTGCACAACCTGCACCATGCCCTAATACTACTGCTACCTATTCGGTAACACCGATAGGCAATGCCACCAGTTATACCTGGACCGTAGCGGGTACAGGCTGGAGCGGCAGCAGTAATACCAGCTCCATAAATGTGACCGTAGGTACGGGTACGGGTACGCTTACCTGCACAGCTACAGGCGATTGTGGTACCAGCCCGGCAGCTACTATGGTGGTTACACCTGCACCATTGCCTGATAATGCCACCGGCATTACCGTACCGTCGCCAATATGTGTGGGACAAACAGTGACTTTCAGTACAAATGCTATAAATAATGCCACCAGTTATGTATGGACCGTTAGCGGTACCGGCTGGAGTGGTACGAGTACAACCAATACAATAAATGTGACTGTTGGCACCGGTA
>CAYZTM010000046.1:0-25909 GCA_964481425.1 uncultured Flavipsychrobacter sp.
GGACCTTTTTGCGCTGCAAATTTATTAAAAAACTGTAAGCCTTAGGTATTATTCCTTCTCTTTTATTGGTGCGCCTGTAGGGGCCTCTCCGTTTTTGAGCACCTGTATCGTTATAAGTTCGTGCACCAGTTGCCACATCTCATCGCTCCATTTAAAGCCATCGTAATCGCCACTGGGTACAAAGGTGTATTTACGGTTGGGGTCGTTTATCTGCGATACCAGTTTGTCAAAGTACACCGCTTTCAGGTCATCATCCCAGTTCAGGCCCACCTGCACGCCTTTCTTATACTCCAATACAAAGCGTTTTATGGGTTGCCCGGGATACTTGTGCGAACCTATGCTGAATATAGGTGCACCAAATACAGGCCCTTTATCACCAAACACCATCGGGTCCATTATCTTTTTATTGCTCAGCGTGCTGGCTTCGTTCAGTCCAAACATGGTGTACATCGGCTTGCCATTCACTTCATGCGTTATGATACGGTAGTACAGGCAGCCATACCAGCGTGTATTGCTCAGCACGGTATCTTCTTCGTTTTTCGTCACCTCTGCAGAGTAGTACAGCAGGGGGTACAGCTTCACCTGCTCGCCGGGCATCTGTATAGCACCGTAATAGCGCCTGGCTATCTCGCTCGATGTCACCACCCAGTTGAACACCCTGAAGCTTTTATCTTCGGGATATATAATATTTATTTTACCCTTCAGCCTGTCAAATGGATAGTTGTATGAGTTAGGTATTTTCAATGCTTTTACCAGTTTCCTTACGAACTGTTCGCAATAGGCCGGTCGCATATCGGGTATGAAAGCAGTATACATAGAGTCCGCCATCAGCGATAAGGTATCCTCCATCCTCGCCAGTTCATCCATATCACTTGCCTGCGCCTTTACCTTGCTATTACCCAGCAAGGGCAAAATGAATGCAATACATATGACTATTCTTTTCAGCATCGAGCCGTTACATTTGTTCCAAACCTACTCAATTTAGTGCAAACGCGCCAACAAAGCCCTGTTAAACTATGTTTTTAGCCTAAAAGCCACTATTTTCGGGGCTAAAACCAAGCGCATTTCATGCACCTTGTTCAGCAAATATTATTCATTCTTTTAGGCGGTGCCGCCATCTATCTTTTTGCAAAAAAGGTGGGCAGCATCAGGCGTAATATTAACCTCGGCAGGGACGAAAAGATAAACGACAATACCGGGCAAAGATGGAAGAACGTATTCCTGCTGGCCCTGGGGCAAAAGAAGATGTTCAAGCGCCCCGTTCCCGCCCTGTTGCATATAGCGGTTTATGCAGGCTTTATCATCATCAATATCGAGATATTAGAGATATTCCTCGATGGCATACTCGGCAAGCACCGCCTGTTCGCCCCGCTGATAGGGGGCCTCTACCCCATACTTATTGGCTGTTTCGAGATACTGGCTGTAATGGTGCTGCTGGCCTGCGTAGTATTCCTTATCCGCAGGAACATATTAAAAGTACGCCGCCTGGCCATGAAAGAACTGAATGGCTGGCCTAAAGAAGATGCCAACCTGATTCTCATTACCGAGATCGTTCTGATGAGCCTCTTCCTCACCATGAATACGGCCGACCTTGTGTTGCAAAGCAGGCATGTGGAGCACTACACGCAAACTGCATCGTTCTGGATAAGTGGCAACTTCACCGGCATGTTCACCGGCATGTCCGACACTGCGCTTATAGGTATAGAGCGGGGCTGCTGGTGGCTGCACATCATCGGGGTATTCGCTTTCCTCAACTACCTGCCCTACTCCAAGCATTTCCATATAATACTGGCCTTCCCCAATGCATATTATACCCGCCTCATTCCGCAGGGCGAAATGAATAATATGACAGACATCCAGAACGAGGTACTCTACATGATGCGGCCCGAACTGGCCCCTCCTGCCACGGCAGAGCAGGCAGAACATCATCGTTTTGGCGCCAAAGATGTGATGGACCTGAGCTGGAAGAACCTGATGGATGCCTACAGTTGCACGGAGTGCGGGCGTTGCACGGCAGTTTGCCCTGCCAACCTTACCGGCAAAAAATTATCGCCACGTAAGATAATGATGGACACCCGCGACAGGCTGGAAGAGGTGGGTAAGAATGTAGCTAAGCATAAAGAATTCACTGACGATGGTAAATCGCTGGTGCATGACTATATATCCGTTGAGGAGCTGCGTGCCTGCACTACCTGCCAGGCATGTGTAGAAGCCTGCCCGGTAGGCATCGAGCCGCTCTCCATTATCAACCAGCTGCGCCGCTACCTGGTGATGGAAGAAAGTAATGCCCCCCAGGAATGGAACCTGATGTCGGCCAATATTGAGAACAATATGGCCCCCTGGAAATTCAGCCCGGATGACAGGGACGCATGGGCAACAGAAATGAGCAGCAGTTAGCAGTGGCAGCATGCAGCGAAAGAAAGAATAAATGGAGAACCTGATAGTATTCAAGAAAGCTTACGACCTGGCTATGGAAGTATTCGTTTTGACGAAAACATTTCCAAAAGAAGAAATCTATTCATTAACAGACCAGGTTAGACGTTCTTCAAGAAGTATCTGTGCAAATATTGGTGAAGCTTACAGGAAACGAAAATATCCAAAGAATTTTATTTCAAAGCTAACAGATGCCGATGGAGAATGTACAGAAACTTTAATACACTTAAACTTTGCAAAAGACTGCGGATATTTAGACGAATCGAACTACACAAGCCTTCGAACAAGATACCTCGAAGTTGGTAAAATGTTAGGAGCAATAATTAATAAACCTGAAAACTTCATAATTTCAACTTAATGAAAACTGCACGCTGCTACTGCATGCTGCCGCTTGCCGATAGTAGCTCAGTCGTTTAAAGCAATTTTTATGATGATAAGAAGTATGGCCGAATATGCGGCAAACGGAGAACAACCCGAAGTCCTGTTTTGGGTGGGCTGCGCGGGTAGTTTCGATCAGCGTGCGCAGAAAATAACCAAAGCCTTTGCTACCATACTTGACAAAGTGGGTGTAAAATTCGCCATACTCGGTAAGGAAGAAATGTGTACCGGCGACCCGGCACGGCGTTCCGGCAATGAGTTCCTCTTCCAGATGATGGCCTACAATAACATCCAGACATTGAATGGTTATGGAGTGAAAAAGATCGTTACTGCTTGCCCTCATTGCTTCAATATACTGAAGAACGAGTACCCCGAACTGGGAGGTAGCTACGAAGTGATACATCATACCACCTTCCTGCAGCAGCTTATCAATGAGGGCCGGGTGCGGCTGAAAGATGGCGGCGCATTCAAAGGCAAAAAGATCACCTACCACGATAGCTGCTACCTCGGTCGGGGCAATAACATATACGAAGCTCCGCGCGAAGTGTTACAGGCGCTGGATGTGGAACTGGTAGAGATGAAACGCTGCCGCAGCAACGGCATGTGCTGTGGTGCGGGCGGCGCACAAATGTTCAAGGAAGAAGAGGCTGGCACTACCCGCGTCAATTTTGAACGCTCGGCCGAGGCTATTGATACGGGCGCTACGGTCATAGCCGCTAACTGTCCCTTCTGCACCACCATGCTTACCGATGGGGTAAAGAACAAGGAGAAAGAAGACGATATAAAAGTGATGGACATTGCCGAAATGGTAGCGGCATCACTTGCCGATTGATATTATCAACATTATGAGATCATTACCCGGTAACCACGATAACCCGCAATGGGACAATAAGCTCATTGCACAACTCTCCTTCATCAAAAAGCACCTCAGGTATCCCCTTAACAAAACTACCCTTGCACCTGCGCTCCTGGTTTTCGCATTGATAACCATCGGCATACGTTTCGGATTTGCATCATATCTTGTCGGGCACTCAGGAGGCGCCCAACTATTGACACTTATAATAATCCTTTCGATGTTGCTGCCGGTTATTTTTGGCACATACCGATACATACAAACATTACGCTTCGTGAGTGTTCATACGCCCTATGATATGGCGCAGAATATGCACTTGGTACAGCAATTTCTTGGGGCAATGCACCTGGCCGTTTTCCAACATCCGGAAGCGCCTGAAGTAATTCAGATCATTAGCAGCAACATTCACCGTTCCGGCGACCGGCCGGAGCAAAGGGAGGTGATGGTATTTATTGCAGACGACAAACGCATACTCGTCAACAGCCACTTTACCAATACACGCTTTACCCTCGTACAGTCGGCAGGTAACTACAAAAAAATGGCAGCCGGCCTGCAAAAATGGGTGGACAAAAGCATTAAAAACAATGATACGGCTATAAGCAGGCAAGACTATTTCTGACGTAACTTTGCAACATGCAACAGGAGATACTGGATAAGATACCGGCTGGCTTTCATGATAACTCAAGGGTTTGGATATACCAAAGCAGCCGGCCCTTTGTAGAAAAAGAGGAAAAAGAGATAAACGAACAGCTGTACCGGTTCTACACCCAATGGCACACCCATGGCACACCCGTTAAAGGCTGGGCAGGCCTGCTGTTCCGCCAGTTCGTAGTTATCATAGCCGACGAGAGCGACGCTGCAGTAAGTGGTTGTAGTACCGATAGCTCGGTAAGGATAATAAAAAGCCTCGAACGACAGTATAGCGTTAATTTCTTCGACCGGATGACCATTACCTTCCTTGTCGGGGAAAAGGCCCAGATGCTCCCATTCAACCAGGTACAATATGCTATCGATAAGGGATACATTAACAAAGACACCTTACTGTTCAATAATGTAGTGGGTACTAAAGCCGAGTTACTGGAAAAATGGCTTGTCCCGCTAAGCAAAAGCTGGCTCGCCGACAGGGTTTCTTTCCAGGCAGTATAGATGTTTTAGGCTATCTGCTTATCTTTATACATCATGCCCAAAATACCGCTGCTATTACTTTTTGTTGGTGCTGCGCTATCATCATATGCACAAACCGACACCACTAAAAAACTCGACGAAGTAACCATTACCGGCATACAGGAGTCGCAGGTAAAACAAACCTCCATTCATATCGAGCCCTATTCGCTGCAAGAGCTGGACAAAAAAGCGCCGTTCAATCTCTCCGATGCATTGGCCAATATACCCGGCATTGCCCAGGTCACCACAGGCAATGCCATCTCCAAACCGGTTATCAGGGGGCTGTATGGCAACCGCATCCTTGTCCTTTTCTCCGGCCTCCGCTTTGATAACCAGCAGTTCCAGGACGAGCATGGCCTTGGCATCTCACAGATCGGCATAGACCGTGTGGAACTCATACGCGGCCCGGCATCTATACTCTACGGTACCGATGCAGTAGGCGGGGTCATAAACGTGGTAGAAGAAACACCCGAAGAACAAGGCAAGCACCTTGATATCAATACCCGCATTTTCTCCAACAGCCTTGGCACACTTACCGACATTGGCTACTCAACCCTTAAAGGGAACAAATGGCGCCGCATTCGCCTCGGCTATGAGAGCCATGCCGACTACAGCGACGGTAATGGTACCAGGATATTGGACTCCCGCAATAAAGGCTATTACCTGAAACTTGGCTCGGGAAATAAACGCAGGAACTGGATTCAAAACAATTCATACAACCTTTCCTTCAACCAGTTCGGCTTCATTACCCCCGACCTGAACAAATTTTTCGAGCCCGATGCACGCTGGTCACGCAACATGGACGCGGGGGCACCGCACCACAATGTGCTGCTTAACATACTTAGCTCTCAAAATACATTCCTGCTGCCCACATCTACGCTTAAGGTTAATGTAGGCGCACAGAGCAACCTGCGCATGGAAGACGAGGGCGGTGGCGAGATCAGCCTTAACATGCACCTGCTATCAGGCCTGCAAAATGCCAGGTGGGAGAAAAAACTGTCGCGTAATATCCTGTTCGTTGCTAACGAACAGTTCACCTACGAGAACAATACCAACTATGGCAAACGTATATTGATCCCCAATGCCAATATGCTCGAGGGCAACCTTTCCGGCTTCCTGAGGTTCAACCTCGGGCAGGTGATCCTTGAGGCAGGGCTGGGAGGCAATTATAAAAGTATCAAGACCTATTTAACACCCCCGCTTAACGGGACCACCAAGAATGTGCATCCCTTCGGAGTAGGACATATGACGGGTAATGGCATGCTGGGTATCAGCTATAACCCTAACAGGTGGCTGAATATAAAAGGTAATCTCTCTACAGGCGACCGCATGGGTAACCTTGCCGAGCTCTCCTCAGATGGCCTGCACGAAGGCTACTATCGTTACGAGATCGGCGACCCCAACCTCAAATTAGAGAAAAACATGAATGGCGATGTGTCACTCGAGCTGAACACCAAACAACTCTTCCTTTCGGCCTCCGGTTATTATGATCACTTCCGGGATTATATTTATCTTGATAAAGACTCTCTTAATTTCTTTGGTTTCCCCATATATCATTTCAGGCAGCAGGATGCTACCATATATGGCGCGGAGTTCATCATGGTATACAAGCCCGAGTACATTTCGTGGCTGCAGCTCAAAGAGAGTTTCAGCACCACCCGGGGCAGTTTAAGTAAGGGGGGCTACCTACCTTTTATACCAGCTGACAGGAACCGGGTATCGCTTGCTGTGGTCAAAGACATCAACCGGCTGTACCGCTCATTTACCCTCGAACCCGAATTCGAGTATGCACTGCCGCAAGACCGCCCTGCGGAATTCGAGACCACTACACCCGACTATGGCTTGCTCAACCTGTATTGCAGCCTGACCGCTACCTGGGGACGACATGACTATAAATGGAACTTTGCTGTGCATAATATGCTCAATAAGGCCTACCATGACCACCTCTCCCGTCTTGCCGACCCAAGCCTGTTCAATCCGGCAATTAATAACGAAGGGATAAATTTTGTCTTATCTTTAAGCACTAAACTCGGCCTTTGATTGTCAAAGCGTTTCGCTAAATATTGTTTTGATCTCCTGCTCTTCGGCCTGTTAGCTGTTTGGGTAGTACATTTCCTGTACCCGGCATTTTACACGGTCTCTGTCTTCGAGATACACAAAGAGCAAAGGGAGATCATTGAGCATAGTTCGCCGGAGTCCCTGCAACAGCTGTGCCTTGACGAGCAAACCTTTAAACAGTGCTATGACCCCGCAAAAAATGAACTCAACATAAACGGCCAGCATTTCGATATTGCTACTATTCAAAAAAATGGCGACCATATATACTGCAGTGTATTGGCAGATCATGAAGAGACGGCGCTAGCCCAAAGTATGGAGAGCAAACTCCGCCAGGGGCAGGAGCTCAAAAACATTAAACTTTCCAATTGCTGGTGGCCGGTCGTATTGTATTATTCCGAATATCCCCCACAGAATCCGTTTACAGAAATAGTCACGTTGCAATACAGTGTTTTACATAACACTTCCCTCCTCCACGGTTATATTTCCGACATTTTAGAGCCCCCAAGGCTGGCATAGTTTCGTCTTTAAGAGCCGGCCCCTTGCCGTACATATGAAAACTACAATATAAAATATTATAAAAAATAATAAAATGAAGAACGTACTAAATATAGCATACGCTATACTTACAATAGCCGTTATGTCTTTCACCTTCGCTTCCTGCGAGAAAGATGCGGGCAAGCTGCCCAATATTTCATTCAAAACAGGTGGTAGCTATACGTCTGCAGATGCAACGATTGCACAGAACACCGCGGCAACCATAGGTATATCTGCATCAAAAGCAGAAAACAAGGACGTATTGACAAAATTCACCATCACCCGCTCTTATGACGGCGCTAATGCAGAGACCGTCTTCACTAAGGACCTTAGCGGCGGTGAGGGCGACAATTATGCATATGACTACAGCCTTACGACCCGTAGCCAGGCAGGCACTGAAATGTACACTTTTACAGTAGTGAACAAGGACGGGCTAACCAACAATGTAAGCCTTACCCTAACAGTACAATAGGGCTTAAGCTGCATACCTAAAACCCATATTTTTCATATTAATGCAGAATATTTGTCCCAAAACAGGGCAGATGCTATGATTATTATGAAATGATAAGTATATTAGGCTTTGAATTTATTTGCCGGTTTTTGAAAGCCGTTGAATATTTTTGCTCAAAAAAAGAAAATTCATGAAACTACTCTTAAAAGCAGCAGTTATTGCACTTTTAACAACCTGTGTCATTGCGTCGTGTACGAAACAAACGCCGGTGAAACCCTACATTGGCTTCAGGGCCGATTCCACTGTGTTCATCACCAATGGCGTTACCAATCTTAACGGCATACCTGTAGTGCAGGATACACAAATATTCTTTGGTATCAAGGCCTATAAAGGCTCCAATGACGACGTGCTTACAAAGTTCTACATTAACGTTGCTTACGATGATAGTTCCGTGTACCACCAGTTATTCACTGAAGACATACAGAATTATAAGGACACTTTTAAAAAGATATACTCTATCTATACACGCAAGCGCAATGGCAGAGAACGCTACAACTTTGTGGTTGAGAACAAAGATGGCGGCAAGAACAGCCTTACGCTAACCCTCGATGTAATGAATCCTTAGTAATTATGATCTAACATAAGAAAGCCTCCCTCTTCCGAGGGAGGCTTTCTGTTTTATACACGTTCGGTATTTATTTAAGTTCCTTCTTGAGATATTTACCAAGTCCTTTCCCTGCTACTGCATAAGCCTCCTGCAGGCGCTCGCCGGTATCAAAATCATAACCACCAAATGTGCGTCCGGGACAGTTTTCCACACTCAGTTTAGCGATCACTTTATCGTGATTCCCACTTTCCACTATCAGAGCTTCACCGTCTATTTCAGCATTTTTTCTTGCCATGTACACATTGTAGCCGGGTTCTGTATGCGTGGTCTTAAAGATGAGCGTATACTTTGCATCAGGGCTGTTTCCCAGTTTGATATCGCATTGGTGCTCAAATTCTTCTACAAATCTCTTCTCAAAACGGTCTTCCCTGTCGCTTACCCATGTATTGGCCCATTTGTCGCCCTTACCGGCTTCCTTCTTATTATACTCCTCTTTCTTTTCTGCAACGTAATCGGCCTCGGCCTTACCCTTACCAACGGTCATATTGCTGTAGTCATACGATACATTAAGCGCTTTGCTGCCTTTCAGAGCATCCAGGCTGCCCTCTTTTAGCTTTATCTTCTGGGCATTCGCCACAGTAGCACCCGCCACCATCACCAGCGCCAGGATACCAGTTTTCGTAAGTTTCATAATATTTTTTTTTACCAAATTAGTGCAAAACCACTCTTAGCGCCATACCCATTTCGTGGTATTTTAATTTGTTCATAATTTATTCACATATTCGCTATCCGGCTATCAATTAGTAGGTGGAAAAAACCGAATCAATTAATTTCGCGGCAGCCCCGGCAGGCATAAAATTGTTGTGTCATATGTACCAGTCTATTTTGCCGGCTGCGGGCGGCAGGTCTTGAAAGTTTAGTTCAGCAACCCCCGTTTATCGAAAAATGCCTGAGAACAATAATAGTGAGCAAAGCTCCGTCTTCATTAGCGAGATGTACCAAAGCTGGTTCCTCGATTATGCCAGCTATGTGATATTGGAGCGTGCAGTACCGGCAATAGAAGATGGTCTTAAGCCAGTACAGCGCCGCATACTGCATGCCATGAAGGAAATGGATGACGGCCGCTTCAACAAGGTGGCCAACATCATTGGCCAAACCATGCAGTACCACCCGCACGGCGATGCCTCCATCAGCGATGCGATAACCAACCTGGGACAGAAAGACCTGCTTATAGAGACCCAGGGTAACTGGGGCGATGTACGCACCGGCGACAGCGCTGCGGCTGCACGTTATATAGAAGCCCGTTTATCCAAATTTGCCCTCGAAGTAGCCTTCAATGCCAAAACAACCGATTGGCAGCTTAGTTACGATGGCCGTAAGAATGAACCCGTCACCTTGCCCATGAAGTTTCCCCTGCTGCTGGCACAGGGTGCAGATGGTATAGCCGTGGGCCTTTCTACTAAAATTCTGCCGCACAACTTCTGCGAGATACTGGAAGCTGCTATCAAACATTTGAAAGGAAGGAAGTTCGAGCTGTACCCCGATTTCGGTACAGGAGGCATGGTAGATGTAAGCAATTACAACGATGGTGCACGCGGAGGCAAGGTAAGGGTAAGGGCCCGGATAGAGGAAGTGGATAAGAAATCGCTTGCTATCCGCGATGTTCCTTATGGTGTTACCACCACCCAACTGGTAGATAGTATCCTGAAGGCCAACGATAATGGCAAGATCAAGATAAAAAGCGTAACCGATAATACAGCAAAAGATGTAGAGCTTATTGTGCAACTGGCCCCCGGCGTCACCACCGATCAGACCATTGATGCCCTTTATGCATTTACCGATTGCGAAATATCCATTTCACCTAACGCCTGTGTCATCATACAGGATAAGCCTCATTTCCTCGGTGCATCAGATCTGCTGAAACACTCCGTAGGCCATACGAAAGACCTGCTGCTGAAAGAGCTGCAGATAAAGCTGGGTGAGCTGGAGGAAGACTGGCATTTCTCCTCGCTCGAAAAGATATTCATTGAGAAACGCATATACCGCGATATAGAAGAACAGACCACCTGGGAAGGTGTGCTGGAAGCAATAGACAATGGCCTGAAACCATATAAGAAGAAGCTGCGCCGCGAGGTGACCACCGAAGACATCGTAAGGCTAACAGAGCTGCGTATCAAACGCATTTCCAAATACGACTCATTCAAAGCAGATGAACACATTAAAGGTGTTGAGGCCGAGATAGAGCAGGTAAAATACAACATAGAGCACCTTAACGACTTTGCCATAGCCTATTACGAGAACCTGCTGAAAAAATACGGCAAGGGCCGCGAACGCAAAACGGAGATACGTCCCTTCGAGACCATACAGGCAACCGTGGTGGCCATTGCTAATACAAAACTTTATGCCAACCTCAAGGAAGGCTTTATAGGCACAGGTCTTAAAAAAGACCAGTTCATAACCGACTGTTCCGACCTTGATAACGTTATTGTATTCCGGAAAGATGGTAAGATGATGGTCACGAAAGTGGCCGATAAGACCTTCGTGGGTAAGGACATCATCCACCTGGCCATATTCCAGAAGGGCGATGAACGCACCACCTATAATATGATATACCTCGATGGTAAATCGGGCATATCTTATAGCAAGCGTTTTAACGTCACAGCCATTACCCGCGATAAGGAATATGACCTGACAAAAGGTAACCCCGGCAGTAAGGTGCATTATTTTACGGCCAACCCCAATGGCGAGGCTGAAGTAATCACCATCACCCTGAGCCCCGGCAGCAAGGCCCGCAATAAGGTCTTCGATTTTTATTTCGAAGAGATAGAAATAAAGGGCCGCAGCGCGCAGGGTAACCAGGTGACCAAATACCCTATAAAAAGCATAAAGCTGAAGGAGAAAGGCCGCTCTACCCTGCTTGGCATCAAGCTCTGGTTCGACGATACAGTGGGCAGGCTCAACAAAGATGGTAACGGTATTGCCCTTGGTCGTTTTGAAGAGGGCGACCGTATCATAACCTTCTATAAAGATGGTACTTACGAGCTCACCGATTTTGAGCTTACCAATCGTTACGACCTCGACTCGCTCATACTGATCGAAAAGTTCAACCCCGAAAAAGTAGTGAGTGCCGTATATTTCGACAAGAAGTCCGCTCAATTCTATGCCAAACGCTTTGTTATTGAATCGCAGACCCTCAAGAATAGGTACTCCTTTATAAAGGAAGGTGAAGGCAATTACCTGGAACTGGTGACCACGCAGCAAGACCCTGTGCTTTTACTCAAAACGGGTAAGAAAAAGGCGGATATGACCGAAGAAGAAATGAGCATTTCGGAGGCCATAGATGTCACCGGCTGGAAGACGGTAGGTACCAAGATCGGGGGCACGGAATTGAAGGAGATTTCACTGCAGGTATCGGGCGAGGAACAGGGTGACGAGAACGACCAGCCGACCCTGTTCTGACACCATTTTTTGTAAAAAAAATGCCCTATCTTCACCAATCTTATACGACGACGGATAGAATAAAGAAATGAAAAAGATAGAATTGGAGATAGTAGCCCTTTCGCATAGTATTACACAAACACATTCCTATGCGGTAGTGTTGGGCGAAGTGAACGGATTAAGGCGGTTACCTATTGTTATTGGCGGCTTTGAGGCTCAGGCCATTGCCGTTGCTTTGGAGCGCATGCAACCCAGCAGGCCCCTTACACACGATCTTTTTGCCAACTTCATGGCTACCTTTAGTATAGACCTTACAGAAGTTGTGATATATAAGCTGGAAGAAGGTATTTTCTTTGCCAAGCTCATCTGCCAGTCCGATGGTGAGGAGGTCGAGATCGACTCCCGTACTTCCGATGCCCTTGCCCTTGCCGTCAGGGCCAATTGCCGCATATATACTTATGAGAATATATTAGAGGCTGCCGGCCTTTACCTCGATCAGCCGGAAGGCGGCGAAGGCGCGGAACCCTCTGAGGTGACAGCTACACCGGCCAGTAAAGTGACCAGCGATAGCGACCTGACAAGCATGGACTTAGGCGAACTTGAATCTTTACTCCAGCAGGTGCTTGAGCAGGAAGATTATGTACGCGCTATCAATATCCGCGACGAGATAAACAGCCGCAAAAAGTCTAAATAAATACCCCAGGAAAGCAATCTCGCACTCCGCAAATAAGCAAGTTACGAATAGCTCCGATGGAACTATCTGTATACATGTACATTGCTGCCAGACTATCCTCCCGGTAACCACCCTCGCCAGCTCTTAATTCCTCATTCCCAATGCCAAATTCACTAATTTTGTAGCATGATAGTTACACAGCTCGCACTAGCCGACGTATTTAAACAATCAAACCTTGATTCTGCCCTGCTCAAAATAGCCGAAAAAGTGAAGAACGACCAGCGCATCACCGACGAGGAATGCCTGCTTTTATTCGAAAAAGGTGAACTGGGCTTTGTGGGCGCACTGGCCAATCACATTGCCGAACGCCTGCACAATGGCAAAGTATACTTCAACCGCAACTTCCATATAGAGCCAACGAATGTTTGTGTCTTCACCTGCAACTTCTGCTCCTACTCGCGCCAGTACAAGCACCGCGACGAAGGCTGGGAGCTCAGCATGGAGCAAATGCTCGATATGGTGCGCAAGTACGATGGGCAGCCTGTTACTGAAGTGCATATTGTGGGCGGCGTACACCCTAAAATGAACCTGGAATTTTTCTGCGAGCTGCTCGAAAAGATACATGCCCACCGACCCGACCTGCACCTTAAAGGCTTTACCGCCGTGGAGCTCGATTACATGTTCCGCAAAGCCAGGCTGAGCGTGGAAGAGGGCCTGCAAAAAATGAAGGACGCCGGGCTGCAATCGCTCCCCGGCGGCGGTGCTGAGATCTTCCACCCCGATGTGCGAAACGAGATATGCGCCGACAAAGTGGATGCCGATGGATGGCTGGAGATACACGGTACAGCCCACAGGCTGGGCATGCATACCAATGCCACCATGCTGTACGGCCATATAGAAAAGTACGAGCACCGTGTGGACCATATGAGCCGCCTGCGCGCCCTGCAGGACGAGACGGGAGGCTTCAACTGTTTCATCCCGCTCAAGTTCCGCAATAAGGACAATGATATGAGCCATGTGCCTGAGAGCAGCATTATTGAAGACCTGCGCCTCTATGCCATTGCCCGTATCTATATGGACAACTTCCGCAACCTGAAGGCCTACTGGCCCATGCTTGGCAGGCAGACGGCCCAGCTCACACTCTCCTTCGGTGTCAACGACCTCGATGGCACCATAGATGAGACTACGAAGATATACACCATGGCTGGCTCAGAAGAGCAAACCCCTGCTATGAGCACTGAAGACCTCTGCGACCTCATAACAGCAGTTGGCCGCAGGCCCGTGGAGCGCGATACGCTGTATAACGAGCTGAAGATCTACGACCAGGAACCTGCTTAAACAAAAAGCTCCTGCCCCGTCATCGCGAGGCACGAAGCGAGCTCATAACAGCACAATAGGGCCGAATCACCCTACCTAAAATAAAAGTCTAAGCCTTCAAGCGGGTTGTGTTTGAAGTACTTTTTTTCTTCATGGATCTTGTAGGCCATGTTGAATGTTTGGTGCAACCCATCAATATCACTTTGCCCGGGCGATGTAAAAACATTCACTATCCGCTTTTTGAACCTCAGCAAGTAGCCATAGCTGAGGTCTCTTATTTGCTCATCTCCGTCAATTGTTCCAATGATTATGTCACCGATGCTTGCCCACATCCGGCCACGACTAAATAGCTTTAGCATAGATTTTTTAATGCCATAATTGCCCTCCTTGTATAATGCACGGGCCTTAGTAAGCACTTCATCATTTGACCTATGGGCTAAAAAATCAACCGAAAGGCTGCGAATACCAGGCAGCACGCTACCAAGGTTAGCTAAGGCAAACTGATAAGCCGCATGCTCATCTAATTTTTGCAGCGATAAAAAAGCAGCCTTCTTTACAGAAACGATATTGCTGTCCAAAAAGGGGGTAACAGCAGCAACATACTTTCTGCCCTTTACCTCTGCCAATCCCGCCATCGACCCGATCAGTTCGTTATCCGCAAGCAGGTTTTCATAATATAGCTTTGCAACAGCTTCATCATCCATCTTTAAGCTATATCTCACAAAAAACCTGATTTCAGCCGATCTGTCCGCAATATGCCTGCTGATCTGTTGATCAAAATCTGCCTCCCCGCTTAGCAAGCGCAACATCTTTATCCTTATTCGTGGTGATTTATCCTTGAGAAGTCGTTGAAAATCCAGGCGTTTCAGCAACGCTAAATGATCGAACACCAGCCTTCTCACCAGGAAATGTTTGTCAGTCAATAGCAGCTCAATATCATTTCTGTCATTACCGATATATCTTGAGAAATATCCCGACAGCACCAGACGTACTTTATCATCAAATTTTTTGAAGTGCTTTATCACATATGGCCTGTTCGCCACAACGATGAACTGCACGATGTCCCTATGAATGTCACTCAGATCAACCCGCTCCACTGAACGAAGCCATTCCAGCATGGGCAAATTTTCTATCAACGCGTCCAGGTACTCCCCCGAGAAAAAGTTTGCAAATCGTTCAGCGGCCACTGTCCTTACTGTCGGCACCCAATCGGCCAGCCTGAACATTAAGAAAGGTATTGCCCCGGCATCCTTTATGTCCGAAAGCATTTTTACAGCCTTTTCTCTTACCCTACCGTCACTGTTCAATGACCCTATGGCGTATAGTACTACGCATTGTGCCTTTGAGAACTCAGTGCTGTAATAATCAAGATCGACCTGCGAAATATCACAATGCCTCATCGCATTATAATAGGCACTTTTCGTTCTTATCCTGGCAAACAGTTGTTCTATGGCCTGGCATGTGGCTGCACGTACTGGCCTGCTTTCATCTTTGAGGAAAGGGATAAGCGAACCCGCAATGCCGGGATTGCCCTCTTCACCTATTAGTTTAAGCACAGCCACTTTTTCATCCGAAATATCTCTCGGTTCAAAATAGCTTGTTGTAGGACTTTGCAGTAACCTTAATCCGTGCAGGATCTCCATTCTTTGATAAGTATTTTACAAGTGATTTCTATAATTCGAAAAGATACAGTTTCTTAAGAAAAGATCAGCCATGAATATTGGAGCCAGGACATGTTAACTCAATTAGACTGTCAAAAAACAAATTTGTGGATATCTCCTACTCCCCGCCATACAGCCATTTCGTACCTTTAACCCACTATCAAAGCAATATGAAAACATACACTATGAATGCAATAAATAAAGGCCAATGTGGGAAAGAAATGAGAAAAAAATGGGAAATTTTTGGGAAATTATTTCAGTGCAAATCATTGGTTATCAATCAAAACATGGGAAATTATTTTTTCTCCCTCCCAAAGGGCCGTTAACCACCCATTTAGACAAGCCTTAATAAATACTGCCTACATTTGCAGCCTTAGTATGACGAAAAAATACCTGCATATAAGCTTGCTCTGCCTGGCCACACTGTTCAGTACGCCGGTCTTCGCCACACATATATTTGGCGGCGAGCTGCTGTATGCATGGGTGCCCGGCAATAAATACTCCCTCAAGCTCACCCTCTATGGCGACTGCTCGGCGCTGAGCAGCACATTTGCTACCCTTTATACTTCCAAGCCGTTGATACTTGTTTACCGGGGCAATACCCTCGTAGATAGCGTACGCCTGCTGCCGGAGGCGGGTACGGGTGTGGAGGTTTCGCCGGTATGCCCCTTGCAACTGCAAAATACCACCTGCAATGGCGGTAGCCTGCCGGGTGTAAAGCAATTCGTGTACACCGCCGATGTCAACATCAACACGCAGGATGCCAACTGGCGCTTCCTCTTCAATGGCGATCTTCAGGGCACCAGTGCAGGACGCAGCAGTAGCATTACCAATATCAACTCGCCCTCTAATACCAACCTCCTGACGCTGCAGGCCACACTCAATAATACGGATGGTCCTAATTCCTCGCCCGAGTACAGCACCATCCCCACGCCATTCTATGCGGTCAACCTGCCGCAGGAGTACAACGAGGGGGCCTTCGACCCCAATGGCGATTCACTGGCCTTCAGCCTGGTGCCTGCGCTCAATGTTTACGGCTCACCGGTCAGCTACGTGGCTCCTGCCTCTGCCACTGCGCCCTTGCTCACCGCAAGCGGGCAATTCAACTTCAATGATCTGAGCGGACAGTTAAGCTTTGAGCCCAATATGGTACAGGACGCCCTTGTAGAAGTGCAGGTGACTGAGTACAGGAACGGTATAATAGTAGGCACCAGCATGCGCGAGATGACCTTTGTAGTGCTCGATAACCTCGGCAGCCTGAATAACATCGGCCACACGGCCCCCACTAACCTTTCCGGCGGCAGCCTGCAGAACAATACGACCATCACTACCTGTAAGTACGATCTTGCTTTCGATATCTACCCACGCGATACGGCACACAATAACATTACCGTCACCTACACCTCGCTGCCACCGGGTGCAGCCATCAGCCTAACAGGCAATGGCACGCCCTCGCCCCTCCTACATTTCAGTTGGAACAGCTCTGCTTATCCCGCAGGCAATTATGTATTCTACGTAACGTATAAGAACGATGCCTGTCCCATCTCCACCAGCCAAACCATTGGCTATACCATAAAGATCGCAGAACCCTATGAGTTCCTCTCCGCCACTCAATTAGGCGCCGGCTGCGATGCGGCCATACCCGTCCGTATCGAGTTCAAGGGCCATACCCCTGTTCAGCTCATCATCAAACGCCAGGCCGATACCATATGGCAGCTTACCTGCCTCAGCAATACGGTGGATGTGAACATGCCCCTCGGCGATTTCACAGGCACATTGGTATCCGACGATCTCATTTGCAGCAATAGCTTCAGCTTCTCCGTTGCAGATTCCACGGCATTGCCTTGCTGCCGCTTCTCCTACCCCAGCGCCTTTACCCCTAACAACGATGGGCGTAACGACCGTTTCCGCGTGATCGCTACCAATCCGCCTACAGAATTCATCCTCGCCATATACGACCGCTGGGGTAATAAGGTATTTACTACGCAAGACATCAGCAAAGGCTGGGATGGTACTTATAAAGGTCGCCCCTGCGATGTAGGCGTATATTTTTACAGGGCATCCACCCGCTGCCTCGGCCGCACCGAGGAGAAAAAAGGAGATATCACGCTAATAAAATAATAACCATGGTACCGCTTTACCTATCCCTTTCTCTGCGCCAAAAGCTGCTCCAGTTTCTTCAGTTTCGTGGCCCAGAACTTATCAAAATGCTCGATCCATTGCTGCAGTTCTTTGAAACCATCCTGTCTCAGCGTACAGTAACGCTCCCGGCCCACATTAGTTATCGTGATAAAACCTGCCTCCTGCAATATCTTCACATGTTTCGATACCGCAGGCCGACTCATGTCAAAGTTCTCCGCAAGCCCGTTTATCGTCAGGTTCTCCTCCATGAGCAATTGCAGCATGTACCTCCTTCCCGGGTCAGCCACTACCTGGAATGCATCGAGAGCCGCCTGTGTCATTTTTTCTCATTTACCAGGTCATCAATACGGCGCATGTTTCGCAACCAGCCTTCATTCATTGCCATGAACATGCCCGGGTTCACATCAGTATTAAAGCCACTATGCACCAAATGCAGTTCTGTGCCACCTTCTTTTTCTGTAAGCGTCCACACCACCACTGAGTCTAAGTTGATCTCGTCTTTTGATGGGCCTCCTCTCCAAGTATATGAGAGCTTTTTGAAAGGGACTACTTCCAGCACCTCGCAATATATATTCCCGTCAAAACTAAATTGCGGCAGCGGTTTGGTCCAAAACATAAAGCGATGTCCTACTTCCGGTTTAAAATCGCTTCTCATCAGCCATTGCTCTATCAGCTCCGGCCGGGTAAGATAATCCCATACGTCCTGCGCGCTGTGCGCATAGAATACTGTGTGCTCGATCTGTGTTTGCATAAATAAGTAACTTTTAAGTTACGCAAACTTAAGTGTAACTTTTGAGTTACGCAAATATTTTTACCAATTAAAAATGACTTTAAAATATATACATGCTGATTTCTAACGAAAAGACATCATTCTACGTCAATACCAGCATACACCTTTAATGTAATTTTTTTATTAACTCACAATTAAACATTAGAATGCACATGAAAAAACTACTCCTTTCAGCTATTTGCGCTATTATGGGTACTGTTGCTTTTGCACAGGCAACCATAACAGGTACAGTAACAGACAATAACGCGGCCGCTGTTGCCAACCATTGGGTTTATGCACAAGACTCATTTAACCAAACCTGGCTCGATTCTGCACAGACAGATGCATCAGGTAATTATACCATCACTATACCTGCATGGGTAAATACAAATATTGGTATGATAGTATGGACTAATGAAAATTGCGCACCCGGTTCCATCTATCACAGCTACTTGTATACCGGCGCCAATATCACATCTGATTTTGTGCTTTGCTATGTAGCTCCTCAGCCAACGATAGAGGGCACAGTTTACAGCACTAACCCTTCATTTGGTGATACATCGGCAATGGTTTACCTGATCGAACAGCACTATGACTCTGTTGCCGCTTCTTATATACTTACAGCATTGGATAGTGTGCAAACAGATGGCGCAGGTCACTACTCTTTTAATGTTCCTGTCTTTTATGATGTACTCCTGGTGAAGGCTGCCCTGTTGCCGTTCTCAGCAGCTTATTCTTCTTACCTGCCTACGTACTACACCAGCTCATTGAACTGGTCGACAGCTACACATGTATATCCTAACAGCGTTGATGACATTCAGCTGATAGTAGGTGTTAACCCCGGTGGCCCTGCGTTTATAGGCGGCGATGTGTTACAAGGTGCTAACAAGTCTACTGCAGTAGGTGATCCTTTGAACCACAAGATCATCATCCTTACAACTGCAGCAAATGTACCTGTTGCTTATACCTATTCTGATGCCGCAGGTCATTTTGAATTTGCCAACATAGCATATGGCGACTATAAATTGTTCGGCGATGTAATGGGCAAAGACAATCCTGCTTTGAGCATCACTGTTGACGCTCAGCATACTACAATAAACAATATTGAGTTTCAAGAGCACAGCCACCAGTTTGAAGGCCATATAGCTACAGCGGTTGCTAACGTGAACGGTAAGCTCAACAATGTGAGCCTGTTCCCTAACCCTGCAAGTGACAAAGTAACTGTAAATGGCATAGAAGCTATCAATGGTAGCAAAACCGTAACTATCAGCAGCATGAATGGCGCTGTGGTACTTACACAAACCTTCACAGATGGCCAGGCCGTTGCCGTACCGGTAAGCAACCTGAGCAAAGGCGTTTATATGCTGAACGTACACACTGAAGAAGGTAATGCTACTTTCAAAATGGTTAAATAATAAAATCCTCTTGTGTTGAAGAAACGTCCCGCTATTGGCGGGGCGTTTCTTGTTTTAATCCTTGTCCTTTAACCTTAAGCTCCTTAATTTTATCTGGCAAACGACACTCATGAAAATAGCTACTTACAACATCAATGGAGTTAATGGCCACTTGCCCATATTGCTGCGCTGGCTGGATGAATCGAAACCGGATATAGTATGCCTGCAGGAACTGAAGGCCCCAAATGAAAAATTCCCATTGCAGGCTATACATGACGCAGGCTATAATGCCATATGGCATGGCCAGAAAAGCTGGAACGGTGTAGCCATACTGGCAAAAGGCATGGAGATACACGAGGTGGGCCGCACACTACCCGGCGATCCGGAGGATGTGCATAGCAGGTATATTGAGGCCACTATAGATGAAGTGCACATTGGCTGCCTGTACCTGCCTAATGGCAACCCTTACCCCGGCCCGAAATTCGATTATAAACTGAACTGGTTCGAACGCCTTACTAAGCATGCAGCGGAATTGTTAGCTTCGGGCAAGCCCACTATTTTGACCGGTGACTATAATGTAATGCCCACAGAGATAGATGTTTACAAACCTGAGCGCTGGGTTAATGATGCATTGTTTAGGGTAGAAGTACGTGAGGCATACCACAAACTGCTGGCACAGGGCTGGACCGATGCCTTACGAAAGCTATACCCGGATGAGGTGATCTATACGTTCTGGGACTACTTCCGGAATGCATATGAACGTAACGCGGGGCTGAGGATAGATCACTTCCTGCTGAGTCCGGCTGTAGATAAAAGCCTGAAAGCTGCAGGTGTTGACCGCTATGTACGCGGCTGGGAAAAGAGCAGCGACCATGCCCCTGTCTGGATAGAATTGGAAGACAAATAGACCGTTACTTTGGACGTATAGGTATCCATATCTCCTCCTCCGATGCAGGATCATCATTCTTATATTTATCACCCATAAGCGCAAAATGCGGGCGCTCATCCAACTGATACCCTGACTGTGGCAACCACTTTGTAAAAATATATTGATAGAATGGCTGTGCTTCGCTAGCACGGCCTTTGTAATCGAATACTGCATACAGACCTTGAGGAATGATGAGCATCTCCATAGATGGCGGGGCACTATCCATATCTCCCATTTCAACCGCAGCCCATTTCTCAAAATTTCGTGTAGGATCAAAGGCATTGAAGAACTGGGATGGATACAGTTCAACGGAATACAGGTAGCTGTTAACAGGGGCCTTGAACAGGTTGCGGAGGGGCATGAAGCCGCGCCAAAGCTCCGCGGTCCTGTTTTCAGCAAATGACATTTTAAGGTGCTGGCCGACAAGCTTCTTTTCGTTCAATTTTTCAATACGTGGCAACATTGTACTTAGAATTCGATCCGGGTTTTTGTTTCCTGAAAAACAGTAAGATAATAATTGCTAAACTGCAGCATATGCAATTCCAATAAAAGTAACGGAAGTCAGTATCTGTTTGGTAAATAAAGAAAACCGGCAACTGGTAAAAAAGACTTGACAAACAAAGGGAAATGTAATATTGCTTGTAAAAGCCCTTTTGCAAGAAGGGAGTAAATAACAGTAACAAAAAAGAGAGCAGGAACCAAAACCATGGTGTGAAATAGGGCATAAAACTTTGGAAACTTATCAGCTCAAAAGGCAACTCACCATCATAAGCCCTATGCTTATTGTAGTCGGGCAGCTGTACTGAAGCATAAGGAAAATAATAGTGAAAATTGATATTTCTCTGCTTTAGCCTGAGGTAATACAGGTAACCATCCCAATGATTAGCCAGGTATATGCCCGGATGCCTTTTTACTGCAGCCCACCAATAGTTTCTTAGAATCTTTTGTGTGGTCTCATCCGTTTCGGGTATGACGTTTACTCTGTCTGTATTCCACCAAATATCATCAAAGCTGGCAGGTACATATCTGCGCCTGAGGTAGGCTGTATCGAAGCCTGCATAGCTATAGAGGAAGCCGGGATATACATTTTCTCCCGTTGCCTTGTAAATACCTGTAAGATCGTACATGAACAGTTTCGCCACGGGATACTGCTTGTCATCTTCTCTTACTATATGGTACTGCAACTGGTTGCAGGAGAGGATGAAAAGCAGTATCGCAAAACCAAAAAGCAGACGTTGATATTGTTTGATATGACTCAATAACACCTCTGCAAGCAGGAAACAGAATGGTACAGCTGCAGGGAAAGCATTTGGCCTTACTATGGCCCCGTAGGTCAGCGATAGGATACAAATAATGACCAATATCGGTTTGATGGTATTATTTGTACCTATCCGTAACAGCAAGATAGACGCAAGCAAGAGCGCAAGCCCCATTTGGCTGTCTTTGATAATATAGCCTGAGAAGTTTTGTACGTAGGGCGCAAATACAAACATCACAACGGCCAGACACCACCACTTGTTCTTATAGTGGATCAACAACAGGTAGGCCGATATCCATAAGAGTGTAAGCTGAAAAGCCAGCATGAGCGCAGGGCCTTTGTGCAGGTAATTGAGGTAATGCCATAGCATGGCCATTACCGGCGGATGCCAGTCATTATAAACTCCGCTGAGTGATTGCTGATATTGATCAATAGTATCAGGAGAGGCAAAACCGGGAAAACAAGAATAAAAGTTGAATAAAAAGCCAAGAATGCAGAAGATGAGCGCCGTGCGCCTATAGCCAGCATTCGATAGCCCCTTCTTAAACATGCACCAAAAATAGCAGAGATAATCAACACATTTACCAACAATAGTTACAAAGCACCTCTCTCTATCAAACGTGGAGAAACCTGACAAACATTTGTATATTAGCAATAAAAATGTATTTGTTATAATGATAAATGAAGCCTTAACATTCTTATGCCACGAGCTTAATACCTACATTAAGGTACTCTTCAATATCAATGAAGACAAGGTTGTATTGTCCTCTCCCCTGACCAGTCAGGGTTTGAATAATGCAAAGAACACGGATAAATTAATTATCACACTCGTAAACATTGAACAAGAGGCAACAATCAGAAATTCATTACCAGGTAAAATACATAGCCATCCAAACCCTGGTATAAAAAGCGGAGATATAGCCATACACAACAGTCCAGCGCTGAACATTAATCTGCATTTATTGTTCTCAACATCGTTTAACGATTACCAGGAATCGCTAAAATTCATTTCATGTACGCTTTCGTTTTTCCAGTCAAAGGGTGTCTTCACTCATCAAAATGCTCCTTTATTAAATACTAACATAGAAAAGCTTGTAGTTGAGCTTGAAAATATTAATTATCAAAACAGTAACTATTTGTGGGCAATGCTGGGAAGCAACTATACGCCTTCAGTAATTTATAAGGTACGTATGCTAACTACACAATAGGAAATACAACTCCTAGCTGACGCGGAACAAAAAAAGGGATAGCTTAATAAATACGCTTAAATTCATTTATCCGTAAAAAAACAAGTAATACCTAAATCATTACAATGGCAAACGAACCGCAAAAGACCCCTGGTGTTTACATAGTGGAAGAAAATGCTTTTCCGAATTCGGTTGTAGCGGTAGAGACCGCGATCCCAGCCTTTATTGGCTACACTGAGAAAGCCGTTCACAATGGTAATTCATTGCACAACCAGCCTATCAAAGTAACATCGATGGCAGACTTTATTAACTATTTCGGGGGAATGCCTAAAGTTAAGTTTACACTTACTGAAGACAAAAGTGTACCTCCTGTTGAACGCTCGGTGTCATTAAATTCGGGATATTATTCAATAAGCCCCAAGCCGGGAACTCTTTTCTATCTATATAATTGTGTCAGACTATTTTACCAAAACGGCGGGGAGATATGCTATGTGATATCTGTAGGAGACTATTCTGCAGCCCCACGTGTTGACTCTCTTAAAAAGGGGATCGATATATTAAAACATGAACAAGACCCAACGATGATGGTAATCCCGGACGGTTTGTTGCTGGATAAAGAGGTTTACTATAGCACACTTATCCCCAGCATGCTTGCGCATTGTCAAAATGCACAAAGCAGGATGGCCATACTGGATGTGTACAATGGCGACACAACAAATGTTACTGATTTGAGTCAGCCAAGCAATGTAATATTAGATTTCAGGAATGGGATAGGCACAAACAGCCTTAATTATGGAGTAGCATATTATCCCTGGCTACGAACAACAATCATACAAAACGGCGACATTAATTTCACCAACTTTGGAGATGATCTATCGAGTCACATGGAAAGTGACATTACAGACAATGTAAATGCACAAATTGCGATATATAAAAATGCCAGTGATGACAGTAAGGAAGCGACGATGATACAGGTGCACAATGCGCTGCTTGCTATAAGCAAAAACTATACAAATATCATTAAAGCTGCAATGGCCAATTTAAATATCCTGCCACCCGGCCCAGCTATGGCGGGAATATATACTTATGTAGATAAAACCAGAGGAGTATGGAAAGCTCCTGCAAATGTAAGCCTGAGCGCGGTAACAGCGCCAACGGTAAACATTAATGACAATCAACAAGAAACCCTGAACGTAGATGCAACCGGAGGTAAATCGATCAATGTGATCCGTTCTTTTACCGGGCTCGGAGTGCTGGTATGGGGTGCACGCACATTAGACGGCAACAGCCAGGACTGGCGCTATGTGAATGTGAGACGAACCATGATAATGATAGAACAATCTGTTAAGCTAGCTGCGCATGGGTATGTATTCGAACCTAATGATGCCAACACCTGGGCATCCGTGAAAAGCATGATAAATAACTTTCTTAGTAACTTATGGAAGCAAGGGGCTTTGGCGGGCAGTAAGCCTGAGGACGCCTTCCAGGTGATGGTGGGACTTGGCAGTACAATGACTGCTGACGACATATTAGATGGAAACATGTTCATCACTGTGCTGGTAGCAGTATCACATCCTGCTGAATTCATTGTAATTACTTTTAAGCAAAAGCAACAGACATCATAATTCGCAACAAATATTGAGCAATACAAACGTATATACATGGCATGCGAAAGACAAGGCAACAACTGGCCTTTACCCAAGTTTTACTTCTCGGTAGATTGGGGAACAGATCAAAAAAACATTCCTTTCCAGGAAGTAAGCGGACTGGAAGCGGAAACACAGGTAATAGAATACAGGCATGGGAATAGCCCGCAGTTTGCTACGATCAAGATGCCGGGGATTGCCAAGTACGGTAACATTACTATGAAAAAAGGCATTTTCGTCAATGATAGTAAGTTCTGGGAATGGTATAACCAGATAAAGATGAATGTTATTAAAAGAATCACCATTACCATAAAGCTACTGGATGAGAACGGTAAAGCAACCATGATCTGGACGCTGGAAAATGCCTGGCCTAGTAAGATAGAGGGAACAGACCTTAAATCAGACGGGAATGAAATAGCTGTGGAAACAATTGAGATAGTACACGAAAAACTGACAGTAGCGAATCCAAATAGCTAAACACTAGTTCTATATGCAGGAATATTATCCTCCCGTTGGATCCTACTTTAAACTGGAATTCGGGAATGCTGTTCAAAATGACAGCAGTACGGCAGCCATTTTCCAAGAGGTGAGCGGTATATCGGAAGATGTAGCAACCGAGGAAATAACTGAAGGCGGGGAGAATCGTTTTAAGTACAAGGTGCCATCGTTTCGTAAATACGACAACCTCATCCTTAAACGGGGTTTTATTGGAGAAAATTCGCCATTGGCAGATTGGTGTCAAAAGGTTATACAGTCAGACCTTAATTGCCCAATCACCCCCAAGGACATCCAATTGACCTTATTAAATGAAAAGGGAGCTCCTTTAATGACATGGAACTTTATTAACGCATGGCCCGTAAAATTAAGCATTTCAAACCTCAGGGGTCACGAAAACGTGTTGGTCTTGGATACGCTGGAATTTGCCTATAACCATTTCAGCCGGATACCGTTGACCAGTTAGAACTGACTAGTCCTAAAAAAGGTTGACTGGTTTTAAAATTAAGAAAGCATCGGCAAC
>CAYZTM010000047.1:0-25877 GCA_964481425.1 uncultured Flavipsychrobacter sp.
GTTGCCGATGCTTTCTTAATTTTAAAACCAGTCAACCTTTTTTAGGACTAGTCAGGGCGTTTTTTCATTAGCTATCGTACTACGGTAAACCGGTCTGCGGCAGTTACAGCGCCTGAACGGATAAGGACAGTGTAATTACCTGCCGGCAGCCCGGCCAAAGGTATAGTGCGTTTGTATGCAGTGGTTCCCTTCTCGCTGAACTGTGCCTGTACCCTGCCCAGCATATCAACAACGGATACGGTGAAAGGCTGTGCATGGTCCCAGTCAACACAAAGGTTGATGAAGGAGCTTGCAGGCGAAGGATAGAGCCTTATAATGGGTTGTGTCGGTGCTACATTAGCTACCGACAGGTTGACCAGCTCGTAATAGAACCTGCCCCAATTGTCGTAATTGGCTCCCTTCCACAGCATACCGGTGGTGTCCCAATGTTCGGTTATGCTTTGCGTCATCTGGTCATAGTTATTGTATGTGCCGATGTAACGAACATCGTTAATGAAGCTCATGCTTGTTGCATTCCATTTGAGCCCGATGCTCGTATCGGTATTTGACACGGCATCGTGAATATGTATAGTGGCGGTGGAGTGAACCCAATTGCTTGTATTAGCGTCCCATACGTCTGAGGAGTCGCTGGTCAGCATATTGTTTACATCGTACACATAATTACTTTGGTAGCTGTTCACCCAGGCATTTTGTACGGTATCCCAATTTTGACTGATGCTGTAGCTGTATTGGTTGTTGGCATTGTAGGTGGTCAGGCTCAGGCTCGACTGCCTGTAGTCGTTCAGCCAGCTGTGCCAGTAATAATATTCGGTGGCGGTAATGTTATTATTCGCGTCATATACCGAGTAGTTCTTGCTGTAATGGCTCCATACCTGGGTCACATAATCATAAGTATCAAAATAGTGGAATACGGTATCGCCCGAGTAGGTATAGGAATGAGCATTGGTGGTGTAATAATTGTTGTTGTTCCCGTCCCAGTATTTATTGCTGTCATTAACAAGGTCCATGCCTGAATAAGTACGTACTTCCAGGAAGAAGTTCTTCCAGTTGTTGGTGTTAGCATCCCATTGCTGTGCCTGCTGGGTAAGCATATTACCATTGGCATCGTAGGTATAAGTATCTTTTTCCGAATTGGTCCATGTGTTAGGCGCTGTGAAAGACAGCCACAAATGCTCCGACAGGCGCCCGTTAGCATCATAGGTGTACGCATGTTTATAATAAGGATGGTACACGGATGCAGCATAGATGTGAAATATCGTCGTGTCATTCTTCATGGTGCTGATGGTGAAAGCATCGCCGGGGTTATTGTTGCCGGGATTGAAGAAGTAACGGGATGAGTCGCCGTGTTGCCAGGTAGTGCCATCGCTCTTATCATTCTGTGAGGCGACGATGCGCGAACTTAGCTGTGCCTGTGCGCTGATGAAGCTGCCGGATAGCAGGAGTACGGTAATGTGTTTGTAAACATGTTTCATGAGATGAAATTTTTTACAAACCTACCGGTGCCCGTGAAGTCTGCCTATACCTTTGTCGGGGTACTGCAGCTACGTGGCAGTACGGATGCATAAGCTGTTTTAGCTTACAAAGAATAGCTCGCCAGCTATTCCGTCGGCAAAGAGTTTGCCTGCATTGCTTAAGATGAGCTTGCTATCTTGTTCTGTAAGTTGTCCCCTTTCGATGAATTTGCCCGCATTTCTTTTCAGCTCATTTGCGTGATCGCTACTCCATTCCCGCCCTATCTTATCCAGATCGCAACCCCACATGGTGCGCAACGAGGTCATGATGTATTCATTGAGGCGTTGCGTATTGGTCAGCAGTTCCTCCTCGTATGGGATATGTTGCCGGGCGAGGATGTTTTGGGTATAGAGCGCGTTATTGGCAATGTTCCACCTGCGGTGGCTGCCGTCAAAGGAGTGGGCCGATGGACCTATGCCCAGGTAGGCTTTGCCCCGCCAGTAGTTGGTGTTGTGCACAGCATGATGGCCCGGCAGGGCGAGATTTGATATTTCGTAATGATCATAACCCATTTGCGCAGCGTCTTCCATCAGGATGCCGAACTGCCCGGCTGCTTGCTCATTGTCGGGTGCTATAGCTTTCTTTTTTTTGATGTTGTGGGATAACACAGTACCTTCTTCCACAGTAAGGGCATAGGCTGAGAAATGAGGGATCTGCAATGCTGCTACCTGCGCCAGGTTATATTTCCAGTCTTTATCGCTCAGACCGGGCGTTCCATAGATCAGGTCGATGGTCAGGTTGCTGAAGCCGGCGTCCTGCGCTGCTTTTATAGCATAGTCTGCCTGCTGGCTGTCATGGGCCCTGTTCATGAATCGCAGGTCGCTTTCTTTGAACGATTGTACCCCTATACTGAAACGGTTGACCGCTGTGGTCTTCAATGCCTGCAGGTAGTTTTTGGTAAGATCGTCAGGGTTGGCTTCCAGGGTGCATTCTTTCAATTCCTGTACGGGGAACAGTTTGTAGATGGCATCTATGAACCGCATGATCTCATCGGCACTCAATAATGAGGGGGTACCGCCGCCAAAGTATATGGTCTCTATCGCTTGCCCCTGCAGGTAGTCCTTTTGCATTTCCAACTCCCGGAGCATGGCCCGCAACAGGTCATCCTTTCCACTTAGCGATGTGGAAAAATGAAAATTACAGTAGGTACACTTTTGCTTGCAAAAGGGAATATGTAGATAGATGCCTGCCATTTGATCAGTCAAAGCCCAAAAGACAAAAAAGCTAATCGCTTAATCTTAATTTTGAGCAGGAACCATGCAAAGGTCAGTCGTTTTTTTTGTTTTGACGCTTATTTGTTTGTTTCTGTGCCCAGCCCCACTTCCGGCACAGAACTACAGCCTGCGTTTACATGCTGTAGCAGGTAACGATGTGCTGTTGCAAAAGGAAGCACAGGTGCCGGGGAAATTTGGCTCCGGCAACGAGGTCATCAGTTACCTGTCCCGCCTGGTGCCTGCACTCCAATCGCATGGATATCTTGCAGCATCAATTGATAGCCTCGCGGTAAAAGATAACAGTTATGATGCCTTCGTTTACCTGGGCAGGCAATACCGATGGGCCGCGGTGTCCTTCGATTCTATACCACAACCTTTATGGACAGAGACGGGTATTAACCCTGCACAATGGCAGGGGCACAACCTTGATCCCCGCCAGTTATCGAAGGTATGCGAACAGATATTGCGCTGGTGCGAGAACAATGGTTATCCTTTTGCAAGGGTATGGTTGGGCAAGGTGCAAATAGCCGGTGACGGGCAGGTTTCAGGAGAGCTAAGGATGCAACGCGGGGAATTTCGCAGGATAGACTCTGTATCGATAGAAGGCAATGCAGGTATCTCTAAAGGATATATTGAGCGCTATCTTGGCCTGTTCGAAGGCAGTGCTTATAGTGAGCAAAAGCTAAAGAACATATCGCCCCGCCTGCGTGAGCTATCCTTTGTGCATGAGGCTGCCCCCTGGGAAGTGGCTTTTAAACTTACTGATACGAGATTGAAGATATACCTGGACGAAAAGCGCTCTAACCAGCTTAATGCGCTCATAGGCCTCCTGCCGAACAGTGTGGAAACGGGGAAGTTCCTCCTTACTGCCGATGCGACCCTTGCCCTGCAAAACATACTGGGTTATGGTGAGACAATTGGTATTACTTATCAAAACCTGCAATACAGGTCGCCAAAGGTGAATGCGGAACTGGTGTGGCCCTACCTGCTCAATAGTCCCATTGGCCTCGATGCTCATTTTAGCTTATTTAAAAAAGACACTGCTTTTTCACGTACATCTTTCCAACTGGGTGTGCGGTACCAGCTCAATGCTACTGATTTTGTGAGGGCTTTCTACCAGGGGATGAGCAATCACCTGATCACGGTGGATACCTCCTATATCAGGGCAAATAAGCGCTTGCCGGATAATGCAGATGTTTCGGCAAATGGTGCGGGGCTGGAACTGGTACTCAACCGAACAGACTACAGGCTGAACCCGCACAAAGGGTGGCAGTTCCGGGTCAGTGCCAGTACACTTTTACGTCATGTGCAGCGCAGCGATGCGGTGACGGCCCTCTCCGATGGCAGCGGTTTTGATTACGCTTCCTTATACGATAGCCTCGAGCAGCAGAAATACCAGTACCATGCTGAAGGAGAACTGGCATATTTTTTCCCGCTGGGCCGGAAAATGACCCTTATGACAGGTTACAGCGGCGCATGGGTAAGCGGGAAACACCTGTTTCAGAACGAACTATACCAAATTGGTGGCTTTAAGCTGCTCAGAGGCTTCGATGAACAAAGTATTTATGCTAACCAGTACCATTTGTTAAGCCTTGAGCTTAGGCTATTGCTTGACAGGAATTCTTATGTTTACCTGTTTAGCGACAATGCATACGTACAAAGTTATTTCAATGGCTACGGAAAGGAAGGCATTTACAATGGTTTTGGCCTCGGCACCACCCTCGAAACAAAGACGGGTCTGTTCACGATCAGCTATGCGCTGGGGCGTAGCGATAGCAACCCGATACAATTCAGGCAATCAAAAATACATTTTGGCTATTTAGCTTATTTCTAAAACGTAACTTTGCAATAGTTGATGTCCATGCGCCGCATTCTTAATTATTTTTTTACTGTTCTGCTCTGCCTGCTGTGTTACTATGGTACGGGATATGCTAAGGTGCAGCCTGCCCGCTATGGGCTGGGTTTTATGCCGGATAGTGCTATGCTGAACACTGCGGCCACACATGCCACCGACAGTATATTGAGGACACGGCCTGCTATTGCAGACGCAAAGGTAGTGATGGACATAGAGCATGAGTTGCCTCCTTCCGACCGCACTGCCGACTTTTACCTGCTTTTATCCTTATGTCTCGTATTAGGTATGATACGTTACAGCGACCCGCGCTATTTTAGTAATCTTTTCAAAGCATTCCGCAATACCACACTTAGTAACAGGCAGTTAAAAGAGCAACTTCAAGGGGCCACCTTGCCCAATGTGCTCATGAACATATTCTTTACTATCGTTAGCGGGGCATACATCTATTACATCGTCAGGTATTTCACCCCCCAACGTAGGGAGGTGATAGCCCCGTCTTTACTGCTGATAATGCTAATTGCAGGTGTAATGGTCATTTACCTTGCCAAATATGCAGCTGTACGTTTTAGCGGCTGGGCCTTCCGGGTACAAGGCATAACCGACCATTATTTATTTAATATATTCTTAATAAACAAGATCATAGGAATATTATTGTTACCGTTCATCATATTACTGGCATTTGCAGGCCCGGCATTTATAGAGCCCGTGGCCATAGTGTCTTTTGTATTGGGGGGAGTGTTATTAGTAAATCGTTACACGCGCTCCTGGCAGGTGTTCGGCTCATTCTTCCAATACAGTAAATTTCATTTTTTTACGTACCTTTGCGCCTCGGAATTATTGCCCCTTGCAGTGTTGATGAAGTTACTGGTGCGCGGATTAATGTATTATTAGTGGTTCAGGACCATGTGTATTGAGTAATATAACATAAAACAACCCGTTACGACCAAAATATGGCCAAATCAGTTCGTACTACGAGTAAACAGTCGGTAAAAAAGGAATCAAAGGTTAACGCTATACTGATTACCCAACCCCGTCCCGAAACGGATAAGTCGCCATACTTTGAGCTTGCCAAAAAGTATGACCTTAAACTTGAGTTCCACCCCTTCATCAGGGTGGAAGGCCTTACAGGCAAAGAGTTCCGCAAACAACGTATAGATATCACTGAATATACGGCCATCATTTTTACCAGCCGTAGCGCCGTCGATCACTTCTTCCGTATTTGTGAAGAGCTGAAGATCAAAGTGTCGCAGGATATGAAGTACTTCTGTATAACAGAGGCCGTAGCCCTGTACCTGCAGAAATTCATCCTGTACCGCAAGCGTAAAGTATTCTTCTCGGCCGATGGCTCTACAGAGGGCCTGCTGGAGGTGATAGGTAAGCATAAGAACAACGAAAAGTTCATACTGCCCACGGCAGATAATGGCAAGAACGATATAGCTTTGTTCCTTGCCCAGAACAAGGCGACTTTCGTAGAGGCAACGCTCTACCGCACCTTATCGAACGATATAACACCCGCCATGAAGGACAGCTACGATCTCATCGTGTTTTTCAGCCCTTTCAGTGTGCAGACATTGTTCGATCACGACCCTGCTTTTAAGCAGAATGGCACCTTGATCGGCGCTTTTGGCCCTACCACTTCAAAAGCTGTTGAAGAGGCCGGTCTCAGGCTGGATATTAAGGCGCCTGCGCCCAATGCACCTTCCATGGTATCTGCCCTTGAGCTATACCTGCTGGAAATAAAAAAATGATCGAATTTCATACTAATACCAACCCGGTCCGGACGACCGGGTTTTTTCATGCTCCGGGGCATTCCCTCTTTCGCAGTAAATTCGCTTTATGGCAAATCGGTTGATACATGAACAAAGTCCTTACCTGCAGCAACATGCGCACAATCCTGTAGACTGGTATCCATGGGGCGACGAAGCTTTTGAACGTGCCGCAAAAGAGCAGAAGCCGGTATTGGTGAGCATTGGCTATTCGGCATGCCACTGGTGCCATGTTATGGAGCGCGAAAGCTTTGAGAATGCTGCCGTGGCGGCCTATATGAATGAGCATTTCATCAACATCAAGGTGGACCGTGAAGAGCACCCCGATGTGGACCATATGTACATGGATGCGGTGCAGGCCATAAGCGGTAGCGGTGGCTGGCCTCTAAATGTGTTTGTAACACCGGAAAGGCTGCCATTTTACGGGGGGACCTATTACCCTCCCCGCCCGGCCTTTAACCGCCCCTCATGGATGGGCCTGCTGGAGCGGATGAACGATATATGGGCCCATCGAAGAGATGAGGTGGAGGCGCAGGGAACGCAGATGCTGCAATATCTGCAACAGGCCTCAAAAGTAGCATCTGGGGCACAAGGTCAACAGGCAGATACGGACACCTGCAAGGTAATGACAGGTAACCTTTTGCAACAGGCCGACAAAGTGCATGGAGGTTTTGGTAATGCCCCGAAATTTCCCGGTACAATGGCCATCAGCTACTTGCTTGAGCATTATCACTATACCGGTAACAAGGAGGCCCTGGCCCAGGCGCAATTAAGCCTTGATGCCATGATATCCGGGGGTATATACGACCAGCTTGGAGGTGGGTTTGCACGCTATGCAACAGACAACGAATGGTTGGTGCCCCATTTTGAAAAAATGCTTTATGATAATGCGCTGCTGGTATCCTCTCTTTGTGATGCTAATATGCTTATGGGAGAGGAACGTTATCGCAGGGCTATAACAGAGACCATAGCTTTCGTTGAGCGGGAGTTGAAAGACCCTTCAGGACTGTACTACAGCGCGTTGGATGCAGACAGCGAAGGTGTAGAGGGGAAATTCTATACATGGACATGGGCTGAGTGGCAGGAAGTTGTGAGTGATGATCCTGTTATGGCAACACATTTTGGTGTTAGCGAGGCCGGTAATTGGGAGCATACCAATATCCTGCATATCGTAAAAAGCGAAGAAGAAATAGCAATTGAAAAGGGGCTGGACCTGGTGGATGTGCGGAAGCATATAGGCGGGATAAAGGAGAAGCTTTTTGAAGCGAGAAATAAGCGCATACGACCCCTTACAGATGACAAAAGCCTCTTGTCGTGGAATGCCCTGATGAACATTGCTTTGAGTAAGGCATACCTGGCCCTGGATGAAGAAAAATATCTTGTTATCGCGAGGGAACATATGCGAAGCATGTTGCAAAATTTTGTGCAGGCAGGTGCTTTGTTGCACACATGGAAACAAGGTACTGCAAGAATAGCTGCCAAGCTCGATGACTACGCCTATCTTATCCAGGCCTTGTTACAATTGGCAGAGGTTTCGGGAGATAATGAATTCATAACATCTGCGATAGAATGGACCGAGAGAGTTGTAAACGAGTTTGGCCATGAGGATGGCAATTACTTTTACTACAGCTCAGCCTCACAGACGGACATACCCGTACGTAAAACCGACCTGTACGATGGAGCACTTCCTTCTGCAAATGCTGTTATGGCACATAACCTACTGGTATTGGGCATGTGTGCGGAACGGAGTGACTGGAGCGAACGGGCAAGCTACATGCTGCAACAGGTAACTACTACCTGTACCCGGTATACGTATTCGTTCGCCTATTGGGCTATGTTGCTGCAACGCTTGGTCAAAGGTGTGAAAACTGTGGTCTGTACAGGTGAGGAAGCTCATAAAATAGCCCTCCAGGTTTTAAAGAGATACGTACCACACGGATATATAGTCACTTCAGAAAAAGAAATATTTGATTTGCCCTTACTCAGGGATAAATATATTTCTGGCAAATCACTTATATTTGTTTGCAGGCAGGATGCATGTTTAAGCCCTGTAAGCGATATAAAAGCGGCTCTACATATAATCAATCAATAAAAGATATTGTTACAAAAAAGACATTTTCAAAGCATTAATAGGTTTGAAAAAACCGATAATTTTTTTTTGAAACTTGCATTTTTGGAAAAAACTTTAAATATTGTGCATCGGTTTTGGGGTATAAACTACTTCCTAATCCAAAAATTTACTTTATTTGCCTAATCGCAAAAACAATAATAACAGTAGTATGAAACAAACTTCCCTGAAGATCTCGGCATTAGCACTGCTTGCACTCGCTGCGGGCTGCGGGAAATCGGGTACCGGAGGACAATTGGTAGGACATCCCAACACAATGAACTACAAGCCACCTGTACCGATAGGCATGGTGTACATTCCCTCCGGCGTTCTGAAGATGGGAGCAAGCGATGAAGATATCCGTAACAAGAATGACGAGCCTATACGTACCGTTCAGATGACCGGTTACTACATGGACGCAACGGAAGTATCGAACGCTGAATACCGCCAGTTCACTGACTATGTTCGCGACTCGATCGCCCACACCAAGCTGGGTGACTTCGTTGATAACCCGGACGGAACTCAGCGCCTTGATATGAAGAAGCATATCAACTGGAAAGACCAGGACCTCCAGGATCAGCTTACTGACATGTTCATACCTGCTGACCAGTCTGGCTGGGGTAAGAAAGAATTCGACAATGGCAAGACCAAACTGGTTTACCATTACGAGTCGTGGGATTATGAAGATGCCGTTGCGCATCCAGATCAGGCACGTACTTCTTTCATTACAAAGCATGATGTGCCTGCTTATCCCGATACTACTGTTTGGGTAAGGCAATTCACTTATTCGTACAACGAACCGATCGCATTACAGTACAACTGGTTCCCCGCTTTCAACAACTATCCTGTTGTAGGCGTTAACTGGAAACAGTGTGTGGCATTTTGCGACTGGCGCACACGCTCATGGAAGAGCGAGCGCGAAAAAGATAAAGTGTTCTTCGAAGGTGAATTCCGCCTGCCGAATGAAATGCAGTGGGAATGGGCTGCACGCGGTGGCCGCAATGAAGCTCCTTATCCCTGGGGTGGTCCTTATATAGTGAACAAAAAAGGATGTTACCTCGCAAACTTCAAACCACAACGTGGCAACTATGCTGCTGATGGTGGCTTGTATACTGTGCCGGTTGATAAATACTGGCCTAACGATTACGGTCTGTACAATATGGCCGGTAACGTATCAGAATGGACCTCTTCTTCTTACTTCGGTAGCTCATACGAAACTGTTGCCGATATCAACCCCGAGATCGAGCATAAAATGAATGAGAACGATCCTCAGTGGATGAAACGCAAAGTAGTGCGTGGCGGTAGCTGGCGCGACGTAGCGTTCTACCTGCAGGTGAGCACTCGTGATTATGAGTACGCAGATACGGCTAAAGCTTACATAGGCTTCCGTTGCATCTACCAGGAAATTGCTCCGGCCCTTACTAACAGGCGCGGCATGCATTAATCATAGGAAAGAGGATATATTATAAATACTATTTTAAAAACAAGTTAGAAAACAACAGTAGTAATATGAATTCTGTAATTCTGTTCTTCGAAACCAAGCAGGGTAAGTATGTAAAAAACTTCATCATTGGTATTGGTGCCTCTGTGGTGCTTATGGGAGCCCTGTTCAAAATACAGCACTGGCCCGGTGCCGGTTTAATGCTTACAGCAGGTATGTGTACAGAAGCATTCATCTTTGCGATGCTTGGTATCCTGCCTCCGCACAAAGATTACTACTGGGAGCGTTTCTACCCGGATATTGATGAGAATCCGCATGTAGAAGCTTATCGTAAGGGTATTAAGTTTGAATCCGGTACTAAAGGCTCAGCTACTCATTCTCTTGACAAGATGATGGAAGAAGCCCAGATGACGCCGGCCAATATTCGCAGACTAGGTGAGAACTTCATGCGTTTTGGGCAGGCTGTTGACCAGATCAAAGATATGAGCGATGTTACAGCTGCTACCGGTGAGTACTCTCAGAGCGCCCGTGAAGCTGCCGTAGCTCTTGGCCAGATGAAAGATACCTTCGCTGGTGCTACAAATACAATGGCTTCATTTAATAATGCTGCTGAAGATACAACTAAGTTCCACGAGCAAGTGCAGGTACTTTCAAGGAATCTCGGTTCACTGAACCAGATATACGAAGTAGAACTGCAGGATGCCAACAATCACCTGAAGGCAATGAACAGGTTCTATAGCAACCTGGTAAGCGCTTCTGATGCAATGGCAGCCAGTGCTGAAGATGCAAAAGCAGCTAAAGACCAGATAGGCTTACTCGCTAAGAACTTATCTACTTTGAACCAGATATATGGTAATATGCTTTCTGCTATGCAGGGCCGCTAATAATTAAGTATTCAGGACGATTTAAAAATATTAACTTAAGTAAACGTTAGAGAATGTCTATACCTAAAGAGACGCGGCAGATAATGATCAACCTGATGTATCTGGTGTTGACGGCACTGCTGGCCCTAAACGTATCAAATGAAATTCTTCATGCTTTCAAAGTGATCAATGAAAGTATCCAGAAGTCCAATGCTTCGATCGAATCGAAGAATAAGGACCTGTATGAAGCAATTACTGAGAACGAAAAGATGGCCGGTAAGTACGAAAAGGTACACCCATACAAGGTTAGGGCCGATGAAGTAAAGGCACAGGCAGACGCAATGGTGAAATATCTTGAGAACTGGAAAGAACGTATCATAACCGAATCCGGTGGTAAAGATGATAAAGGCGAGATCAAGAGAGAAGATAACATTGATGCCAGTACACTTTTGCTCGTTGAAAGAAACGGTGGTGATACACTTAAAGATAAGATACAGCAGCTTCGTAACTTCCTGATTAGTAAAGTTGATGATCAGGATCAGAAGATCATAGAGCCGCAGTTATCATTGAAAATAGATCAGCCTAAGAAATCTGATAACAACCCTCAGGGTGAGTGGAAAGTTGCCTATTTCCACAACATGCCTACAATGGCCGTTTTGACATTGCTTGCTAAATTCCAGAACGACGTTCGTAACAGTGAAGCTTTGGTGATCAATAAGCTATTTGAAGAAGCACACAGCAAAGACCTTAAGTTTGACGCGATACAAGCTATAGCTGTTCCTAAAACAAGCTATGCGCTGGCTGGCCAAAAAGTTGAAGCCCAGATCATGCTGGCAGCTTATAATAAGACCATCCAGCCAACGGTTACCGCGAGCAGTGGTAAGGTTAACCCTGCTAAAGATGGTGTGGCAACCTGGGAAACTGTTGCAAGTGGTGTTGGCCTCCAAACTGTAAAAGGTACTGTATCGCTCAACATGGGTGACCACATGGAAACCAAGCCATACGAATTCCAATACATGGTTGGTTCTACCGGTGCATCTATGCAGCTTGATAAGATGAATGTATTTTATATTGGTGTACCCAACCCGGTAACTATATCTGCCGCAGGATATTCTGTTCAGGATGTGTCTTTAGTCATCCCAGGAGCCACAATTACGCCGAAAACCCCCGGGCATTATGATGTTATGATAGATAAGCAAGGTACTGTTACTGCTGATATCATGGCTAATGATAAGGCTAATGGCGGTGTTAAGAAAGTAGGTAGCATGGAGGTTCGTGTAAAATACATACCTGACCCCGTTGCTGAAGTAGGTGGTAAAAGTTCGGGTGCTTTAAGGTCTGATATCTTTAAAGCTCAATTGGGTGTAGTTGCAGCTTTGAAGAATTTTGATTTTGATGCAAGGTTTGTAGTTACCAGCTTCAGTTTCAGCATGTTGCCAAAACGTGGTGAATACATTGGTCCTTATACAGTTAAAGGCCCGCTATTCAAATCAAGTGCACAGGTAATGCAGGCTATTGAAAGGACTCACCCCGGTGATAAGATATTTATAGAAGACATTAAAGCGATTGGACCTGATAAACGTCAGCGTGGCTTGAGCTCGATCGTTTTATCATTAAATTAATTAACTTAGCAAATCAAACAAGGATCATGAATATCCTAAGATCATACAAACTCGCAGCTTCTACTGCACTATTATTTGTCGGAAGTGTTGCATTTGCTCAGAACAGCGATCCCCAAACTGATTACATGCCTGGTGGCCCGGTAAACAAGAACTGGCAGCCATCACTGGTAAGGGACGGTGTTATTGACCGCGTAGCGCACATTTCCAAATCACTCGACTGGCAGCCTATCCGCGAGGCCGATGTGCTTTGGAAGAAACGTGCCTGGCGCGAGATCGATACCCGTGAAAGACAGAACGTAGCATTTCGCTATCCGGGTGATGAGAATACCGGCGGCGGCTTTTTCATAGAAATACTCATTGATGGTATTAAGAAAGGTAAGATCAAGGCCTATTCTAATTTCGACGACCGTTTTACTTCTGCCCTGACCAAGGACCAGATACAGGAAATGATACAGGGTAAGCTGGATACTACGTATGCGGAAGATCCCATCACCGGTGAGATGAAGATGTCGATCACACGCAGGGAATTCAATCCCGAAGTATTCACCAAATACAGGCTTAAAGAAGACTGGATATTTGATCGCAATGTAGGTAAGATGGTGGTAAGAATAATTGGTATCGCACCACTGGAGGATATCTACAATGAAGATGGTAGCTATCGTGCATCCAGGCCCCTGTTCTGGATATATTTCCCCGAAGCTCGCGACCTGTTATCGCAATACGAAGTATTCAATCCTGAAAATGACGTAGCTCGAGTTACCTGGGACGACTTCTTCGAAGCACGTATGTTCTCCAGCCATATAGTTAAGGTGAGCAACCCTTACGATATGTCTTTCAGGGAGCAGAACTACTCTCAAATGGAATCGCTTTACGAAGGTCAGCGTGCTGCTGAAAAAATATTTGATAAAGAGCATGATATGTGGGTATATTAATACCACCTGCTGATAATATTGAACGCCACGTATATTACGTGGCGTTTTTATTTATGTAAATTTTCGCTTGCAGGCTCTGCACTAATGATTTTATCTTGCACTGTTTTTACAAATGAACTAACATGCCCGGTACACGGCCTAAACTTGAAGTTTGTCTATCGCCTGCTTTATTACATCTGTACGACACGAAAGATGCAGTAGTAGTAATAATAGATATTTTCCGGGCGACATCTACCATTGCTGCCGCATTGTATAATGGTGCTGCAAGCGTAATACCGGTCGCGACCGTTGCGGAATGTATTGAATTGGGCAAACACACGCCAAACAGTATAACGGCGGGTGAACGGGATGGTAAAATTGCTCCGGGGCTGGAACATGGCAATTCTCCCTCAGAATATCCACCGGCTTTTATAAACGGTAAAACCCTGGTATTAACCACCACCAATGGTACCCGCCTGTTGCATATGGTAAAGGACGCAGCTACTATTATTACGGGCTCCTTCCTTAACCTGGATGCTGTTTGTGATTTCCTTACGGGGCAGTGCAGAAATGTTTTGCTAGCCTGTTCAGCATGGAAAGACAGGTTCAATCTTGAAGACACTCTTTTTGCCGGCGCGGTGGCCAGCCGTATCGCCAATAATTTTGACATGAACTGCGATAGTACCCGTGCGGCCGCCTATTTGTACCAGGCTTCAGAGGGCAGGGACATAATCGGCTTTTTAAGCAACAGCAGTCACTATTTGCGCTTGGCAGCCTATGGCCTTGAGGCTGATATGGAATATTGCGCTACACCCAATTTACACCCGGTAGTGCCCATACTTAGAGGTAAAGAGCTTGTTGCCTTGTAGTTGCCTACTTTTTCTTACTGAAGAAATCCTTTAGGTCGCGGCTCATTTGTTCGCCGCGTCGTTTCAGATCTTGAAGCTCCTCACCCATATTGTGTGCCATCGTATGTATATCCATCGGGCTACCCCCGCTCATGCGCATATAATCGTCTGGCGTTTGCGCTTTGGGTATCACGATCCAGGCTATGATGTAAGCTACCAGGCCAACGCCTATGAACAGCATAGCAGCAAATATTAGCCTTACGATCACAGGATCAATGTCAAAGTAGTGTGCCAGGCCACTGCATACACCTCCGAGCCATTTATCATCAGGGTCCCTGTAAATACGCCTGTATCCATGGTCGTAATGTTTTCTTTCCTGCCTGCTATTATTGGGCTTTACATACACTGTTGGCAGTTTGGTCTGC
Organism: uncultured Flavipsychrobacter sp.; assembly: GCA_964481425.1. Classification (GTDB taxonomy): domain Bacteria; phylum Bacteroidota; class Bacteroidia; order Chitinophagales; family Chitinophagaceae; genus MKUN01. Next base: position 14,565 of record CAYZTM010000047.1, read on the forward strand.
TTGTTATTTGTGGTATCGTCATCACCTAATTCACTTGCCGGCCCCAAAGTTTCAATTACCTTCTGTACATCATTTCTGTCTATTGCAGGTATGCCGTTCTGCAGGCGTATGCCGAAGAGCTCCGCAATACGGAATTCGATATCCTGTATGATCTCGTCATTACCTTCTTCGCCGGCAAATATCTTTTCCAGCGAGTTAAGGTAGTCTTTCAATACCAGGTAGGCGTCTTCTTCTATCGGTATGACCTTGCCTGCAATGTTTATTTGTATGATACGCTGCATAATAAATGGTTTTATAAAGATGTGGTCAAATGATTTACTGCATTGCTTAGTTCGTCCCATGTCTGGCGAAGCTGGGCATAAAACTTAATTCCGCTTTTCGTCAACGAATAATATTTACGCGGGGGCCCGGAAGTAGATTCTTCCCAGCGATAGCTGAGCATACCGGCGTTTTTGAGCCTAGTAAGTAAGGGGTATAGGGTTCCTTCAAGCACCACCAGCTTCGCCTCCTTTAGTTGCTCCAGTATGTCACTGGGGTATGCCTCCTTCTGCCTCTGGATAATGCCTAATATACATAGTTCCAGCAAGCCCTTTCTCATCTGTGATTCTGTATTATCAACCGTCATGCTTCCCTTTTTATAACACAAATCTATGCAAAAAACAGTATTATGCAATGCATAGTACCTGTTTTTGCTATTTTTAACATTTTGGAAAGTGGATTTTGTTTTTTTCATCAAGTGAACAAACAGCTAATAATTTATTTAGGTTTGCAGGTACTAATCAAAAAAGAACACCGGATGAAACGTATATATACCGTATTCCTGTTAGTGGCCTTGCTGGCAGTGGCGTCTTGTAATAGTAATAAGAACAAGTTCAGGGTAATAGGCGACATAGCCAATATGCCGGCCCGTACGGTAATGCTGGCGGAGATAGGTGTGGGCAATAGCGAGATCAAAGTAATTGACTCTGTACAGAGCGACGCAAAGGGGCATTTTGAGCTTTCCGGTACAGTTCCATCTCCGGGTCTGTACCAGCTTAGGTTTGATGCACAGCATTTTATCTTGTTAGGTATTGATAAGGGCAATATCAAAGTGACATCTGACTGGAGTAATTTTGAAAATTACGATGTGGCCGGATCACCCTCATCATCCAGTATTAAAAAGTTCATTTTTACCATGCGCGAACATATACGTGACATGAATACCATGGACCTTATCCTTGACAGCCTGAAGGCTAAAGGCAATGACAGTATTACCCAGGCCGCTCAGAAAGACAGGGAGGATATCCAGTTCAAACTGACACGTTTTGTTGAGAATTATGCCGATACGACTGCTTATTTCCCGGTGGCTTTCCTTGCAGCACAGATGCTTAATCCTATGGTGGAAAAGGATTTCCTGGCAACTTTTTCCCAGGGATTGGATCGCCGTTTCCCCACTATTAAGGAGGCTAAAGAACTACAGCAGGTAATAAACAAGAAGCTGGGTACCACAGCTCAGCAGCCGACGCAATCGACACCTGCCATCGGTTCCATGGCGCCGGATATCAACTTGCCAACGCCGGATGGGGCAAATGCCAGCCTGTCTTCACTAAAAGGTAAATATGTGCTGCTGGACTTTTGGGCATCGTGGTGTGGCCCCTGCAGGCATGAGAACCCCAATGTCGTGGCTGCGTATAATAAATTCAAGAATAAGAATTTTACCGTTTTCAGTGTATCGCTGGATAATGATAAAGACAAATGGAAGGAAGCTATTCAGCACGATAATCTTACCTGGACGCATGTGAGTGACCTGAAAGGCTGGGAGTCCGGGGTGGCTGCTATGTATGGCGTGGAAGCGATACCCTCAAATTTCCTTATCGATCCTTCAGGTAAGATCATAGCCCGCGACCTCAGAGGAGATGATCTTGATTCCAAATTGGAAGAAGTGCTAAAGTGATAGAAGCTTTTGCCTTTTGACATACATAATGGCCAATTTCAGTGGTGTTACCATGTAAAAATTGCAGCTTGCAGCCCTTTGGCATAGCTATTGACATGTATATTTGGCTTTCTTTTGTACCCAAAACAGGAAGTATTTTGTCATAATGTCTGAAATGAGATCAATATATAATATGGTTCTTGACCAGCAGGAGCAGGAAATGGAGTTTATGCCGATCGTGCCGCTGGGCGAAGAAGAATTTGATGAGAATGAGAAAGATAACCTCCCTTTAGAACTCCCTATAATTGCACTTCGGAATACGGTACTTTTTCCTAACGTAGTATTACCCATCACTGTGGCCCGCGAAAAATCGGTTAAAGCAATAGCTGAGGCTCAGAAGAGTGGAAAATGGATCGGTGTAGTGGCTCAGAAGGACAGTAATGAGGATGATCCTATGCCAGAGGATATTTACCGTACGGGTACCCTTGCGCGCATAGTGAAGCAGATAAAGATGCCTGATGGCAATACTACGGTCTTCATCATGGGCCGTATGCGCATACATATTGAATCCTACACACAGGTCGATCCCTACTATACTGCACAGATACGTTATCTCGAGGATAAGTTTCCGCGTGAGGATGCTGAATTTGATGCGTTGATATCGTCTATCAAAGACTACTCTGAGCGCATAGCACAGCAGTCGTCTAACATGCCCAACGAAACAAGCATCGTGCTGCGTAACATCGAGCAACAGTCGTTCCTGATGCACTTCGTTGCTTCAAACCTAACAGCCAAGTTGCAGGACAAACAATCCTTGCTCGAAGAGAATGATGTAAGGGTAAGGGCAGAGCAACTCCTTAAAATGCTGCAGTCCGAACTGCAATTGGTAGAGCTCAAGAACGAGATAGCCAATAAGACACGTGCGGATATAGACAAACAACAGCGCGAATACTTTTTGCAGCAGCAGATGAAGTCTATCCGCGAAGAGCTGGGTGGTGATCCTAACGAACGTGAGATAAGAGACCTGCAAAAGCGAGCTGAAGGTATTCAATGGCCGGAATCGGCAAAAGAGCTTTTTCAGAAGAATATCGAGAAGCTGGAGCGCATGCATCCCAGTACGCCCGATTATTCGGTTATATACAACCATCTTGATCTCATGCTCGATCTGCCGTGGGGAACATATACCAAGGATAGCTACGACCTAAGGAATGCGCAAAAGATACTTGATAATGATCATTATGGCATGGACAAGATCAAGGACCGTATACTGGAGTATCTTGCGGTACTGAAGCTAAAGGGTGATATGAAGTCGCCCATATTGTGTTTTGTGGGCCCTCCGGGTATTGGTAAGACTTCACTGGGCCGCAGCATTGCTAATGCTATCAACCGTAAGTATGTGCGTCTTAGCCTCGGTGGCTTGCACGATGAGAGCGAGTTACGCGGTCACCGGAAGACCTACATTGGTGCTATGCCCGGTCGTATTATTCAGTCCCTCCGTAAAATAAAATCCGCCAATCCTGTATTCATATTGGACGAGGTGGATAAGATAGGGAAAGATTTCAGGGGCGACCCCAGCTCAGCATTGCTCGAGATCCTGGACCCCGAACAGAACAACTCTTTCTATGATAACTACCTTGAGCTGGAATTTGACTTGTCGAAAGTATTGTTTATTGCCACAGCAAATAGCCTCAGTGAGATCCAGCCTGCTCTTCGCGACCGTTTAGAGATTATTCAGCTCACCGGTTATTCTACCGAAGAGAAGATAGAGATAGCCAAAAGGCACCTGATACCGAAACAGAAAGAGCTGCATGGCCTCTCTAAGTTTTCCTTACGTATCCCGGATAAAGTCATCAATAAGATAATACAGGAATATACCCGTGAGTCAGGCGTGCGTGAACTCGACCGTGTTTTGGCTGCCATAATGCGTTCGGTAGCCAAGCAGGTAGCCATGGATAATGAAGTAAGTCCACAGGTTACCATAGAGCATGTAGAAAAAGTGCTGGGTAAACCGAAGTTCAATAATGATATCTATACCAAAGGTCATCCTCCCGGCGTTACCGTAGGCCTTGCCTGGACGCAGGTAGGAGGTGACATCCTCTTTATAGAAGCAGGCCTGTCAAAAGGAAAAGGCGACCTGATATTAACCGGTAATCTGGGTACTGTGATGAAAGAAAGTGCCTCTACGGCGCTTTCCTACCTCAAGCAGCATGCCGCAGAGTATAACATCGCTCCTGAGAAATTTGATACCAGCAGCGTTCACATCCATGTTCCTGAAGGTGCGGTACCCAAAGATGGCCCCAGTGCCGGCATAACCATGCTTACCTCGCTCGCCTCTGCATTTACCGGCCGTAAGGTGAAACCATACCTTGCCATGACCGGGGAAATTACCTTGCGAGGGCAAGTATTACCAGTCGGGGGTATCAAAGAAAAGGTATTGGCTGCCCGTCGTGCAGGGATAAAGGATATAATCCTTTGCAAGCAGAATGAAAAGGATATTGAAGAGATCAATAAAGATTTCATAAAGGGACTTCGTTTCCACTACGTTACAGAGATGGGCGAAGTACTGCAATTGGCATTAACGAAAAAATAGTTATTAAGATAGATTAGAAATTGCCTATTTGTATAGGCAATTTTTTTTGCCTTCTACCGTTTTAAATTGTCGTTTTGATATAGCTTAGCATAAATATTAACTTATGGAAAAGATCCCTACGCTAAACACCTCGGTAATATTTTCCGAAATTTACCGTAAACGAAAATTTGTTATAAGCCTGACCTTGTCTGCAATGATATTGGGACTTTCGGCTTTTTTGTTAATCCCCAAAAAATACACCGCTGAGATTGTATTTGTTCTGAAAAATCCTTTGTATTCTGACCGTAATTACCTCTATAATAATGAGACCAAATTCATTGATTATTTCGCAAATGATGATGATGTGGATCGTTTGATGACCATGTTACGTTCTGATGAAGTAGAATATAAAATAATTGATTCATTTAGGCTTGCTCAAAGATATCATTACAATGCAAAGGATGGTAAAGAGGCAAGACGTCTATATAAATTTTTTAATAAAAATTTGAATATCTACCGTACTGATCGGAAAAATATTGTTATTGCATACACTGATAATGATATGCATCTTGCCTTAGAAATAACTAAGATGGCATTGCGTGAATCAGAAGGTGCATTACGTCGGTTTTATGTCGATATGCGACGAGACATGTATCAGTCGGTAATAAATAAAGTACATGAAGAAGATAAGTCAATACGACTATTAACAGACAGTTTGTCTCGGCTACGTTCGCACTATGGTATATACGATATAATAAGCCCATCGAGAAATAATATTATGCTTAGTTCTTTAAAAGAAAACGGACGCGCGGATATGGGTAGGGGGATAGAAGAGATACAAAATGTTGAGTCTGTAAAAGACGAACTGGTAACAGATAAGGCGAGGCATATAAGCCTGGCAAATCAATATGCTACCGGGAATAGTTTCAACGAGTTGCCCCTTGCACAGGTCGTTAATATTTCCCGCTTGCCTATCCGCCCCGATGGATTAGGAATTATTTCTCTTATAGTTATATGCGCGGTTGCCGGAGTTTTTTTTAGTGTGTTGTACATTCTATCGGTTCAGGTCATTGCTGCATTAATTTAAGAACGTGATTGATCACACAGTGTCATACAGCAATAAATGGTTACTTAAAATCTATTTGGTTGTTTTTCTTAGCAGCCTCATAATGTTCGTTTGCACAGAACGATATGAAATATTTGTAACGCCCTTTATATTGCTTTATGTAGTTGCACTTTTTGTTAATTGGAAATTCACATACTGGGTATTACTGTTCTGTATCCCGTTATCGTTCGAGTATGCCCTGCCGGGAGGAGGGCTTTCTGTTTCCTTGCCGGACGAACCAATGATGTGGGGGTTTTTACTCTTGCTACCGGTACTATTTGCTTTCAGGCCCGGTATAATTTATAAATGGTGGTTGCAAGATCCCGTAGTGATCATAGTATTGTTGCAGTTGGCCTGGCTGATAGTGGCAGTATTGTATTCCAAAGTGCTGTTCTTTTCTGTAAAATTCCTGTTTGCTAAAATATGGTACCTGGTTTGCTTTTTTCTTTTCCCTGTATGGGTATTTCGCACTAAGAAAGATATCCGGAAAGGCTTTTATATTTTGGCTGCATCTATTCTGTCTACAGTGATCGTTATAATATGCAGACAGGCAGGCAATCATTTCAGTTTTATTATGGTCAATCATGCTATAGGCATGTTGTACAATAACCATGTTGAATACTCCACCGTTGTTTCAATGTTTCTGCCGCTAATGTTTATAGGATACCAACTATGTCCTAGTGAGAAAAGATGGGCAAAATTTTTTTTAGCGGCCTTTACGCTTTTATTTTTAGCAGCCATATTTTTTTCGTATGCCAGGGCTGCGATGTTAGCTGTTATGTTTTCTATTGTTATTGCATTATGCATAAGGTTCAGGATCGTCAATCTGGTTATGCCTTGCATTTATGGCTGCATTGCACTAGGAATGATCTTTCTGGTACAAAATGAGAATTATATAAATCTAAGACCGAACTATGAGCATACTTATATGCATCATGATTTTAAAAGGCATATATTGGCCACATTCAAGGGGCAAGATATGTCGTCGATGGAACGAATTTATCGTTGGATAGCTGCAGTGAGAATGAGCCGTGACAGGCCTATTGTTGGATATGGTCCCCACTCTTTTTACTATTACTATAAGCCATATACTATTAACATGTTTAAAACGTATGTAAGTAAAAACAGCGAACATTCTACAACACACAATTATTTTCTGTATATGCTTGTAGAGCAGGGTTGGCCTGCGATGGTTTTGTATGCCCTTCTTCTGATTATTGTATTTGCCCATGCTCAACGTACTTACGTGATGGCTCAAGACAGGTTTTATAAACTTACTACCTTGGGTTTGGCAATGACTTTTGCTGCGTCTTTTGTCAACAATTTTTTCTCAGAGCTTATTGAAACCCATAAAGTTGGTGCTTTGTTTTATCTTTCTATGGCGCTCCTGGTCATTATCCGAAAAAAAGTGGTACAGGTGAAATCTAATCCAGGCATAGTGGTCTAACACTAACGGCAATTGTACCAGTAGGTACTTTCTAACTTCTGGAATAGCGAGTAACAAAAGTATTGCAACCATCATATAAAGTATTAATTTAGAAAACTCATTAACTGAATTACGGTTTATTTGGTATGTTCTTGTTTAAAAGAATATTATTACTATTATCGTGCTTTGTAATAACTGCACATGCCCAACCGGTACCTGTTGATACGGTCCTAAAGCATATCTATGAAGAAAAGAACATAGCCAGGCGTTCAAGGCTGTACAACTACCTGGGTGTTACCCGGATGAATGAGAATTTGCCACAAGCCATGGGCTTCACCAGGAAGGCCATTGAGATAGGACTGGCAGGCAAGTATTATCGTGAGTTGACTGACGCCTACCTTACTTTGGGTTATTGTTATGAAGCTGAGGGCAAGTTCGATGAATCGTTCCTGGCTGTAGATTCTGCCCGACGATTTGCGGATAAGGCCGATTATTACAAGGGCCGCTTCTATGCTGAGTCTTCTTTGGGCAATTTGTTCCGGAGAAAGGCGAAGTACGATTCTTCTTTGGTGCACTACATGAATGCACTTACTATTTCCGAGAAAAATAAGGATGACACACTATTGGCAAAAGCATACAATGGACTTGGCAATTACTATGCTACAATAAAAGACATCCCGAAGGCTGAGAACTTCCACCTGCAGGCTTTGGAGATCCGTAAAAAGATGGGTAATCCTTATGAGCTGTATTCCAATTATGAGAACCTGGGTATCATGTACCGTGAACGGGAGAATTATGACAAAGCCCTCTTCTATTATTTTAAAGCAAGGCATTATGCAGAGGTTGTCAATGACTCGTCCGATCTGGCTTTTTCTGATAATGATATTGGTGCGGCCTATTCTAAAAAGGGCGATGTGGTCAATGGCGAATTATACCTCAAACGTTCCATTGCGATACGTGAACGCATCGGCGAGATGAACGAGATAGCCTACACCTACAATTACCTTGGTGAGAACTATGAACGGGAACATGACTTTGTAAATGCCGAACTGAACATTAAGAAAGCCTTGGCTATTGCAAAACAGATCAAAAATAACAAGCAAACCTACGAGGCCCTTGAAAGCCTCTCTGACTTTTATGCTCGCAACAAACGATACGATTCTGCCTACGCCTATCTTATGAAATACAGATTCTTCCGCGATTCACTGGCGAATAAGGACAATGCAGAGGTAATAGCAGAGTTGAACACCAAATACGAAACGGAAAAGAAAGAGCGTAAGATACAGGAACAGCAATATGAGATAAGGAACCGCAACACCTATATTGTAGTTATATCCGCTCTGGTAGTATTGCTGGGCCTGCTGGCTTACTCTGTCTATAGGAGATACAAACTAAAACAGCAGGCAAAATTGCAGTCGGAGATACTTAAGCAACAGGAACTAGCGTCAAAAGCAGTGATAGAGGCTGAAGAGAATGAAAGAAAAAGAATAGCAGGGGATCTGCATGATGGGGTAGGACAATTGATGAGTGCAGTAAAGCTGAACCTTGCATCGATAAAAGGCGATATACCTTTCAGCTCTGAGGAACAAAGTAATGTTTTTGACAAGGCCCTTGCATTGGTCGATGAGGGCTGTCGGGAAGTGCGTAATGTATCGCACAACATTATGCCTAACGCACTGCTTAAATCGGGCCTGGCAACTGCTGTTCGTGATTTCCTCAATAAGATAGATAGCAAAACCATCCAGATACACCTCTATACCGAGGGCCTTACCGAAAAGATAGATGCCAATGTAGAAATAGTTTTATATCGTGTAATACAGGAATCCGTGAACAATGTAATAAAACACTCCGAGGCTAACCAGCTACATATCTCCCTGATAAAGGATACCGATGGCATCAGTGTCACCATCGAAGATAATGGCCGTGGTTTTGATCTTGCTGATATAAGCCGCTACGAAGGCCTCGGCCTTAAGAATATACAGTCACGCATCCAATACCTGAAGGGCACCGTAGAGTGGGATTCAGCCCCGGGTAAGGGTACTGTTGTCGCTATTCATGTACCTGTTTAGAACTATGACATCCTCAGAACTATTAAGATACCGTCGTTACAACCAGCACATCATTGCCCATCGACAGGAAATACCGGGAGATCTCGTTGCATATTTAGGGGCGGTACAAGCACAGGATTACAATGCCGCAAAATGGGCATTGGGCCTGCGATTGCAGAACAGGTCAGATGCTGACATCGAGCAAGCCTTCAATAATGGTGAGATCATCCGCACCCATGTATTACGGCCTACGTGGCACTTTGTAGCTCCGGCCGATATCCGCTGGATGTTGCAGCTGACAGCCCCGCGCATCAGGATGCTGAGCCGGTACCAGTATCGACAGTTGGAACTGGATGATAAGTTGTTTGTTAAAAGTAATAAGATCATTGGCAAAGCCTTGTTGGCAGAGGCTCATCTATTACGCAGCGACCTCATATCGGTACTGGACAAAGCAAAGATCTCAACCAATGAACAACGATTCATTCACATAATGATGCGTGCCGAGCTTGATGGCCTTGTTTGCAGCGGGCCGCGCATCGGCAAGCAGTTTTCCTATGCTTTGTTAGATAAGCGCGTGCCGGCAACTCCTTCTATTACAGATCAGGAGGCATTGGCGAAGCTTGCACTTAAATATTTTACCGGCCACGGGCCGGCATCGCTTGCAGACTTCGCATGGTGGTCGGGATTGACGGTTACTGATGCGAAGGAGGCACTTGCTTTAATAAAAGAGGTACTAGCAGAGGTGAACAGCGATGGTAAAACTTATTGGATGCCTAAAGATGCTGGATCTGTGCTGCCGTCAAATGCAGATGTTCATATACTTCCCGCCTATGATGAGTACCTTATTAGTTATGCAGACAGAGGCGCAGCACTCGGTCCGAAACATTTCCGTACAGTAGCCACCAGCAATGGGATATTCAACCCCGTACTGGTCATTAATGGCAAGGTAGCGGGTATGTGGAAACGCAATATCAATAAAGGCAAAGTTGATATAGAGATACGCGCATTTGATAAGATATCCGCTTCTGCGGCTGTAAGACTTAATGCTGCTACCCGGCGATACAAAAAGTTCCTGGGCATGAATTGACAATTCTGTGAAAGTTCATGCTTTCTGTGCCAGTAAATTTGCCTTATGAAGCGTATTTTATTGATTATAACTATCTTATTTACGGCTGACGCATTTGCACAGGGCAGGATCAGTGACTACAATACGATCGGCTGGTACACTACGAACATTACACCCCGTATCTCGAAGAAATTTAGTGGCCATATCGAATACCAATGGCGCAGGGAAGACTGGATACAGGGTTGGCAACAAAGCCTGCTACGTGTAGGCCTCAACTATGCCCTGCATCCGCAGGTTACAGCACATATTGGTTATGGCTGGATACTAACCTATCCATATGGAGACATCCCCCTCGCATCGGTGCCTAAAACATTTCCTGAACACAGGCTCTATGAACAGCTTGTGGTAAAGACCCCTGTTGGTAAGCTGTCTTTGCAGCACCGTCTCCGTATCGAACAGCGTTGGGTAGGCAAATTTAAAAGCATGGCAGATGAAAAGCCCACCGATTGGGTAATGCTCAACAGGCTGCGATATATGCCACGTCTCGATATCCCCCTCTACAAGAATATTTATGCAGCTATTTTCGATGAGATATTCATAGGCCTGGGCAAAAGCGTGGCTGAGAATATTTTTGATCAGAACCGCATCTCTGTACTGGCCGGTTATAAATTTACTGAACGCTTCAGGGCAGAAGCAGGTTTCATTAACCAGACTGTTCAGTTAGGCAGGGAGATCGCCGGCCGTAATGTATTCCAGTACAACAACGGTCTTTTGCTCAACACATACTTACAGCTGAATTAGTACTGCATTATGCAAAATAAAAAAGCAGGCCGTTAAGCCTGCTTTTTTATTTTTTTGATCGGAAGACTATTTCAGATGTGCGTTCACTACCTTAGCGAGTTCGAACATTGAGATTTGGTTCTTGCCGAAAAGTGGTTTCAGTTTATCATCTGCATTCAGCATCCTCTTGTTCTTGCTGTCCTGCAGTTTGTTCTTCTTGATGTATTCCCAGATCTTCTTAACTACTTCTGTCCTGGGCATTGCATTGTTACCAATCACTGCTGCTAAAGTAGCGCTTGGTTGGAGGGGTGCCATAAAGGCGGCGTTTGGTTTCCTTGCTGATTTTTTCTTAGCTGCTTTTTTGGGAGCTGCTTTCTTAGCTGCTGCTTTTTTAGGAGCTGCTTTCT
>CAYZTM010000048.1:0-22203 GCA_964481425.1 uncultured Flavipsychrobacter sp.
ATGGTCTTCCCTTCTATATTGGCCCCGGAAAAACTGTAAACACCGCATCCTGCCAATGCAGTACATATCAATATGACCAGGTAAATGCTTTTGCGCATGTTATGCAAACGGTGTTTACTCGTTTATATTATATTCTTTTATTTTCCTGTATAGTGTACGCTCCGAGATGCCGAGTTCATTGGCAGCATCTCTTCGGCGGCCTTTATGCTTTTTCAGGGCCTTAAGTATAAATTCCTTCTCCCTATCTGATAATAACAAAGTTTCGTCCACTTCTTCATGCTGATCTGTATGGTGCAGCATGATGGGGGTAGTAACGTTGTAGTTATTGGGTGTAACTATAGCTTCCTGCGGGTTATATGCCGGAATAATAGCTTCGGAGATATTGGGCTGGCTATAACCCTGGTGTTGTGCCATATCGAAGAACATTTTCTTTAGATCGTTCATGTCCTTTTTCAGGTCGAAGAACAATTTGTAAAGAATGTCCCTTTCGGTATTGGTTTGTTCGTTGAAGGAAGGGCCGGGGATACCGGAAGCAGCAGGTATCAGTGCCAGGCTGCGCGACTGCGCACTACCCGGCAGGAATTGCTGGAGCATATCTGCGGTAATAAGTTTATCGGTCGATAATACAGATATCTGCTCTGCTATATTCTTAAGCTCCCTGACGTTGCCATACCAGGGATAGGATACCAATAATTGTTGTGCTGCGGCATCCAGTTGTACAGATTGGGTCTTGTATCGTTCGGCAAAGTCGGTTGCGAACTTCCTGAATAACAGGGGTATGTCTTCTTTCCTGTCGCGTAAGGCCGGAACCCGGATGGGAACTGTACTCAAACGATAGTAAAGATCTTCACGAAACTTGCCCTGCTGTGTAAATTCCAGCAGGTCTTTATTGGTTGCGGCTATTACCCGCACATCTGTTTTCTGTACTTTTGATGAGCCTACGCGTATGAATTCACCTGTCTCGAGCACACGCAATAAGCGGGCTTGTGTGCCCAGGGGCATTTCGCCTATTTCATCCAGGAAGATGGTGCCGCCGTTCACCGTTTCGAAGTAGCCTTTGCGGCTATCGACCGCACCGGTAAAAGAGCCTTTTTCATGCCCGAACAATTCACTGTCGATAGTGCCCTCCGGGATGGCCCCGCAGTTTACCGCGATAAAGGGTGCATGCTTGCGTGCCGAAAGGGCATGTATGATATTGGAGAACGCCTCTTTACCCACGCCGCTTTCGCCCACTATCAATACCGACAGGTCTGTATTGGCAACCTGTATTGCAGTATTGAGCGCATGGTTGAGCGCGGGCGAATTGCCTATTATCCCAAACCTGTTTTTTATGCTCTGTATGTCCATTATCCTTTGTCCAGAATTATTTTCACATCTTCCTTCAATTTAGGGAGGTGCTTTTTACAAATAAGCCATATTGAATTGTTATCCATCATATCATAATCGTGAACCAGAATGTGTCTTAGGCCAATTATCTTGTTCTTATCTGATATGGTCAACATAGCGTCCAGCTTGTCTGCTTTGTTTAATGCTTCGCCAATGATCGCAAGCCTTCTTTCGACAGCATCAATGGTTTTATTGTCGTCCTTATATTCAGTCAATGTATCGATACCAACTAAATATGATTCGATAGCATTGATCGATTCATATATGTCATACAAGAACTTTAAAACCTCAGGATTCATAAAGTTTAAATTTGTTCTGGTTAATGCTCTGTATGAAATAAGGATTTTTTATTCTCTCTTCCGCTACAAGATCTACTTTTCTTTTTAGTAGATTCTGCAACTCAAATAACAAACTGAAATAATGATCTGCATAGTCCCATTCCGGCATCGTTTCAGAATTGAACTGGTACAGGAAATCAACATCGCTATCTTCTGAGAAATTATCTTCATTTTTTGCAGCGCTACCAATAAGGTACAGCGACTTAATGTAATGCTGTTTACATAAGTCCTGTATCTTTTCAATATTTCGCTTAATGAGCGATACCATATCTTATATTATTTCTCCTATCAGTGTAGCTGCCGTAGCGTCTGTTATCCTGACGTTCACATAATCTCCTTTATTCAACTCCCGGTCGCCTTTTGGAAAGACCACCATTTTATTTTGTGAGTTCCTGCCGCACCATTTCAGTTCGCTGCGTTTGCTGTCGCCCTCGATCAATACTTCGAAAGTGCTGCCTATATCGTTTTTATAGCTCTCGCGTGAATGGCTGTTCTGCAAATTGATTATTTCTTCCAGCCTTCTTTTTTTCACATCTTCCGGTACATCGTCGCTATACCTGCGGGCGGCAAGTGTCCCAGGCCTTTCGCTGTAGGCGAACATGTAGGCCATATCGTAGCGGCAAAGCTCCATAAGACTCAGGGTCTCTTTATGTTCTTCCTCAGTTTCTGTGCAGAAGCCTGTTATGACATCGGTACTGATACCGCAACCCGGTATGATCTCGCGTATGCGTTGTACTTTATTAAGGTACCATTCGCGAGTATAGGTACGGTTCATCATTTGCAATATGCGTGTATTGCCGCTCTGTACAGGCAGGTGTATATAATTACAAATATTGTTGTATTTCGCCATAGTGTACAGTACATCGTCCGTTATGTCCTTGGGGTGCGATGTGCTGAAGCGTACACGCAGCAGGGGAGAGATGTTGGCTACCATTTCCAGCAGCTTCGCAAAGGTGACAGCCTCGCTCTCATCTTCCGATGGATTGTAATAGTAGCTATCCACGTTCTGCCCCAGCAAGGTAACTTCCTTGAAGCCGCGCCCGAAAAGGTCTTTACATTCATTTACGATGCTTACTGCATCCCTGCTGCGCTCACGCCCCCTTGTGAAAGGCACTACGCAGAAGGTGCACATATTGTTACAGCCACGCATGATGCTTACAAAGGCGGTAATGCCGTTGCTATCAAGCCGCACCGGGGCAATATCGGCATAGGTCTCTTCCCGGCTTAGTAATACGTTTACGCTTTTTTGGCCGGTCTCAGCCTCTGTGATGAGACCGGGGAGGCTACGGTAGGCATCGGGGCCCACCACGATATCCACCAGTTTCTCTTCTTCGAGAAATTTAGCTTTCAGGCGTTCGGCCATGCAGCCCAGTACGCCGACGAGCATTCCCGGTTTCTGTTCTTTTATCTTCCTGAAAGCCTGCAATCTGTTCCGGACGGTTTGTTCTGCTTTTTCGCGTATGGAGCAGGTGTTGATGAGTACCAGGCTGGCATCCTCGTAATTGCGGGTAGCACCAAAGCCCTCTTCCTGCAGGATAGAGGCCACTATCTCGCTATCGCTGAAATTCATCTGGCAGCCATAACTTTCTATATAGAATTTTTTACTGTATTCGTTCGGGTCGGCGGCAAAGGGGGCGTAAGCCTCGCCCTGCCGGTTCTCTTCAATCACTTTGTGCAGCACGTCTGCCATATTTTCCGATTCGGTTTGCGCAAAGGTACATAGAATGTACGGCTTTCTTCATTTATATATAGGCCTATAGACTGAAAAAATAGCAGTCGCATTAAAAAGCAAAGGCCCCATATGGGGCCTTTGCTTTTTAATGAATAAAATAAATAATCATTGGAAAGTAGCGTCGGGGATGTTTTTATTCACTTCCACGGTTTCCACTTTTGCAGTGATGACCTGTGGCCCTGAGCTTTGTTTTACAGTATAAGGGATCTTGAAACCGCCGGAACCGGGTACTTCCTTATAGTCTGCATATTCCATGGTTTGGGTAACGGGACCCTGCGGGCCTTCTTCTGTTTCCACTTTCTTTACAAGAAGCCCGTTTTTGGCATCGAAATAGGAAGTGGATTTTTTGCCCTTTGCAGATACGGACTCAAGTACGTAAGCATCGCTGCCGTTTACGCTCTCTATACCTTTCAGGGTGTACTTTATACCATATTTTTCCGGGTGCATTTCCATGGCCATATCAGCTTCAGATTTTGAAGCGGCTATGTCATCAGCTTCCATGTCGTGTTTCTGGCCCTGTGCTTCCTGGTAGCCTTTTGTGCCGTCGAATACCACTTTTTGGAGTGTCATCTTATTGCCGTTCACATTACCTTCTATCAGTGACATCATCTTGTTGGGCGCTTTTTTCATCTCGGTTATCACGAGCGGAATGCCTTGTATCTCGCTATTCGATACTGTTTTGATATCCTTAACGCTGTTAATGGTCTTTTCGCCGCCAATAGCATTGATGTACTTTTTAAGGATGTCATCGGCAGTAATATCGCCGGTAACAGCCTTGGTAGTCGTAGGCTCAACCTTATTGCCGTAGTTGTCGTAGTAGTCCACCTTGCCTTTAGTAGCATAGTGTGCCAGTGAGGGAGCTATGTCTTTACTACCTACCACTATGATGTTGGTATTGTCGCAAACGAGGTAGCGCTGGGCCATCATTTGCACATCCTGGGCAGTTACGGCACTCAGTTTCTTGAGGTAATTCTGGTAGTAGTCTTTCGGCATATTGTAGCGCTCTATGTTGATGGCATATTGTGCTACGCGCTCAGGGCTTTCGAGGCCCAGTGCGAAACTACCGGAGAGGTATGATATGCTATTCTGCAAGTCTTCGTCGCTCACTTTATCGGTTTGCATCTTCTTCATTTCTTCCAGCACGGCACCTATAGCACTATCGGTCACTGCATTGCGGCATTTTACATTAGCAGTGAAGTTACCCACTTCCTCATCCTCGCGTATGGATGAATAGCTGCCGTAAGTCCAGCCGTGTTTCTCGCGGAGGTCGAGGAAGAGGCGGCCCTGTGAACCACCACCCAGGATAGCGTTGGCTACCTTGGCCGGAATCACATCTTCCATACCCGGGCGCAGGAATATCGGCAGTGTCACATTCACCACGCTCTGCACGGCACCCTGCCTTTCTGCAAAGGCTACCTTGTTGATGCGCAGGGTCATGGGATAAGACACCTGGTAAGCAGACTTGGGCACATCGGCCTTTTGCCATTTGCCGAAATATTTTTCTACCAATGGCTTGGCTTCAGCAGCAGTTATATCTCCTACAATGGCCATGTATGCTACATTAGGATGAAAGTAAGTGCTGTAATATTTCTTGCAGCGCTCCAGGGTAATGTTATTGACCGTCTCTTCTGTAGCTACTTCACCATAGGGGTGTTTTTTGCCATAGTTCAATACGGCTGTAAGGTTGGCAAGCATAGCATCCGGTTGGTTCTTTGCAGCTTCCAGTTCCGACAGGGTACGTTTTTTGATCTTATCCAGTTCGGTTTGTTTCATATCCACGTTCATGGCCACATCACTCATCAGATCCATGATCTTGTTGAGGTGTTTTTTCAGGCCATGGGCGCTTATCTCATCATCACTGGCCCTAAGGCTGGCGCCTATGAAATCAATTTCCTGGTTGAATTTTTCGTTCGAAAGTGTTTTTGTACCGCTGGTCAGCAGTTCCGACATCATCTCGTGAAAGCCGGCCATGTTGCCTTCCAGTTCGGGTTTAATATCGAACTGGATATCCAGGGAGACGGTAGGCAGTTTGTGGTTTTCCACCACAAATACTTTCAGTCCGTTGTCGAGGGTGAAACTTTTGGTTTCGCCGAGTTTTATTTCCGGCGCAGGGCCCGGTTTGGGGCGTATGCTGCGGTCCAGGTCCTGGGCCTGAGTGAGCCCGGCCAGTGCTATTGTTAGTATGGAAAGAATGACTTTTTTCATGCTATTTATTTTGAAGCTCGCTGAGCTGGTGATCAGTTATTTTTTTGTTCCGATTTGGGTAAGTAATCCACCACCAGGCGGTTTTCCTTTGTGAAATATTTGTTGGCTACACGTTTCAGGTCGGCTTTAGTTACTTTATTGTAGCGCTCCAGCTCAGTATTGATCAGGTTAGCGTTGCCGAGGAAAGTATAATAGGTAGCCAGGTTGTTGATCACCCCAAGTATGCGCTGGTTCTGCGATACAAAATCGTTCTCTTCCTGGTTCTTCAGCTTCTGGAAATCTTCATCGCTTATGTCTCCGTTCTTCACTTTTTCTACTTCGGCAAGCATGGCTTTTTCGAGGTCATCAGGCTGTACGCCTACATTGGTAATACCAAACATCATAACTACGCCCGGGTCTTCGTTGGGTATGGCAAATGCGCCGGACTCCAATGCTTTCTGCTGCTTGTCCACCAGCTCGGTGTGGAAGCGTGAGCTCTTACCCCTGGATAGCAGGTTGGTAAGCATGTCCATGGCATAAGAATCGTCTGAGCCAAGTTTTGGCGCATGGTAGGCTATTATTACAGCAGGCAACTGAATGTTGTCGTAGAACTTAACCCGGCGCTCTGCAGGTTGTGGTGGTTCTACAATGTTGGGGCGGGGTATGGGTTTGGTGCCTTTCGGTATGGTGCCGAAATATTTGGCGATCATATCCTTGGTCTTTGCAATGTCTATGTCGCCACCTATAACTAATACCGCATTGTTGGGTACATAGAAAGTCTTGTAGAAATCCATGAACTCACTGAGGGTGGCCTTATCTATATATTGCTCCTTGCCGATGGGCGACCAGCGATAAGGGTGCTTGGTGAAATCATTTTCGTACACTACGTTCAATATCTGACCATAAGGTGTATTGTCGTAACGCTGTTTCTTTTCTTCTTTTACCACTTTGCGTTGTGTCTCCACACCTACCTCGTCTATTTTGGCATGTAGCATGCGCTCCGATTCCATCCACAGGGCCAATTCCAGCTGGTTGGATGGCAGTTCTTCATAATAGAAGGTACGGTCTTGTGTGGTGTTGGCGTTCAACTGGCCACCCGCAGCCTGTACCAGCTTCATGTACTCGCCGCGCTTTATGTTCTCACTGCCTTCGAACAACAGGTGCTCGAAGAAGTGTGCAAAACCTGTACGTTCGGGGTCTTCATTCTTTGATCCTACGTGATACATTACAGATACTGCAACTATTGGTGTTGCATGGTCCTCATGCAGGATGACATGCAGCCCGTTGGGCAGGTCGTATTCGGTAAATTTGATATTGCCGGATGCAGGACTGACCGCAGCAATACAAAGGGCCCCCGTTAAAAGGGACATTATAGCTTTCCGCATATATATTCTTGATTTTTCACAAAAATAGCATTTGAGGGGAATTTCGCCGGAGGAAGCTCAAAAATTTCCCCCGAAATATCACCCGGTAACCGATATTTGCAGCGCCTTCAAGCTGCAAGCAAGAAAATATGATCCCCATTCTATACCCTGTCTTTTGAATTTACGTTTTTGACTTTTGAATGATATGATCGATACGGTACTCTTTGACATGGATGGCTTACTACTTGATACTGAACCCCTTTGGGGAGAGAGTATGCTAAGGGTGGCACAGAAGCACGGTATTCCTATAACCCGCGAACGCTTTAAAGAAACAACAGGCCTGCGTATATATGAGGTCACTGATTATTGGTCTGTTAAATTTCCCTGGCAGGGTAGCAGTTCTGTTGAAGTTGCAGATGAGATCTTAGATGATATCATAGCAACATCAAAAGAAAAGGGTTCTGTGCTCCGGGGCGTAAAGAAAGCACTGGAGCTATTAAAGGATAATCATTATAAGATAGGGCTTGCCTCCTCGTCGCCACACCGTATGATAGATGAACTGGTCACACATTTCGGTATCAAACATTACTTCGGGGCCATCAATTCGGCCGACAGGGCAGAACTGGGCAAGCCGCACCCGGCGGTATTCCTCGACTGTGCTGCGGAGTTAGGGGCAACTCCCCTGCAGTGTGTTGTGCTGGAGGATTCTGTGAACGGCATGATAGCCGGTAAGGCAGCCCGTATGAAGGTGATCGTAGTGCCCGATGCCCTTCATTTCGATGATCCCCGCTTTGCCATTGCAGATGCTAAATTGAGCAGCATGGAGGATTTTGATATTGCAATGCTGGAAAACATATAGATGCGCAAAAAGGTCATTGCCATTTCTTGCCCATTCTGCGCCGTAGTAAGGTATCTACAAATAACACGAGCAGTACAATATTGATCCCCGCAATGGCCATCCACCATTTGCCGGTATCTATTTTATTCATATCCCGGAACAGCGGAGTATTGATTGCAGGGGACGTTCCGGGATCTTTCAATGACATGGCATATATGAAGATGGCCACCAGCAAGGATACAAAAATGCCTGCAATGAGTCTCAACACCCAGGGGTTGATATAACTTTTGGCTGCCCGCGCAGGTTGTGCGGTATTTATGGCTTCCATTACATTCCGGCTGAAGCGTAGTGATGGTTGCTCCGGCTCTGTAGCTGTAAGCGTGTTGTGCAACGCGAGTAATTGCTCATACTCTTCCTTCCAATCCGCATTGCCTGATATAAGCAAAGCAATACGCCGGCTGTCTGCATCGCTGCATTGCCCGTCGATATAAGCCCATAACTGCATTTCCCTGTCTTCTTTGCCCATAGCAGGTATAAAGTTAATGATCATGGTTCACAAATAGTTCAGTTCATTATGATAGTGCTTTTCTATAATGGCCTTTAGCTTTTGTCTTGCCCTGAACAGGCATACTTTTACATGGTTCCTGTCCATGCCAGTGATAAGGCCTATCTCTTCTATGCTTTGCTCAGCCATATAGAAAAGGTCTATAAGCTCTGCATCCCGGCCGGGGAGCATCCCGATAGCAGCGTTCAACATCGCCTTTTGTGAGCGCAGTTCGACCGGGAATTTCTTTTCAGCCATATCCTGTTGTTCAGCAAGTGCCTGTATCTGCTCTTCTTGTACGGGGATCGTCATGCCTTGCCTTTTGCGCAGGAACGACAGGCAGGTGTTGTGCGCAATGCTGTACAGCCAGGTACTGAACTTGCTCCTGCTATTAAAATCGGCAAGGAAACGGTACGCTTTTACGAAGGTATCCTGTGCCAGCTCTTCGGCTTCTTCGCGGTTATGCACATACCTCAAGGCTATAGTAAATACAAAATGCCGGTATCGCTCCACGAGTATGGAAAAGGCCTGTTGCTGCCCCTTCAATACCTGCTGAATGATATCGGCATCCTGTAACTGTTCCGTCATTATTAGTATTATAGACGCTGTAAAGTAAGAACAGGTTACAGTAATGCGGTACAGAATTATTTTTACTTTTCCTGTAACCCGGAGCGCAAACAGGTAGTCCTATCCTTTATAACCTTTACAAACAAAACATTCAAGATCATGAGCGGCCCAGAAGCATTAGTACCATTAGTAGTATCCGTAAGCATGTTCGCCACTGTGTTTGGCGTGGTGTACCTGCGTAACAGGGAGAACATGGCCCTGATAGAAAGGGGTATCAACCCGCGGCAAATAGGGCAGCGCCCCCGTTTTTACCAGAACCTGAAGTATGGCTTATTGGTCCTTGGTTCGGGCCTTGGATTGCTGACAGCTTTCTTTATTGATGAGTTCTACCTGAACCATAAAGCGTTAACACCATCCGGAGAGACCTATAGCCGCGATTTTCCGCAAATATATTTTGCCCTAATAGCAATAGGTGGCGGATTGGGGCTGATAATTTCGTATATTGTGGAAAGGAAGGGCTGGAAAAGCCCAAAAACACTTGGAGACTAGACAATAAAATAGAACCAAAAAAAAGCCGCAGGTTGTCTAACCTGCGGCTTTGGATTTTAACCCTTTTTCTTCAGCATATCCTCAGTAAAGTGTCTTATGCCTTTCTCCTGCCCGAACTTCCCTGCGTTATATTCTCCTGATTTGTTCCTTGGTATTGATAAGCTCTTCCAGCCATCATTGCGGCATAGTTTGGCTATATAAATGATCTGCCCGATGTGCGAGGGGTAGTGCGCCAGCTGCCTGTTGATAGCATCTATAACGGTGTGACCTTCGTTGCGGATATAAATGATCTTATCCAGATCGGCATCAGTAATACTATCAAGGGCCTTTATTAGGCATTGCCAGCCTTCCTCCCATTTTTCGAGCAGGGTGGTCCTGTCTTTCCAGCCGTTCTCAAATTCGGCATCGCGTTGCCGCCATTCTTTTTCACCATCTGTGGTCATGAAGTCGGTCCAGCGGCTGAGCATATTGCCCCAAAGGTGCTTCACGATTATCGCGATGCTATTGCTTTCCTCATTGGGCTGCCAGAAAAGCTCTTCATCGGTTAATTGCTCCATTGCCTGTTCTCCCAGTTTTTTGTAGTAGAGGAACAAACGTTTGGTACTGCTTAAATAATTCAATGTTTCCATGAGCTGTATGTTTAACTATCAATATTGGTAGTGTTGTTCTCATAAATACCGGGCCGCCTGAGCTGCATGATACGCTCCGGGAACTCGGGGTTGGTGAAGCCAAACTGTGCATATAGTCCCTGCGCATCGAGTGTGCCGAGTGTGATGGCCCGCAGTTTTTTCACCCAATCAAGGTCGAGCAGTATTTCCATCATCTTCTTGCTCAGCCCTATGCCCCGGTGCGCTTCTGTTACGAATACATCGGCAAGCAGGGCCAACGTGGCATAATCGGTAACGAGGCGTGCATAGCCAACCAGTTCATTATCTTTGACGATACCAATGGTGAAGGAGTTCTCAAACGATCTTTTTACCACCTCCATGGGTATATGCTTTACCCAATAAGACTCTTCGGATAGCCATTTATGTACCGCTTCAACGGGTATCAGCGTTTTATCGCTTGTTATGGTGTAGCCTTTGTATGATATAGTGAATGGCTGCATTATTGCAATATATAATTCCAGTTATGGGTGTCGGGTTTCAGTCCTTTGCGTATATCGCTGAGCGCCTGCTTGAGCTTATACATCATGGCATCCTGCCCTGTATAACAGTGGTACTGTTTGCCACCTACTGCGATGATCTCGATGGGGGCTACCACAGCGGCGGTGCCTGCGCCAAATGCTTCCACACGCTTGCCGGCATCTAAGGCAAGTTGTATCTCTTTATAACTGATAGCCATTTCTGCCGTGCTGATACCCATCTCTTTTGCCAGCCTGAGCATTGAGTCGCGGGTGACACCATCGAGTATAGTACCGGAGAGCGGCGGGGTGAACAATACATCATCTATAAAGAACATCAGGTTCATAGTGCCTGATTCTTCTATGAACTCATGTGTCTTTGCATCGGTCCATATCACCTGGTCGAATCCTTCATTGCGCGCTACCTGGGTGGGGTAGAAGGCCGCGCCGTAATTGCCACCGCATTTGGCATAACCGGTACCACCATCTGCTGCGCGTACAAATTCTGTTTCTACTTTTACCTTAAGCGGTTTCGAATAGTATTGATGAGCAGGGGAGCACACGATCATAAACAGGTACTCGTCAGCTACTTTTACGCCGATGCGCTCCTCAGATGCGATCATGAACGGGCGTATGTAGAGCGAGCCTTCTGCATCGCCCGGTATCCATTCAGCATCAAGCTGAACGAGCTGGTGCAGCGCTTCAAGGAATAAGCCTTGCGGAACTATTGGCATACACATCCGCTCCAGTGAGCGGCAGAAGCGCTCATAATGTTTTAAGGGGCGAAAGATATTGACCTTGCCATCTTCCATGAGGAAGGCTTTCATGCCTTCAAAAACAGTTTGACCGTAATGCAGGCACAAAGTGAACGGGCTCAATACGAGGTCGGCAAATGGCACGATGCGGGGGTTATGCCATTGACCTTTTTTGTACTCGCATATGAACATGTGTTCTGTTGGCTGTGTGCCGAAAGGGGCAAAAGCGCTTTCTTTTATCTCTCTTTCTTCCCTGCGTGTGATCGTGATGCTGTAATCCATAAAAATGTTTTTTGCGTTATCAATTTTCGACCGGGAAAGCTGCAATAGCATCTTCCGGGTCCGGCTCTTCCATGTACCTGTGTTGCCGGCGGTAGCCCCTGTTGACCAGGTAAACACCGGCTATAATAGTTATAAATGCAAGTATGGTGTATTGATCGAGGGGTTCTTTCATTAGCAGGTAACCGATCACTACTGCAACCAGCGGATTGACGTAGGCATATAGTGTAACGACCCCAACGGGTAAGGTACTGAGTGCAAAATTGTAGGCGGCATATGCAATGACCGATCCGAATATGATGAGATAAACCAAGGATAGCAGCGCTGCCTTGTTGCTGTAGTCAATATTGGTGTAATCATCGACCAAAGGGCTGAGCAGGAAAAGAAAAGCCCCGCCAAAGAACAGTTGCATGCCCGAGTTGAACATGGGGTTGCTTTGCCTTGTATTCCTTTTGGAAACGATGCTGCCAAATGCCCAGGAAGAGGTGGCAATAAGGGTGGCTATCATGCCGGCTATATAGGCTGTGTTGGTGAAGTCTTTGATGCTGTCTTTAAAGATGAGCCCAACGCCTATAGTACCTAAGAGCAAGCCTAACGCTATGGTAGTATTGAAATGCTCGCGCCGCGAAGAAAGCAGGTTGAATAATACCGCGAATATGGGCATCATAGAACAGATGAGCGCCGCAACCCCGCTAGGGATATACCGTTCGCCCCATGTCACGAGGCCATTGCCCATTGTTATCATCAATCCGCCGATCAGCGCATTGCGTAAGATGTGCTCCCTGTTCCAATCGGTTTGCCGGTTTGCCATATATGCTATGGCCATGAGCAGAATACCTGCGGACAGCTGCCTGATGCCTGCAAAAAGAAATGCAGGGTAATGCATGACACCGATCCTGATGGCCATATATGTAGTGCCCCATGCAATGCAGATAAATATAAGTGCTATCCAGGCTTTGGTGTTCTTGCTCATAAGTACGGGTCAAAATTCAAAAAAAACTTTGAAACAAAACAGATACAATTTCTGTATTTTTGACCATAACAGTTTTATAACATGAAGATAACACAGCGAGGCAAACAGGAGCACCTGTACCTGAATATTGCCAATACCATACAGCAGCAGATCATGAACAAAGTGCTGAAGATAGGAGACAAACTCCCCTCTGTGCGGATGCTGAGTAAAGAGCATGGTATGAGCATCAGTACGGTATTACAGGCCTATTATCATCTTGAAGGGAAGGGGCTCATTGAGTCTCGCCCGCAATCGGGCTATTATGTTCGGTTCAGCCCTACACGGTTCCCGCAAAAAATAGAGAAAAGTGATCCTCCTTTATCCTCCAGGAATAAAAATGTTGAGGCCATCATATCAGAAGTGTATGATGATTTTGATATGCCGGGCATCATTAAGTTTTCGTTAAGTGTGCCTGCCCCGGAATTGCTGCCCCTTGCCCGCCTGAATAAATCGATGATGCAGGCAGTAAGAGAAATGCCTGCAAATGCCACATCGTACGAACAACTGCAGGGCAATGAACTCTTAAGGCGACAGGTGGCCCGCTGGTCGATGCATTGGGGAGGAAGGCTACACGCCAGCGATCTGGTAACTACTGCGGGGAGTATGAACGCAATATCCTATTGCCTGATGGCACTTGCGCAAAGGGGCGATACGATTGCCGTGGAAAGCCCAGTGTACTTCGGTACCCTGCGCCTTGCGAACAGTATGGGGCTGAAGGTATTGGAAATGCCCACAGATCCTGATACGGGAGTGGACCCGGATGACGTTAAGAAGGTTATCGCAAAGCACAAAGTAAAGGCTTGTTTTTTTGTGCCCAATTTCAGCAATCCACTGGGTTATTGCATGCCTGATGACCAGAAGGAAGCAATGGTAAAGATGCTTTCCTTTCATGGTGTACCGCTCATAGAAGATGACCTGTACGGTGATGTGTACTTCGGTAAAAAACGACCTAAATCATGCAAGAGCTTCGATGAAGAAGGGAATGTGCTCTGGTGCAGCTCGATATCCAAGACACTTGCGCCGGGCTACAGGGTAGGCTGGGTGGCACCTGGCAAATACCTGGAGAAGATAAAGCGTTTGAAGTTGTACCATAGTATCACCACAGCCACCCCACAACAAGCGGCAGTTGCCAATTTTTTGGCTACGGGAAGGTATGAGCACCACCTGAGGAAATTACGCCAGACGCTGCATGCGAACAGCCTGCAATTTATACGTGCGATAGGGGAATATTTTCCTGAGGGGACAAAGGTCACTAACCCACAGGGCGGTTTTATACTGTGGGTGGAACTGGATAAAAAGATAGATACTTACCAGCTATACCAGGATGCAATGTTGCAGAAGATCAGTATTGCTCCGGGCAGTATGTTCACCCTGCAGGAGCGCTACCATAACTGTATGCGACTGAGCTATGGTATGCAATGGAAACCGGAAGTGGAGCGGGGCCTGAAAAAGCTTGGCGCAATAGTGAAAGGAATGATGTGAGGGTTTGTGATAAATGAATTAAATTTGTAGCTAAAGGAACGGGTATGAATACTGCAGCAATACGACAACAATTGCACCAATACATTGATGTGGCGGACGATAAAAAAATTGAAGCGATTTATACCTTGCTTGAAAACAGCAACGATTTTAATATGATCTATTCGGATGAAGAATTGAAGATGTTCCGGGAAAGTGCCGGGGCTTATTTAAGCGGCGACAATCTTGGCTATACAATAGAAGAGGCGCATGATTATATCCGGAAAGCGCGTAACAAAGAATGAGCTTCCGTATTGTTGTTACCCGTATTGCCCGTGATGAGACCCTCCAAGCTTACGATTATTATGAAAATATAAGGGATGGTTTAGGTGAGGAGTTCTTAT
Source organism: uncultured Flavipsychrobacter sp. (assembly GCA_964481425.1). GTDB lineage: Bacteria > Bacteroidota > Bacteroidia > Chitinophagales > Chitinophagaceae > MKUN01. The sequence goes on from CAYZTM010000048.1 coordinate 14,534, forward strand.
TGGAACTTGAATATTGCTATGAAAGGTTAAGTCAGAATCCCTCGGCGTATAGTTTTATTGATAAAGATTTCGGCATCAGGGATATGCGGATACCACGTTTCCCATTTGTGATAATATTTAGTATTGTAAAAGACGCCGTAGTTATAGCTTATATCCATAATACCCACAAAAATTCACAGTATTAGGGTAGCTAAGCGCCCTTTTTTTTCGCAGGTGTCAGCTTTTTTCTGACCGTCACCCACTCATCTATATTTACGTTGAAGGGCATATTGCCAATTTTTACGATAGCCCTTTTCTCGCGGAGTTCTGTTAGGGTGCCCACCTGGTGGTTGTTTGTATTGCGTACAAGGTCCCCGATCTGTGGTTTGCTGCCGGTAGCTTCGTAATTCTTATCGGCCTTTTTAGCTGCTGCTGCATTGCTTTGTACCTGTTTCCTGCGGAACAGTACGTTTTCAGCGGCTTCAATCACTTCCTGTTTGTTCTCTGTTTTTTTCCAGTCGTGGATGATCTGTTTGAACTTGCGCTCGGTGTCGCGCAGGTAGTCTAGTTCTTCTTTCTTCACCTGGTTTTGCAGGCGCAGGGTGGCGTAGTGTTGTTTCAGTTTCTCTTTATCGGTAAGTTCTTCGAATTGCTTTTTCAGCTTTTGGTTCTCTTTAAGCAATTTGTCGAGCTCTTTTTCTTTATCGCTCAGCCTTACCGATTGCTGCTCGGTCTTATGCAGCATCTTATCCAGCTTGAAGTGCTCACGCTGGGTAAGTTCCCGCGCCCGCTCAATTATTTTTGGTGAGAGGCCGCTGCGCTGTGCTATGGCAAAGGTGTAGGAACTACCGGGCTTCCCGATCGTTAACCTGTAAAGCGGTTCGAGGTGGGCCTCATCAAAGGCCATGGCCCCGTTGATGATGCCACCCACCTTGCCTGCCATTACTTTAAGATTGAGGTAATGGGTGGTAATGATGCCATAGGCATGTTTATGCGCCAGCTCTTCCACTATGGCTTCGGCAAATGCGCCCCCGAGGTTCGGGTCTGAACCACTGCCTAATTCATCTATGAAGAAAAGTGTCTTGCCGTTGGCGAAGTCGAGGAAGTATTTCATATCGCGCAGGTGTGCGCTGTAGGTACTTAACTCATGCTCTATCGACTGCGTGTCACCGATATGGATCATTACCTGTTTGAAAACCCCTAACTCTGAATTTTCATCTACGGGTATCAACAGTCCTGCCTGGCACATGAGTTGCAGCAAGCCTACTGTTTTCATCGATACGGTCTTGCCCCCGGCATTGGGCCCGCTGATGATGAGTATCCGTTTTTGTTTGTCCAGCTCTATATTGAGGGGAATCACCGGTTTGTTATGCTCTTTGTTGTGCAATAACAACAGGGGATGGCAGGCTTTGATAAGGTGCAGGCCGGGGTGGGGGCTTAGCCTGGGCATTACCCCGTTGATGTCTATTGCCAGTAAAGCCTTGGCACAGATGAAGTCGAACAGGCCGCATATGTGGTAGTATGTTTCCAGTTGTGGCTGGTAGGCGGACAAGGTGGCGGTGGTCTGTACCAATATCCTTTGTATCTCTCTTGCTTCCGCGCGTTCCAGTGAGAACACTTCATTGTTGAGTTCTATGGTTTCCTCGGGCTCAATGAATGCGGTACGCTGGGTATCGCTTTCTCCATGCAGTATTCCCTTTACGATGCGTTTGTTTTCCGCTGTTACTGCGGCCACGCGCCGCCCGTTCAGAAAGCCTTCGGAAATGTCGGCCAGGTAGCCCTGTTTATTGAGTCTGCGTAGTACAGATTCGAAGACCTTCCTCAGTTGCTGACGTACCGAAGCCAGGTCGCTCCGTATCTGTGCAAGGTCGCGCGATGCGGTATCTTTTACACTCCCGGTTTCATCTATCACGCTGCCAATGATCACCGATATTTCTTTTTCATAAACTATATGCCCTGTAAGCTCCCTCAGATGGGGGAAGAGCTCATTGTGCTTTTTGAACCAAAGCAGGATGTCCCTCATATTGATAGCAAGGCGCAGCATGGCCAGCAGTTGCTCCCCGTTCAACACGCCGCCTTGTATGCCAAGTAGTTTTAATTCTTTCTGTACGTTGCGGGTAAAGTCATTGGGTATTTGGTCGGGGCCGCTTAGGATGGTCTTATATTCACTTGTTTGCAGCAGTTCGCGCTCTATATAGTCGAGGCGGGTATGGAAGCGCATGTCCTGCACCCGTTCGAGCGCGGTATCGGTGCGGCATTTCTGCCCCAGCAATTTCAGTATCTTGTTAAATTCCAGCGCTTCAGCGGCATGCGCGGGGTATAATTGTATCATGTGCCGGTTCCTGTCAGGTTTGCAAAGGTAAGATAGGTTTGGTAGTAATATGCCGCAAATCCTACCATGTATGCGATACTTTTAAATTGAGGTAAAACTATCGCTAAGCATTGTGTTTTTTTATGATTTTCGATGCAATAATTCCCTTATATTGCGTGTTCTGAATCTATGAGCAATTACGACTGGCTGATATCGAAATTAGACGCATTTATCCGTAAGTATTATGCCAATAAGGTGATAAAGGGCTCACTTATATTCCTTAGCTGCCTTCTTTCCTATATCCTGATGGTTAGCCTGGGTGAATATTACCTCTACATGCCCATATGGCTTCGTGTTACTGCCGATTCGCTGTTCATTCTCCTTGGCCTCTCTGCATTGGTCGTATGGGTCGTTGTACCGTTGAGCAAAATGGCGAGGCTGGGTAATATCATCTCACATGAGCAGGCTGCGACAATAGTCGGTCAGCATTTCCCTGAGATAAGTGATAAACTGCTGAACATACTGCAGTTGAAGAAACATGCTGACCCCAACGCCAGCCGTGCACTGGTAGAGGCCAGTATAGACCAGAAGGCGGGCCAGTTGTGGTCGCTGCCCATAGGCTCAGCTATCGATTACTCGAAGAACAAGAAATACCTCCGTTTCCTGCTGCCCATACTTTTGGTGGGCATCTTTATATTAGTGGCAGCCCCGAATGTATTCCGTGATGCATCGGACCGTTTATTGCAGCCCATGAAGTCGTTTGAAAAGCCTGCGCCTTTCCAGTTCATCATAAAGAATGTACCGCTTCAAACCGTTCGTAATGCGGACATTGTACTGAAAGTGGAGGTGAAAGGCGCCGCATTGCCGAATGAGCTATCGATAGAATTGGGCTCTGAAAAAGTGCCGATGCAGGTGTTGGAAAACCATAATTTCCAATACACCTTCCGCAATGTGACCGATGATGTGCATTTCCGCTTGTTTGCTGCGGGGTATTATTCGCAACCCTATACCCTGAAGGTGGTGCAAAAGCCGGTACTCAAAGCCTTCAAGATAGCCATAGACTACCCCGCGTATATCGGCAGGAAGAACGAGGTGCGCAATAGCCTGGGCGATATGACGCTACCTGTGGGTACTACAGTACACTGGGCTTTTGTGGCGGAGCATACGGACGAGGCCCTGGTGAAATTTGGCGACGGATCAGCTGCCGCCATACCGGGCAATAATTCCATCTATGGCTTCCAGTACCGCTTCATGAACGATACCTCATACACGTTTACCCTGCGTAATAAACAGGCGAATGTTACAGACAGTTATCATTATTCGGTGCAGGTGATACCTGACCAGTATCCTGTATTACAGGTACAGGAATTCAGGGATACCGTATCGGGTAAACAGATATTACTGAGCGGTACTGCGGGCGATGATTATGGTATTACCAAAGTGCTTTTTCACTATAAAGTGACCAACAATAAGGACGATGTGGTTGCAGAAAAGGCCATGCCAGTGAAAGCGACTGCCGGTGCACTTACTTCGTTCCAGCAATATTTCGACATTGAATCGTTGGACCTGAAGCCCGGCCAAAAGGTGAGTTATTACATTGAGGCATGGGATAATGACGGCGTACATGGCAGCAAGGCATCGCGCAGTGAGATGATGTCGTATTCAATGTTCAATCCCAAGCAACTTGATTCGGCCATCAATGCCAATGCCCAGCAGATCAACTCGGGACTGAGCAATAGCGCAGAGCAAACACAGCAAATGCGCGATGACTTCAAGGAAATGCAGAACAAAATGCTGCAAAGCCAGGAAATGGACTGGCAGCAAAAGCAGCAGCTGCAGGACATGGTGGATAACCAGATGAAGCTGCAGACACAGATAGAGAATGCAAAAAAACGTTTTGAGGAGCAGGTGCAACAAAGTAAACAAAAGAACTACAGTGACGATCTGAAAGACAAGCAGGACGAACTGAAGAAGCAAATGGACAACCTGCTGAACAATGAACTGAAGGAGCAAATGAAAAAGCTGCAGGAGTTGATGCAGCAGTTGAATAAGGACAAAGCTTTCCAGGCCATGCAGCAGATGGAGCAGGAGAACAAGCTTTTTGATATGGACCTGAAACGCATGCAGGAGCTGATGAAGAAACTGGAGATGCAGATGCGCATGGAAGATATGGCCAACAAGATGAACGAACTGGCCCAGAAGGAAGACCAACTGCAAAAAGAAACTGATAAAGGTAAAAAGGATGCGGATGCGCTGAGTAAAGAACAGGAGGCCATCAAGAAAGAACTGGACAGTGCCATGGCGAAAGGGATGAAGGATATGGAGGGACTAAATGACCAAATGAAGGAAAAGCAACAGCTGGACAAACCGAAAGAGCAGGGCAAACAGGCCCAACAGAATATGCAGAAGAGCCAGCAGCAACTGGGCAGCGGGCAGAAGAGTAAAGCCAGCGAATCGGAACAACAGGCTGCGCAAAACCTGCAGGATATGGCCAACTCGCTGATGGCTGCTGCGGGAGGGATGAATATTGAGGAGATAGATGCTGATATAAAAACAGTGCGGCAGATGCTGACCAATCTTATACGCCTGTCCTTTGACCAGGAGAAACTGATGAAGAGTGTGCAGTGGGTATCGCCATCCAGTAAACAGTACATAGCCAACCAACAGGAGCAAAACAGGTTGCGCAGCAACTCTATCATGATACGTGACAGCCTGTATAAGATGAGCCTGAAGAGCTTCAAGCTAACAGCGTTCATTAACAAAGAAACCACCGAACTGGAAAAGAATATGGGTATGACGATAGATGCACTGGAAGCAAGGCATCTCTCTGATGCCATGACCCGGCAGCAATACATAATGACCAATACCAACAACCTGGCCCTGATGCTCAATGAAACACTATCCAACCTGATGCAGATGCAGTCGCAGGCGAAAAAGCCGGGGGCAGGTATGTGTAATAAACCCGGCGGCATGAATCCCAAACCGGGGGCATCCGGTAAACAGCTTTCTGATATTATTACCCAGCAGCAAAACCTGGGGAATGCTATGCAGCAGATGGAAAATGCACGGCAGCAACAGGAGGGCAAACAAGGCAGCAAACAAAACGGCAGTAAGGACGGCCAGAGCAGTAGCCAGCAACAAAAGCAAGGCGCGCAGCAGGACGGGGAGAATGGCAATGCAGAACAAATAGCAATGCTTGCAGCACAGCAGGCCGCTATACGCAGGCAACTGGAAGACCTGAGCAAACAACTTAACGGAAGAGGTGGCGGTAACAGTAAAGAACTACGTGAACTGCAAGAGAAGATGGACCGTACCGAAACCGACCTGGTGAACCGCAGGCTGGGCAGTGAACTGATACAGAGACAAAAGGAAATAATGACACGCCTGCTGGAGGCTGAAAAAGCCCTCCGTGAGCAGGACCAGGATAATAAGCGCTCATCGCGCACTGCACAGGAGATGAGCAGGCCCATACCGCCCGAGCTGCAGAAGTACATGCAGGACAGGCAAAAACTACTTGAATTATACAAAACAGTCCCTCCGCAACTGAAGCCATATTACCGCAATATGGTAGAGCAGTATTACCAGTTGATAGGCAGCAAATAAGGTGGGTTTTCCACACTGGGGAAAAGATGTGAGTAATGCTTATATTGGCTTTATTTTCACAGTCTTATACCAACTTTTGGCATGTTTTATGCGTCTATAGTAATAGGGATGTATAAAACTATATGAAGATGGGTATTGCTTTTAATTAAAAATACGCCTAACTTACATATCAAGTCATTTTTAAACTAAAAATGTTTGCCTATGCTTTTTACAAGAACTTATCGGTATCAGTCTGCTATGAAAGTGGATGACATTAAAAGCCGTCTGCTGGGTAAGCACGTCAAAGTACACAATCTGGATTTTGAGGTCTATGAAAAAGACCGGATGCTCAGGATCATACCCCATGCTGAGCAAGTCACTGACATTAAAACCTTGCCTATTACTCACATCGAGTTCAAAGACAAAGGTGACAAAACCCAGGTAGTGATCAGTTCAAAGATCCGTAAGATCGATCAGGGTGGTCCAATGATCCTGATGGTCTTCGTTATCTGTATGCTGGTCGGTGCTGTTCTCTTCATGTTATTAGGAGGGGAAGAGGGTATACAATTCACTTATACCCTTTTGGGAATTGCGCTTGTCATATTTGCCATCTTCTGGATGCGCATGCAGGCCGGTTATTTCGACTACGTACGTAAGATACGCGACTACATTAAGAAACAAAGTGCAGCCTAAGGCTGCACTTTGTTTTTAGGTCAAAGTGTTCCGGCTTCGGGCGCTTTATTGGATGTATTGTCTTAATGAGTCAATGGGTACCTCCCCGTTGAACCTCTTGATCAGTATCCTGTCTTTATTGTAAATATTTATCTGTGGCAGGGACATATACATAAATGTCCTGTCTATAAGATGCGAACTGTCCAGGCCTACAGCTATTTGCGGGTACTCATAGGTTTTCAATCCCTTTTCAAAGATGGCAAGGTATTCACCCATATGCTGGGCTGAGACCATCAATATCCTGGAGTTCCTGAACAGGTCGATATTCTTTTCCAGTAATTTGGTCATATCCTCGCAATGGCCGCAGGTAGGGTTGAACATGAACAGGAAAAGATTAGCATCATTCTGCATGTCTGCTTTGGTAATATTTTTTGCGGGTATTTCCGCTTTGGGGGGAGTATCTGTGCTTTTCATGGGCAATGTAACGACCCTGAATTCAGACAGGGGCGCGCCATCATTCCTGTAATCCGTTTTATCTGTATCCTTCGGTATTGGTTTGGGATAGCTGGTGGGTTTGTAATACGGCTCATAATTCTTTTGTGCCCATACTTGTTTTGTGCTCAAAAGCAGCACAATGATTAGTAATTTGCGAAGCATGAAGCTAAATTATGGAAAATAGCGTTAAACAATTCTGAATTTATGGCTGTTGCATCTCATATACCATTAGCGGAACGCATGCGCCCGGCAACGCTGGACGCATTCATAGGGCAGGAACACCTGGTGGGTAAGGGTAAGGTATTGGAACAGATGATCCATAATCATAAGGCCCATTCTATGATATTCTGGGGTCCTCCGGGTGTTGGTAAGACCACGCTGGCCCAGATCATCGCCCGCTCGCTCGATGTGCCATTTTTTACGCTCAGTGCCATAGACAGCGGTGTAAAAGAAGTAAGGGCGATAATAGAGCAGGCCCGTAAAGCAGGACATGCTTTATTATTCATCGACGAAATACACCGTTTCAATAAAGCGCAGCAGGATAGCCTGTTGGGTGCCGTTGAGAAGGGCATCATAACATTGATAGGCGCAACTACTGAGAACCCTTCGTTCGAGGTGATCAGCGCCTTGC
>CAYZTM010000049.1:0-21686 GCA_964481425.1 uncultured Flavipsychrobacter sp.
TGTCCACCACTATTTTAAAATGTTTGTCGGGTTTCGCCATGAACTGCGCCCAGGCAGGCGAGGTGCCAATGCCCCCAAGGGTAAGGGCATGCGTGCTGTCGTTCAGCCGGCCCACCATGTCCATATTGATCATATAGGCCACCTTGGTGCTGTCCAGCCCCATCTCCTTTACAAAGGCCTTGGAACCGATAAGTCCCAGTTCCTCGCCCGAGAAATTGACGAAGAGGTAATTATAGTGCGATAGTTTCTTGCGTTTATTATTAATGAGTTCGGCCATTTCCAGCACGGCGGCTGTACCGCTGGCATTATCATCGGCGCCGTTGTGTATCTCTTTGTCCTTACCGCTGTACAGGCTGTTGCCGTCCTCACCAAAGCCCAGGTGATCATAGTGGGCGCCCAGTACCACTGTATAAGGGGCTTTATTGTCTATGAATGCAGCTATATTGGTGCCGTTCCGTTCCACTTTCTTCACGCCTATGTTCATTTCGATAGGCAGGCCGGGCAAGCCGTCGGTAATGTATTCTTCGTAATGGTCGTCGGCTATGTATTTGTTATAAGCCGCCGAGGTGAGGAAGGCAACCGGGATATCCACTGTTTCGTATTCCGACTGGCGGTTAAATTCGGGCGGGTATTTCGCGCCGAAGTTATCGTAGAGCAGTAATCCTGCGGCTCCTTGTTTGGCCGCCTCTGCTGCTTTGTCATACACTGCTTTTTCCCATTCGAAATGCGGATCGCGTGCCTCGTCTTTATTCGCGTACAGGGGCATCATCCATATCTTGCCTGTCTCCAGTATATCGGGTAGTATCTCGCTTTTTACCTTTTTCGATTTGCTGAAGGGGAATACGATCACTTCTTCATTCAGCTTCAGTGCTACATTACCCAGGCGCACTTGCGTATTGGGGGCCAGTTCGCGGCCATAGGGAAAGTGGAATATGCTGCGATATTGTTCTTTGTAGGGAGCTATACCCAGTTGCTTGTAGCGTGCTTCTATATAGTCACCGGCAAGGCGTTCGCCTTCACTGCCGGTGCGGCGGCCCTGCAGGCTGTCGGAGGCCAGGTAATAAATGTCGGCCTTTATCCGTTCCGCCATTTTGCGGTCGGCTTTCTTTTGTGCCGGTGCAGGCAGTATGCTGCAGACCGATACGATCACAAACACGGGGATGGAAACGCGCCAGCTCATGGGGGTGCAATTATGCAACAAAAATACATTTAGTATCGGTATCCGGAAATAAAAAACATCCCGCGCCGATGCAGGATGTTTCTTCTTTATGATATTGCTCTCTACTCCCCGGTATGCTGAAGGGCACCGTCCTCTGTTACGATCAGCGCTCCCTCATCCCCCGGCTGTGCTTCCTGCCCGTTGGTGGGCAGAACTATTTCAATGTTCGTTATGTCCTTTAGTTGCGGCAGCTGTGCCGGATTATTAATGCCTAAGTAATCCATGAAGTTCTTGGAAGTGGCGTAGATAAGTGGTTTGCCCACCATCTGTTCGTTACGCCCTGCTATCACGATAAGCTCTTTTTCCAGCAGTTTCTGGATAGAATAGTCGGCGCTAACGCCGCGTATATATTCTATTTCAGATTTGCTGATCGGCTGTTTGTAGGCAATAATGGCCAGTGTTTCCATAGCCGCTGCCGATAGTTTTTTAATGTGCTTGTCGCCATTAAGCTGCAGCACGGTTTTATGGTATGCTTTCTTGGTCAGGAACTGGTAGCCGCCACCGGCCTCCCTGAGCTGGAAAGGATAATAAGAAGCGTCATATTTTTCGCGTATAGCCTCGATACAGGTGGCTATACGTTCCATTTCTATAGTAGTTTCAAGGGCCTGTCCCAGCAGTTCCACCATTTCCATCTGGGTGATGGGGCGCTCACTGGCAAAAATAATGGCCTCTACATGCGGCATCAGTTGTTCGATATCCATACTTTCTGCATTTACTGTTCACATCGAAAATAGTACAGCGTACTTATTAACGGGAAAAAAGAAATCAACAGGTGTGGGTAAGTTTTCGCTCCTGTTTTGAGATGCTGCAAAATTAAGGAATATAGGCTGTGTATCCCGTCGGGAAATGTTAAAGGTGCAAAATATTCAAAGGTTTCACCTATGTGGTTGCCGGCTTGTTCTTTTCTTTTACCGCCATGATCTCGGGCATTGCCTCGCTGAATGTCAGTTGTATCTCGCTGAAGAGCCGCGTGATCTCTTCTTTGTTCTTATCGTCACGGGCGATACGCTCTATCTGGTTCAGCTTTTCGAACATATCGCGAACCTTCACGATACTGGCGCTCGATTTCAGGAAATGCGCCTGTTTGTAAATTGCATCGTAGTCGTCGCTGCCATGTATGAGTTCCCCGAGCGTCACCATGCCGGGGGGCGTGTTGTCCAGGAATATCTCGATGACATCGTAGATGTACTTCGGGTCATTGTCCGACAATTCATAGAGATAGCTGAGGTCGAGTAACGGAGTTTGTGCCATGCCGTTGTGATTTTGAGATTCAGAAATGATCGGTGAGAGGCTTTCGGACCTGGCTTTTAATATCTGTTCGTAGAGGTCCCGGGGTTCAAAGGGTTTGGAGATGAAGCCGGTCATACCGGCATCGAAACAGCGCTCTGCTTCTCCTTTCAGGGCGTCGGCGGTCATGGCAAGGATGGGGATATTATTTTTCAGCACTTCGCGGATGTACCGTGTGGCCCTGTAGCCGTCCACTTCGGGCATCTGCAGGTCCATCAGTATTACGTCGAACTGTTTTTGCTTCAGCAGGTCTATTACTTCCTTGCCATTAAAGGCCAGTTCTACACTGGCGCCTTGCTTTACAAGGGTATTCTTGACCACCTTTTGATTGATGAGGTTATCCTCTGCCACCAGCACGCTGATGCCCTCCAGCATGCTGCGCGATTCATCGCTGTCATGTTCGGTGTCTTCGTTCACAGTGGTATCTGTATCGCCCACTTTATAGGGAATGCTGAGTGTGAAAACTGAGCCCTTGTTCAGGGTACTGCTGACCGAAATCTCGCCGTATTGCAATTCCACCAGTTGTTTCACGATGGCCAGGCCCAGGCCTGTGCCGCCATATCTGCGCGAGGAGTTAGCATTGTCTTGTGTAAAGCTTTCGAAAATATAGTTGAGCTTGTTCTCAGGTATCCCGATGCCCGTGTCTGCCACAGATATGCAGAGATCTATATGCCCGCTTACTTCTTCCCCGCAGGATACTTTGATACTCACCCCGCCTTTGGATGTGAATTTAATGGCATTGCCCGCCAGGTTAATGACGATCTGTTGCAGCCGCAGGCTGTCACCAATGAGCACATCCGGTACATTATCGTCTATGTGCAGGGCCAGGCCGATCAGCTTTTCATCTGCCTTGAATTGTAAGGGGTAAAGGGTACGGTTGAACAACTGCCTGAGCTTAAAGGGTGAATGTTCCAATTGGAATTTGCCGGACTTGATCTTCGAAAAGTCGAGGAGATCGTTGATGATGGCCAGTAGGTTATGGGCCGATTCTGCAATGTTCTCAGTAAATTCTTTTTGTTCTTCGTTGAGCGTTGTACTCATGAGCAGGTTGCCCATACCTATGATGCCGTTCATAGGTGTGCGTATCTCGTGGCTCATATTGGCAAGGAAGCTCTCCTGTGCCACCTTAGCCTGTTCGGCATCTTTTTTGGCCTTCAGCAGTTTCAGCTCCACTTCCTTTCGCTCTGTGATGTCGGTTACCAGCCCGCATATGTTACGTACCTCTCCGGCCTCATCCAGTAGTGGAAATTTGCTCACCCAGAGGTATTGTACCTCGCCATTTGGCAGGTTGATCACATCCTCGAAGGTGTACATCGTTTTATTGATGCGCACCTTGTCATCAGAATATTTGTATTCCAGGTAGCGCGCATTGTCAGGTATCAGGTTTTCGTCTGTATAGCCTATGATGTTTCGGGCAGGTATGTGCATCATTTCCTCCATCTTCTTATTGATGAGCATATACCTTCCTTCAAGGTCTTTGATGTACACCGTGCCGGGGATGTTATCGATAATGTCCTGTATCAGGCGTTGTTGGCGACGACGCTCGGCATCCATGGCCTCTATTTCCAGTTGCAGTTTCTTTTCGTCATCTATGTCCCATATTACCACCTGCCATTCTTTTGTTTCTTCGTTATCCTTGCTCACCGGGAAGATGCGGCAGGAAACCCACTTGCTTTCGCCTGTACTGCTGAAGAGCTGCAACTCAACTGTATTATTGTATGCGCCCGTAGTGGCTAGTGAATGAACTACATCTTCAGCTATCTTTTTGAACTTGCGGGGCATGCCGTCCATGAAATTTTGCCCTGTAAGCATGTCCGGGTTAAAGCCCAGCAGCTCGGTAATGTTCTTACTTGCAAATTTGATGATGCCTGTTGCACTGATGACGAGTGTGGTAAGCCCTGAATCTTCAACCAGCACCTTATACTTTGCCTCGTTCAGCCGGGCGCGTTCTTCGGCAAGGGTACGCTTCTTGATGCTTTGGTTGATCTTGTATAGCGTGATGATAAGGAACAGGCTGATGATAATGTAGCTCAATAACGAGAATATGGCCCTCGACTTGCTGTAATACCGGTTGCTGTCAGTGCGTTGGGCCAACACCTTGTTTTCTTCCCGGCTCAGTTCATCTATATAATTCGCTATCTGTGCATTGATGCTCTTGAGCTGCTCTACTTGTGGCTGTACACTGTTCTTGTCCTGGGCCCCCAGTATATTTTGAGTAAGGACCAGTTTGGCATTCACCAGTTGGCTAAGCCTATTGCTGCGCTCGCGTTGTTCCGGTTCATCTTTGGTAAGCTCGTTCAGGTGTGCGAGGTCAGTGTTCAGCTCACGGATGTACTGATCAATGGAATGGCTATACTGTGCGTCGCCCGTAAGGCGGTAATCTTTTAGTGCAGCGCTTATTTTGCTGACATTGGCATCGGCCGACTTTATATTCATCAGCTCGTCATTGGTGTGTATCACCCATTGATCCGATTCCGCCGCGCGCTTATACAGGAAATAGGCCTGTACCAGGTACAGGATAAAGGATATGATAATGAACACATTGATAAGAAAGAAGGACCTTCTTATATGCGAAGCCACAGCCTGTACAGCGCTTTTGGATAACTGCTGGCGGTTTTTCATACCCTGTTTAACAATAATGTTTTATGACGATTTCCTCTATTTCTCTATGCCCGGGCCGGGCACAGAGGCAGCAAGTTAAAGCACATTAAAAAAAAATCGAAGGAATTTGACCTTATTAACAAGTCAACAACATTTTACAGCGCTTGTTTATCAATCTACACTACATTATTTTAATACACATTCAATTTTATAAAAATTCATTTGCATGTTATTATCATTGCATTTGTTGTACTTTTGCTTTATCTTGATGGAGAATAAATGAAAGCCTGTGAAGAATATCCTAAATATTCTTTTATTCTGGCAAAACCCATTCCCTTTTTCATTTTTTCGCAGATTTTGAGAGGCAACACACCATGTAGATGCAATATAGGATAAGGATTCTCCCACGCTGGATCATTTTTTTACTCGACCTGGCACTTGTTGAGGTAGGCATATTTATTTCATTCCTGCTACGCTTCAATTTCGACCTGAACCTTATGGCCCGTTTCGAGATACGGTCCATACTGCTGCTTTCGCTTGTATTGAACATGATACTGTTCTGGCTGTTGCGCAGCTATGCAGGCATCATCCGCTACACCAATATTGAGGACACGTTCCGGCTGTTTACGGTCACGACCATAGCGGCATTATTCTATTATGCCATTAACCTCATCGTCAACAGGCCGCCGCATGCGCACCTGCTTTTCCCTAAGGCAGTGGTGGCCATCAATTTCTTCATTACCTCCTTCATACTCATTGGTTACCGGCTGCTGATACGGTATTTCTACAACTTCTACCAGCAGCACCGGATGGATGAGAAGAGTAAAACCAAAGCGGTGGTCTTCGATACCAGTGAGCACGGCCTGGTGACCAAGCGGGTGATAAATGGCATGCCCAATGGTCGCATACAGGTGGTTGCCTTCCTGGATGATGGCTCGGAAACCGGCGGCAAAATGATGGAGGGTTTGCCCATCTTCAACCTGGATGAGATCAGCTTTCGTAAGCTGAAACAGGAAGATGTCAGCCTGTTGATCATTGCGAACCGCAACCTGAGCAAAGAAAAGCTGAACTACCTGGTGGATGTATGCCTGAACTACGGTATGCGCATACAGCAGGTACCGCCTATACAGGAATGGCTCAATGGTACCCTTAATACCGACCAGCTGAAGGATGTAAAGATCGAGGACCTGCTGGAGCGCGATGTGATCAAGATAGAGAATGATTATATCAACAGCCAGTTAAGGGATAAAACGGTATTGGTAACAGGTGCTGCAGGCTCCATAGGTAGCGAAATGGTACGCCAGCTTACAGAATACAACCCGGCCCTGATCGTGATGTGTGATAATGCAGAGACCCCCATGCACGACATGTTCCTCGAGATGAACGAACGATTTGCCGGGGCCAATTACAAGATCTTCATGGGTAATATCACAGACCGACAGCGCATGAAGTATCTTTTTGAGACCTATCGTCCCGATCTTGTATTCCATGCTGCTGCCTATAAGCATGTGCCTATGATGGAAGACAACCCGACGGTCGCTATACTCAATAATGTACTGGGTACGAAAACTATAGCAGAGCTGTCGGCAGCTTATGGAGTAGAGAAGTTTGTCATGGTATCTACCGATAAGGCGGTGAATCCCACTAATGTAATGGGGGCCTCGAAGCGTATTGCTGAGATATTTACCCAGAGTTTCTTCAAAAAACTGCAGAAAGACTACGAGGAGGCGGGAAGCAAAGGCCCGGCTCCTACACGTTTTGTCACTACTCGTTTCGGCAATGTGTTGGGTTCCAACGGTTCCGTGATACCCCGCTTTAAAAAGCAGATCGAGAATGGTGGCCCGATAACAGTGACCCATCCCGAGATCACCCGTTACTTTATGACCATCCCCGAGGCTTGCCGCCTGGTGATAGAAGCGGGGGCTATGGGCCATGGTGGTGAGATATTCGTATTCGATATGGGCTCACCGGTCAAGATCGTTGATCTGGCTCGTAAGATGATTCGCCTTTCTGGTAAAGTTCCCGAAGTGGACATCCGCATAGTATTCTCTGGTCTGCGCCCCGGCGAAAAGCTATATGAAGAATTGCTGAACAATTCAGAAAACACTATGCCTACTTATCATAATAAAATAATGATAGCTAAGGTGCGTGAATATGATTTCGAAGCAGTGAATGAAAAGATAGATAAACTCATAGGCAGAGCGGCCGGCCACGACGAACTGGGTACCGTAGCAGGCATGAAGAGCATTGTGCCTGAATTCATCAGCAACAACTCCATCTACGAGCAATTAGATACAAGGCCTGCTGTAAGTAATTGATCACCCTACTCTTCTTTTTTAACATATCGTTTTGTATCGGTGGCACAGTATTATTAGGAGTACATTTTAACTCTTATGCTATGGATATTCATCGATTGGATAACGTTTCCAAAAACATACCGGGCAGTTTCAGCGAACGGGCGGCGGCTATTGTAGAGAAGTATTGTTCTATAACATTGCCTTATAAGCCGGGCTTATACAGTATTTATTGGGAATCAATGTACCGTATTTCAGGCCTGCTTGATGAACTGCATACTGCTGCGAACGATTTACAGCCCGCTAGTGATTGTCAGGCCATTCCTCCAGATATTGAGGAGGTCATTCACCGGAGTTTACTCCAATACATCGAGCAGATATATGGTGCAGAATATGCAGATGCGGGGCAGCCCGCATGGATGCTGCATATAGCTCAGCGCCTACAGCTATACACGCCCCTTCGCTCTATGATTTAGGCTTTCAGCAGCAACAATAGTATGCGGTTTACAATGAATATGCCGCCGAGTAGTAAGCCTTGCATTTCCTTGCCCAGGTTATATAGTAGCCACCCCGCCGTGCAGAAAAGGATCAATTCCATTAGCACCCTTACCGGCAAGATCAATTTCACTTTTGCCTTTGGTGAGAGAAACAGCCCCCATATTATTGCTGCTATCAGTGGGCTGCCGATGGCAGCGATGATCTTCAAGGCACCGCTACCGGTAATGTGATAGCCCCAATAGGTAAATGCCGCCAGCATACATAGCTCCAGTACAAAGCGGATGGCGAGGTTGGTATTTTTAAGCAGATCACGCATGTCTTAAAATTAATGGCCTTTTACGATTGTTTTGTATTTTTCTGATATCAAATACCTGTAATGGAGCAATACTATCAAACGTTGCCTTTGAACGATATTGAGCTGGGATACCTGCAGTATATCTACCGCCAAAGGCTTAAGAACTTTCTTCCACCGTTTACCGGCTTTAGCGCTATAGCCCTTTTTTTTACTTACCAGGTCACTTCTTGGGGCGACGATAGTGGGGATGTCCTTGCATTTATTCCGCAGTTTCTTTTTGTTTCTCTTTTTTTCTGGGGTCCTGTTCTTTTGTTTGGCGGGCTTATTTACTATAAGAGAGTGTATGTGTTCAAGCTCGATGTGAAAAATGGCCTTAAACAACTGATTCCTTACGAGATAAAGGAGAAGGAGTATTTTTACCGCACCCATAAGTTCTACTTCCGGATAGACGACCCTGATAACCTGCATTATGAGGTGGACGAAGAAAAGTACCATCGTTATCGCGAAGGGGATACCATCTATGTATCGCGGGCGCCAAGTTCAAAATATACCTTCGAATACGGGGGCAGGTTCAGCCTTATGTAGTGGAGCATTGTTTTTATCGCAGTAAAAATTCGTATCTTATCAGTCAATGAAACCGGCACAAAAACTGCAATATCCTACCGAGCCCCTTGATGATAAGGAGCGCAATTACCTTTTGTTCATCTACCGGAGCAGGATCAGGTTCTTTGTGCCTGCCATCCTCATATTGGTACTGGCTGCTGCTCTTTGCAGTCTTTATATAGCGATGTCCACGCGCGTTAAGGATGCCCTTCCCGTCGTGCCGCAGGCTTGTTTCAATTTCTTGTTCATTGGCTTGCCTATTATGCTGCTGGCACTACGCATTTATTACCGGCGCATATACGTTTATAAGCGGGATCTGGAAGCTGGCCTGAAAGAAATGATACCCTACATCATACAAGAGAAGGAGTCTTTTCCGCTCACGGGGCAGTATTATTTCAAGATAGATAACCCCGACAATATGCACCATGAGGTAGATGCTGCCACGTTTGATTCCTTCCATACAGGCGATACGGTATATATTGCCCGTGCCCCAAGGTCTAAGCAATCCTTTGAATATGGGGGCAGGTTCTCCTTGATATAGTTTTGTCGCAAAGTTTGACCCCTTTACCCCAGTTTATTTCCGGGCAGGTACATCTTTGGTATCATTGTGTTTGGATGACAAAATTGGTCACCGGTTTAAACAGGAGATTTTCGCAGCCCTGGCTGTACACGATAGGTAAAGATGGTGGGGGTGGTTTTAACGCTGAAGGTTGGTACACGGTGCCAACCTTCTTTTTTGTTGCCTTAACACGTAATTTTAATACCCGGGGATAATAAATGGAAAATAAGCGGATACTGATATTGATACACCTGCTTTGCTGCCTGATCTTCCTCCTGGTGCCTGCATTCACTTTGCCGCCGGAGTACGACAGGATAGGCGATGCGCTAACTTCACTTCCCTACCTGCGCGATCTGTTAGGCTATTTACTGACTATTGGTTTCTTCTATCTTAGTTACTTTTACCTCATCCCCGAATTCTATTTTAAGAAAAGGTATTTCCTGTTCTTCGCTTTTGGCATCCTGTGTTACTTGTTGAATACAGCGCTGCCCAATCTGCTCAATTTTGTTTATACCGATGTTCCGCCACCCGGCTCCTTACAGCACCACTTTTCACCTGCTGACCCGCATATGGGGCCACCACACAACCATGACCAACGCGATGTTATAGCACACCTTACCCACAATTTTCTGCGCTTTGCTGTAGTGTTTTTTATTGCCTTACTCTTAAAGATCAACGAACAGTATAAGAAGACGAAGAAGGAAAAGACAGAGGCTGAGCTGGCCTATTTGAAGACACAGATCAATCCTCATTTTCTCTTCAATACACTCAATACTATCTACTCATTGGCGGTTGAACGATCAGCCGAAACAGCACAGGCAGTGGTAAAACTCTCTGGCATGATGCGCTATGTATTGAAGGAAACAACCAAAGAGTACATTCCGCTCGAAGCAGAACTGGAATACATTGACAGTTATATCGACCTGCAGAAGGACCGATTCGATGATACCATCAGGCTCAGCTACACTGTAAGCGGCGACCCGACAGGCAAACGGATAGCACCCCTTTTGCTTATTCCCTTTATCGAGAATGCCTTCAAACATGGCATTAATCCCGAAGCCGATTCTGTGGTGAATGTCAGCATCGATATAAAGCAGGATGAATTAAAGATGATTGTGACGAACAATGTGGTGCCGGTGCAAGGCGATGAGCCCAAAAGTGGTATCGGTATTGAGAATACCCGTGGCAGGCTGGCCATGCTTTATCCGGCTGCTCACCGGCTTTCAGTCACAGAGCAAAATGGTATCTTTATTGTTGAGCTTAGTTTGCACTTATCATGATACGGGCCATTGCCATAGACGATGAACCGCCTGCACTCAGGCTGTTGGGCAACTTTTGCAGGCAGGCTGCTTACGTGCAATTATTAAAGACATTTACAAAGCCACATGAGGCCATAGAATGGCTGAAGGGAAATACAGTTGACCTGCTTTTTCTGGATATACGCATGCCCTCTGTTTCCGGCATAGACCTGTTCAAATCCTTAGAGCCAAAGCCCCTCGTCATTTTTACTACGGCTTATAGCGAGTATGCAGTGGAAGGCTTTGATCTCGACGTGGTCGATTACCTGCTGAAGCCTTTTACCTATGAGCGTTTCCTGAAGGCAACTGCTAAGGCAAAAGAGTATTACGAGTACCTCAATTCACCCAAAACGCCGGATAATTTTATAATTATCCGCGCCGACTATAGCCTTAACAAAGTGATGCTTGCCGATATTCTGTTTATCGAGAGTGCGGGAGACTACCTTAAGTTCCACTTGCTTGCCGCAAAGACCCTTGTCGCACGTATGACCATGAAGCATATTATGGAAAAACTACCGGCGGATAAGTTCTTCCGGATGCACCGCTCATATATAGCTGCTGCAAAGCACATCGTCGACGTAGGGGATAAAACGGTGCTCATTGCCGGGAAGGAATTGCCTATGGGCCTGAATTATGAGAAAGAGTTCATGCTATGGTGGTCTAAACAACAATAAAAAAATAGCTGCTCTCAAAAGAACAGCTATTTTGATAGTTTACCTGCAATTTATTGTTGCAGTTTCTGCACTTTGATGGTTTGTCTGAAATCATCTGATTGGGTAGCAATATTGATAATGTAGCTGCCATTGGCAAGTTTGGGGCTTAACGCACTCAGGTGTGTATTGATACTGCTTCCTGTCCCTGAATAACGATCTATTTCACGCCCTGTGATATCAGTTATTTGCATATCCAGGACCTTGTCGATAAGCGATGATGATATGTCAAGTCCAAGTTTGCTATTAAAGGGATTGGGATAAGCCTTTACATAATCTCCTTTTTGTGCTGGTGCTTGGTTGACGTTTGCAGGACTGTTATTGGCATAGAGGTCTTCCCATAGTGGGTGTTGTTCGCCACTTGGCTTAAATGCAGCGATCGGCCATGGCCTTTCTTTGGTTTGTATCTGGCTCGGGCTTACTGGTGACGGACAACCCATTGCGTTGGCAAAGACTATGTAGTGGAAACCAGTGCGGTCGTTTTGCCTGCTGTAGGCAATACCGGGAGTGAACGAGGCTTCCTGGTTTGATAAAGTTGCTGCGGTAGCCACCTGCATATAATCCACAGGACTGATCAGGGCACCTGTCTCATCCATCTGTACATCCACATAACCTCCGTTGTTAGGTGAGTAGAACGAAGCAGCATTGGGATCCTGGGTGTACCACCCTACATTTAACAGGCTTGATACCGAGTCGAAAGATATCGTTGGCCAGTCATTCAATCGCAGTGATATAGGGGCCGGTGTCAGGCTGGAGCCGGTAATGTTATGTGTTACGGGTGTGCCGAATTGTGGGGCATTGAAATTCCTGAAACGTACAAAGATGTCATTAGGCTGCATCAGGTCTATATAACAATAAGCCCAGTTATCCACACCATAATGATCGGGGGCATCTATTCTTGTTTTCAGGTTTGGCAATGAGAAATAAGGCCCGGGTAATGTATTCCCGTCATTCACAGTGGGGCATACAGATATAGGTCCCCATGGAGGGCCTAAAACAAAAGGCGTTTCAGATTCTGTGATTTTAACAGAGGTGCCGGCAAGTGTATAATAGACAAACTGGAGCTTGAGACCATTGCCATTGTGGGTGAATGTTACGTCCGGGTTGGTTTGTCCCAGCGTGCCGCACAGTGTGGTTACCGGGCTTAGCGACAAGCCTGCTATTGTACTGTTCATAAACCCGTATACGAAATTGATACCTGCAGTCGGATCTTCCCAGGTGATGCACAAAGCGTAACTATTATGCCCGTCCTGGCTGATCCGGGTAAAGGTTGGCACCGTAGATAATTGCGTACGCGATACAAGTGTTAACCCCCCGGTACCTATTGGGGCAGGCCTGTTCCAGAGGTATACATCTACGTAGTGTCCTACAGGTCCTATGGGTCCTGCTACACTATTGTAATAGCTTACGGTAACATACCATGCACCTGTAGTGCCATATACCCACATAGCGTAGCCATTGCTATCCTGCATTATCGACATTTCTATGTCCTGCACACCGCGCGGGTACATAATAAACCCCTGGTCGTATATAGTGCCGGGTATGCCGCTATTGGTAGCCCTGTTGATCCAGGCTATGCCTGCAGTGCTGCCCGGGTCGTCCCAGCTATGCACCAGCAGGTCGCTGGTAGTACTACTGGGTGGCGCTATTTGTGGGAATGGCGGGCCGGGCGTTGGGGTTGGCGTACTGAGCCCATAAGGTGTCATGTAAGAGATATGCCCCATTGTGTAGTCATAAGTGTGGGTAGTTGTATTTACAGGATTGGGCCATGCACCGGGGATGATGGTACCCGGCACGGGGTAGGGATATTCCGGCTGTGTAGCGGTATTGAACTGTGCCTGGACACTACCGTTTGCCGTGAGCAGTAATGCACACACGGCGATGATCTTTTTCGTTACAGGCAATAGCCTGCGTAAACGCTCTCTCATAGCTTTTAGTTTTAGTGGTGAACAAAAGTGTACACTAAGCTAAAAACAGGCCATATGCTTTATTTGCTGACTTGAGGAGAGTGCCTTTATTCTTGGTAAACGTAGTATAAAACAAAAGGAACGTCATTAAAGAGTTTTGATCCTTTGTATAAAACCCTCTTTTTTCCTGAAGGATACCGGTAGTTGTTGCCGGTTGCTCATGGTTACTGTTACGCCATCGGATTTTAATATTTTCTCAATATGGTCAATGTTGATGAGGTACGACTTGTGTATCCTGAAGAAGTTATGTTCAGTGAGTAACCGCTCAAACTCCTTTAGCAATCGCGATACTACATAATGTTTCCCGTCTTTCAGGTACACATGGGTGTAGCTGTCCTGTGCTTTGCAGTATATGATGTCTTCAAGGCGGACGGGATAGTACCCTTCCATAGTGCTGAGCACTAATTTGTGTTGGTGATTTGGTTCCATATTCATAGCGCGTTGGTTTTAATGTCTTTTGTAGACAGGATATAGCATGTCGCAAATGCAATCAGCTTTTGCGTTTCATATGGGCCAGGAATGAAGGGGTAATTTGTTACAGTGTTTTCTTATTCCATTCGGAATGCTGCTTTGACATGTGCCGATCTGTGCACCTGCAAGCATATACTGCAATTTAAGCTTCTTGCATATTTTAAACAACCGTGTTTTCACCTATCTTTATAGATCATAGTATTACGTAACGCCATTAGTTTGTTGCCTATGTCACAGCTCAAACAACAATTATATGCACTATGCAGCGATTACATCCATAAGGGCATTGCTGCCGCACAGCAGGCCATTGCCGATGCACGCACAGCTGCTGATGAGGATGATAAAAGCAGTGCCGGGGATAAATTTGAGACGGCCCGTGAAATGATGCAGCAGGAGATAGATCTCCATAGCGCCCATATTGCTGAACTGCAAAAACTCAAGGTTGCCCTTGACCAGGTGAGCCCCGAACATAAAGGCGGTATAGTGCAACATGGTAGCATTGTACGTACCGGCCAGGGTAATTATTACATAGCCGTCAGCATAGGTAAGCTGGAGGTAAATGGTGCAATCTACTATGCTATATCCGCGTCGGCCCCGCTGGGTGCTGTGCTCATGGGCCACAAGGCAGGCGATACGCTAAGCTTCAACGGTAAGGACTTTACGATAGAGGAAGTATTATAGTTACAATTTTACAGGAGCAGCTACTGCACATTTGTCATTTCTTCCCGTTTTTGTTGGTTGCTCATTATTTCATCCATATGGTCCTGCACCAGTTGCTGCAGCATTTCTGGTTTTATGTCCAGTGCATGCGGGTCGTTCAATAGTTGCCGCCAGGGCCTGCGGTGGCCAAAGGGGTACTTGCCGAAGATGACCACCGGTGTGCCCCGTACCTTTATTTTGGTGCTGCTTTGCAGTATCCATTGGTCGGCCCATGTGTAGAGGTACAGTGCATCTCTTTCATGCAGGCGCAGGCAGGAGTGCGAGGCCGGGTAGCCCGGCAGCGAATACTCATGCCAGCCCACACCGCCATGGTTGATGACATTGAAGTTCCATTTCAGTATCCACTCATCGTTCACCGTACTGATGGCTTTTTTAGATTTCCAGTTTGTATAGTAAAGGCCGGTTGGTGTTTGCGCGTTCTGTCGCCCCATATTGGTAGGCCCGCTGCGCTCCAGCTCACCATAGGAATAGGCTGCAAAGTACTGCGCAGGATAAGAGAAGAAGACGATCTTATGCACGGCCTTAAGGAAAGGCAATGATTTCGGGAAAGGTGAATAGTCCTTCACATCCAGGTCCGGGGTATCCGGTACTACTACCGTATCCAGCCGCACGATGTGCCGCGCATCTATACGGTTCAGGTCTTCGATGACCTCCATTTGCCCCGTCGAAAAATATTTGCTGATATGGCGTATGCTGTCTTTATCGCTTATTGCGCGGTAGTGTATCTCCGGCGCTTTTGGTGCCGGTGGGTCAGGCACAGGCTCGGGAGCAGTAGGCTTTGCCTTGTTTATGGGTGCTTGTTTGGCCTCCCTGCACGCTGCCAGTAATAGTATGAGTGCCAGGGCGCTATAATATCTTCTCATATACCTTAAACTAGAAAAATCTGTGCCAGCTTATATGCTCGCCTGTGCATGCGTTATATATGTGTGAATAATTCCCTCAGCTGGCTTTCATCTTGAATTGCGATCCGCTTTCCCGATATTTTCACAATGTTTTCCTTTACTAGTTCATTCATTATCCGCGAAAGTGTTTCGTAAGTAGTGCCGGCATAGGATGCTATATCTTGTTTGGTAAGCGTAATATTAATATATCCGCTGTTATCAAGCCCAAAGGTACTCTTTAGCATGAGTATAGTGTCTGCAAGCCGCCCTTTGACTTCCATATGTACCAGGTTGCGCATGCGCTCTTCGGCCTGCTGCAGTTCCTTAGCGTAGAATTTCAGCAGTTCATAGCTCAGTCGGGGATTTACCCGGAGTGTGTCATCAAAAAAAGTCAGGTCCATAAAGCATACGATCACATCTTCCAGTGCGGTAGCAGATATCGGGTAAACCAGCTCATTGCCTAATCCCCTGTAACCGATCATATCACCTTTTTGGGCGAAGCGTACGATCAGGTCTTTATGCGTGCCCCATTTTTTATGCACCTTCACTTTACCGGAATAAATAAAGAATATTCCTTCCACCGGCATGCCCTCCGTGAAGATCTGGGCTCCCTTTTTGAATCTCCTGTTTTGCTTATGGGTGCTGATAGCCAGGCGCCAGCCGGGTTCGCAGCCGCTGCATAAAAAACAGCTTTCAAGATCGCAGGTCGGTGAATGCTTTTTCATTTGACACAAAAATATGTTTTAAACTACCTGGTTTCTTATAAAATTTGATCCAGAAACTATATTATATGATTTATATCATACTTTTGCCAACAAAAGAATAACAAAATAATGAAAAAGCAGGGTCTGGATAATGGTATTCCTATTTCTACTTCATTACGATCAACCCTTGAGAACGAAAAGATAGATAACAGCAGGTCGCTGGTACTGCGCCGCGTGGTGTATGTGTCATTGCTTGCCGTGACCATAGCTGCGATAATGGGTTTCATTGCAAAGTTTCTGGTAATGCTTATTTATCTGTTTACCAACCTCGCCTTCTTTGGTCGATGGTCCTTTACTTCTGTATCGCCACAATATAATGCGCTAGGTTTCCTGGTATTGTTGCCTCCCGTTATAGGCGGGGTTGTCATAGCTGTATGGCTCTATGGGGCTCACGAGCCATTAGGGGGCACGGCATACCGGAAGCAATGGAACAGATACTTACCAACGACAGTAAGATAAGACCTGCAGTTACTTATCTAAAGCCCATATCCTCAGCCATCGCCATTGGCACAGGGGGGCCGTTCGGCGCTGAAGGTCCAATAATTGCCACTGGCGGCGCCCTCGGTTCTACACTTGGGCAATTGCTCAGGATATCACACAACGAGCGAAAAGTATTGCTGGCGGCCGGGGCTACGGCCGGCATGTCCGCTATATTTGGCAGTCCTGTAGCGGCAATATTCCTCGCCATAGAACTGTTGCTTTTCGAGTTCTCGGCATCTTCTATTATACCAGTCGCGCTGGCATGTATTACAGGCGCCGCAGGACATTTGCTGCTTTTTGGCAGCGGTCCGGTATTTGCTATCAACGTGCCGCTTGCTCAGGTTTCAGGTAGTAGCCTTCTTATCTCCTGTTGTCTTGGTTTGTTGATTGGGATACTGTCTGTTGGTACCACTAAGCTGGTCTATTTCATCGAAGATCTTTTTGAAAAGCTTCCCCTTCATTGGATGTGGTGGCCGGCCATTGGCGGCATTTTTGTCGGCCTCATAGGCTATCTGGAGCCCCGCACAATGGGTGTTGGCTATAACAATATTACCGATGTGCTTTCCGGCTCGCTAAGCTTACGACTTATAGGTAGCCTCTGTATCCTTAAATTCTGTTCCTGGGCCATAGCATTGTCCAGCGGCACATCTGGCGGTACATTGGCGCCGCTGCTTACTATAGGAGGGGCCGCAGGTGGTTTTATCGGTATTGTTATTCATCATTTGTTTCCCGGGGCGGGTATGTCTGTATCCCTTGCAGCCCTGGTAGGTATGTCAGCCATGTTTGCGGGTGCATCCAGGGCATTGCTTACTTCTGTTGTGTTTGCTTTAGAAACCACCGGCCAGGTCAATGCACTACTTCCCCTGCTTGCAGCTTGCACGATAGCGTATTTTGTATCGCTATATCTCATGAAGAACACTATCATGACCGAGAAGATCGCCCGTCGCGGTATAACTACCCCCGAAACCTACAAGCCAGATGTGCTGGAGCAATTCAGCATTGCACAACTTATGAATAATGATGGGCTGGTCATAAGCGGTGAGAACAGCGTAGCAGACGTGAGAGATTGGTTGAAGGAACATAATGAACAGGCCGCCAACTATTTTATCATTATAGATGAGCAGGGTATATTCAATGGTATCATCAGTTCTTCAGGTTTGTTCGGCCTACAGCATGACCCGGCAAAAAAAGTGAGTGAGCTTGTGAAGCGCAGGACTGCCTATGTCCGGCCGGCAGACAGCTTAAGAAAGGCCGCTGCGATCATGATAGATGAAAATGTTGACGTACTTCCGGTGCTAAGTGGCGAACGGCTGGTTACCGGTACAATAGCATACGCTGATATAATGAATGCCCATGGCCTTTCTATGGCAAAACACCATGCAGGCAAGCCATACATTTCCCTAAAGAGACAGACATTGAAGCTATTGCTTAAGGGTCAAAAGCTAGTGGTATATGGCAAACACAGGGTAAATCAAAGTTGATGCATTTGTCTTTTGATCACACGCTATCGCCACACTCATTATTTCTACATTAATTCTTATTTTTCACTCACTGTACGGCTTCCTGGAATTATTTTATTTGCTTAGCCATGTTAATTTGCAGTACAAAGCAGCACCGCATGAAAAAGCTACAAGGTCTTTTGTTACTCTTATTGCTTCCCTTTTGCAGCCGTGCCTGGGACAGCTGTGGACACTATACTGCCGGGGCAGTGGCCTTTTACTACCTGCAGCAGCACGACCCCGCAACCTTGCAGCAGGTGGTCGCCATTCTGCAGCAGCACCCCTGGTACAGTGGCAGCCAGTGGCAGGGCCGCTATGAGGCAGCATCCGGCGGGCAGCAGGGGGTTCACCTTTTTATGCTGGCCTCCGTTTACCCTGATGAGGCACGCAGCTACCCGGAACTGGGTGGAGGCATAAAGGATAAGTGGCACTATATTGACTATCCGTATGTGCCCGCCGGGCAAAATGTGGCGGCACAGCAACCCGATACACCCAATGCCGAACAACGGCTTACAGAACTGTTAGCGAATACCGCAGGGGAGACCGATAAGCCACAACAAGCCATCGACCTGTGCTGGATATTTCACCTTACTGAAGACCTGCACCAACCGCTGCATACTGTCAGCCTCTTTGACAAGGGCCACCCGCGCGGCGATAGGGGTGGTAATGATACCTATATCCTGTTCCCTTCCTCCACCAGCCCGGTAAAGCTGCATCGCTATTGGGATGAACTGGTGAAGTGTAAAGGTATGGACGGCGCAGCCCGCAAAGCACAGCAACTGCTGGCCGAGCCAAAATATGCAGAAGCGAAGCTGGCAGAACTAAAAGATGACCCTGCACCGCACGATTGGATAACCAAAGAGAGCTATATGCTGGCCATACAGAAAGTGTATGATAATGGCACGATTGTCGGCACTAAGGTTGACCCCAGCCATGTAGCTGCTGCCTACGCCCTTGATGCACAGCAGGCCGGGGAGCGAAGGGTAGTACTCTCAGGCATACGTTTGGCAAAGGAATTGGAAGCGATGTTCAGGTAATACTACCCACTTTGGCTGCAATACCCTTATCGTAGTATGAGCTTGCCTTCTTGCATTTTGTTCCCGCTGGTATTGATGGTATAGATGTATATACCCTCAGCCTGGCCATGCAGGTCTATATTCAGCTTCTCTGCACTTGTGGTTGCAGTAAACACCTTTTCGCCTACAAGGTTATATACAGTTACCTGTCCTAATGCTGCATGGGCACTGAAAGTAAATACCCCGGTTGAAGGATTGGGGTACACGCTCACTGCTCCTGCGTTGCTCATGTTTTGCCGCACGGATAATACGCTGTCGATAGGCTGGCTGCAATTAGGGCTGCCATATTTGCACAGGTACCATGAATCATCACCGCCGAGGTAATTCACGGTATCGCCCGGTAGCCATAACTGATAATCGAACTCGCCGCCCATGTAAAAGTTACCGAACCTGTCGGCGGCTATAGCCGCCGTGCCGCCATCTATCATGTTCCCTCCGCTCGATGGATCGATGTTTGCCCCGCACATGGTTTCCAGTGAGTCAACACCTATCACGGCGCCTGTATTGGCATTCAGCAGGGCCAGGTAGCTGCGATAACCGCAGTTCCACGGCCGGGTCAGGGTATCGTTGCTCCATATCATAAGGGTGGTTGCATAGAGGCCAAAGGCTGCCACGGTGTCCCCGCTGGGTACGGCCTGTGTTACGCTTACTGTGCCGCTGTTTTCACTGTGCTGTATCCAGAGGTTATGCCCGGCGGTGTCCAGTTTTATCACGATGCCGCCGCCGCCGCCCACTGATTGGTGGACCACGGTACCGTTGAAGCTATAGCCGTTCTGCGCCCAGCCGCCAAGGTATATATTGCCCTGCTTGTCCAGCGTAGCCCTGTCCACACAGGTGCCTATGAGCCCGTTCTGCCCGGCGCTGTCCTGCTGGCTCAGCCAAAGCAGGTTGCCGCTATCGTCGAAGGCGGCCACATACATGGTATATACCTTCTGGTTGTCTATCCATAGCGAGTCGCCGGCATAGTACCCGTCTATGCCCGATATGATGTTACGATGTCTGCGTTTGTCGCGCACAAATCTTTTATCGGGTGCACCTTGCCCGGTAAAGCTAAAGGGCAGCTGGTAGCCGCTCACAAAGTTGCCGTTACGGTCATATTTCATCATATAGAGCTGGCTATTACCATCTGCACCCCAGCCGCCGGTATGATTGGCCACGAATGCGCCGTCGGCAAATGCGCCGGGTCGCATATCGGCCAGTATATAGCAGTTGCCGTCATCATCTACGTCCATATCGTCGGCGCCGGAGTTGCCTCCCCAATACGTCATCGTATCGCCTTCGGGAAAGCGCACCCACTTATAAGCGCCTGCAGTATCAAACTTCATCAGGAACCAATTGCGGTTTATAGGGTTGGGCCAGTCGGGTATGGTGGTGTCCACCGTGGTAGGGTTGCGTACCTGGCAGGCGCCGTTGCCTGCTTCTATCCCCACCCATCCTGTAACATACACGCCGCCCAATGTATCGGTCTTAATGGCCCGGGCCTTACCTCGGCAGCCATACAGCATTTTGGTCCAGCGCAGGCTGCCATCGCAGCGAAAACTGGCGATGAAGGCCTGTGACAAAGGATCGATGCCCACGTTTGGGTAAACATCGCCGGCTATATTGATGATGTTATTGAACACGGTGCCTATGATGTACACATTGCCCGCCCGGTCGGTAGTGATGTCGTCTATATCCTCGGATGGGCCATAGCCACTGGTGCCAAAGGTGGCACTGCCCCCGGCATGGCCCCATTGCCATGTGGGCTGCGCAAAAGAGCTGCAGCAAAGTGCTGACAGCAATGCGGTGATGAACAGTTTTTGCATACGGTGATGATATTACCTAAAAGACATGCTGCTATAATAATTAGTTGGTGGATATGTGGTATGGTTTTAACTAAAAGTGTGCTGTTGAAACAGATGACCTGAACCTATGGGCGCTGTTTAAACGGTACTGTCCGTTGAGATTCAGGCTATTTCATCGGCTGCGGTATCCAGTAGTTCAAAGAGGGCCGAGAGATCGCTGAGCAGATCTTTCATATCAAAACCATGACCTTCATCACAGGCCAGCAGGTAGCCTATCAGCAGCTTGCGCAGGTTGCGGCTCAGCCGTGCCGGTGCTGCATACTCAAAGAAGTTGCTGACCTCGCCCTGTAGCTTTTCGGATAGTATCTTGTTCTGCGGCATAGCGGTAAAGGTTTACTTTTTCTCCCGGGGCTTATTATAGGTTATTGTCTCCTCAGCCAGTTTCAGGGCTTCAAGGCCATCTTCCTCATCCTGTACCTGGTACAGTATCCTTTCGCTGAGGAACTTTATGTTCAGTTCCTTTGCATCCAGCCCGAACACCCCGGCCAGTACAGGCACCATATCTTTCGTGGCCTGCCTTTGGTTGGTCTCTATCTTGCTCAGGGTCGATTGGTCTATGTCCAGTTGCGCGGCCAGCTCGCGCTCAGCTACGAGAAGTTCGGGGCGTTGGCGCACGCGCT
>CAYZTM010000050.1:0-21443 GCA_964481425.1 uncultured Flavipsychrobacter sp.
AGGTAGCGATATATTTCTTCCGCCAGCTACAGCCCCGTCAGTATGCAATCCTCTTTTACCTTCAGTACTGCCTTTCCTTTGGCATAGCGGTCTATACATGCAAGGGTGCTATGGTCGCCCTCACCAATATCTTCCATCAATGCCGCAGCAATAAATGCCTGCCTGTTCACCTGTTAAGTATTTTTTAAGTTGGCAAAGGTATGAAATACAGCCTTGCTATATATATCTACGGGTGAGAATTAACATTGCCCGTATGCTGCCACAGCAAACAACCATCGCCATAGCTCAAAAAGCGGAAATCATTTTCCAGGGCATATTCATATACACGCCGCCAATCTTTGCCAATGAAAGCCGCTACCAGCAGCAAGAGTGTGGACTGTGGCTGGTGAAAATTGGTCACTAAACCGTTCACGATCCGGAATTGATAACCCGGCGCAATGAGTATCCTCGTCCTGGTGATGATACGCTCCAATCCATTATCCTGCATGTATAGTTGTATCGATTTCAGCGCTTCGAATGTGCCTGCCCTGGCCTCTGTATCGTAAGGCTCCCATTGGTGCACGGCTATTCCGGAAAAGTCCACCGGCTGGCCACGGAACAGTTTATTCCCTATCCAGTACAGGCTCTCCAGCGTGCGCATAGATGTGGTGCCCACCGCTATGACATTGTGCTCCGTTATCAGCTTTTCTATTGTTGCCAGGTCCACCTCTATCCATTCCGCATGCATTTCATGTTCCAGCATCGTATCGCTCTGCACGGGTTTGAAGGTGCCCGCCCCTACGTGAAGGCTTATCATGGCCTTATCAACCCCTTTCTCGTTCAGGCGCTCCAGTACACGCTCCGTAAAGTGCAGGCCTGCCGTGGGTGCAGCCACACTGCCCTCTTCTTTGGCAAATATCGTCTGGTAACGCTCCTCATCCCCGGCTTCCGCTTCGCGGTGCAGGTAAGGCGGCAGGGGCACTTTGCCCGCATGGTGCAGCACTTCTGCAAAGCTCATGTTCTTATTATCCCAACTTAGCTGAACGGTAAAAGAGCCGCTCTCCCGCTCCACTATCTCTGCGAATAATTTAAAATGCGGTGGGCAGTCCTGTTGCAACACCATGCCATGCTTCCATTTTGAGGCCCCTCCTATCATGCACTTCCAACGCACACTGCCTTTTTGCAGCATGGCCGTTTGTATATCGGCATATTCATTACCCGGCTCCAGGCAAAACACTTCTACCTGGCCGCCTGTAGCCTTCTGGAAAAGCAAACGTGCATGTACCACCTTCGTCTGGTTATATACCATCAGGCTATTGTGCGGTATATGAGCGGCTATGTTGCGGTAGGTGTCTTCATGGATGTGGCCGTTCTTATACAGCAGCAGCTTTGAGTCGTCCCTTATGGGCAGGGGATATTTGGCCACCTTTTCATCGGGTAGTTCATAGGTATAGTCCGCTATGCGTAGTTCTTTAGGATGCATGTTATCTTATCTCCGGTATGGTAATGCCTGTTATCTTCCGGTACAGGTCTATCGCATAGAGGTCGGTCATGCCTGATATGAAGTCCACTACCGATTGTATGTTATGATACAGGCTGCCTTTCTTTTCTATCGGAAACTGCCCAGACACCACCTGCAGTATCTTGCGCGATTTTGCTTCGCCGGGTTGCAGCACAGCCCCTACAAATTCTTTCAGCAGGCCACCAATCACATTATAGCCTGCTATCTCTATCTCTACCACCGAGCGGTAGTTGTACACATTCGAATACGAGAACTCATTGATCTCGTCGATAAGCGCCTGCTCCTTTTCCGGTAAGTATTTCATCAGGTCGCCTTCCAGTGTGCCTGCCAATAATTCCGCTTCTTTTTCCAGGAAGATGCCTGATAGTTTTTCTATCATCAATCCTATCCACTTGGCACGTATGAACTGCACCTTCTGGTTATCGTCATTTATATTTGCCAGCTTCTGCTCTACATAGTCCAATGCATTGTACTCGGTCCCGGTCTCGAAGAAGGGCAGGAACAGGTCCTTTACCTTCTCCAGCGATACGATCTTCAGCCGGTGTGCATCTTCCAGGTCTATTACGCGGTAGCATATATCGTCCGCAGCCTCGGTCAGGTACACGAATGGATGGCGGGCATACACATGCTGATAGCCTTCCTTTTTAGGTATGCCAAGTGTGGCAGCTATCTCTTCGTATGTGCTTAGCTCGCTATCAAAAAATCCGGATTTTTTAGTAGCAATAAGCCCCGTTTTTTTATTGAAGCCCTCCAGCGAGGAGCTTGGATATTTTACTATCGAGACCAGTGTGGCGTAGGTCATTTTATAGCCCCCCGGTTCGTTCTCGTTAAAGCTGTTGGTGAGTACCCGCAGGGCATTGGAGTTACCTTCAAATTTTTCAAAGTCCAGCAATTGATTAGCACTCAGCTCATTTTCCAGGGTCTTCCTGTCCTTCCCTTCCAACTGCGTAAAGTAGGTGCGTATCGCATCCTCGCCCGAGTGCCCGAATGGGGGGTTGCCGATATCGTGGGCCAGGCAGGCTGCCGCTATTACCGATGGCAGCTCATATTTATAGAACTCGGCAAAGTATTCATCCTCACTCTTATATTTCTTAGCCAGTTCATCGCCTACCCACTTCCCCAGCGAGCGGCCCACGGAGGCCACCTCGAGGCTATGTGTCAGGCGGTTATGCACAAATACCGGCCCGGGCAAGGGAAACACCTGTGTCTTGTTCTGCAGCCTGCGGAATGCCGATGCAAAGATGATACGGTCATAATCGCGCAGGAAGGAGGTGCGGATATGATCGGGGTTGGCATCTTTACGTTCCGGGTCGCCGGTACGCCTTGCACTATATAGCGTGGACCAATTCATACTGTAAAAATGCAGTTTTAAAAGGAAAGGAGCAATATGACTTAAAACTGACGTTTGCCGGAATATCTATATAGATAAAATGCCGTACTTTAGTTGGCAAACACTTATAAAAAGCCTTATGAAGTATAAGCTCCTCGCCATAGTTTTAATATTACTTAGCTTAAATTCCTCCGCTCAGAATATCCTGCGCGTGGCAAATATCAATCCAAACGGGTCATCGTTCGTCTCTGACCTCACCGTTTTCAATGATAAAATTTATTTTGCGGCCTCCGACAGCGATTCAAGAAGCCAGCTTTGGGTTACCGATGGTACGGAACAAGGCACCACTCTTGTGAAATCTTTTTGCTCCGGTTATAATTGCTTTTCCCCGATTATACTCGCAAATCTGAATAATCGCCTATTGTTTGCTGCACCATATAATAACGCTTGTGCGCTATGGAGCACCGATGGTACCCCCAGTGGCACTCAAATGATAAAAGAAGTGGAAGTAGCCATATGTTGTACAGCATATAAAAGAGTTGTGGTAAACAACAAGCTGTATTTTACCGGTAACGACGGGACTTCCGGGTATGAACTGTGGTGTACAGATGGAACAACAGCAGGAACATATATGGTGGCTGATATCAGGCCGGGCTTTAACGGTAGCGACCCGCGTGAGCTCTGCGCCTTTAACAATAAGGTTTGTTTCGCTGCCTCTGATAGCATGAACAACACAGAGCCCTGGATCAGCGACGGAACAGATACCGGAACTCACATGCTTATTGATGTGTCACCAACAGGCTCGAGTGATCCCGAAGATTTTTTCAGTTACAATAATACATTGTTCTTTTGCGCCCGCGATAATAATAATAACGCCCCATATAATATGTGGGTATCTGACGGTACTTATTCTGGAACACACAAACTTGACACCATTGACTGCTATAACTTTGGGCTTCATTTTGAATACAATAGTCAATTGTATATAAGCCTTGATAGCATTTATACAACCGATGGCACCGATACCGGCACACATCCTTTTGCAAACCTGCATATGGGTTTCCCCCTAATATACCACAACAAGCTCTATTTCGATGGCAGCAAAGGGAACTACAATGATGAGCTGTGGGTCAGTGACGGAACATATACCGGTACCCAATTATTAAAAGAAATAGACCCCTCGCTTAGCGGCTCATCGGTTGCGAAACTGACGGTCTTTCATAATAAGTTGATCTTCTCAGCAAGCGACGGTACTAATGGCCGAGAGATGTGGGTCAGTGACGGCACCGCAACAGGAACATATAAACTACTATTCCCTAACGCCACCCACAGTGATCCTCTGTCGTCCTATGATTTCAGTCCTTTTATTGAATATCACGGAGAGCTCTATTTCGGAGCCGAATATGACAACAGTGGGCTTGAGCTATGGAAATTTAACGACAGTCCAACTTCGATAAACGAAACAGTACCCAACACAGGTGCTTTAAGATTAGAACCTAATCCTGCGAAGGATTTCGTAACTGTGTACACAACCGAAAGCAGCCAAATCATCATTACAGACCTTATTGGCCATGTAATATCCACAAATGAAATATCCGGAACAGCTACAATCAATGTTTCTTCTTACTCGCCCGGAATATATTTTATCGCCGATAAAAAGGGGCATAGTACAAGACTGATAAAAGAGTAATAATCGGGTCTGCATGCTTGCATAGCTGATTACATAGGCTACTTAATAAGAAGCATTCATTCGGAAAATTATTCAACCGTCGCGATACACTTCAGCTCTATGGCTATAGGCGTAGGCAGTGAGTTGATGGCTACCGTGGTGCGGCAGGGTTGATTGTCTTTAAAATATTCTGCGTACAGCCTGTTGTAGGCCTGGAAATCGCGCTTCATGTCCACGAGGAATACAGTAACATCCACAAGCTTATCCCAGCTGCTGCCACTCTCTTCCAGCACTATGCGCACATTGTCGAACACGCTGCGGCACTGTGCCTCAAAATTGAATTCGAGATAGTTCCCGTTCTTGTCCAGCTTCAGGCCGGGTATCTCATCGGTGCCCGGTGTGCGCGGGCCAATGCCCGAAAGAAATAATAAATTTCCTACCCTTCTTGCATGCGGGTACAGGCCAACGGGTTGGGGCGCTTTATCCGTAGATATTTTTTCAGACATGGTACAAAAGTAAATTTTCAGTGAGCAAGTTCAAAGATAGGGCAATATCACAGTCCGCCTCCTTCAAATTACCTTTTACTTAACAACAAATATTTTTACCTTAAGGGTATCGTTAAGTCAATATTCTATCTATGGCTTTAAACAACCGGCAAGAGAACGGCAAAAACATTGCCCCGCATATTTTCAGCGGCTCTATTATGATGATCGGTGTATGCATTACCGTTATCGCCCTGTTCCGTGCCCTGAAAACCGGTGCAGAAACCGTTGCAGACAACATACTGGGTGCCGATACGCTCATCTTTATACTGGCCACCCTCGTATCCTATACTGCGCTCCGCAGCGACAATAATAAAAGACTGGAACGTGTAGCCGATGTGCTGTTCTTCACCGGCATGCTCACTATGGTGATCGTCGGGCTGATGATCGTCTTTTCCACCTACTGACAAGGCATTTGCTTACTCCTTCGTCATGGTAAGATTGCAGGTAGAGCCCGGCACATTGTTGGTGCTGGTAGTATAGTGTATGCTCAGTATGCCATTGGCAAAAGTGCCATTGCCCGCTACATTAGCTCCATATACAGATACATTCCCGTTGCCGTCCACCGTTGCGGTGGCAGTGGCCTGCAGGTTACCGAAGTTGGATATGCTGATGGTATAGGAACCATTGGTCGTGGCCGCGGTAATGGTGCTCTTCCAGGATGAGGAACCCGTGAGGGGCGGTGAACAGGATTGTGTACAATCATACGAGCCGAGGTACTGCGTGCTCCAGAGGGTTTCGCAGGATGTACCCGTGTAACCGGATGGGCAGGAGCAGGTATCATTGGTGCAGGTGCCGCCGTTCTGGCAGGTAACACTGCCGCATTTGCTTTTACAGCCGCTCGTCCAGGTGACGGCGGTAAATGCGGTGATGATAAATGCAGATGTAAGCAGTATACGACGCAAGTGTTGCATGTTCATTTTTATCCTGTTAAAGTGCAATGATAGTATTTTCCACGGCTTGCGCTACATATGTTTGCCTGTTTTAACAATTGTTATGGCATAATTATGTTGTCATCCCGGTATCGTTCACTATTAAAAAATTAAAAATGAGATCGATCAAAGATGCACGCATCGCCATACTTAGCGAAGAGGGATTTGAACAGGAAGAACTGACCAGCCCGAAATACGCGCTCGAAAGTGCAGGGGCCAGGGTAGACATCATATCGCCAAAGCAAGGCAAAATAAAGGCATGGAACCATACCGACTGGGGTATTGAAGTGCCTGTGGACAAACATATGACGCAGCCGACCCTGCCGAATACGATGCCCTTGTGCTGCCCGGCGGGGTGCTAAACCCCGACAAGCTGCGCCGCAACGAGCAAGCAGTAAGCTTCGTAAAAGCCTTCATGGAGTCGGGCAAGCCGGTAGCTGCTATATGCCATGGCCCCCAAACACTGGTGGAGACCGGGCTGCTCAAGGGCAGGACCATGACCTCTTTCCCATCGGTGCAAACAGACCTGAAGAATGCGGGGGCCAGCTGGGTAGACCAGGAGGTGGTGCATGACGGCAACCTGATCACCAGCCGCAAACCTGCCGACCTTAACGCATTCAACAAAGAGCTTATACAAACACTTTCCGCCGATTAGGTTCCCTGCCGTTTTCATATTCGGGAAAAATACAGGGGCCGGGGGTGCTAAAAATCGCCCGTAGCCCCTGTATTTAATACCTTTGCGTTCTCTGAACATGCAAGGCCCGTATAAGATAGCGCTCGTCGGCAATCCTAACAGCGGAAAAAGTTCCTTGTTCAATTCCCTTACGGGGCTGAACCAGAAGGTGGGCAATTTTCCCGGTGTTACCGTTGACAAGAAGACCGGCATCAGCCGCATCAGCGAAACACTGAGCGCGCATATCATCGACCTACCGGGCACGTACAGCCTGTATCCCAAAAGCGCAGATGAACGGGTGACCTACGACGTATTGCTGAACACGCAGAGCAGGGACAGGCCCGATATGATCATCGTGATAGCCGACGCGGCTAACCTGAAGCGCAACCTGCTGTTCTGCTCCCAGATCATGGACCTTAAGATACCCGTTATCATAGGGCTTACCATGATGGACATCGCGAAGCAAAAGGGCATCACCATAGATACTGCCGGACTGCAACGCATGATGGGCGTACCCGTAGTACCCATCAACCCAAGGAAGAATAAGGGTATCAGCCTGCTGAAAAAGACCATTGCAGACCTGCAGCAGAACGCAGTACCACCTGCTGCCGATTTTATAGATACTACCGCACTAACCGGCAACTGGCTGGAAGAAGTAAGCAGCCTCTGCGGGCTGGAAAGCAGTTACAGCGCCCTGCATGTAGCCTGCAACTACAGCGAACTGACCTGGCTCAATGCTGCCCAGCGTATCCGCATTGCGGCCCTGCTCGACGAGGTGAAGTTTCACAAATCTAAGGTGCAGGCCGAGGAGATCATGCAGCGCTACCAGCGCATTGGCACCATCATGCAGCAATGCGTGGTAGAGGATAGCCCCATCAAGAAACTGGTATTCAGCGACAAGCTGGATAAGGTACTGCTGCACCCCCTCTGGGGTAACCTGGCGCTCCTCGTCGTACTCTTTTTCCTCTTTCAGAGCATCTTCTGGCTGGCTGCCTACCCGATGGCATGGGTGGAACATAGTTTCAGCCTGCTGGGTGGCTGGCTAAACGACGTACTGCCCGACAACTTCGTTAAAGACCTGCTCATCAACGGACTACTGGCCGGGGTGAGTGGCATAGCGGTCTTCATCCCGCAGATCATGATCCTGTTCGGCTTCATCACCGTGCTGGAAGATAGTGGGTACATGGCCCGCATCAGCTTCCTTACCGACAGGCTGATGCGCAGCGTGGGGCTCAATGGCCGCTCTGTTATGCCACTCATTAGCGGTATGGCCTGCGCCGTACCCGCCATCATGGCCACCCGAACCATACAGAACCGAAAGGAGCGGCTCATCACCATAATGGTGACCCCGCTTATGAGCTGTTCTGCAAGGCTGCCCGTTTACAGCATACTCATAGGCCTGGTGATACCCAACCGCTATTACCTGGGCTTCATCAGCCTCCAGGGCCTTGTATTCATGGGCCTTTACCTGCTGGGCTTCTTCATGGCACTCATCGTGGCACGGGTGCTCAACTTCATCGTGCAGGTGAAAGAGCGCACTTACTTCCTGATGGAACTGCCCGTGTACCGCGCCCCGCGCTGGAAGAATGTGGGCATCACCATGCTGGAGAAAGCAAAGATATTTGTGCGCGATGCGGGCAAGATCATCCTCATCATATCGCTGCTGCTATGGGTGCTGGCCAGCTACGGCCCACCGAAACAGATGCATGCAGTAGATGCCAAGTATGCCGCCATAGAGCAACAGGCTAACGCCCCCAATAAAGCCGAACTGGAGCATGAACATGCCAGCGAAAAGCTGGAACATTCCTTTGCCGGCATCATGGGCCATGCCATAGAGCCGGCCATCCGCCCGTTGGGCTTCGACTGGAAAATAGGCATAGCGCTCATCACTTCCTTTGCCGCGCGCGAGGTGTTCGTAGGCACCATGGCCACGCTCTACAGTGTAGGTGATGAGAGCGCGGGCACTACCAGCCTGCGCGATAAGATGCGCGAGGCCAAACGCCCCGACGGAAGTGCGGTATATACACTGGCCACGGGCCTTGCCCTGCTCATCTTTTACGTATTTGCCATGCAGTGCATGAGCACCCTTGCCATTGTTAAAAGAGAGACCCGCAGCTGGAAATACCCCGCTATACAATTCATCTACATGGGGGCCATTGCTTATGTGTGTGCCTTTGTGGTTTACCAGATCTTTAAGTAGCAAGCAATATATACCTATAAAAAAGTGCCCCTTCAAATGAAGGGGCACAAAAGAGGAAATCTATTTATGCTTTATTGCTTTGTTATCTTGATGGTCTCTTTACGGCGTTCATCGCTATAAGTGAGCATATACATACCTGAGGCCAGGCTGCTTATGTCCATCACTGCTTTGCTGTTGTCCATAGGCACACTGATCAATGTGCGGCCGGCCAGGTCGCTTAATTGCAGTTGTGCATCGCCATTTATAGTTCCTGCTACCTGCACGTTCACCTTATCCCTTGCCGGGTTGGGGAACACGTTCATGTCGCCACTGTTGCTGCTTACATTAGCCACAGCCAGCGAGATATCGCCAGTGTGTATATAGAAGCCACCTATCTGTGTAACAGGTACCACCATCTTCCACCATCCATGAGCTGCATCCCAGGTAACTGTCGGTGTAATTGTGGTGGCAGGAACATTGGGGTCAGGTATGGTCCACAAGCTCTGGTACACGGTCACCCTTACATTGCCATTGTCCACACCACCGGTAGGCAGCAGGGGAAGGCCCTGTGCTGCAGCTGCGGTATTATAGGCATTGAACTCGGCCTGTGTAGCATAGAGCGTTACAGTACCGGTAGCAGTAGTAGGGTTGCTGGGTGAGGTGATGCTGTAGTGGCGCTGCAGGTAGGGGCTGCCGAAAGACATCACCGAAGGATCGAGTATTACCTTTACCGTAATATTCCCGCCGATCGGTGTAGCGCCTGAGGGATCGAGTATGGTCATCAGGTCGCAGTCGGCAGGGTAGCGCACTTCTGTAGTAGCCGGCACATCAATAAGGAACTGTGATTCTATATTATTTACATCGCCCGCCAGGCCGGTGTTGCCCGCCGCAGTCACCACAAGATCTTGCGTAGAGTAGCCCGCGCAACCTATGTTGTTGATATACGTGTAGGTTATGGGGTATGTACCAGCGCCGGTTTGGGTAAAGACACCGTTCACCACGCCCGGGCCGCTAAAGGTACCACCCTGCGGCACACCGCCGAAGAGTGTGTAAGGCTGGGAATTGCTACACAGCTGCGGCAGTTCCGAAATGACCGGCATCGGCGAAGGACTGATGGTCTGCACCTGCGATACGGTATCAGAGCAGCTATTATCGTCGGTAAATGCGTAGTAAACTGTTTGTGTGCCTTGCTGGGGGTTGAACATATTGTTGGTGACACCTGTACCAAAATAGGTGCCGCCCAAAGGCGAGCCGCCGGTAAGGGCGAATATGCTATCTGCTGAGCAGGCAGGAGCCAGTGCAGCCAATGATACGTTCGGTTTTGCATAAACCGTTACATCGAGCGTAGTCGTTACAGAGCAGCCCGCCGCCGTAGAGGCCGTTACCGTGTAGGTGCCAGCCCCCGATGGCGTGATGTTGGCTATATTGACAGTGGCCGATGTGGCAGGGTTCTGCAAGGCAGGCCCGGTCCACGAATAAGTGGCCGCAGCCGGTGATGTTTGCCCATGGAATGTAAGTGTACTTCCCTCACAAACCGGCGAGTTGGAATTAGGATAATTGGCGGAGAATGCGGGTGTTGGCTCTATGGTCACATCTACTGTAGAGGCAGAAGATGTTGTAGCGCCGGATGTCTGTGTTACACTATAAGTAGCAATAGTAGTGGCTGCTACATTGGGGGCAGTGAATGTATAAGATGCAGCACCGTTCACCTCTGGGGTCGATGTATTGGCTGCTATGCCGGGACCGGACCAGTTTGCAGTAGCACCATTGGCCATTCCATCAGCACTAAGTGTCAGTTGGCTACCACTGCATACCGTCGTCGGATTGGCCACAAAATTGGTAGGAGCACCCAGCAAACGGGTGAACTTGATATTTGGCCTGGTGGTGGAAGTGCCCGTAATACTGGTGGTGGTGCAGAAGGGCCCACCGGTATCACCACGATACCAGATCGATGTGTTCACACCCGGCACTGCATTTGTGGTCCACTGAGTACTGGCATTGTATGTATAAGTATATTGACCATTCCAGAAACATATCTCAACCAATATATTATCTGTTCCGTTCCATACGATGGGTGTTGTCAGCGTATATGTGTTCCACCCCACAGTGGGCAAAAGGCTTGGTGTGCTATATACCTGCGTAAGGCCACTTTGCCAGGCATTGGTGTTTGCCGTAGTAGTGGTTTTCATAGATATCGTCACACTCTGCATCGCCTGCATGTTATTGAGCGAGATCACGTTAAAGGCAATTTGATCGATAGACCCCGGGGTCATGCCAGCGGCAGTCATTTCTGTAGCTGTGTACAAAAATTGTGTTCGCATTCCTGAATACCATTGTCCATAGGGACACGGATACACGGTTGATGAATTAGATGCGGTACCATTACCTATTTGCCAGGACGTTTGTCCAAAGGCATTTAACTGGAAGGCAAATAAAAGCAGCAATAAAATCGGGGCAATTTTCAGCTTTTTAAAGGAGGAGTAAGAAGGTGTCATAAAAATGCATTTTTAAGGTTAACTAATTAGGAGTCGTTGGCGTTCATGAACTTTGATTAGATTGTTTATTAACTGTTTATTAATTAAAATGCGGCTCTCTATAAATTTAAGTTACTTTTTACTGTTCGCAAAAAGATTTTTTCACTTATGAAGCAAATAAGCATTAAAATAAATCCCAACTAATTGATTATCAGTTTTTTGTAAATTCTAATCGTTTTTTGTTATTAACTGTAAGTTCATAAAAATGATACCACGAATGACAAATAGGACTTTTTTTATTTTATACCGTCTT
The DNA here is from genome assembly GCA_964481425.1 of uncultured Flavipsychrobacter sp. Lineage (GTDB taxonomy): Bacteria > Bacteroidota > Bacteroidia > Chitinophagales > Chitinophagaceae > MKUN01. The sequence continues at coordinate 11,614 of CAYZTM010000050.1, forward strand.
TTGTTTCACTACATTTACCCCGGCTCAATTTTTTTCCGGTATATTAACTACTTGCCGGATAGTTTTATATATTTAAGCACCCAAAAAATTTATAAGCATGAGAAAGCTCGCTACTGTATGCTATACCGTATTAGGCGTTATTGCTGTTTTGATGTTCATGAGTTCGTGTGCCGGAGGTGGCCATGCCTCGCATCGCCCATATAAGCACGGGTATCACAGCCATCATTATTACGATCCGCGTTACCAGATATACCAAAGGCACAGGACCTGGTAATGCCACCACATAATTATTGAGCCGCTTTCTGTGGGGAGCGGCTTTTTTTGTTGGTATCAAATCTGCTTCTATGAAGGCGCTCTATCTATTATTCTTACTGCCTTTTGCAGGACCGGCCCTGCACGCCCAACCCCTTGACACGGCAGACCTTCGGCGCATTGAACAACGACGCATTTTCGGCCAGGGATATTACAGGGATGAGCATGGCAGTCCCGGCTACTGTCGCGGCGCTTTCGAACTGTCATTTATTTGTGCCAGTGAGAACAAGAAAGACTCCGCATTTTATTTTCTCAAAGAGTCCATTTCCTACACCGGCAGCAACAGCGAAGTATTGCGGGATATTTATGACCCTTTCGATATTGGCAGCTATCCCTTCATGAAATGGAAGAACAGCAAAGAATGGAAAGACTATGAAAAAAAGATAAAGGAAAACTTCTTGAAGCTGAATGGCGGGTTGAAAGAGCCAAAGCTTGCATATGATCTCCTTGTCGCCTTCGGCCTTGACCAACAGATCAGGTTATATCTCACTAAGATCCGTCAAGACAAAGCAGCAAAACAAGATGCCCGGAGAATAGATAGCGCTACCCTGGTCTTCATAAAGCAAGTGGTCAAAAAATACGGTTTCCCCGGCATAAATATGGTCGGCAAAGACGCTTATGAGGGGGCTTTCATACTATGCCAGCATGCCGACAATGACCTTGCCTTCCAGAAAGGTATACTCAAAGACCTGGAAAGGCTGGTACGGACCGGTGATGCAAAAAAAGAAGATGTGGCCTACCTGACCGACCGCATTATGGTAAAAGAAAAAGGCGTTCAGCTATATGGAACCCAGTTCAATAACTGGAAACTTTATCCAATAATAGATTCAGCCAATGTGGATAAACGCAGAGCAGAAATGGGGCTGGGAACATTGGCAGAATATATGCAGGGCTTCGGTGCATACAAACCTAAGGATATACATTAAAACAACAACGGGACCGCGAAGGTCCCGTTGCGATAAATCCACCCTCTCAGGATCTAAAACCATCGAAAGAGGATCTTTAGCCCTGTATATACAGGAGGGGTAAAAGGACTGTTTTTAGTTCACAGTAATGCTTTTAACGATTGCGCGTTCGCGAACATAAGCGCAGGTCTTGCTGGTCGTAGTTCCTTCGGTGTAAAATTGCACATTCCAGGGGCAGATCTCAATATACCCCGGATTGGACGTGGATGTTGCACTCAAAGCACTCAGCTCGCTGGCCGGGATAGTAACAGAACCGGCAGTTGCTTTATAATGTTTTAAGATGGATGTCTGGCCAGTAATCAGCATAACGTATACTGAATCGGCATGAGGTGTATTGCCCGAAGTGAATGAAAGCGTAAGGTCAGCCGTACGTGATACCGTTTCGGGGATCGTACCGGTATAGTCCGGCGCAATATTGGTAAGGTTACGGTTCACAGCCGGGAAGTTGGCATTGCCGGAAACTGTCCAGTTAACGCCGCCCGAGAAGCCAAGATCAGCAGGTGTTTGGCCGGCAGTAGCGGTCTTGCTGTATGACTTGTTCGCATTCTGGTCAAGGGTATTGTTATTCACTTTCACCGTGCCGGCATCAATGAGCGTATTGGTACCGGTGGCCGACCAGGCGTCCTGGTAGATGGCGGCGAGTCCTATTTCCGTGTTCAGGTCTATGGGTATGCCTACCTGGGTAGTGCTGTAAGTCATTACCAGGCTGACAAATGCACCATACACACCCTCAACACTGGGCGATGGCGGCGTTGGTGTAGTAGGGGTTGTGGTAACAGTAGTATCGTTGTTGCCGGGCACAACATCCTCTGTTTTTTTACAGGATGTTGCCAAATTCATCAGCACAACAGGCAGTACAATGTAGCAAAGCTTTTTCATGACGTTCTTTTTTTGTTAGTGGATATTATCGCAAAGCCTATCGCAGCTTTGCGATACAAAAGTACCCGGCATGAATAAGGTGGTAAATACAGTATTGGCGGTATTTTGGCCTACGTACTGGCACGGATGGCCCATTATGACAATGTGGTAGCTGCCTTTCAGATCAGGTGGCGTTCCATTGCATATTTCAGCAGGCCTACAATGGTCTTATTATTGGTCTTGCGCAGCATGTTCTTCCGATGTGTCTCCACGGTGCGCTCACTGATGAAAAGGCGGTCGGCTATCTGGGCGTTGCTCAGCTCTTCAGACACCAGCTTCAACACCTCCAGCTCGCGTTCGGTAAGGCGGATCTCTTCCTGCTGCTCTTGTTTTTGCTGACGGCGCACCACCAGGGCCGCTATCTTTTCCGACACCTCTGAAGAAAAATACATCTTGCCCGCTGCAACCGTACGTATTGCCTCAAGCAGTTCCCTGTCATTCACATTCTTGAGCAGGTATCCCGATACTCCGGCCTCTATCATGTCCATGATATGCCCCCCGTCATCGTACATCGAGAGGGCAATAACATTAATTCCGGGATAATTCTCTTTGATCTTGATGGTAAGCGCCTGGCCATCGAGGCCGGGCATGTTGATATCGACCAAGGCCACCTGCGGCCCGGTTGAGGGCAGCGCGTTATAGAGGTCGAGCCCGTTGTCATACATGGCAACGACATCTACGTCTTTTTGCTTCTGGAGGAGGGCCTTAAGCCCATCCAGTAAAATATGATGGTCGTCCGCGACGACTATTTTTATTTTATCCATTATTCAGGGCTAACTCCCTAAATATACAAGAAAAACAAAAATCAGGCCAGCCCCGGCCGGAACTTTTCATTTTTCTTTGTCGCGGCTGCCCTATTATGTTCAACTATTGATAGCAGTAAAATGAAGACTACTTCAACGTAATGTTTTGCGCAAGCTCCCTTTGAGTGACAAAAGCAAAGCGCTTGCCCTCGAAGGTTTCCGTAGTGTCCTTATAGACCACTACCACGGCAAGCACGCCGTAGCAAGCTTTGTTGTTGAAGGAAATATATTCATTCTGCATCTTCGATAGCTGGTCGGAAGTTATCCTGGCCGTACCACCCGCAGTTGTTTGTACGCCCACCACATTGCTCTTTACCACCGTGCCATTGCTGTGCAGCAATACATAAGCCGAATCGGCCCCATACACATTCTTCGAACTAAGCGCCAGGCTCAGGCCGGCGGAACGGCTTACCTGCGCGGGCAGGGTACCGGCAAAATAGGGCAGGACGCCCATAATATTGGCGGATACCTCGGGGATATCGTTGTTTCGATCTACCTCCCAGTGGTTCAGCCAATTGTCGCGCCAAACGTTCTGACTATAGTAATGATCGCCCACACTGGCAATGGGTTTATTGTTTATAGACACTTGTTTTGCATTTATCAGGCCGGTACCATCCGTACCACAAAAGAACGCTTCCTGCCAGCTTTCGTAGCCACTATTCAGTTGGTCCGTTGTATCCGTCAGTTTTACTTCAAGACCCGAGGAGAGCAAGATACCCCATACATCCGAGAGGGGTGAGCTCAACTCTTCAGCTGTGCCATCTCCATGCAATAATGAGCCGGCCAGTGCCACATCACTACTTGGTATATACATTGTCGGGCTCAGGGGCGCGGGCTCTGTTTTATCCTTTTTACAAGATGACATTACAACCAAAACAGCAAAGAACAATGCCGTTACTTCAATACACTTTTTCATCAAAAAAATATCTTTAAAAAAATCGGGGGAGGGGTTTGTAAAAATAGGGCAAAAAGAAACATAAATCTTCCATGTGCATTTAGTTTACAATACAATGACGGGGCATTTTTATTCCAGTCCTTTCGCAAGGCCCGAAAGGAAATCGAATACTTTTTTCATATCTCTCATTTTATCTACTACCAGCATAAAGTTCTTGCCTACTTGTTTCAGCCGGGCATTGTTGACCCGCTTCTGGATGTGGTCAAGAATATGATTGAAGGTGGCTGACTCGAAATAGGGCGAATCGGGATTGTTCACAAAATAGAGGCGCATCTGTTCGTTCTTCAGTATCAGTTTCTCAAAGCCCAGCTCGCAGGCCATACGCCGGCAGCGCAGGGTAGTGAAAAGGTCCTGCACCTGTTCCGGTATGGGCCCGAACCTATCCTTCAGCTCGTCGGCAAACAACTCCAGCTCTTCATCATTCCCTATATCATCCAGCTGTGTATATAACGATAAACGCTCGGTTATATTTTCCACATAGCTGTCGGGTATCAATATTTCCAGGTCGGTATCTATGGTACAGTCGCTTACAAAGTCTTTTTTGCGTTCCAGCTCTTCGGCAAATACGTCTTTAAAATCGGATGTCTTGAGCTCGCGCATGGCCTCGTTGAGTATCTTCTGGTACATCTCAAAGCCTATCTCAGTAATAAAACCGCTCTGTTCGCCACCCAACAGGTTGCCGGCACCGCGTATATCCAGGTCGCGCATGGCTATCTGGAAACCGCTGCCCAGCTCATTGAACTGCTCCAGTGTTTGCAGGCGCTTACGGCTATCGTCGGGCAGCGTGCTCATGGGTGGCGCAAAGAGATAGCAGAAAGCCTTTTTGTTACTACGCCCCACCCTGCCCCGCAACTGGTGCAGGTCGCTCAGGCCAAACTGGTGGGCATTATTGATCATAATGGTATTGGCATTGGGTATGTCCACACCACTCTCTACTATATTGGTACAGCAGAGCACATCATACTCCTTCTCTATGAATTTCAGCAGTGCCTCCTCCAGCTTGTGGCCCTCCATTTGTCCGTGTGCCATACCTATATTGAGATCGGGGCAGAGATTGCGCAGCAGGGTCACCATATCAGGCAGGCTCTGCACGCGATTGTGTATAAAGTATACCTGTCCGCCCCGCTCCGTTTCATAATAGATAGCATCGCGAATGGTGTATTCGTCGAACACCAGCACTTCCGTGTGCACCGGTTGGCGATTGGGTGGCGGGGTGTTGATGATGCTCAGATCGCGCGCGCTCATGAGCGAGAACTGTAGTGTGCGCGGTATTGGCGTGGCCGTGAGGGTAAGGGTATCTACATTGGCTTTCAGCTCACGCAGCTTCTCTTTGGCCGATACGCCAAATTTCTGCTCCTCGTCTATGATGAGCAGGCCCAGGTCTTTGAACTTAACGTCCTTGCCCAGCAGGGCATGCGTGCCTATGATGATATCTATCTTGCCTTCCGCCAGTTTCTTCAGTGTCTCCTTTTTCTCCTTTGCCGACTTGAAGCGGTTGATGTAGTCCACATTGCATGGGAAATCGCTAAGCCGCTCCTTAAAGGTCTGGTAGTGCTGAAAGGCAAGGATAGTAGTAGGTACCAGCACTGCGGCCTGTTTGCTGTCGCCCACGGTCTTGAAGGCTGCACGTATGCCCACCTCTGTTTTTCCGAAGCCCACATCGCCGCATACCAGCCTGTCCATAGGCGAGGGGGCTTCCATATCGCGTTTCACATCTGCGGTAGCCTTGCCCTGGTCGGGAGTGTCCTCATAAAAGAAGGATGCTTCCAGCTCGGTTTGCAGATAGCTGTCGGGCGCATGTGCAAAACCCTGCGAGGCCTTACGCTTGGCATAAAGCTTTATCAGGTCGGCTGCTATATCTTTTACCTGTTTCTTGGTCTTGTTCTTCAGCTTCTCCCAGGCATCGCTGCCCAGCTTGTTCACCTTGGGCGGGCTGCCCTCTTTGCCAGTGTACTTGCTGATCTTATGCAGGGAGTTGATGTTCACATACAGCACATCGTTATCGCGGTACAGTATGCGTATCGCCTCCTGCATATTACCGTTCACCTCTATTTTCTGCAGGCCACTGTACACACCCACACCGTGGTCTATATGCGTTACAAAATCGCCCGGCTGCAGCTCGCGCAGGGCACGCATGGTCAGGGCCTTACCCTTGCTGTAAGCCTGTTTTACCTTGTATTTATGGTAGCGCTGAAATACCTGGTGGTCGGTATAACAAAGTAGTTTCTTCTCGTGGTCTATAAAGCCTTTGCTGATGGCTGTGGGAACAGATATGAAATTGATCTGCGCATTGAGGTCTTCGAATATGCTGCGCAAGCGCTCAGTCTGCTTAGGGTTCTCCGCAAAGATGAAGGGCTCATATTTCGATGCTCCACGCTTTTGCAGATCATCAATAAGCATATTGAACTGGCGGTTGAATACGGGTTGCTCCTCGGTGGCGAATTGCAGTTGCGCTGTCAGCTCATCACCGGTTATGCGCTCCAGCGAGCGGTTGTACCATTCTATAAGGTGGCGGTCCTTCAGCTTTTCCTTCCATTCGTTTATGTCCTCAAAGTCGGCGCGGGTCAGTTCCTTAAGCCATTCTTCCTCATGGTCCACCGCCACCTGGCCCAGCTCTATCTTTTCGGGCAGCTCGCCTTCCATTTTGGCTATGCGGCCCAGGGTGAACTCCATATCCTTGGCCCATATCACTGTGTTCTCCGGCAGGTAATCGAGCAGGGATATTTTTTCGTGCGTCTCAAATTTGGTCTCTATGTTCGGCAGTATCGAGACACTCAGGAGTTTGCGCTCCGATAGTTGCGTCTCGGGGTTGAAGATGCGGATGCTGTCCACTTCGTTGCCAAAGAGTTCTATGCGGTAGGGGTGCTCGTTGCCAAAAGAATAAATATCCAGTATGCCGCCACGCATGGCAAATTGCCCTGGTTCATATACAAAATCCTCCCTTTTGAAGCCGAGGCCTACGAACTGCTCCATCAGTGCATCCACCTTCAGGTTCTCACCCACTTTGATGTGTATCATATTGCCTGAAAGGGCGGTGGGGTTCACCACTTTTTCAAACAAGGCCTCCGGGTAGGTAACCAGCACTTTTTTGTGCACGCTCTTACCGCTGAAGCGGGTCAGCGCCTCGGTGCGCAGCATCACATGGCTGCTGTTCAGCTCGTTGAAATGGCCGCTGCGCTTAAAGGAATCGGGGAAGAAGCTGATGTCCAGCGCATTGGTCAGGTGCTCGAGGTCGTTGTGGAAGTAGGCTGCCTCCTCGCGGTCGTTCACGATGAAGACATGGTTGGCTTCGGAGAGTTTCCAAACGGCCGTGGCAATAAAATTGATGGAAGAGCCCCGTAGGTTCTCGAGGCAGACCCTCATCCTGCTATCGGGCAAAGAGATACCCGCCGCTATTTGTTTTAAGCGGATATCACTCTCATACATGCCCAGCAGCACCTGCAAGTTCATTGCGCCGCGAAAATAGGAAAAAACACATTGTAACCGACGCGGCGATATTATTAATATTCAAAAGGATATAACTATCCATAAAGATTTTACGCCTATCTTAAAAAAAAGTTAAAATTCCCTTTTTTATCCGGGGAAATATGGATAATTTTAATTCCCCTTTTTTGCACAGTATAATGTTTTACTTATGAGGCACAAAAACATCAGCCGAATTGTATTACTGCTTCTATGCTGTCCTGGTTTACAGATCAAGGCCGGCGCACAGGCCAGGATATCGCTAAAACAGGCGATAGAAAAGCACCTGGTAATGATAAAAGATGCCAGGGCCACCGGCAAAGGAAGCAGCAACAGGGGGATAGAGCTGAGACTGGTCAATACAACCTGTGATAGTATTGCCATTGACATTGACCCGGGCATGGTATTCCATAGCCAGGCCAAGGACGCACCTGAGATGGTGCTCGGGGGCTACGAGTCGCTATGGCTGGCACCCGAGAAGATGATGAACATGGCCGTTACTACCTATTATACGGCCCTGAACGCCAAGGAGCCTGCCCCCGGCGCAAAATATGCCCTGCACAAGCAGGACAGGACACTGGGAAAACTACTGGCCTACCTGCACGAGCAGCATATAGCAAGGCCACAGGCGCAAAACGCCATACTAACTGTTACTGCCGGCACAGCACTCGCTACTGTCTATGATGCCAAAAGGCCCAAGGCCTCCAAAGACCTTGAAAAATTCCTTTCCACATCTATAAGGGCATCGAGCAGCCACGAGGTAACACGCAGCTTTGCCGCCTACAAGCCGCCACCCCCCCGCGATACGAAAACCGTGGTAACGCTAAACCTTGACTTTCCGGCACAGCACAACCTGAACGTACATATAGTAGGCCCCGACGGCTTTGCCTATGGCAATATGCACCAGAAGGAGTATAACGATGGCCATACCCACACCGTAGATGTGGAGCTGGACACGGCCCAGATGCGCCACGGCACCTATCATGTAATGGTGCGCGATGACGACAACAAAGTGTGGCAACAAAAGGAAGTGACCGTATAAGCAGTTTCGATTTCCCCCTTTAGAGGTATTTGTATAGCTTTATAGAGCTAAAATTTGTGCTATGCGGTATTTACTTTGTCTTTTACTGGCCGGCGGGGCCCTTGCTTTCAGTTCCTGTAAGAACACCTGGTCGCAGGAGGACAAGGATAATTACCGACATACCTGCATGGAAAGCCTCGGCGTTCCGGACGATGATACCGGTAAGGCCAAGGCCTACTGCGACTGCATGCTGCAAAAGATCACAGAGAAATACCCCAACGTGAATGATATGCTGGAGCATATGGAAGATGTGATTAATGACCCCGACCTGCAGGCCTGCAAGAAAGAATTACAATAATACGCAACTTTTTGCGCTAAAATAGTAGTATGTGATTATGCCAGCACATCTCACCAGCCATTAATACGCAACTTTTTACCTGAATTTTCTCCCTTCTGTGGCCATCCTCCTTAATAATACAGATGCACGGTAGCGGTCTTCATGATACTCCTTGTATAGGTCGTCCAGTACTTTAAGGCAATTGGCAGCACCCCATTCATCGCACCAGGCCAGCAGGCCTTTAGGATAATTGACCCCTTTGGTCATGGCCAGGTCCAGGTCGGTAGCAGAGGCGATATCGAGGTAAAGGGCATCGGCTGCCTCGTTGATGAGCATGGCCAGTACACGCTCCACGATCTGCCGGCCAAGGGCCTCATCCTTAAGGGGTTCCGGTTGCGCTACGCCTTCGGCGTAGTTATAAAAGCCCCGGCCCGACTTGCGGCCCAGCCAACCAGCCTCCAGCAAACGCTTCTGCGCAAAGGACGGCTTGTAGCGTGGATCGTAGAAAAAGGATTGGAAGACCGTTTCGGTCACAACGTAGTTAACATCGTGGCCTATATAGTCTGTAAGGGTAAAAGGCCCCATGCGGAAACCTGCTATCTCCGTCATAGCCCAGTCGATGGTAGCAATATCGGCAATGCCCTCTTCGTATAGGCGGATGGCCTCACCATAGAAGGGGCGGGCCAGGCGGTTCACAATAAAGCCGGGGGTATCTTTAGCAATAACGGGCACCTTGCCCCATTGTTCCATCAGCTGCCTGGCTGCAGGCACGTGGGTAGCATCGGTCTGTACGGCGGGGATGATCTCCACAAGCGCCATCAACGGTGCGGGGTTAAAAAAATGCAGGCCCAGCACCCTGCCGGGTTGCCTACAAGCCGCCGCGATGGAGGTAACGGAAAGGGAGGAGGTGTTCGTGGCCAGCAGGCAATCACCGTCAACATAATTTTCCAGTTCCGCAAATACGGCTTTTTTTACCTCCAGCTTTTCAACTATGGCCTCTATTACCAGGCCAGAGCCTTTGAAGGCAGCAATATTGTCGATGAAGGAGAAGCGCGAA
>CAYZTM010000051.1:0-19177 GCA_964481425.1 uncultured Flavipsychrobacter sp.
AAATTTATATCAGGACTAAAATATCAAAAGTGTAAACTTATTTTAGGACTAGTCATGTGGAGAAGGGGCCGGGGGATGAGGCCCTTCCCCTCTTGAGAGGGGACAGTTCTGAAGAGGCGACTGCCGATTCAGAACAGGGGTGTGTAAAGCTGAATCCTGCACCCAAGTTAGATCAAAGCCCCCTGTCACCTTTAAAAGACGAACATGCAATGACGAGAAATAACTCAAACCAACCATATGAAGCTCCCACAGCCACTTTCAACTACAACCCCGATACAAAACAGGAAATAACCCCAACAGGAAATAACCAAGCAATTCCCCACTTGAGAGGAGACAGCCCGGGTTCAACGAATGTTGATAACGGGCAGGGCTGTGTACAGTCTGGTCATGAACAAAAGCCCAAAAGAAAAAAGCCCAAAAAAGATACATCCATTTCCATCGGCTACATCGGCACACAGGAAGAAGTTCTACCCGATGGCTCCACTATATTGGAGATAAAAAAAGAAGACCCCGGCATTCAGAAATTCTCCATAGGCGACGCCATCTACTACATCAAAAAGAAAGAATAAAAAAATTCCCCCTTAATAAGGGGGTCAGGGGGATGTCCTGTTGAGGCTTGCAATACGGCCCAATTAAAGAACTAAAAGAAAAGCAATACTTTTAAGATTATGGCTAATAGGATCATCTGGTACGACCCCAAATTAAAAGAACTCGCAAGGAAGCTGCGAAAGGAAAGTACATTGAGTGAGATTTTGTTGTGGAAAGAAATAAAAGGTAGAAAGCTCGGAATTGAATTTCACCGTCAGGTGCCGGTTGACAGATATATTGTTGATTTTTTCTGTCACGAATTAAGTCTTGCTATAGAGATTGATGGTATCACGCACTATGACGACCTTGCCTTACAGAAGGACGATGCTCGTCAGGCACGATTGGAAAGCCTCGGAATATACATCATTAGGTTTGCGGATCGCGATGTAAAGGTGAACATCAGGAACGTTATTAGGACTTTGGAAGACAAGATCGAGCGCTTGAATTCAAATTGAGCGTTTACATCCCCCTACCCCCCCTTAATAAGGGGGAATTTTCACATTTGCACATTTCTATATTTTCACATTAATTCCCCCATTTTAAACGTACCTTTGCACACTCTTTTGAGTGACTGGGATGAAAAATATTAGGAATTTTTGCATAATAGCTCATATCGACCATGGTAAAAGTACCCTGGCCGACCGCCTTTTGGAACATACCAAGACCATCAGCGAACGCGATATGCAGGCGCAGGTGCTGGACGATATGGACCTGGAACGCGAGAAGGGCATCACCATCAAGAGCCACGCCATACAGATGGACTATGAGCACAATGGCGAAAAATATGTGCTGAACCTGATAGACACCCCCGGCCATGTGGACTTCAGCTACGAGGTGAGCCGCGCACTGGCGGCCTGCGAGGGCGCGCTGCTGCTGGTGGATGCCAGCCAGGGCATACAGGCGCAGACCATCAGCAACCTGTACCTGGCGCTGGATAACGACCTGGAGATCATACCCGTGATCAACAAGATAGATATGGAAGGCGCCATGATACCCGAGGTGACCGACCAGATAGTGGACCTGATAGGCTGCAAGCCGGAAGATATCATACTGGCCAGCGGCAAGAGCGGCATAGGCATAGAGGACATCATGACGGCCATAGTGGAGCGCATACCGGCCCCGCAGGGCAACCCGGAAGCCCCGCTGCAGGCATTGATATTCGATAGTGTGTTCAACTCGTTCCGCGGTATCATTGCCTACTTCCGCGTAAAGAACGGCACGATCAATAAAGGCGATAAAGTAAAATTTTACCATACCGGCGGCGAATACTTTGCCGACGAGGTGGGCGTACTGAAACTGGGCCTGCAACCTAAAAAGAGCGTAGGTGCAGGGGATGTGGGCTATATCATCACCGGCATCAAGAATGCGAAAGAGGTGAAGGTGGGCGATACCATCACCACGGTGGCGAACCCGACACAGGAAGTAGTGAAGGGCTTCGAGGAAGTGAAGCCAATGGTATTTGCAGGCATCTTCCCGGTAGAGACAGACGACTTTGAAGAGCTGCGCGAGTGTATGGAAAAGCTGCAACTCAACGATGCTTCCCTCACCTTTGAGCCGGAGACATCGCAGGCCCTCGGCTTCGGTTTCCGATGCGGCTTCCTGGGTATGCTGCACATGGAGATCATACAGGAAAGGCTGGAGCGCGAGTTCAACCAGACGGTGATCACCACGGTGCCCAACGTGAGCTTTAAAGCCTACCTGACCCGTGAAAAGGACAAGGCCGTAACGGTGAACAACCCCAGCGAGATGCCTGACCCAAGCAGGCTGGACCGTATAGAGGAGCCCTTTATCCGTGCGCAGATCATTACCCTGCCCGATTACATAGGCAATATCATGAGCCTGTGCCTGGGCAAACGCGGCATGCTGATCAACCAGCACTACCTGACACCTACGCGCGTGGAGCTGATATTTGAGCTGCCACTGACGGAAATAGTATTCGACTTCTACGACAAACTGAAATCATCTACAAGGGGCTACGCCTCCTTCGACTACCACCCGCTGGACTACCGCGAGAGCGATATTGCCAAGATGGACATACTGCTGAACGGCGATAAGGTGGATGCGCTGAGCGCATTGATACACCGTAGCCGCGCGCAGGACTTTGGCCGCAAGCTGTGCTCGAAGCTGAAGGAACTGCTGCCCCGCCAGCAGTTCATGATAGCCATACAGGCGGCCATAGGCGCCAAGATAGTGGCCCGCGAAACGATATCGGCCATGAGGAAGGACGTGACGGCCAAGTGCTATGGCGGTGATATAAGCCGTAAGCGCAAGCTGCTGGAAAAGCAGAAAGAGGGCAAGAAGCGTATGCGCCAGATAGGTAGCGTAGATGTGCCGCAGGAGGCCTTCCTGGCGGTGCTGAAGCTGGATGATTAAGTCCCAGATCCATTCACCCCGCTATTGACATTCAACCCCTCCGGGGATGTTCCTGCATTGCGTTATATTTTCCCCGGATATTATCCGGGGCTATTCACATCTGATCCCGTTGGGATATTCTCCGATAGAACCAAGAAATTTAGCCGCATAAAAAAACGGCCTCCCAAAAGAGAGGCCGCCGTATTCTACCCTTATGAAAAATTACTGTTTGATAAAGCGCTGCTGTACGGTAGCACCGTCTGCAGCTACTACCTGCATGAGGTAAGCGCCAGCGCGGAGACCAGAAGCATTGAAGGTGAAGTAAGTGCTGCCAGCATTAAGCTGCAGGGCATCGGTCATAACGAGCCGGCCCATGGCATCTATGATGCGCAGGGTGGCCGTAGCAGCCGCATCGTTCTGCACATGCACGGTGGCGTTGCCATTGATGACGTTAGGCGCTATGCTCACCAGTTGCAGGCCGCTGCCGTTCATATCTATCACCACTACATTGCTGTAGGTAACTTTACCGCTCAGCTCTTTTATAGCCAGGCGATAGAAGTTCTTGCCTGTTACCATATTATCGGTATAGCTGTAGTCGCCGGTGCCTGCTTTTGCCTGCTGCATATTGATGGTAGCGAAGCTCTCGCCATCAGCGCTGCGCTGCAGGATAAAGTTTTCCGTTCCCTCTGCCGATACGCGCCATTGCAGTTGTGCCTGTGTATTACCCAGCCTGCGGCCATCGAAGCTGGTGAGCTTTATGGGCAGCGGGTTGGCTGCGCTACCTGCAATGCTCCAGTCGCTCCAGCCGCTTGCACCTGTGCGCCTGGCAATCACTGTATTGCCCACAAGGGTTGAGCCCTGGTGCACACCGTCTTCAAAGAAGTCGATATCATCATCGCTCTTGAGTGCGGTCAGCTCGCATACGTTGGTATAATCCTGCAGGTTCTGCTCTTTCAGGGTCACATCGTAAGTGCCATCGTTAGCTGCATTGCCTGTATTGGGGAAACCATCTGCCGGGGTAAGCTGGAACATGTCCTTTACTACATGCACCGGCTGGAAGGTACCGGCACAGGGCGCCAGGTTGGTAACCGTAAGCGGATTGCCATTATTGATGGTCAATGTATTATTGTCGTAGAAGTAATGGCCCACGAGCGAACCACCGCTTGCGGGGGCCTGCGTGTACTCAACCGTGATCAAACGGTCGTCGCCATTATAGCTGAAGGGGAACAAACCTGTAGCATCGCCTGCATTGGTGGTTGCAGCAAACCAGCGCTTCATATAACCCAATACATGGCCTGAAGTATAGGTGAGCGTACCGGGCGATGTGGGTGAGGTGCCGAGTATAACCATGTTGTTATCGGGGTACAGATCGCCGGAGGTCATTGTCAGCGAAGTGTCCACCTGCATATTGCCGGTAGTGTATAACTGCAGGCCCTGCATGGTTAGGTTGGCCACAGTAAAGCCGGGGGCAGACTGCCCTGCGATACCACTGAAAATAAGGCTGCCCTCGTTGCTATGGAAGGTACCATTGTTCTGTATATCGCCGTGTACGTCAAGCACGCCGCCGCTCTTGAAATAGAGGATAGCGCCGCTGTTCACGATAACAGTGTTCGCTACGTTGCCCGGGCTATCAATAACGGGCTGGTTGATGGGGCCCAACGGATCGATGGTTATATTATCATTAGCAGTGGGCGCTACAAGGCCACACCAGTTTTCAGGCAACTTAGTATTGCCGCTGGCATTACCTGTCCATGTAAGGGAGTTGGCAGCGCAACCGGGGTTGTACGGCACCAATGCCACGCCGCGGTAAGATATCTTATTATTAGTACCTGCTGCTACCAGCGTAGTAAGCGCAGGTGCAGTGAAGCTAACCGGTGCATAACCCATATTATCGGTGAAGCTGTAGATAGTGCCGCCATTGCCTGTAGCATTGCCGTCGAAACCTGCAACTGCATACAGTGTCATAGTGCCTGTGCTGCGATCAACAGAACCGGCAACACTCCTGAACTTATCGGCAGGAGCACCAATCACACCGTCCTGCACCCAACTGCCTGCTACAAGCGAGAACCTTACAAGACCAACCGCATCGTCGGCTACATAAAGCACATCCACACCGGGAACTGTCTCGCTAAGGTCAGCAAAGAAATATTGATAAGGGCTGCTCAATACCGGGCCAGGAATGTTGGTGATCGTTTGACCGGTGGTAGTGGGCAGGCCGGTACCGATGGTAGCCACGCGCGTGCCTCCCGAACCTGAAGATATAAAGAGCTGTGCCACACCTCCTGTCTCTGCAATGTTGAAGTCGCGGACGTTGGTAGGTGTAGTAGCTATCTGTAATGATGAGTTGGAACCAACCGTTGTATAGCGCACACCATCGGTGCTGCAGCCTATCCAGATGTCGGTACCATTGGTAGTAATGGCACCACGGGCGTTGCCAGTGTTACCTGCATCGGGCAGCGATGTAGATACGTCAACAGTACCGTCGTACTTTACCAAAGCCACTTCCCTGTTCACCGTGGCAGAGGTAGTACCGCTGATGGTACCCACACCACCTGTTGCACGATTGTAACCGGCAATAGCCAGGTAACGGCCATCGAGCGAGCGGGTAACAAAGCCCTCACTGGTGGCAGTACCACTACAAAGGAAATTGTTGCCCACCATATCGTTGTAGGGGAGGATGATGCTCTGCACCAAAGTACCCGCAGGAGTGTATTCATCTACAAATACTATACTACCGGTATTGCTCAAGGTAACACTATCGCCCACCCTTGTTATGGCAATGTCGCCATTGGTAAAAGGAATGTTGGCATTACCGCGCACGTGGATATTCACGGTCGGCGCACCGGGTGAAGTAAGCTGCACATCGCCGCTTACCCAACCAGTGGCTGAGGCAGCGATGCGTATATAAAGGCTGAGGGGCTGGCCGACAAGACTACCACCAACCTGGAGCAAAAGCAATGACGAAGTATAAGTGATATCATCGGTAGATATTTCGAAACCAGCAGGTGCTGCAACAGTAACATCACCGATCAGGTTGCTGCCATTTAAGGTCACTACCTGTGAAGCTGATGGATTGCCAGACATGGTGCTGAACAAACCAACTGTGCCGGTAGCTGTTACGGTGGGAACTATAACGTTGCCCACCACGGGTATGTTCTGTGTGATTGCGTTAGCAGAGGTAAGCGATATGTTACCATTTTGCGGGCCTGCGGGAGCTGCAGCAGCAATGCGCGCATACACGGTAACAGGCTGGGCGGGGAGCACACCACCTACCTGGCTGATCGTAAGTGTAGGCAAGTAAGTAATATTATCGAGCGACAATTCGTAGGCTGCCGGTGGTGTTATCGTCACATCACCGACAAGGTTGTTGCCGCTGACAGTGAAGGTCTGTTCCGGTGAGGCATTGCCGATGATGGTATTGAAAGGGCCACCGGGCACAAGCGCCGTAGTAGTGATGACCGGGGGAGGAACAGTTACCGTACCGGACAATGAAACATTTTGTGTTACCGCATTTGTAGAGGTAAGTGTGAGCGTACCATTAACCGGCCCTAAAGGTGCCGCTGCTGTAATGCGCACATAAATATATACGGGTTGGTTGATGAGTGTACCGCCACTTTGGGGCAGTATCAAAGAAGGAGCGAAAGTGATATTATTCAGCGATATCTCGTAACCGGCTGGCGCTGTAGCGGTAACATTCGCAACAAGGTTAACACCACTCACATTGAAGTTCTGCGCGGGTGAGGGATTACCTACATATGCTGAAAAGCCTGTCAGGCTGGTGGTAGATGGCACTATCGAGGGAACGGGAGGATTGACCGTGCCACTTACATTGACCGTGCTGCTTGTGGCCCCTGTAGCCGATATTTGAATTGTGGCATTATTAGTACCCAGAGGTGCAACTGCACTTTGACGGACATATATTGTAACAGGCTGTCCTGTTAATCCGCCATTAGAGTTAGGTAGCGTCAAGGAGGAGTAGAAATTGGTATTGTTTGTTGACAGTTCAAAGTTCGCTGTTGCGGGTGAAAATTGTACCGTGGTATTGGCAGCGCTAAGTGCCGTGCCGCTCAACTGGAAGGTACCTGCGGGTGAAGGAAGGGGTTGGTTGGTATTTAAGGTAGTAAGACCTACCTGATTTGCCACGGTGAAATAACCGGGCTGGCTGGTCACCGAAATATTTGTTACGTTGATCTCGGAGCGAGCGCCGCTACCGCTGATGTAATAATATACCCAACGCAGGTCCACTACCGGCTGATTTTCGCAGGTAGCGGGTAATGTTACTGGCCCCACATTGACCGGTATATTCGCCGTAGCAACAGACAAGTATTCAACAGGGCCGGGCACATCGGTATAGTTGCCTGCGACACCAACCCTGTACTGCAGGCGTACACCATACAACCTCGGGTTCGGCGTAATGGTAGAAGAAGTCCATGAAACCTGGATGTTGGAACGGCCTGTAGTGATCAGCCCCAATTCCGCGCCACCACAAAATCCACCCTGACCTGTGGCGCAGGCATTGCTCTGGGCACTACCGGTATTGAGAAAGCTAAAGCCATTGGTACCTAAGCCAAATATCCTTGGGCCGCTGGTGATGGGCGGATTCTGATACGCGCATGCATAGTCTGCATACAGGTCGCCTACATAGTTCGCCATTGTTGCATCGCCTACATTGGTCCATTGGAACATCATATTGGGCGGATAGGTGCCTGCAGTACTTGCAGCCGGCCAGTTATTAAAGGAATAATTCCCTGTGGAGAGATCAAAGCCAGCAGGATTCGTTACAACCGCAAATGAATTCGAAAAAATCAAAGACATCATGGCGATCAAGAACGCTATCCTCGAAAGGTAGATTTTTTTCATCCGTAAATAATTTGCTGCGAAAGTATTGCGGCAATATTATCGAAATGTTACCGTAAGATTAAAGGTTGTTGATTTATACATATGAGCCAAAAAACAACACAATTGCATTTTAAAATAACAAATATCACAAGCCAGATATACGGATGGAAGTAAGCGTTTATTCGTTGTACTCAATATCCTGCCTGTTGTTGTTACCGGGTATTTTTTTGCGCTCGTTGGCGTAGTTGCTGCCGTCATTTTTTACCTGCCCCTGGTCGTAAGCTTCGGGGCCGAGGTCGCCACTGCCCTGCCCGTAATTCGATCCGCCTTGCGTGGTATCGCTGTGTTTAAAATCGGCACGGCCCTGCGAGGGTTGTTTTTCGTAGTCGTGCGGCTTGCGCGTTTTTTTATCATTGTGTTTCATGGTAAAGAATTTTTAAAAAATGTAAAAAGACCATACCATGCGTTATTACATCGCAAGCGCACTACAGTAGCAAATAATATATTCCCGTAGCTTTGGGACAATCAAAAAAAAGAAGCAAATGCGCAACCACGAAATCGATTACAAGATAATAGGCGAGGAAATGCAGTATGTGGAGATAGAGCTGGACCCTGAAGAGACCGCTGTAGCGGAACCGGGCAGCTTTATGATGATGGACGACGGCATACAGATGGAAACCCTGTTTGGTGATGGCAGCCAGCAGCAAGGGGGTTTATTGGGCAAGCTGCTCTCCGCAGGTAAAAGAATGCTGGTGGGCGAAGGCCTTTTCATGACGGCCTATACCAACATTGCCAGCCAAGGGAAACGCAGGGTATCGTTCGCAGCGCCCTACCCCGGCAAGATAGTGGCCATGGACCTGATGAGGCTGGGCGGCAGGGTGATCTGCCAGAAGGATGCCTTCCTGTGCGCAGCAAAGGGCGTATCGATAGGCATCGAGTTCCAGAAGAAGCTGGGTACGGGCCTGTTTGGCGGCGAGGGTTTCATTATGGAAAAGCTGGAGGGCGATGGTATGGCCTTTGCCCATGCGGGCGGGCATGTATTGCAAAAAGAATTGCAGCCGGGTGAGCTGCTGAAAATAGATACGGGCTGTATCGTAGGGTTTACGGGAGGTGTGGACTATGATATACAGTTTGTGGGGGGTATCAAGAATACTTTGTTCGGCGGCGAGGGTGTATTCTTCGCCACGCTACGCGGACCGGGCACTGTATGGATACAAACGCTACCCATCAGCAGGCTGGCGGGGCGCATATTAAGATATGCTACCGTGCAGCGCAAAGGAGAGGGCAGTATATTGGGCGGACTGGGTAATTTGCTGGACGGTGACGGATGGCAGTAGGTAAGTTGATAGGTTAAATGAGTTGACAGGTAGATAAGTTAGGAAGATAGGCTTGGGTACAAGTGCTGCCGGACACAGTCCTTCGTCTTATAGAATCCCCCGGCCCCTGAACGCGTCTGACCGCGGTGAGCGGTGCTGTGGCTACCGGCTCATACTAATCGCAGCAGGTAAGTTGATCGGTTGACCAAGTTGAATAGGTTGAACAGCCGACATATGAACGGTATATAAAAATAGCGACAAAGATTGTCGCTATTTTTTATATAGTGCCGGCCAACGATAAAACGGATAGCTATCACATGATTACGAAGCGGAGAAAATAAATATACTCCTAAAAAAAACCTAAGGAGATGTTAATGCGTATATGCCTGTATTGATAACGCAAAAACATCTTATTCATGAAAAAACATCCCTTACTAAGAAGATTGCGGGTGTATGGTGTGCTACTTGGTTTGCTTGGCGCTACGCTTCAGAGCTATGCATCGAGCCACAGGGAGGCACCCCTCATATCACGAGACCCGCTGGCGGATAATACAGACCTGTATGCTTTCCGCAGCCCAGATGACCCTACGAAGGTGATCATCATTGCTAATTACATTCCTTTTGAACTGCCGGAGGGCGGCCCTAATTATTACAACTTCTCGCCGGATGTGCGCTACGAGATACACATCAAAAACAGCACGGCAACTAATGCGGACGATATAACTTATCGTTTCACCTTTGCGCAAAGCAACCAGGATGCAAGTACTTTTTTTAACATCAGGCTGGGACAACAAAACCTGAAAACCACATATACCTGCGAGCGCAGCACTGATGGTGGCAATACCTTTACTACAATATACAGTAATGGCATTGTGCCGCCACCCAATATAGGGCCCCGCTCGATAGAAGATGGCACGGTGGGACTAGGTGCAGCGAGTTATATTAGCCTGATGCAACAGGCCATAGGCACTGCCAATACCGGTGAAAAAGTATTCTGCGGACCGGTGGATGATCCTTTTTTCGTGGACCTCGGCGGTGTATTTGATGTAGGCAACTTCAGGCCGGAAGGCAATGCCACTAACCCAACGAAAGACGGGCTGGCCCGCTTCAATGTACACAGCATAGCCCTGGAGATACCCATCAGTACGCTGCAGAAAGACGGCAAGACCCCAGACATGGCAGCCAACATACTGGATGGTGATTTTGTAATAGGTGTATGGGCATCAGCCAGCCGCAAACAAATTAAAACGTTGAATGCAAATGGCACAGATACCTATACGAACAACTGGGTACAGGTATCGCGCCTGGGTATGCCGCTGACCAATGAAGCTGTGATACCAGTGGGCATGAAGGATAAATGGAATGCAAGCAATCCGGCGAATGACATACAGTTTGCCGACTACTTTAAAAACCCTGAACTGGCACTGTACATGGACAACTCGCAATATGGCGCTGCAGTGCCTGCATTGAGTGCATTGCGCATACAAACCAATTCGCTGGGATCATTTGACTTCCGTAATGGCAAGCCAGGTTTGTGGTCATTAAAGGGCTCGCCCGCAGTAGCCGGTACGGCACTTGATGATGCTGTATTCGGCACCATACTGCTACCTGACTCCGTAAGCCCGCGTGCTGTAGATATATTGCCGATATTCTATACCGGTGTGCCGAACCTGGACCCATACCAACTGGCCACCGGTAAAAACGGAGACCCGCTTGCCCAGGGTAAACCATTCATCAACAACTTTCTGCCTACGCTGGGCGATATGCTGCGCCTGAATATGGCCGTGCCGCCCACGCCACGTAACGATCCAGCATTCAGTTCGCTGGGCATCGTGCAGGCCGCAGTGCTTGGACTTACCGACCCCACCTACGCCAATACGAACATTGAATTCATTCCTAACATGGATGGCTTCCCGAACGGCCGCAGGCTTGAAGATGATGTAACCACAATAGAACTACAGGCCGTATCGGGCGTGGCACTGGCAGCTATAGGCTTATGGTATGATGATTACATGGCGCCCAACAGCCCCGTAACCCCAGACCTGCAGGCTGTACTACAGTTTACCGCCGGGCCTACACATAATGATACCACTTTCCAGGCGATGTTCCCGTATGAGCAGCAACCATGGAGGGGATATGATTATACACCACAGGCAAGATTCTAATTACATTATTAAAGAAAAAAGAAACGATCATGAAAAATATATTTAGCAAAGCCGTGGCGATATTGATCATATTTTTATTGCCACAGATAAAAGCAAAGGCATCGAGCCACCGCGAGGCACCGCTCATAGCGTTTGACCCGATAGCGGACAATACAGACCTGTATGCATTCAGAAGCCCCTGCGATACAAATAAAATAGTGCTCATCGCAAATTACATACCCTTTGAGCATCCCGCAGGCGGACCGAATTATTATACCTTCGGCGAGAACATCAGGTACGAGATACACATTAAGAACAATGCGAGCACAGCGGGCGACAATATAATATACCGCTTCACCTTTCAGCATATGAATGAAGACCCATCGACCTTCTTCAACATAAGGCTGGGGCAGCAGAATATTAAAACCACCTACACCTGCGAACGCAGTATGGACGGCGGAGCTACCTTCACAACGATTGCCAGTAACGGCATAGTGCCTCCACCCAATATAGGACCACGCTCGATAGAAAATGCGACAGTAGGTCTTGGCGCATCATCATACAGCTCACTGATGCAGCAAGCTGTAATGACCGCTACCACCGGCGAGCAGCTATTTTGCGGCCCTGTGGACGATCCCTTCTTTGTGGACCTCGGTGGCGCATTTGATGTAGGCGGCTTCCGTACCGGCGCACAGGCACGCGACGGGCTGGCAAAATTCAACTGTCACTCGATCGTAATCGAAGTGCCGATCACTACGCTACAGAAGAACAACCAAAGCACATCGCAGGCCAGCAGTATACTGGACGGCAACTTCGTGATAGGTGTATGGGCATCGGCCAGCAGACCACAGATAACCACGCTTAGCACCAATGGCGATGAACCAACATATTCAGGCAACTGGGTACAGGTATCGCGCCTGGGTATGCCACTTACCAACGAAGTGGTTATCCCGATAGGTATGAAAGACCTCTGGAACAGGTCGAACCCATATACTGCAGATGCTAGCTTCCTGCAATATTTTGAGAACCCGGAACTGGGCCTGTACATGGACGACTCGCAGTTTGGCAGTGCAGTACCGGGCCTTGACAGCCTGCGCATACAGACCAATTCGCTGGGAGCTTATGATTTCCGCAACACGCACCAGGGACTTTACCCCCTGAAAGCGAACCAACTGGCACTGACGGGCACCGCGCTTGCAGATATAGGCGGCTATGGTACTTACCTGCTGCCTGATAACTCAAGCCCACGCTCGGTGGATATCATGCCTATCTTCCTGATGGGCGTACCCAACCTGGCACCGTATCAACTGGCAACAGGAAAGGGGGGAAATGTACTGGCCAATGGTAAGCCATTCATCAACAACTTCCTGCTGCACTCACCAATAGCAGGTACACCTGAGTTCGCAGACCTGCTGCGCCTGAACATGGCAGTGCCGGTAACCCCGCGCAATGATCCAAACTTCAGCTCGCTGGGTATTGTAAAAGCAGCAGTGATCGGCCTGACCGACCCTGCCTATAACAATACCAATATCGAATTCATCCCCAATATGGATGGCTTCCCTAACGGGCGAAGGCTCGAGGATGATGTAACCACCATAGAGCTGCAGGCAGTATCGGGTGTGGCCCTGGCAGCTATCGGATTGTGGTACGATGATTTTACCACCAACCCGGTAACACCCGACCTACTGCATGTACTGGACTTTAATGCAGGCATTACCCATAATGACACAACTTTCCAGCAATGTTTTCCATACCTGCAGCAACCATGGCCCGGCTTTACCGGTAATGAATACACGGGACCTACAGGTGTACAAGAGTTAGGCCTTTCAGCCCCTATAGCAGCGATGAGTGCCTATCCTAACCCATTTGTGAACGATGTGACCCTGAAATACAGGCTGACAGCAAAAACACATATCATGCTGCAGATAACCGACCTTAACGGCAGGCTGGTACAGGTGGTAGCCGATGAACAAAAAGAAGCGGGTGAATATACCACACACTGGAACGGCAGCAACCTGGCAAGCGGGATCTATTTTGCACGATTAAGCGCCGGAGGCAGGACCATACAATCAGTGAAACTGGTGAAAGTCAACAATTAATTATTTTTTAAAACCAGTAAAAGCCAAAGGGACACATTGCTGTGTCCCTTTGGCTTTTTTTAAAACCATTTGAGCGGCGAATTCGTATATACAAGAAAACAAGGACACATGAAAAGGTACATTACACTTTTGTCGGGTATACTATTGCTTATAAGTACATTCACCTACAGCTCATGCAGCTCAGCAGGCGGCAAGGAGCAGGAACGCATAAATAATGAACTTAGCGTGCCGGCACTATTGACAAGAAATAGCAAGGTGGGCAATGATGCCGAAAGAGCCATGATACAGACGACCTATGATAAGGCTATAGCGGCACTTAAAAACAATCCTGACGACCTAAAACAATTCATATCGCTGGCCAGCGTGTATATCAGCGAAGGGCGTATAACCGGCAACAGTGGCTACTACAGCAATGCAGCAATAAAAGTACTGAACAGGATAACCAATGAACATGCAGCCAATAAAGAACTGGAATTTGAAGCACTCAACTTAAAATCTGTTGTTCTGCTTAACATGCACCAGTTCAAAGAAGCAGTTGCAGAGCAGGCCGTTGCGATCAACAGTATAAATTCGGGCATATATGGTGCACTAGTGGATGCCAACGTAGAAATGGGGCATTATGATGCTGCGGTGAAAGACTGTGATAAAATGCTGGGGCTGAGACCGGACCTGCGCTCCTACTCGCGTGCATCATACCTCAGGCAGATATATGGCGACAACAAAGGGGCTATAGCGGCCATGAAAATGGCCGTAGAAGCAGGAGGGCCCGGTGATGAAAGCACCGAATGGGCCAGGGTAATGCTGGGTAATCTATACCTGAATACGGGTAATAACGACAGCGCTTCATTCGCCTACCGTACATCATTGATGTATCGCCCTGAATATCCTTATGCATTGGCAGGATTGGCAAAAGTAGCCCAAAGCGAAAAGAATTATGACTCTGCAATTGCCCTGACCAAGCATGCTATTAAGCTTATGAGCCAGCCTATGTTCGTTTTGCAGCTTGCCGACCTATATGAACTAAAAAGCGATACAGCAAAGGCCAGCGAGGTACGTAACGATGTGATAACACTACTGCTGGAAGGTGAAAAGGACCAGGCAGATCAAGTGGTGAAACACAATACGAACAGGGAACTGGCAATGGCGTATATAGAGGCTGGCCAGGCAAATAAAGCGATACCTTATGCGCTTAAAGATCTCGCTATGAGACCCGACAATATTGATGCCAATGAATTGGCGGCATGGGCCTATTATAAGAGTGGCAAATATGCCGAAGCACAAAAGTATGCAGCTAAAAGCATGCGAACCAATAGTAAAAATGCTATCAGCCTGTACCGCAACGGTATGATATATGCAGCCGCAGGCGACCCGCTAAAAGGTGATCAACTGATGCAAGAGGCAAAAAGCATATTGCCCGGTATAGACCAAAAGACCTTACTGGCCGCTAAATAGAAGAGCGATGAAAAAAAGCCTGTTATTGCTGTTATTGTTACTGCCTTTAGCATTCCCTGCATGGGCCCATACCATAAATTACCAGCTTGATAAAGAAAGCGGAGGATCGGTGTTTATGAAATACCTGGTGCTTGGCTACGAACATATCATACCACTGGGCTTTGATCATATACTTTTTATCCTCTGTGTATTTTTTCTCAACACAAGCCTGAAAAAAATCATATTGCAAGCATCGATGTTTACCATAGCCCACTCGATAACCCTGGGACTTGCTATGTACGGGATCATAAAACCGCCAACTAATATCGTAGAGCCCCTGATCGCCTTATCCATCGTATTTCTTGCAGTTGAAAATATTTATTCGAATAAAGTAAAACCCTGGCGCATGATAATGGTATTCCTGTTCGGCATGGTGCATGGTATGGGCTTTGCCGGGGCCCTATCGCAACTGGGCATGCCTCAGTATGCGTTTGCCACTGCACTAATAAGTTTTAATGTGGGTGTGGAATTGGGGCAACTTACCATCATCATTTTCATGTACCTGGTAGTGGCCCGCCAATTCGCAGGCAAACTATGGTATCGCAGGCTTATTGTCATCCCTGCCTCCCTGCTTATCGCATTGGTGGCAGGATACTGGACCATAGAACGGATATTCTTCATTAGTTAATAACAGGGGGGTATTGCGCATCACTTTACTTTCAAACTCTTGCCTGACCATCATTTTCATCAAAATCACCGTCACGTATAAATTCTAAAAGGCAGCGCTACATTCAAAAGCCCCGGCAAAGTACCGGGGCCTTCAAACAAAAACTAACCAAAGATATCAATCTATTATTATCATTTTCTTCGTCACCTGGTCGCTGCCATTGGTGAGGCGATACAGGTAATTACCTGCTGCGAGGCCTGACCTGTCCATGGTCACTTCATGACGACCGGGACTGTAATCCTGCTGCAGCACTGTCTTAACCAGCCTGCCGCTGATATCAAATAACTGCAGTGTAACGACGCCTCCTTTGCTGGTGAAGCTAACGGTAGTGGTGCGTGAGAAGGGGTTGGGATAATTCTGCCCCAACAACTCATCGCTCGCTACCGCGGCGACCTCCCCCACTTCTGTAGCGGAATTTTGCCTGAAGATCGGCAGTATGGGATAATCTTCCATCAGGACATCGTGTACAGCTTGCGGTGTTACACCAAACCAATCGGTCAATACAGAGGCATATACCGAGCGATAGTCGTACTGCATCGGGATATTGTCGTTGACCGTAGTATTGGGGTCAACTATGGGGTTGTGACCAATGATACGCGGGTTGACATTGGGGCCAAATACCATTAGTGGCGCAGCAGCACCATGATCCGTACCCCCGCTCT
The DNA here is from genome assembly GCA_964481425.1 of uncultured Flavipsychrobacter sp. Classification (GTDB taxonomy): domain Bacteria; phylum Bacteroidota; class Bacteroidia; order Chitinophagales; family Chitinophagaceae; genus MKUN01. Next base: position 16,159 of record CAYZTM010000051.1, read on the forward strand.
GGTTAGACACTATCCTACGGCCAAATTCAGAGAAGGTCATCGCAGTAACACGCTGATCTACACCCATCATCTGCAGGTCGGTATAGAAAGCAGTTACCGCTTCTGACAATATCCTTAGCAGGGCAGCATGCGGGCCACTCTCGTTATAGGTACCTTCAGTCTGGTTGGCGTGCGTATCGAAACCTGTAAGGCTAACGACATATATAGAGGTTTGCAAACCACCGTATATGAGTTGCGCCACTATCTTCAACTGGTCGGCGAGGGGATTGTTGGCAGGATAAGTACCGGGATTGTGCGCTACATCAGTAGCATGCTGTATCACGGAAGTATAACCCTCGGTCTGCTGGGCTATGTTACGTATAAAAGTAAGTTCGTGGCCGGCTGCAGTATTGGGCGCAGGGCCTACGGAATTATTTATGAGGTTGTAAAAACTATTGACGTTAGCAATGGCGTAGCCGAGGTTGATGGCATTGCCCTGCAGTACATTAGAAATGCCTGTGCCTATCTGAATGGCAGGAGGATCAGGCATGTCGTTGTTGGGGTAACCGGTGGGATAACCGGGATATTCGAGATCGAGGTAACGACCCAGCCAGCCGGTAGTAAGATTCTGGTTGGCGTCGGAGCCTGTGGTCCAGATATCGGTGGAACGGAAGTGTGAGAAATTGGGGTTGGCATATCCTACTCCCTGCACTATGTTCACCAGGCCATTGTTGTACATTTCGCGTATGCCTGTCATGGCCGGGTGCATGCCTGTATTCTGTATGCCAGTGAGGCCAAGGATCTTGCTCTCGGATACGAGAACATTGGAGCGAAGGCCGGAGAGCGCGCTATACTGATCGAGCGGGACTATGGTATTGAGACCATCATTACCTCCATTGAGCTGTATGAGTACCAGTACCCTACCGGTGGCCTGCGTTTGCCGGGTAATTGCAGTTAAAAGTGGATTCTGTGCATATGCCCTTATCGGAAGTCCCCTGACCATATAGGCCAAGCCGGCAAAGGCGGGGATCTTCAAAAAATTTCTGCGTTTCATCCTCCATGTATTTTTGCTTAGCAAAGATGATGTTCTGCAAGGCGCGTAATGTATGTGTACATAGACCTTAGCCTGGTTTCAACAGTCGCAGTATTTGTTGCGTTCGGGCTGCTTACGTAATCGTGCCATGCATCTGACCAGAAAGAATTGTTTTGCTGGTTAGACAACAGGATGTTCTTCATGCTGTCATGTTCCGTAGCCGAAGGCGCAACGCCTAAAAGTAATGAGCAAACATAATCAATAAGGGCATCAGGATCATTAGCATCGGGGCATTGTTGTGTAAAATTTAACACATCCATTTTAATATTCATATTAGGACTGTTACCTACACCATAATTAACTGCTTTATCGGTAAAGAGCATACGGTTGGGCAGTGTAGCCGAATTGATCCACAGTTCGTAGTACTGGGGTGTCTGGTAGTATGCAGGCCAGCCGGCAACATTAGGGGGATCACCAAGATCGAGACCGATGTTCAGGCTATAGTTACGCAGGTAGTTCCATGCATTGTATGTATCGGCAACTGTATAGTTGGCAGGCAGTTGAGTATTGAAGGTGCGGAAAGTACCCAGGATGTATTCGAGCGGGGTGCGTACGTAGCAACCCATATTGTTGGCATCGTAAAAATGTGCGCTCTTCAGCAAAGCTGTAATGACGGGCTTTATCTCGAAGTTGTTGTTCACCATTATTTGTGCCAGCGGAGTGATGACGTTGGCATCTATATTAGCATCGATGTTATAGTAAACGAAGAAGCGGTACAGCTTAGAGCAGATATATTTAGCTGTCTCGAACTTGCCCAGCAGCATATCTATCAGTTCATCTGTTTCGTTTGCGCCGGCCATACCTGTTTTGCCGGTGATCACTGCATTGCCATAGAAAGAGGAGAATTGCTTATCGCTAGTATCGTGCTGAGAAGGATCGAAATAGCTGGTCAGCGTGCTGTTGTTTATCTTCCAGCCGGTAAGCACTTTGGCGGCTGCCTTGATATCGTCTTCGTTGTAGTTAGGTGTGTTGTATTTGCTAACGGTAAACAGTTCCTGCAGTTCGCGGCCATAGTTCTCATCGGGTGCATTCTTATTGTTCAGGTAGCCATTGAGGAACAGCAACATAGCGGGGTCTTTGGTAACCAGCCTTGTCATGGTCTTGAAGTTGCCGAGGCTGTTGGCGCGCAGCATAGCGTGATAGTTGTAGCAGATGCGTGCGTCGCCCACTACGTTGGTCTGTGTAGCAAAGTGATTGTGCCAGAAGAAATTCATTTTTTCCTGGATGCTCAGGTTCTCATTGATCATCAGGCCTACCCACCAGGCTTTGAGCGAGGCGCGCCTTAAAGAATTAACACTTCCGTCGCCATAAGCAGCGTTCACCCATGTCTGACCCAGTGCTACGCCGGTAGGATCGGCATAAGTGTCCTGGTAGTAGTTTACCGGGGCAGCAGGATTTGGATTCACATTATTTACCAGGTAATCAACGGCCTGGTCCATTGTCATGGATCTCAATGCGTTAACATCCTGTGCCCTAACACCGAAAGTGGCGCGGCGCAGCAGGTGTATCACCTGGGTATCAGTCCAGGCACCTGAATATTGGCTAAGGCTTGCTGTTGCTTTTGCATAATTGTGAGGAAGCTCTTTATTGGCATATTTCTGAAATATCTTGTCTTCAGCTATGCTGTAAGCTTTAGTGTCAGCGATGGAGCTGCCTCCTGTTACTTGCTGGAAAAATTGGCGACGATTTGTGTTTCCCATGATCTTTTTTTTTGGCGTTTTTTATTATTTCAATTGCAGTACAAAGCTACCACCAGGGGAAGCCAAAACAGAGTTAACTACTTGTTATTCAATTAGTTAAGAAGTTGTTACTGAGTCGCAAACCGTTTGTTAGCGAGTGGTGAAATGATTGTTAAGCAAGGGAGAAAAACGAACAGGACCGAAGACAACAGAATGGATAAAAAGCGCTGTACGGATCGTCAGCGGACCGACAAATAAGCCTTTGGAA
>CAYZTM010000052.1:0-17323 GCA_964481425.1 uncultured Flavipsychrobacter sp.
CCACCATACAGCGTATGATATGAATTTAAAACCCTTTGTTTCGTCAAAGCGCTGTGCAGCTTTGATCAGGCCAAGGTTGCCTTCATTTATCAGGTCGCTCAACGATAAGCCCTGGTGTTGGTATTGTTTTGCCACTGACACCACGAAGCGCAGGTTCGCCTTCACTAATTTCTCCAATGCACGCTGGTCACCCATGTGTATCTTTTGAGCAAGTGTAGTTTCTTCCTCAGGGGTGATCATCGATATTCCACCGCCTGCGAGTCGCGGTTGGTAATTTGAGTGGCAATTTTTAACTGCCTCATAAGGAATAAAAATTTAAATTAAATACTAAACAATAAAACAAATGAACTCAATATTATAGACGAGAAACTACCCCTAAAAGTTTGATGCCTTTTGAAATATTTTCCTGCCTTTAACATTTGCACATTACATTGCACAAAATCTGTTCCACCTTTTGCTGACAATAAGCACACAATGCCTAATATAACGCTAAAACCTACGCCTGATTGTGTGTGTGGGACTTTATGGATATATACTATGCCTATATAAGGCTGGGCCACGCGCCAATTTTGGCAGATTTCAACTGCAAAACTATATCGCGTATGTCAAAAATGCTACCTTTGCGCCATCAATATTCTCAATTTTAACATAGTTTATGCTAAAGGATCTGTATCAACACCCGGATTATTACCTCATAGATGAATTATTGACAGATGAACATAAGTTGATACGTGATACCGTAAGGGCTTATGTAAAGAAGGAAATATCACCAATAATAGAGGAATATGCCCAGAAAGCGGAGTTCCCCACCCAGGTTATCAAAGGCTTAGGTGAATTGGGGTGCTTCGGGCCATTTGTGCCCCAGGAATATGGCGGTGCAGGTCTCGACTATATCTCCTATGGTATCATGATGCAGGAACTGGAACGCGGCGACTCAGGCATCCGTTCCACAGCATCGGTACAAGGCTCATTGGTCATGTTCCCCATCTACAAATTCGGCAGCGAGGAGCAAAAACATAAATACCTGCCAAAACTTGCTACCGGCGAGTTCATGGGGTGTTTCGGGCTTACGGAGCCAAATCATGGTTCTGACCCAAGCAGTATGGAGTCCAATTTCAAAGACGCCGGGGACCATGTAATACTCAATGGCGCCAAAATGTGGATATCCAACGCTCCTTTTGCAGATATAGCCGTTGTTTGGGCAAAGAACGAGTCTGGGGAAATTCATGGACTTATTGTGGAGCGGGGCATGGAAGGTTTCTCTACGCCCGAGACTCATGGTAAGTGGTCGTTACGTGCCTCCGCCACCGGCGAGCTGGTATTTGATAATGTGAAGGTCCCCAAAGAAAATATATTACCCGGTGTTAAAGGCTTGAAAGGTCCTCTGACATGCCTGTCCAGCGCACGCTATGGCATTGCCTGGGGAGCCCTCGGCTGTGCTATGGACTGTTATGATACGGCATTACGCTATTCACTACAGCGCCACCAGTTTGGCAAACCAATAGCAGGTTTCCAGCTCACGCAGAAGAAGTTGGCCGAAATGATCACCGAGATCACGAAAGGTCAATTAATGGTATGGCGCCTGGGCGTGCTTCGCAACGAAGATAGGGCTACACCTGCCCAGATATCTATGGCCAAGCGGAACAGCTGCTATACTGCAATAACGATAGCCCGTGAGGCACGCCAGATTTTAGGGGGTATGGGTATCACCGGTGAGTTCAGCATTATGCGCCATATGATGAACCTGGAATCGGTGATCACCTACGAAGGTACACACGACATCCATCTCCTGATAACAGGCATGGACGTTACCGGTATCAATGCATTTAAATAAGACAAACTTCCTTATTATACAGAAGGCCGGGATCACACCGGCCTTCTTATTTTATGCTTCAATTAATGCTTCTTGTTTCCTGCGCTTCAGGTAATGATAGTAAATGATGAAAAGCGATGCAGCCATGCCCAGCCCGAAGATACCTAACCCGGACAGGAAAAAGCGAATATCCTTAGCTGTTGCTTTATCTACTTTGTTCAGGTACATGCTTACCGCCATGAGCATGTAAAAGGTGCCAATGGCCGCAATCATCCCCAATACCTTGTCCATATACCTCATACCAAGTAACAGCTGTAACGCAAAGAGAGAAAACAGGACGACCATGGCCCAATTCACATAGCCTCCCGCATAATTGTCGAAGAACCATATGGCAGTAATGACCATTAACACCAGGTAAGATATTGTCCTTAATATGTTCATTTTTGGCGACATAGGCAGTATTTACAATACTGTAACGTTTGTAAGTGGCTTTTCAGTATACAGCAGCCAGGTTTGCATCTTCCCCTTACCCTTTATCTCTACAGTGCCCCGCGCAGTGAATTGATACGTATCAGCCTCAGAGGCCCGGTCGCTTACTGCTCTTTTAAAGTTGTCCGTGCAATGTATTTCACCCACCACACCGGTACTTTCCATCCGGCTGGCGGTATTCACGGCATCGCCCCAAAGGTCGTAGATGAATTTCTTACTGCCGATCACACCTGCGACTACAGGTCCGCAATCAAGCCCTATGCGGAAACGTACCGGGGCGCCATCATTAGTCTTATAGTCTTTGATGCGTTCCTTCACTTCCAGTGCCATATCTGCTGCTGCTATAGCATGGTCGGCACGGGGCTGGGGCAGGCCGGCTACAGCCATATAACAGTCGCCTATTGTCTTGATCTTTTCAAGCCCATGCTTTTCAGCTATCTGGTCAAACTGCGTAAAAATATCATTGAGCATACTTACCAACTCTTTGGGATCTTTATCTGCTGCAAAGCTGGTAAAGTCTGCCATGTCTATGAACATAATGGATGCACCGCGGAATTGATCGGCTATCGGGTGTTCCTTTCGCTTCAGTCTTTCTGCTATTTTCCCGGGCAATATGTTTAGTAATAGTTGTTCCGACTTTTTACGCTCCCGGGCTATGAATACCACTACCAATAACAGTAGAGCGATACCGACACCCATGAATATACTGGTATTCCGCTTTTTTGCCACTTCCAGTTTCTGTATCTGTATCTCCTTATCCTGTTGTGCCAGTTTGTATTGTGCTTCCAGTTTGCCTACAGCCTCGGCATTATTTTGCCGGTACATTGAGTCTTGTATCTCAGTATAGGCCTTGTTCTTTTCATAGGCATTTTTGTAGTCGCCTTCCATAGCGTAAATGGTCGACAAGGAATGATAACTGGCCAATAAGGCTTCCAGGTAGCCTGACTCTGTAGAAAGTTTTACTGCAGGTTGAACGATAGCTATAGCTTTGTCCAGCAATGCTTTTCTGTCTGCCCTTGTTAAGTTGTTGATCTTCTGCTTCCCTGTACTGTCTTCAGCCACCCCTATATAAATACCTGCTATATTGATCCGGAAAGCAGCTGTAGCAGCCTTATTGCCCAGCTCCTCATACATGCTCATTGCTTCGCTATAGTGCTCCAGCGCCTGGGTCTTATCATCATCGCGTACATAGATATTGCCTGCATTCCCAAGATTCCGGGCCATTCCGTTCTTATTGTTTAGCGCTTTATAAGCTTGATAAGCATTGTCATAATATTCCAGCGTTTTGGCCCTGTTGGTCGCCCTGGCAGACAGGTCAGTTGCCGAGGTGTCAAAGTAGTGTGAGTAGATATTGCCCATATTGCCCAGGTTGGTTGCCATCTTTTCCTTGTTACCAAGGGCTGAGAACATCTTATAGGCCTTTTCATAGTACTCAAATGCTTTGTCATAGTCCTTCTGGCGGTAATATACATTGCCGATGTTACCGAGGCTGGCCGCCATATTGGTTTGGTCCTTCAGTTCTTCGCTTGTCTTCAGCGCATCAAAAAAGCAGGACAGTGCCCTGGCATGGTCACCGGTGGCTATATAATTATTGCCGAGCGCCAGGTTGGCATATATACTTCCCGGCTTCCAGTCTATCTCTTGTGCCAGTGCCAGTGCCTTTTCACCATACCGTACCCCGGTATCCCCGCTTATCTGTGAATAGAGTTCACTTATCTTGCAAAGTATCAGCACCTTATTGCTGTCGTTGATACCGTAAGGGGCTTTTGCAGCAAGCGAATCTATAAGTTCGCGCCCCTGTTTTTGTGCCCGGCTATGGGGAATGACACAGATCAATAAAAGGACTGGCAGCAGGAAGTATTTCATAAAGAGGTCAAAGCCATATAAAATAAGGCAAAATATCTATCTGTTGCAAGCAGGAGGAGTATATTATTTGAAGCCGATGCTCTGTGCCTCCGATAAGCAAAGCATACCGTGGTAGTAATTTGAATATACAGGGTGAATGAAGTACCTGTCATTAGCAAGCAGCTAAACCCTTCGGTCTTCATAGGCCGAAGGCACATACTTTGCAACAAGTATTATCTTTAACCTTCGATATGACGGTCAAAGCATTTACCTATACACAGGCGCAGGAAATTGCCGAAGATTTCGAAGACCTGGTGGATACCGAGCACCGCAGGGTGGGGGAGACCTATGTGATAGACGATATCATCATTCGCCCCTACGATGCAGTTAAAGCACATCAAAACCTTGATGAGTATTACGGGGCCGAGGAGATACAGTTGGAAACCGTTGAAGACCCTGATGCGATGTATGCCGTCCTCGTCATCATGAGCAGCATAGCAGATGGAAGCATCTTCGTTCAGGACATAACGGACTATGTAGCCGCTAATGGGGTCAATTATAATTTCCCTTCCTGATCATACTGATACATTTTTCAAGCCACTCAGCAGGGTTTGTTCCATACCCTTTGCCTGCACCAGCACTTTGAATTTACTGCCCATATCGCGCAGCAGCGTGTTGATCAGCAGGCTGTTCTTCACCTTGTTGCGCTCAGGGTCGGGCTCCTGCATCTTATGCAGGTGGTCTTTAAAGCCCAGCGCCAGCATAAAGTGTGCCTGGTCGGTGTAGCCGCAACTGCGCAGGCCATACTTCTGCCCCCAGTGGTGCAGCGCACTGAAGTTAACATGAGTTGTAATGTCCTGCTGCCCTACATCGTCATAGGGGTTGTCGTTTATCTGGTGTTGTTTATAGCAGAGCAGCGTTCCATCTCGTCTGTGGTCGCGGTACAGTTCTGCCGAGGGGTAGCCATAGTCTATGGTCATTACATAACCCCGGCCCAGGCATTCGGCTACCTCCCGTATCCATTGCAGGGCCTCGAGATTTACCTCCGTGCGGAAGCCCGGCGACAGCCTCACATTCAGTTCCTCAAGGTAGTCTTGTACGGCCCGTCTTGCAGGCAGTAGCATTTCGCTGAACCGATTGCCATCATACGCCACGTAGATCTCCATCAGCTTCTCCTGCATCACCACGCGGTGTACAGCCATATTGTCCAGCAGCTCGTTCGACAGCACGCAGCCTGTAGTGCCCTGCACGGCATCTATACTGTCTATCCAGCGCACCTTTTGGTGCAATATAGCTTGCTCCCTGCTACGCATGGCCGGACTTTTTTCAATGATGCAGTATTGCAGCTTGTCGTAAAATTCCTCATTGCCCTCCAGGTAATGAAGTATGTCATGGCAAAGCGCCCCGGTGCCCGCACCGTATTCCACAATGGTGAAGTTGCCGCGGCCGGTCAGTTGCCACATCTCGGTAAGTTGCTCGGCCAGTATCGCCGCAAATACATTGCCCAGCGAAGTGCTGGTATAAAAGTCTCCGCCTGCGCCTATCTTGTCGTTGGCCGAAGTATAATAACCGAGGTCCGGATAATACAGGCACATCTCCATAAAGTCGTGAAAAGGAATTGGCCCCAGTTCGTTTATCTGCCTGCCGATGATCTCGTAAAGCTGCATTATCTCCTCCGCTTTTGTTAAATAACACGGGCATAAAAACCATACCTGTGCATCACTGGCATGTTTTTGCTGCATTCCTCATTACAGGTAGTAAAAAATGATCGTTATGAAATACTTACTGTTTTTAGGCCGTCTTTTCTTTTCCTGGATATTCATATCGGCATCGTTCCATCATTTTATGCCCGAGGCTGCTATCTATGCAGCAGCCAAAGGTGTCCCGTGGGCTACGGTAGTTGTACCCGCTTCAGGCCTGCTGGCCCTGCTGGGCGGTATGAGTATATTGCTGGGTTATAAGGCAAGGCTGGGTGCCTGGTTGCTCATCCTGTTCCTGGTACCGGTAACACTGATTATGCACGACTATTGGAACATGATTGACCCGCAACAGCGAATGTTGCAAATGGTGAATTTTAATAAGAACCTCGCCCTTATCGGCGCAGCGCTCTGCCTGGCCTACTTTGGTGGCGGTGCATTGAGTTTCGACGCCTGGCTGAATAGAAGGCACCAGGATCCGTCGCAGCCTTCGCGGTATAAGAATATACCCCTCGGCGGAAAGATCAGCGCACAGCACTAAAGCTTTGTAGCTGCCATGCGGAACTGGAAAACACTCAGCTGCCGCACACTTACCGACACCTTGCACTTGTTGCAGTCTATTTTCGTGCGGTAGCGCCGCTCTTCCGAGCCTGACTCCATTTTATCCTTTTTGTATTCCAGCCACTTTTTACCATCATCACTACGCAGGTAAGTCACAGTGATGCCCATAGGCCGTACTACGCGATTGGGGTAGAGGTCTAAAAGTAGTTTGCCACTGAGCGGCACCATATATTCTTTCACCTTTTCGCCAAAGATGGTATCGCGGGCAAACTCCACATGCTTTCCCTGTGCATGAGCTATTAAAGGGGTAGAAACGGCAAAAAGTACAAGCAGTATGACTGTTCTCATTGAGTGGCTTTTAGTGAAATTAAGATAATAAGCTTTCTTTTATTACTCATGATATTCTATCAACCTTATATTAGTTCTTTAATTGTGGGAGTATCCCGGTCACTTAGTGAGTCTGGCAACGTATTAGTTGTCAGCAGCTTGGTTTCTTTATGTGTTCCGCAGGCCCTTTCTACTTTAATGCTTCCTTGAGTTTGCTTTTGCTCAAAGGAAATATTTCTCCCTCAGGTCCTTTGCTGAAGTAGTGCCGGTATATAGTTTTGCTTCGCTGTTTATATTGGCTTATATATTCCTCCTGTGTGTAAATGTAAGCCTGGCCTGTATCGCTAATGTAATATTCCTCATTTGCGTAAAAACGGTAACTTTTATCATTGCAATCACAATAGCCGTACAGGTCATCCTTTCTGAAACGGTATTTCTGCCCGTTATATATCAGACTAATATAGGGCCTTCCGAATGGCAGTTTATGCAGCCTGATGCCATGCTTTACCTTCGCACAATCAGTCTCATAGCTAAGTTTATGGTTTAGATAATCGCTTGTTGTTAGATATATTCCTGCCTTATTTTGGGCTCCACATGGCAAATAAATAAGCAAACTAAACAACGAAACTGCCGGTAATTTTTTCATAACACATTTGTTAACTATAAACGGAAAAGTATCGCCAGTATAAGCCTGTCCTCTGATGTCACTAGATCAGGTGACCAGTTTGCGGGTATCGTTGTTGTGGTGTAGCCAGTTGGTGAGGTCACACCACCATGTCCTGCAAAATAGGGTACGCTTGCGTGTCTGTGCACATACTCTAAACGTACCGTCAGGCTTTGATTGGGCATCCAGTCAATATTTGTTGAGCAGTCCCACCCGCTAAACTGGTCGCCTGGGTTGGCGCTGAATGGATGCGTGCCTGCGGTTTGGGTCGGGTTATTGGGGTTAGGTAGTGGACTTGCATCTCCGGTAGGGTATAGTACGAGGTACCTGCCAGGATTGGACATTAACCCGCCTCCGCTGGTGCAGGCGAATTTGTTTTTACCGAACCATATCCGGTTGTATATCATGGCGCTCAAGAAGTGTTGCGAAGGCGTTGCAGCATTACCATTAAATGCTTTTACGCCTCCGCCTTGCTCAAAACCAATATCTGCTGTCAGCGAAAATGCCATTTGACTGATGCCGTCCGACTTTGGCAGGTCATAATACCTTAGCAAAAAGCTATTATCTGAGTGAAAGCGCTTGCGGCCTGGTATCATGGCGGCATCAGTACCGTAGTAATTATTGGTAAGGAGTTTCAGGTTTTGGTTTGGGCACCATGTTATATTAGTGCCCAGTCCCGGCATCGTATTGAATTTGCCATAGCTCTGCCATCCGTTGATGATCCATGGTTCTATCTTCAGTTTTTTTGAAGGGAATACCTGTATCCTTATACCGTTGAAAAACCACGGCGTATTATCTGATGTAAAGGAAGCCTGGTATTCCCAGTTCTCAACCTGGTAATAAGAGTTCAAACCAATGTATGACATGAACATGCCCGCATCCACATTGATGCCATACAATACATTGAAATGGTAGCCTGCATAAGCTTCGCTGATATACCGATATACATTGGTTAGGTCATACTGGCCTTTGTAAGGGCTATAATCATTTCTGGGTACAACAGTAGCGCGAGTGCCGAACTGTGTCATTATTTTAGCCCTTGCATTCTCATAATTGAATTCGCCACCTATGCTCGCGCACGATACCTCCATTTCATTATCGCGAGCTAATGCAGTGGAACCTACTACTGTATTATCTATCGGGTTGTTGAATGAATATGTGTAATTAGCATCAAGCATGATGCTGCCTGTAAAATATTTACTCTGCAATACCGGTGATTCACGACGATCATTGCCGTTTTGCCAGCGCATATCCATCCCGTCAAAAGGAATTTTATTTTCGTCCGTCGATTGTGCAAAAAGCCTGACACTCATCAACAAGCAGTTAATAAATCCTATTGTTTTCATACAAATATCTTTTGTTTTCCCTCAGTTGAAATAGATTTTCACCATGCCGGTAATCTACCCGCAAAGGTAGAGTGGGGCTTATAAGTATTAAATAAAATTGAAGTGGCTTGGTATAAAGATTTTATAAAGAAATTTGTACGTATTAGCTTGAGCTGGTAGTTGCATCTTAATATTTCTACTATTGTTGGTGTTCTTCAACCACAACTGTTGCATTTAGTTTCTCCACATGTTCCGTAGGATAATCTGTGAAAAATAAAGTTCCATTCTATTACCGGCATTATTCCTTACGCGCGACGACAGCAGAAATGTGGATATCTCATTTGCTTTTTGCATGTTAACGAGTGTATATTGCAGGGTACGGGAGCATTATCACCCGCATTAAGTTCTTTGACATATAGACCTTTCACTGAAACGAGTAATGCCTGCATAACTTAATTTTGCCAATCCCTTGATACGTTCAATCTGCCTGTCCCGATTTCTTTCGGGAGTTCAGACAACACGTAATAACAAGAAATAACTATTTTTTCTCTGTATGGCCACAGGATAACATTATAGCTAATTCACCAACAACAGCAGGAAATAATAAACAAGAAGGAAAACCGGAAATAACCTAAAAAACTTCTTGGCTCACGCGTCATTGCGAGGCACGAAGCAATCTCACGAAATAAGAGAACAGGCGATGGAACCAAACACAGCCGATATTATATTTGAATATGCAAAAAGGCGGTAGTGTATATATTATGTCATCTCCAAACAAGGCAACGCTTTATGTTGGCGTTACATCAGACCTTGTGAAACGCGTATGGGAACATAGAAATAAGCATTATCCAAATGGCTTTACTGCCAGGTACAATTGTGTTATACTTGTTTACCATAGTGGCTATTTCAGTATTGAAGAAGCAATAGCAGAAGAAAAAAGATTAAAGGCTGGTAGCAGGAAGCAAAAAGAAATGCTCATAGACAGTATGAATCCGGAATGGAACGACTTATGGGAGCAAATTGAGTAGTCTGTTGCATTTTGGGCTTTATTCATGTTGTCGAGAGATTGCTTCGTGCCTCGCAATGACGCGTGAAACAGGTCTGTCCAGTCCTGCCATAGGTTGGCACTAAATAGCGTAAAAAATGTCACTAAGCCAATTCCGAAAATAAAATTGGATCATACAGGAACATGTAAAGGATCCCAGTAATCATTAAAATCCTATAAATCGTGGTTCAAACCCTACCTTTGCCCACAATGCAGAAAAAGCACTCCCACGAGGATATACTGGCCAAGCTGAAGATAAAAGCCCTGAACGAGATGCAGGAGGCTGCCTTGCAGGCATGCCTGTACCAGGACGATGTGATACTGCTCTCGGCCACCGGCTCTGGCAAAACACTCGCCTTCCTGCTGCCGGTGCTGCAGTTGCTAAAAGATGATGTAAAAGGTACGCAGGCTCTTATTGTAGTGCCTAACCGCGAGCTGGCCCAGCAGATAGAACAGGTATTCAGAAGCATGGGCACGGGTTACAAGATCACCAGCTGCTACGGCGGGCATAAGCGGGAGATAGAGGAGAACAACCTCATCGAGGCCCCGGCCCTGGTTGTAGGTACACCCGGCCGCCTTTGCGATCACATCCGCCGCGGCAGCATCACTACCGATAGTATAGAAATGCTGGTGCTTGATGAGTTCGATAAGTCGCTGGAGCTGGGCTTCCGGGATGAGGTATCTTTCATCATCGGCTCATTGCCCCATATCGGCAAGCGCATACTCACCTCGGCAACCGATATGCAGGACATACCCGATTTTGTAGGGCTGGGGGAACCGGTAAGACTCGATTTCCTGGACCATAGCAATGAGGCATCGGCCGGGCTGGCTGTTCAGATGCTGCGCTCGCAGGAGCGGGATAAGGCCGACACGCTGTTCCGCCTCATCTGTATGCTGGGCGACAGGAGCAGCATAGTGTTCTGCAACCACCGGGAGAGCGTGGAGCGCGTGAGCGAGATACTGAAAGAGCAGGGCATCGTAAACGAGTACTACCATGGGGCCATGGAGCAGCGGGAGCGCGACAGCGCACTGGCCAAGTTCCGCAATGGTAGCGTGAACGTACTGGTAACCACCGACCTGGCCGCACGCGGCCTGGATATAGCCAATATACGCTACATCATACACTATCACCTGCCGCATACTGAGGACAGCTATACACACCGCAACGGGCGCACGGCGCGTATGGATGCCAGCGGCACTGCCATACTGATACTGAACCCGGAGGAAGAACTGCCGGAATACATCACCGATGCCGTAGAGGAAATAACACTACCCGAAAAAGCTATACTGCCCGAAAAGCCCAAATGGGTGACCCTGTTCATAGCAGCAGGCAAAAAGGATAAGGTGAACAAGGTGGACATAGTGGGCTTCCTGGCGCAGAAGGGCGAGCTGAAGAAGGAAGATATAGGCCTGATAGAGGTGAAGGACTTCTTCAGCTTCGTGGCCGTGCGCAAGCTAAAGGCCAGCCATGCCCTGCATTTGGTGCAGGACGAGAAGATAAAGGGTAAGAAGGTTAAAATTGCTGTTGCGAAATAAAACCCCTCTAAATCTCCCCTGAAGGGGAGGCTTGTGTAGCGCGAGCCGACATGCCTCTGTACTCCCTTCAAAGGGAGAGCAGTAACATTATTATATTAATGCCTTATTTTGGGCTAAAATGAATTGATTTGCACTTTTACGACTTCGGATTTGACGACGAGCTTTTGGACGGTATAGACTCGATGGGTTATGAATATGCCACCCCCGTGCAGGAGCAAGTGATACCTGCAATATTAGATGGCCGTGATGTGATAGCGGCAGCGCAAACGGGCACCGGCAAAACCGCCGCTTTCCTGCTGCCGGTATTGCAAAAGCTGCTATCGGAACCGCACGACAGCCATAAGGTGAACTGTGTGATCATAGTGCCCACCCGCGAGCTGGCGGTGCAAATATCGCAGGCCCTTGAAGGCCTGTCCTATTTCACCTCTGTAAGCTCCATACCCGTATATGGCGGGGGTGACGGCAACCTCTTTGCAGCAGAGAAGAAGGCGCTCACCAAAGGGGCAGACATAGTGATATGCACACCGGGCCGCATGATAGCCCACCTGAAAATGGGCTATGTGAAGATGGACGCCGTACGCTACCTGGTGCTCGACGAGGCTGACCGTATGCTGGATATGGGCTTTTACGAAGACATCATGCAGATAATTGCCAGCATGCCAAAACAGCGGCAGAACCTGCTCTTCAGCGCCACCATGCCCCCGGCCATACGTAAGCTGGCCAATACTTTGCTGCATGATCCCGCGGAAATAAACATCGCAGTATCGAAACCTGCAGAGAAGATAAAACAGGGCGCCTACCTGCTGTACGATGAGCAGAAGATACGCATGGTAAAGCATGTGCTGGGGCAGAAGCAGTACAGCAGTGTGCTGATATTCTGCAGCAGCAAGCAAAGTGTAAAGCAGCTAACGGCAGAGCTGAAGCGCGCCAAACTACCCGCCGAGCAAATACATAGCGACCTGGAACAGGCCGAACGCGAGCAGGTACTGCTCGACTTCAAATCGAAGAAGCTGAAGATACTGGTGGCTACCGATATACTGAGCCGCGGCATAGACATAGAAGATATAGAGCTGGTCATCAACTACGATGTGCCCCACGATGGTGAGGACTATATACACCGCATAGGCCGCACGGCCCGCGCCGCAAGTGAGGGCGAGGCCATCACCTTCATCAGCGATAAGGACCAGGGCAAATTCCAGAAGATAGAAAAGCTGATGGAAAAGACCGTAGAAAAGCTACCCGTGCCACAGGAATTTGGCCCCACGCCGGCCGTCCGCGAATGGACGGAACGAAAAGGCGGCAGCAATGGCAAAAAGCGGTACAATAAGTTTAAGAAGCGTTAGTTGGTTGACAGGTTATTGAGTCAACATAAGCAGGAACCTATCAACGTTTTTTTCTCTTCGCCAGCCATTCCTCCATCCTTTGCTTTTCGTTGATAGCGCATGAAAGTACGATCTTCCAGTCGTTCTCTTTATCCAATTTCAGCACATACTGGTAGTCGCAGGAGTAGATGGGTTTGTTCTTAGCATCATAATATTCCCAGCGCACATGCACCTGCGCCACGGTATCGGTCCATGCCCGTTTGTTCCAAACGGTAGCCACGGCCTGTGCAATACCATATTGCTTATAGAAAGCAGCGCCCTGGTTGAAGAAACCCTCCAGTTTACTGGCTTCTGTGAATACGGTCTGGTGCTCATCGTCGAGCAGGGTACAAGGCAGCAAATAGTGCCAGGCCAGCGCCTTGGTATCGTACTGCTCCATGGCACGGGCATATTGGTCAAAAAAGCTGTGTATATAGAGAAAAGCGTTACCGGTATCGATCATAGCGGCAAAATTAATGGCTCTGCCAGTGAATGGCCCAATCGGCTGATGTATTTATGTTATTTTATGATGAAGACGTGGTTGGAGGGTAGCATCATGGCGGGGAATATCCCTTCATAAAGGGAGAGACTTGGTATGTGTTTTTAATAATCGGGCAATTATTCTATTTTTGGCACAAATTCCCCGCGATTGAAGACCCTGCTGGATAAAAATCAACTGAACATCACACTACAGCGGTTGGCACATCAACTGGTTGAAAACCATCTTAATTTTCATGATACGGCATTGGTAGGCATACAGCCACGTGGCATATGGCTATCGGACAGGGTAGCGGGAATGGTGAAACAAATAACAGGGCAGCAACAGATAGATTATGGCAAGCTGGACATCACCTTTTACCGTGACGATGTACACCAGCACGATATACACCTGCCCGCTGCTACCGATATCAACTTTAGCATTGAGGGTCGCAATGTGGTGCTGATAGATGATGTGCTGCATACGGGCCGCACTATTCGAGCTGCAATGGATGCCCTGCTGGATTTTGGCAGGCCAAGGAATGTGGAGCTGATGGTATTGATAGATCGCCGCTTCAGCCGAGAGCTGCCCATACAGCCCGACTACGTGGGCCAGACAGTGGACACCATCATAACACAAAAAATAAAAGTGTACTGGGCAGAGAAGGACGAGAAGGACGAGGTGGTGCTCCTAGACCAATAAAATACAAACAAGAAAACATGACGTTGTCTGTAAAACATCTCTTAGGTATCAAAGAGCTTCAAACCGAAGACATAGAGCGTATTTTCCAGACAGCAGACAACTTTAAGCAGGTACTGAACCGTCCCATCAAAAAAGTGCCCTCGCTTCGCGATACTACCGTTGCCAATATCTTCTTCGAAAACTCCACGCGCACACGCATATCCTTTGAGCTGGCCGAAAAGAGATTGAGTGCCGATGTAGTGAACTTCTCTGCATCGGGCTCGTCGGTATCGAAGGGGGAGACCCTGGTGGATACGGTGAACAATATACTGGCCATGAAAGTAGATATGGTGGTGATGCGGCACAGCGCAACGGGCGCACCCTGGTTCCTGGCCAACCATATAGATGCCAGCATCATCAATGCCGGCGACGGTATCAACGAACACCCTACGCAGGCCCTGCTGGATGCGTACTCGATACGCGAAAAGCTGGGCGATGTAAAAGGGAAAAGGGTAGTGCTGATTGGCGACATAATGCATAGCAGGGTAGCGCTGAGCAATATATTCTGTCTCAGTAAACTGGGCGCCGAGGTTATGGTGGCCGGCCCGCCTACGCTGATACCCAAGCATATCGAATCGCTGGGCGTAAAGGTGGAGTATAATATAAAGAAGGCGCTGGAGTGGTGCGAGGTGGCCAATGTGCTCCGCATACAGCTGGAGCGCCAGCACAAGCCCCTGTTCAGTACCCTACGCGAGTATGCCCTCTACTACGGCGTGAACCGACAGATGCTGGACAGCATTGAAAAAGAAATAGTCATTATGCACCCCGGCCCCATCAACAGGGGTGTGGAACTGAATTCAGATGTGGCCGACAGCAAACAATCCATCATACTGGACCAGGTAGAGAACGGTGTAGCCATCAGGATGGCAGTGATCTATTTATTATCAGGCAAGCGGGAGGTGGAGTAGCTTACAATTCAAAATTTAAAAGTAAAAAATCGAAAGGTTAGATAAAGTATTGCACTACATGCAGTTGCGATTATATGTTCTTTTTTTGGACTTTTGAATTTACTCTTTCCACTTAGCAATCAAATTGTATCTTTGACGCCTTAACCAATCCTTAGAGATTATGTCATCAACCTGGTTTCGTAGAGTGAGGAAAGGGATACTGACCAGTACGCAGGAGAAGAAGGAAACACCGGAGGGACTATGGCACAAATGCCCTGAGTGCAAAACAACCATTACACGCGAGGAGTTGGAACAGCACTTTTATGTATGCCCGAAATGCAATTACCACAACAGGATAAATGCCAAAGAATATTTCCAGATATTATTCGATAATGGTGAATACGAAGAGCTGTTCGCTAATATAACACCAAAGGACATGCTTGGCTTCGTGGACCTGAAGCCCTATGACAAGCGCCTGGAGGAAGCACAGGCCAGCACCGGGCTAAGGGATGCTATGACCGTTGGGGTAGGCAACCTGGACGGAAAAGGCATCGTGATAGCCTGTATGAACTTCAATTTCATTGGGGGCTCGATGGGATCTGTTGTAGGCGAAAAGATAGCCCGCGGCATAGACCAGGCCATAAAGCTCAAGATGCCGTTCATGATCATTTCCAAGTCGGGTGGGGCAAGGATGATGGAAAGTGCCTTCTCGCTGATGCAGATGGCCAAGACATCGGCCAAGCTGACCCAACTGGCAAAAGCGGGTTTACCGTATATATCGCTCATGACAGATCCGACTACAGGTGGGGTTACCGCATCGTATGCCATGCTGGGCGATATTAACATAGCCGAGCCAAAAGCGCTTATTGGTTTTGCCGGTCCCCGCGTGATAAAAGAAACGATCAAAAAGGATCTTCCTGCAGGTTTCCAGCGTTCTGAATTCCTGCTGGAGCATGGCTTCCTGGATTTCATTATCGAGCGCCAGAACCTGAAGTACAAGGTGAGCCATGCAATGGACTGGTTCACTAAGTCTTAAGTAGCAACAGAAAGCAGCATTTTTTAGTGCCCGAGAAAGTTTACATAAAGAACAGACCGGCAACCTTTGAGTATGCCATAGAGGACAGGCTAACGGCGGGCATCGTGCTTACCGGGTCTGAAATAAAATCTGTGCGCAATGGCAAGGTAAGCTTCAACGATAGCTATTGTTTCTTTGATAGGGGTGAGCTCTGGATCAAAAGCCTGCACATAGCCGAGTATGTGAATGCCGGCTATGCCGGCCACGACCCGACCCGCGAGCGTAAACTACTGCTCAATAAACGCGAATTGACAAAATGGGCCAATAAAGTAAAAGAGAAGGGCCTGACCATTGTACCTCTTGCAGTATTCATTAATGAAAATGGCTTTGCCAAAGTAGAAATAGGCTTAGGCAAGGGTAAGAAGCTGCATGATAAGCGCGAGAGTATCAAGGAGCGGGACGTGCAAAAAGAGATCAAAAGACACCTCAACAGGTACTAAGCTATTCAAAGACCAAAATTCAATACCTAAAATTTGGAAGGACTTATGTATTCAAAGTAAGACCTTCAAAAAAGATCAGGGTACATTATGTTTCATTTACTCCTTATTGTTATCTATTATGGTGGTCTTTTTATGGCCGGGTATAGTGATACCGAGGTTCAGTATCATTTCGTAGGTGCCCATATTTTGCCTGGCAGTGCCCTCGTATATCTTAAGTCCGCGGTAACGGGCATAATCCAGTTTGTTGGCATACTCTACATATACATAATGCATCAGTGTTAAGCGTACTGCGGCTTCCATGCCGGTGTTCCAGCCATTGATCTCAAAATGCGGGTTGTTCTTTTGCCCGAACAGGCTATTCTCAACATGTGGTACCATGAAGCCTGTGCCCAGTTTGGCGAAGACGTCGATACGAACATGTTCCTTTTTGTCAGCAACAAATTTCCAGCGCTTTACCATGTTAAAAAGAAAGAAATTAGCGCCATTGTTCAGGTAATAAAAGAAGCCGTTCTGCTCACTGAATGTAATGGTCTCATCTACAGGCTCACCATTACGCTTACCGGTCACATGTACCTGCTGCCCTTCAGATACAATGAACTTAGGGTGATCGTAATTTAGTTCCACGCCCCATCCTTTATCCTCATTGAATATGTAGCCCAGCCTGCAATTGAACTGTGGTATAGTTATAGGCTGGTGTAACAGGTGATGGTCCCAACCACGGCGATCGTGGGCGGTAACATTGTTTAAAGTATAATCGTTACCGAGGCCCGGTTGAGATACGTGGATATTGGGATGTGTGTACCACTCCGTATTATAGCCCCAGGAAGCATAGAAGCTCGATTTGTATCTATGCTTATTCTTAGCCTTGGCTGTGAATGTTCCGGAAACAAAAAATGAAAAAAGCAGGATATAAGGAACCCGGTAATTAGTATGTCGCATGCGTGAAATGATGCGCAAATATACAGTCAATACGGGTTTAAGAAAGAATATAAAAGCAGGTAAGGAAAGGTAAGAGGTACAGATCTGTTATTTTATTCCA
>CAYZTM010000053.1:0-15392 GCA_964481425.1 uncultured Flavipsychrobacter sp.
TGAAAGTCATCCGCAGCCCATCGCTCGATGGCCTTGTAGGTATCCTCATCTATCCGCAGTACAAAACTCTTTTTCGACATAAATGTTTATTGGTAAATAGTGCCCGTATTCAGTACCGGTTGTGCGCCGCGCTCACCGCAAAGCACCACCATCAGGTTGCTGACCATATTGGCCTTCTTCTCTTCGTCCAGCTCCACGATCTCCTTCTTGCTTAGCTCGGCAAGAGCCATTTCCACCATGCCTACTGCGCCTTCCACTATTTTATAGCGGGCGGCTACTATGGCTGTTGCCTGCTGGCGCTGCAGCATGGCACCTGCTATCTCCTGGGCATATGCCAGGTGGCTGATACGGGCCTCGCGGGCAATGATGCCGGCATTCTGCAGGCGCTCATTGAGCTCTTTTTCCAGCAGTTCGTTCACCTTTTCACCGCCATCCCGAAGGGTAATGGTAGCAGTTTCGTCCTCTATATTATCATATGCGAAGCCTGTTGCGAGGCTGCGTAGCGCTGCCTCGCTGGCGAGGCGTACATAGATCATGAAATCGGCCACCTCGTAAGCGGCCTTATAAGTATCCTGCACCTGCCATACCACTACTGTGGCTATCTCCACAGGGTTACCCATCTTGTCGTTCACTTTTAGTGTAGGCACGGCCAGGTTTTGCACCCGCTGGCTGACCTTGATGGTACTGTACAAGGGGTTAACGAAGAACAAGCCATTGGCCTTCACCGACCCCACATATTTGCCAAAGAGGTTAAGCACGCGTGCATGGTTGGGCTGTATGATCATAAGCCCTTTCCAGATGACCACAGCGCCAAAGATGCAGAGCATGGCAACAATGACGTAGAATGGCGGCATGGGGTCGCTGTAAGAGTTGGTGAACAGTACTACTGCTACTACCAGCAGGATGAGAGACAGCAGCAATGCCAGGTAACCATTGGCAGGTTTTATTACTTTTTCCATATACTTAGGTTTGATATCAATTTGATATCAAAATTATATTATCTCCAGATTTATTCCAAATTTTTCATGATGGGCACTTAATAAAAAAAGCGCCCCTTGAGGGACGCTTGTAATATTCTTAAGACACTATATTACCAGTTGACTTTCTCGCCTTCGGGGTCTTTCATACGGTCTTTGTAATCGCTCATGTATTCCTTCGCATTCTTTTTGATCATCTTATAGATGTGGCGCTGTGAGCCCTTGCACTGCGGGCAGTCCATAAGCATTTCTATTGTGCCGGTAGAGTCGCAGGCTTCACGGCTCCTGTCCACCCGTATCCTTTTTATAGTACCGGAATGAGCAGAATAATGCCGGTAAGTGAAATTGGTGATGTTTAGGGTTGCTTCATGATTGCGGCATACCACTATAAGTTCGCCCTCGATGGCCATATTGCCGATGCAGCTTTTCTTACCACCATTGTAAGGCCATGATATTTTGGCCTTCACCAGCTTACCTGCAGTGTCGTCCATTATGGTGATCTCCTGCATATTATTCTTTTTGGCAAAAGAAGCAGCATAAAGCGATATTTCGTCAGCACTGCGGTCGGGCACATCTATTGTCTTGCTAAAGTTTACCTTATCATCATCATCTATAGGCAGCCTGCGGGAGTGGGCAGGCAGGGCCAGCAGGAGGAGCAACAAAACGGAGAGGGTATGTTTCATGGGGTGAAATTAAGATAAATATAGAGCTTGTACCTAAATATCAGGATAAAACAACTTTACTATTCTCTTTCTTCATCCTATTTTTGAACATTATGTTACTGAGCAATGTAGTAGGGCAGCAGGCTGTAAAAGAGGGTTTGTTGAAAATGTGGTCGAACGGGCACTTCCCCCATGCGCTGATGCTGGCGGGTGCTGAGGGTACCGGCGGGCTACCCCTGGCGCTGGCGTTGGCGCAATACATACTTTGCGAGAACAAACAGGACAGTGATGCTTGCGGGCATTGCCCAAGCTGCAACAGGACAGCGCGGCTGGAGCATGCCGACCTGCACATCAGTTTCCCTTCTATACCACCTAAACCAGGTACCAAGGCCATGAGCCGCTATTATATGCAGGACTTCAGGGAGTTTGTGGTGCAGACACCCTACGGCAGTACTTATGACTGGCTGCAGTTCATCAATGCAGAGAACAAACAGGGGAATATAACGGCGGAAGAGTGCCGGGAAATAATAGATACATTATACCTCAAGTCGTACGAAGGCGGCTATAAGATACAAGTCATCTGGCGCCCCGAGTACCTTGGCAAAGAGGGCAACATACTGCTGAAACTGATCGAAGAACCCCCTGCCGATACCATATTGATATTGGTGGCTGAGAATACTGAAGATATACTACCGACCATCCTGTCGCGTGCGCAAATACTACGGCTGGCACCATTGTCGGCCGCAGATATAGCACAGGCATTATCTGAGCGACTGGCTACCGACCCCAAAAAGGCCTCGCAAGTGGCGCATATGGCCAACGGGAGCTTTACAGAGGCGCTCAGGCTGGTACGGCATAGCGAGAACGACCTGTTCCCCGGTGTGAAGCAATGGTTCAATGCAATATTTACCAATAATGGCCCCGGCATTGCCAGGTTCTCTGAAGAGTGGTCTAAAGCGGGCAGGGAGCAGCAGAAGAACTTTTTGCACTATGTGATACAACTGCTGGAACAAGCTATACGTACCCGTTACATACAGGGCTCGGTTCCCGCATTGCCCCCGGAGGAAGCCGATTTTGTACAGCGACTGGCCCGGATGAACCTGCCCTTTGATGCCATAGAACGTATGGTGAAAAATATAACGGATACCATCTTCTATATAGAGCGCAATGCCCACTCCAAAACACAACTGCATGCATTATCTATCCGGCTGGCATACATTATACAGAACAAAGACCCTTAAATATAAACAATAGAACTATCCATCAATTATATTTTCAATCATTGCCTTTATATCTTGATGGAATACCTGAAAGGAGTTTATATTCATTAAGTCAGAAATGTCTACATCTTGTCCAAATGGTTCATATAAATCAGAGAGTTGTACTGCTTGTCGTCTTTTGCGTGCTGGTAAAGAATTTCTATGAATTGTAATTGCATTTTCTATTTTCTGCTTTGGATCGGCGACACTCTCTATGCGATTTATTTGATATGTAAGTTGCAGTGTTGTGTTGCTTAACGTTGTTTCAATAAGATCCTTTAAAAATTCTTTATTGCAGAGCATCCAAGATTCGGTTTCGTGTATTGGGATTGCGAGTACTATCTTTTTGCAATAAATATCATTTTCATCTTGATTGATTTTCTCTAACCCACTATTAAAATGTTTTTCAAGACAAATTGCTCTGTTGTCACAGTCAGCATCTCGATGATAAACAAGGAATCCTTGTTCTTTAGCTTCTTTTGCAGCATTTAAAAGAGATGCCTCAGAAGTTCCATTTTTTTTAATAGGCATCCAAGAGATTTCTGCGGAAATTTCTCGGTTAAGTAAAATATCTTTTACAATCCTTTCAGTGAGATTCTTAAATATTTTTTGGTCTGTTGCACCCTCGCCACAGAACGAAATGAACAACTTCATTAGCTTGTAAATGTTTGGTTTCTTTCATCATCGTAATATTGCAGGTATTCAACAACTTCATTGTGACTAACCGCTGCTTCTGCGGGTAATGTATCAATGAATAGCCGTTTTGTACTGTTCAGCTTTACTGGAGAAATACGAGTCAGTTTGTAGGAAGTCTTCCTTTGTGCATCAACCTTATTCAGCAATCTGGCAAAGTAAAGTAACCCGTTATACTTATTTTCGTTATTGTAATATTCTTTTATCAATAAAGGGGAATGAGTATTTATTATTATTTGCCTAAGTGGTACTTCCGATTCCCCTTCAAGTTGAAAGTCCGTCGATAAATCCTTTAATAAGTCTAGAATCTTTTTCATCCTATATGGGTGAATGCCATTTTCAGGTTCTTCAAAGCAGATTAAGCCTTGATGCCTTTCGTCAAATTTTAGGGCGGTTAATGCAATTATTCGAAGTGTGCCTTCAGAAAGGACATTTGAACTAAACACCCTACCATCGCCAGATTCCACCATCAAAACATATTGCTGACGCGCCTCATCACTGTCAATCGAGATATTTTTAATGTCAGGTAATATATTTTGTATGCTTCGACTAATAGCCTTTAATGCTTTGTGATCGCTAACGTCGATACGTTTTAACATCGCTGCCAAAAATCTACCCTGATTGTCAATAAAATCTGAACCAAGCATTGAAGATGGCTTACTCAGTTCTATCGGACTTAATTGAAATTGGCGCCAATTCAACATTTCCTCCCTCACCGCAAAAGCATGCGGAAAAGAAGCATCATTAATTCCACTTAATACAGTTCTTTCTAGATCCTTCACAGGGGTGGGTTTCCCTCCTCTGATGCCGTCTTGTCTTAAACTAATGACTTTAATGTTATTTTTTACTTCAGTATTTATGTAAGGTTTGTAGTTTAAGCTAGCTTTATCGGATTGCCAATCCTCATTATTAACAATAGATTTAAACCAATGATCCCCCCCCTTTTTAATAGGCCTTAGTATCTCATGATCTACGTATAGCCTTTCCAGTCCATATTTGTTGTCTTTTCTGATGGATATGTGTAGTTCATATCTCAAACGTCTGTGACCAAGATGTTCTTCCTTGTTAAAATCGTCCCTGACAGACTTATCCAAGAACAACTCCACGGCGAACTGCATTTTCTTTGCTCTATCACTATTTGAATACAATGTAAATAATTCTAAAAAAGACCCTCTTTGTTCTGCAAATGCAGTTTTTAAATCTTTTTCTGCAAGAGAAGATAGAAGCTTAATAGCATCAAAGAGGTTACTTTTACCAGAGCCATTACTGCCAGCAATGACAACAAATGGAGAAAATATCATTTGAAAGTCTTCAAATGTTTTAAATCCATTTATTTCAATTTTTGTGATCATTTAATCGCTTTCTGCTCGTAAATTAATCCAATTTGGTTAGATTGAGGAATCCTTATACAGAAGCGTTTAATTTTGTAACTTTACGGCATAAATTATATTTTTAACCATAAGCAGGTAAACAACAGAGGGGCTATAAGTTTTACAATAAGTAAAATTTGAAGCCTTTTGTATAAATATAGGATTGAGAATTTGTTTCCGGCTGTCAACATAAATAGAACAAATGGGATGTGGCAACTGTGGGACTGGCGCTAACGGTAAACCGAATGGATGTAAAGGGAATGGAGGATGCAGTACAGGCGGTTGTAACCGAATGAATGTTTTCGACTGGCTTAGCGCTTTACCCCTGCACGACGGTGCAAAACCTTACCCGGTAATAGAAGTAAGTTTTAATAAAGGAAGCAGAAAGGATTTCTTCCGTAACAGCAGCAGCAATATCCTCGAAAAAGGGGAGTGGGTGGCAGTGGAAGGCATTGGGGGCTTTGACCTCGGGCAGGTAAGCCTGACCGGCGAGCTGGTAAAGCTGCAGATGAAGAAATACAGTGTCGAGGATTCCAACGCTTTGAAGCGGGTAACCCGCAAGGCTACTACCGAAGATATAGAGCAATACAACAAGCAAAAGGAGCGTGAGCCCGAAATGCTGATACGCTCGCGTGCCATAGCCAGGACGCATAAGCTGGAAATGAAGCTTTGCGAGGTGGAAGTGCAGGCCGATGGCAAAAAAGCAACCTTTTTCTACACGGCTGATTCCCGTGTCGATTTCCGCGAGCTGATAAAGGCTTATGCCTCTGAATTTAAAGTAAAGGTTGAGATGCGCCAGATAGGTGCAAGGCAGGAGAGTGGTAAGGTGGGGGGCATAGGCTCCTGTGGCCGCGAACTCTGTTGCAGCACCTGGCTTACGGATTTTAAATCGGTGAACACGACTGCCGCCCGTTACCAGAACCTTTCCATCAACCAGACCAAACTATCCGGCCAGTGCGGCAGGCTGAAATGCTGCCTGAACTATGAGCTGGACACTTATATGGATGCCCTCAGGGTATTCCCGGACCATGCAGAGACCATACAGACCACCAGGGGAAATGCGAACTTGCAGAAGAAAGATATCTTCAAGAACCTGATGTGGTACAGCTACTCCGACAGTAACAAACAGTACCCGCTGAGCATTGAGCGCGTAAAGGAAATACTGGCCCAGAACAAGCAGGGTATAAAGCCGGATGAACTACAGCCGGTGGAACTCGAAGTAAGCAGCAACAAGGCAGGTCTGAAGGTGGATATGGGTTTTGTGAACGATGTAGGCCAGATCAGCCTGCGGGCATTGGAGAAAGGTAACCGGAAGAAAAAGAATAAAGGCAAACAGCAGGCAGCGCCCAATAACCCACAGCAAAAGCGTGGTGGTGGTCAGCAACCGAAACAAGGCGGAGGCCAGCAGTCAAAGGGCCAGGGCGGCGGCCAGCAAAGACAACAAGGGGGAGGCCAGCAGAAAGGCCAGGGTAACCAGGCTAAACAAGGTAACCAGCAGAAGCCACAGCAAAGGCAAGGCGGAGGCCAGCAGCAAAAGGGCCAGGGCAACCAGCAAAGACCACAAGGCAATAATGGTGGTAACCGCAACAGGAACCAGAAACCCAAGCCAGCCACCGACAACCAGCAATAAGTATACAAGCTCATTTAATGGATAATAAAAAAGGCCCCGCATCAAACAAGTGCGGGGCCTTTGGTGTTTTTATGTTTTGTATTAGTTGCCGTATTCGCTGAGGAACTTGATGCGCATCATTTGTAGTTGTTCGATGCTCACATTACGGTCTTTGAATTCTTCATACGCATATTCCAGGTTATCGTCCTGGCTGCCACGGAAATAGTCGAAGATATCTTCCTGCTCATATTCATCCAGTTCCTGCTCCAGGCAGTAGTTCAGGTTCAGCTTGGTGCCGCTGGCCACTATGGTCTCCATTTCCAGCAGAAGGTCCTGCAGGCTAAGGTCTTTATTCCTTGCTATAGTTTCCAGCGGTATCTTCTTATCTATGTTCTGGATGATGAACACTTTCATGCCGCTCTTGTTTACTACGCTCTTCATCACGAAGTCGTCAGGCTTTGTGATGTCATTCTCCTCAACATATTTGGCAATGAGGTCAACGAATTTTCGGCCATAGCGCAGTGCTTTACCCTTGCTGACGCCCTGTATCTTTTCCAGTTCCTCAAGTGAAGTAGGGTAGTTCACCGACATGTCTTCCAGCGAGTTTTCCAGGAAGATCACGAAAGGTGGTAAGCCTTTTTCTTTGGCCACCTGCCTGCGCAGGTCTTTCAGCATTTCGAAGAGTACCGGGTCTGCAGATGCAGTACCGCCACCCGTGCTTACTTCCTCATCATCATCGGCCACGTCCTCATACTGGTGGTTCATGGCCACTTTGATGGAATAAGGTTTCTTCAGGAACTTGCGGCCCTTCTCGGTTATCTTCATCAGGCCGTATTCCTCTATGTCTTTACGCACCATGCCTTCCAGCATCATCTGGCGGATGAGTGAGTTCCAGAAGTTGGCCTCCATGCCCATTACCAGGCCACTGCCAAAAGACTTAAGTTTCTCATGGCGGAAAGTATGTACCTGCGGGTTGGCCTTGCCGAGTATGATATTGACAATATATTCTATGCCGAAGCGTTCGTCCAGTTCGTTGATAGTATCCAGTACTATCTTCACGCTGTCCTTCACATCCAGTTTCTCTTTCGGATGCAGGCAATTATCACAGTTGCCGCAGTTCTCATCTTTATATTCCTCACCAAAATAGTGGAGCAGCAACCTGCGGCGGCATACTCCGCTTTCTACATAGGCCACGGTCTCGGCAATAAGCTGTGCACCCATCTCACGTTCGCTGAGCGGCTTGTCGCGCATCAGGTGTTCCAACTTCTGAACGTCTTTGTACGAGTAGTAGAGCAAACATTTACCCTCTAACCCATCGCGTCCGGCCCGGCCTGTTTCCTGGTAGTAATTCTCCAGCGATTTAGGCATGTTATAATGTATCACGAAGCGTACATCGGGTTTGTCGATACCCATCCCGAAGGCTATAGTGGCGACAATAACGTTCACCTGCTCCATCAGGAACTGATCCTGCCTTTGAGCACGCAGAGGCCCTTCCAGTCCCGCATGGTAGGCAACGGCACTAATGCCATTGGCTTGCAGGGTATTGGCCAGTTCCTCTGTTGTCTTACGGTTCAGCGTGTAGATGATACCGCTTTTGTCCTTCATGCTGTGTATGAACTTGACAATGCTTTTCAGGGTCTGTTCTTTTTTACCCTTGGGCACTATCTCATAGTACAGGTTGGCCCTGTTGAACGAGGATACAAATATTTCTGGATCACGAAGGGCCAGGTTCTTCACAATATCGTCCTGTACCTTTGGCGTGGCTGTAGCCGTAAGCGCTATGATGGGAAGATCAGGGCTTATCTGGTCTATCATATCACGCAGCTTCCGGTATTCCGGACGGAAGTCATGCCCCCATTCCGAGATACAGTGTGCTTCATCCACCGCAATGAATGAAATATCAATATCCGAGAAGAAAGAGATGTTCTCATGTTTGGTCAATGTTTCCGGTGCCACATACAGCATTTTGGTACGGCCTTCCAGGAGGTCGGTCTTTACCTTTTTCTGCTGCGCCTTGCTTAGTGTAGAGTTCAGAAAGTGGGCCACATTATCGCGGCTGCTGTAGCTGCGTATCAGGTCCACCTGGTTCTTCATCAGGGCTATAAGCGGTGATACAATGATGGCTACCCCATCGCTGAGCAATGCCGGTAACTGGTAACAAAGAGATTTGCCGCCCCCTGTGGGCATGATGACAAATGTGTCTTTGCCGGAAAGAATACTTTTAATGATCTTTTCCTGTTCGTCCTTGAAGGCCTCGAAGCCAAAATGTTGCTGGAGTTCCTTTTTTAGGTTCAATTTAGATTTCGCAGTAATATTGCCTGCCCCCATATATTATTATTTTACCTTAGGTAAATATCAATCATCCGCAGTGTTTGTGAGATTTGACAGAAGTGCCTTTCAAAAAGGACTGCGAATTTACGACAGTTAAGTTAAATAATCTAAAAGAAAGATGCAAGATGTTTTGTTAATATCCTGATATGTTTGTTGGAGTAGCTATGGTGCTATCTGCAAGCAGTATGAGAGAAAGGCTGAATGTGTACTTGTCTAAAAGTGCGAATTGACAACTACTTATGATCGCTGTTCTTACCTGGCAATGAATACCGGTATATGTATCATATGCCGTACCGAGTTAATGGTTTCACCGAATAGCCAGTCGCCCACTGCTTTGTGACCATGACTGCCAATGATGAGCAGGTCGCAATTCTGCTCTTTAATGATACGGGCTATCTCGCGGCTGCGCTTTTTGTAGCCTAATACGCCTTTTGCACTTATCTGCCTTTCCGCAAAGAACTGTACATATTTATCCAGCTGCTCCTGGTCGCGGCGTGCCTCCTGGTCCAGTGCCTCGTTGCCCATGATCTGTGCCGATACGCTTTCTACAATGTGTATGAGTATAAAGGATGTATCGGGTGTGGCCATTTGCATGGCATATTGTACTACTTTCTGGTCTTTGTTGCTGTAATCGAGTGCGAGGGCTATCTTTTTGAATGGCTTTAGGTCAGCTTGCAGCGCACTTACCTGTATGTTCTCATGGATATGACTATCTGTAGCCCTTTGTTTCCGTACCAGGGGATAGAAGAAGGAGATAAGCAGCAAGGCAATAAGCCCTGCTACGCCTGCAAGTATCAATGCTTGTACCAGCAAGCTGTCAGTGGCATTCATCCATTGCTCTATGGTTTCCATTACCAGTTGCAGGTTCAGCACCACTATGACCAGGGCTATGAGCCATGATGCTATTTTGGTGTAAGTACCTATAGCAAATTTACCCATTTTATGCCTGTCGCTAACGAAGAGTATGAGGGGAATGACAGCAAAAGCCAGCTGCATGCTCAGTAGTACCTGGCTGAAAACAAGCATTTCGTCCACCATCTGGTCGCCGGCCACAAGTAGTACTATCACTGCGGGCACTATGGCCAGTAGCCGGGTCATTAGTCTGCGGATGATGGGATTGATACGGAGTTTCAGGTAGCCTTCCATAACGATCTGCCCGGCGAGTGTCCCTGTTATTGTAGAGCTTTGGCCTGCCGCTATCAGGGCCACTGCAAAGAGGTGCGAGGCCCATTTGCTGCCCAGCAGGGGCGCCAATAGCTTATGGGCGTCCTGTAGTGATGCTACACCAAAGTGCCCCGAAGTATAGAATACTGCTCCGGCAAGTATCAATATGGCGGCATTCACAAAAAAGGCCATGTTAAGCGCAATGGCACTATCTAAAGTGTTCAGCCGGATGGCCCTTTTGATGGATGCGTCATCACGGTTCACCTTCCTGGTTTGTACCAGGGCCGAGTGCAGGTACAGGTTATGCGGCATTACGGTAGCGCCTATAATGCCTATGGCTATGTATAGCGCGGCATGGTTGGGCAGATAGGGTATGAAACCCTGCGCGATAGCACCTGCATCGGGTTTCGAGAGGAATATCTCGATGATGAAACAAAGACCGATTATGGATATCAATGCAATAATAAAGGCCTCGAGCTTGCGCATACCCAATTTTTGCAGGTATAACAGCAGTACTGTGTCGAGCAGGGTAATGAGCACACCATATAACAGGGGTATCCCCAGCAAAAGGTTTAGCCCTATAGCCACGCCGAGCACTTCAGCAAGGTCGCAGGCGGCTATGGCGATCTCTGCCAATATGTACAAGGCAAAGTTTACAGCACGGGGGTAGGTCTCCCTGTTGCATTGGGCCAGGTCGCGACCCTGTACAATGCCAAGCCTTGCACTAATGGACTGCAACAGCAGCGCCATGATATTACTCATGAGCAACACCCATATGAGCTTATAGCCAAACTGGCTGCCACCGGCAATATCGGTGGCCCAGTTGCCGGGGTCCATATACCCCACACTCACCAGGTAGGCCGGGCCGAAAAAGGCCAGCACCTTTCTCCAGCGTGTTTTGGCAGCAGCCGGGTCTATGCTTTGGTGCACCTCGCTGAGTGAAGTATGGGGCTGCTCATGTTTCATTTTGCAAAGCTAAAAAATAAAATTAGACAAACCTAATTTGCGCATCAATAAAATAAAAAAAACAGGCTATATGCCTGTTTGAAATATCGTACCAAATCATGTTAAGGATGGGCAATAAAGTAATAATCTGAGTTGCGGTTATATATGTCGATGAACTGCTGCTTGCTCAGTGCTGCATTGCCGTTCAGCCAGTCGATCATGCGCGATACTTTCAGCCCGCAATCTGCCAGCAGGCCATAAACCTTATCCGGTGTTGAGCCATAGAAATCGGAGGCCCCGAGCCCGTGCTCGAATATGATGACTGGTTTGTATTGTGCAAGGGTTTTCTTTGCTCCCTCCATTACCAGTAGCTCGCCGCCTTCCACATCTATTTTGATCAGTTCCGGTTTATAGCCGGCTGGTAATACTTCGTCGAGCAGGTCGGTCTGCACCTCTATCAGGGTATCCTTTTCGCCTTCGCGGTCATATTTTCTCTTCACCAGGCCACTGTATGAGGGGTTGCTGATCACATAGTTAAAAGAAGAAGTACCTTTTTTATTGCTGAGAGCAATGGGGGACACTACGCAGCGTGTGCCGCTGTATTTTGTTACCAGTTGGTTGTACAGATAAGGTATGGGTTCGAAAGCGTAGTGGGTTCCGCCGGGGGCATATTTAAGCATCTGGTCCAGTACCTCGCCTTTGTGCGCGCCAATATCTATGCAGTTGCTGCCCGGTTTGCATATCTTTTGTATGATCCTCAGGGTCTGCTTGTCGTATTGCTGGTTTCGGGTAAAGGCGATCGGTATTTTTTTTACCAGTTTTTTAATGAATGCTTTCATTCTTTATTTAAAAGTCAGAGAAAAACCTGGCCGGCGCTCACAGGGCTTCAAAAAACATCATGCCCGGCAAATTCAGGCAGCAAAGGTAGGTTATCCGGCAAAGAATAGCCATATAATTTATAAAGAAAGCTTTTTAACATGCCCACATACAATTTTAAGCCTTTTTTGTATGGAATATTGTTTTTTAGTCTTTAATTTTACTCAATTAAAGGAATCAGATCAATGGACAATTATCAAGCACAAGAACAATTCAGTGACTATACGGTTGTAGACTCCGGCGCCCGCGTGGTGCCTAAAAAATTCATGGCAAATGTATTCCTGTGGATGTTCGCCGCACTGGGCATATCCGCATTGTTTGCCTATCTTTTTGCAACAACGCCTTCTTTACTTTCATTACTGCTAACTGAAACATCGCGCGGCTACACTATGAGTGGCCTGGGCATGCTGGTGATGTTTGCACCTCTGGGTTTTGTACTGCTCATGTCGTTCGGCTACAGCAGGCTATCCTCCTCGGCGCTTACCGTACTGTTTATTTTGTATGCTGCCATTACAGGCATCAGCCTTAGCTTTATACTGCTTACTTATACCAGTTCATCGGTAATAGGCTGTTTTGCTGCAGCATCGGCTATGTTCGGCGTTATGGCCTTCATGGGTTATACTACCGATAAAGACCTTTCCTCCTTCGGGCGTATCATGACCATGGGACTTATAGGCATCATAGTGGCCATGCTCATCAATATGTTCCTGCGCAGCCCCATGATGGACTACCTTATCAGTATAGTAGGGGTGGCCGTATTTACCGGCCTGACAGCATGGGACGTGCAGAAACTGAAGATGATAGGCTCCGGCCTTGCTGCAGATGGCACTGCTATCGAAGACACCAAAAAAATATCAATACTGGGCGCTTTGACGCTTTACCTCGATTTTATTAACCTTTTCCTATTCCTGCTTCGTTTGTTTGGCAGAAGAAAATAAGAAAAAGTAAGTTGTGCCTCTTACTTACACCAGGTCCCCGCTTTTTAGCGGGGACGTTTTTTTTGATATACCGCATTTGTATATATCTTTAAAGTAAAAGAGCGCGCATATGTCTTCACAATATCAAAACACACCCGGGCAGACAGACCCCAAGACGGTTGCCATAATCAGTTACCTGACCATTATAGGCTGGCTGATAGCTTACTTTGCCATGTATAATAATAACAGGAGCAGCCTGGCAGGTTACCACCTTAGGCAAACTTTGTTTCTGTATATCGTCGGCTTTGCATTCAGTGCATTGTACCGTATGTTCTGGGGCATGATGTTCTGGGGTTCCGGCCTCATCTCGCTGGGCCTGTTCATACTGTGGCTGCTGGGCTTCATATCGGCTGTGAATGGGCAGGAAAAACCCATGCCACTCATAGGCGATGCGGCCCAACGTATGTTTCACAACCTGTAGTACTTGCATACAAACAGGCATTTTATAGCTTTATACCAAAATTCCGTTATGTCATCGCCCGAAACCAAAAAAAAGATGCCGCTTTGGCTGGTGATCATCATTGTTCTGTTCCTGGCCACAGGCTGGATATGGTTCGTGGTGCACAAATCGGCCCCTGCAAAGCAGGAAGACCATTCGGAGAAGGGCATATAAGAATTGTAATAAGGATTAGCTGATTTTACGATTTTCTGTTTATTTTTATACCTCATGAAAAAGATACTGATAACCGGCCTGCTGGCTTTCATAGGTTGCTTTGCTATATCTTCCTGCGTTAAGACCACCGACCATACCGTAAGGGCATATAGCTGCTACTGCAATTTTGTGTACAAAAGGGGTAATGTGACCACCGATACTATACCGGCCACCTATACGGTGAACACTACATATGTGGGCGCACAGGCTGCCTGCGACCAGGCTGCCAGCAACAACAACCCTGATCCGGGCCATACGCTTTACCAGTCGGTATATTGCCGTTTCGAATAAATAAACTCAATAAACGAGCTCATGAAGAAAGTAGTTACATGCTCAATATCAGCAATAGCATTACTGGCTGTACTGGCCAGTTGTCATAAGACCACGTCCAACACTTATGTGTGTACCTGTACTGTGAACCAGTACCTGACTGCAGGTAACCAAGCCAATAACCCGGTGCGCACCTTCACCATCACGCAGGCTACGCCCAACAACGCGCAGAACAAATGCGAGATGGAAATGAACGCCGTGCTTAATAACAGCGGCCAGGACTTTACCTGTACTTTTAAGTAAGTAATAATAAGATAGTTGACTATAGGGGAACGAATGTTCCCCTTAGTATTTTATACCAATTCCTTCAGCTTTTCTACCACAGCATCCACTTCTTCTTTGGTATTATGCCTGCAGAAGGAGAAGCGTATGGGTACCATGTTTTCCGACTGGCCGTTGTGCAGGGCCTTTATCACATGGCTTACGCTATTGGCGCCGCTGGTGCAGGCGCTGCCCCCGCTCACACATACACCTGCCATATCGAGATTGAAGAGCAGCATGTCTGATTTATCTGTTTTAGGGAAGGATACATTGAGCACTGTGTACAGGCTGCTGCCATTGGCATCACCATTAAAGGTTACAGCGGGGAATGCCTTTTGCAATTGCTCC
The DNA here is from genome assembly GCA_964481425.1 of uncultured Flavipsychrobacter sp. GTDB lineage: Bacteria > Bacteroidota > Bacteroidia > Chitinophagales > Chitinophagaceae > MKUN01. The sequence goes on from CAYZTM010000053.1 coordinate 14,455, forward strand.
GCCATATATTGTTTCAGTCCCTTGATGTAGGCGCTGTCCTGCTCGTAGCGGGCAGTGGCCATTTCCAGGGCCTTCGCGAAGCCTACGATGCCGTAGAGGTTCTCGGTGCCCGCGCGCATGTTGCGCTCCTGCGAGCCCCCATTGATGAAGGGCTTGATCTGTATGTTCTCGTTCACGTACAGCACGCCTACTCCTTTAGGGCCGTGGAACTTGTGCCCGGCTGCGCTGATGAAATGTACCTGTATATTCTTGAGGTCGATGGGGTAGTGGCCCACCGTCTGTACCGTATCGCTGTGGAAGATGGCACCATACTTCTGGCACAGCTCGCTAACGGCCTTTATCTTCAGCAGGTTGCCTATTTCATTATTGGCATGCATCAGCGTCACCAGGCTTTTTTCGTTATTGGCCAGCAGTTCTTCCAGGTGCTGCAGGTCTATATGGCCGTCGCCTGTCAGCTTTACATAGCTCAGCTTTGCCTGGCCGCTATTGGCCATGTACTCTACCGTATGCAGGGTGGCATGGTGCTCAATGGGCGATGTGATGATGTGCTTGCAGCCCAGGTCGTGCACCGACGCATTGATGGCCGTATTGCTGCTCTCCGTACCGCCCGAGGTAAAGAATATCTCGCCCGGGTTGGCATTCAATATGCGGGCTACCGACTTACGCGCGTTCTCGATGGCCAGCTTGGTTTCACGGCCATAGGAATATACCGAGGATGGGTTACCGAACTTTTCGGTCAGGAAGGGCATCATGGCTTCCAGTACTTCGGGATCCAGCGCTGTGGTAGCTGCATTATCGAAATAGATACGCGACATCTTTACCTGTATTTTAAATTTTCGCGAAGTTACAAAAAAGGTATGGGAGATTGGGTGATATTGGTTAGATGACTAGTCCTAAAAAAGGTTGACTGGTTTTAAAATTAAGAAAGCATCGGCAAC
>CAYZTM010000054.1:0-12641 GCA_964481425.1 uncultured Flavipsychrobacter sp.
CACTCACAAATATCTTCTGAAGTATCTTATTGACCAACTGTGTCTGTATGATGAAGGCTACCATAGCCAGTATAATGACCCCATAAAGCAGGAAGGTAAGTTTGATAGCTACCCACCTGCGGCGCAGGCCCGAACGCTGTACATATACATGCTCGCTGTTATCGAAACTGCGCATAAGGCCCATAATGCCATTAGAAGAGAAGTATAATGTAAGCAAGATACCGAAGGAGAGCAGTTGCCGCTGCTCGGTGTGCATAAAGTCGGTAACCACCTTGCTGATGCTTTTGTAAACTCCCTGTGTGGGCGCTATGAGCCTGACCATGGACAGGATGGTGTGTTCGGCATCTTTAAGCGGCAGGTAAGGTACCAGAGCAAAAAGGAACAGCATGCTGGGCGGTATGGCCATCACGAAGTTGTAAGTGACGGCTGCGCAACGCTCAGTAAGGCGGATGTTCTTCATCTCGAGATAGAAGAATTTACTCACCTCGTAAAGCGACAGGCCTTCAAAGCCCGGCAGCACCACCCTCCTCATAAGGTCGGTAATGATGCGCACGGGCGCCCATTTAAGGATAGCCAGTTCCAGCCTGTTCATGCGGCATGCAAGCTATCAAAGATTTTCCAGAATAAAGTTGGTCATCCTCCTGAACAGGTGCAGGCGTGTATTACCGCCCGATATACCGTGTGTGCGGTTAGGATAGTACTCGCTATCGTAGTCTTTATTGGCTTTGATGAGCGCGTTCACCAGCATAGCCGAATTCTGGAAGTGTACATTATCGTCACCTGTGCCGTGTATAAGCAACAGTTTGCCCTTCAAACGGTCAGCCATGTATTCCGGAGCATTATCGTCATAGCCTTCCGGGTTCTCCTGCGGCTTGCGCATGTATCGTTCTGTATAGATATTATCGTAATAGCGCCAGTTGGTTACCGGTGCTACAGAAATGGCGGCTTTGAACACATCATTACCTTTAAAGATGCAGGTGCTGCTCATAAAGCCCCCATAGCTCCAGCCCCAGATGCCAATACGGTTCTTATCTACATAAGACAGTTCGGCCAGGTTCTTCGCCACGGCTATCTGGTCGTCGCTTTCATACCTGCCCAGCTGCAGGTAGGTCTTTTTCCTGAACTCCTCGCCACGGAAACCGGTGCCTGTGCCATCCACGCATACTACGATGTAGCCTTTCTGTGCCAGCATCTGGTGCCAGAAGTAGTAGCCCATGGGAAACTTATCGGCCACCTGCTGCGAACCGGGGCCGCTGTACTGGTACATCAGCACGGGGTACTTTTTGTACTTGCTGAAATGAGGTGGAGTTATCATCCATGCATTCAGGTCATCGTAATAAGCCCCTTTGATCTTCATGAAGTGGATATCGCCCAGGTCATAATCATGCATGGTCTCCACGAGTTTGTGGTTATCTTCCAGGGTACGCACTATTTTTCCATCTGCATCACGCAGGTAGTAAACAGGTGGCTGGGTAAGCCTTGAATAGCAGTCGAGGAAATAGCGGTTACCGGTGCAGGGAGTAATGCTGTGTGTACCTTTTTCGGGGGTAAGACAGGTCTTGCCTTCACCATCCCAGCCAACAGCATACAAATTACGCTGCAGGGGCGACCGTTCAGCGGCCGAGTAATAAACCAATTTCTTAGCGGTATCCAGCCCTGTAAGCGATTCTATGTCATATTCGCCGGGGGTCAGTTCGCGCAGTGTTTTGTACTTCCAATCATAAAAGAAGAGGTGGTTGTAACCGGTACGTTCGCTGCTGAATACAAATGAATTGCCGTCGGGCAGGAAACGGATATTGTCGTTTATCTCGATGTAATATTTGTTCTCTTCCGAATAGATGACCTTGCTGCTGCCGGTTGCTGCATCGGCACGCAATAGTTCCAGCTTATTTTGCCGCCTGTTCATCCTGTACACACAAAGATGGTTATCGTCCATCCACTTGATGCGGGGAATATATTGATCTTTTTCGGGGCCTACATTTACATTTACGGTCTTGCGGTTAGCCATATTATAGAGCTTCACCTGCACTATGGAGTTGTCTTCACCTGCCTTGGGGTATTTGTAGGTATATATCCGGGGGTACAGGCTATCGTAATAAGTAAGGGTATATTCTTTCACACCGCTTTCATCGAAACGGTAATAGGCAATATACTTCCCGTCCTCAGACCAGTCGTAGGCCTTTGTGAACTCAAATTCTTCCTCATACACCCAATCGCAATTGCCGTTGATGATGTGGTTCTTTTTGCCGTCTTTGGTCACTGCTGTCACTTTACCGCTTGCCAGGTCCTGATAATAAAGATCATTGTCCTTTACATAAGCTACTTTTTTGCCATCCGGGGAGAAGGATGGATGCAAAATCTTGTCCTTATCAAGGAGTGTAATCTTTTTAGTGGCAGGATCGTACACATAGACCTTGTATAGCACCGAGCGGCGATAGATATTCTTCTTTTCTGTGAGCAGCAACATTTTCTGCTCATCATTATCCAATATATAGCCGTCTATTTGCAGCACACTATCCTTATAAGTCTGCAAGCTGTTATCAAACAAGGTCTTTACCTTATTACCTGTCGCCAGTTCATACTCATTCACCTGCTGCACTCCATCCACTTTGTCGGTCTGGGTATAGTGCAGGCCATCTTTCATGGCATTGAAGCCGGGAACACTTTTCATGGCAAAAGTGTTCTTAGACCATACGTCTTCGAGAGTTATTTTTTTATACCCGCCTTGTGCAAAGGACAGTTGCGCAACCAGTAATGCGGCGACTAAAAGGATATTACGCATAATGTGAGATTGAAGGTTCCAAATATAATATACAGGTGCCATAGCCCGAAATCGTGAAAGGGCAGTAAGAGGGGGAATTTGTGGGGTACAAAAAGAAAAATCCCGCCGCCGGCGGGACTATAATAATATATAAACGATTGATTTAATAGTCGATGGTAGCCTGTATACCACGCCCTATCAGGGCCTCGCACTGGGGCCTCAACCTGTCGAAGCTACCCTTCTTTACACCATATTTTCCCTTGTGATGTATCAGCAGGGCACACTGTTCGGCCTGCTCGGGGCTGTGCTCGCATACATCTATCAGCGATTCTATTACCCAATCGAAAGTATTCACCTCGTCATTCCATACTATAAGGTTATGAAACGCTTCGGTAAGCAGCGCAATATCTTCCTGTTCCTCTGTCTGCCATTGTGTCCCTGCCTGGTTAACGAATTTGTCGGCCATGCTCTTATATGATTTTTTTTGCAAAGGTAGGGGTTTTGAAGTTTTCCTGTGCCGTATCTTGCAAATTCTTTGAAGATAAAGGCTTAAGTATGTACACGAAGAAATCAATGGATGAACTGGAACGGCTGGATGCGGAACAGGCCCGGCAGGTAGGCAAACAACCCATAATTGTGATACTGGACCATGTGCGGAGCATGCATAATGTAGGTTCTGTGTTCCGCACCTGCGATGCATTTGCCATTGAAGCCATATATCTCTGTGGTTACACGCCTACCCCGCCCCATCGCGATATACACAAAACGGCCCTCGGCGCTACTGAAACGGTAAAATGGCAACACTTTGCAAAAACCACCGATGCCGCATCTGCCGCAAAGAACGAAGGCTACCGGGTATATGCCGTGGAGCAGGCCCATAATAGTATAAACCTTGAACAAATGCGCTGGACAGGCGAGAAAATGGCACTGGTATTCGGTAACGAGGTGACAGGGGTAAGTGATGAGGTGTTGCAAATGGCCGATGGCTGCATTGAGATTCCCCAATGGGGCAGTAAACACTCACTGAATATATCCGTAAGTGTGGGTGTGGTGCTGTGGGAGATGGTACGGAATAGTGAATAGATAGCAATTGCCCGGCTGATTCGTTGGCGTACGGCATAGATTTTATATTTATTGCCATAAACGCAATACCATGCCGCACGACTGGAGCCGATTTACACAAAAGATAAACATCAAAGCACCTATACCGCTGATCTACAGCGCATGGACCACGCAGGAAAGGCTGGAAAAATGGTTCCTGCGCAAGGCTGAGTTCCACATGACGGACGGAAAGCTACGCGATGCCAACAGTCCCATACATGCGGGAGATACATATGAATGGCTATGGCATGGACACCCGGATACTACGGTGGAGAAAGGGAGCGTATTGGAAACCAATGGTATTGACAAGATACGGTTCTCCTTTACCGGCGGGGCCCTTGTCACCGTACAGATAGGCGAAGTATCAGGGGAGAACATCGTCATGCTCACGCAGGAGAATATACCCGCTGACGAGCACGGCATGGTATATTATAACCTCGGCTGCCAGACCGGCTGGTGTTTTTACCTGGCCAACCTGAAATCTATTCTCGAAGGTGGCATTGACCTCCGGAACAAAAACATGCAACTGGCGGGGCTGATCAACTCATAAAAAAATCCCGCCGGTGGCGGGATGGTTTTCAAGTGTGCGCCCTCACAGGGTTGGGGCGCATAAAGTATCATTAGAAACGCTCAAGGCCGCTGAAGAAGAAGTCGCCTTCTATCTTAGCATTCTCATCGCTATCTGAACCGTGTACGGCATTTTCACCAACAGATGTAGCATACAGCTTACGGATAGTGCCTTCCTCAGCCTGCGCAGGATTGGTAGCACCTATCAGCTTGCGGAAGTCTGCAACGGCATTGTCCTTTTCCAGTATGGCAGCTACTATGGGGCCACTGCTCATGAACTCCGTAAGCTCACCATAAAAAGGACGTTCTTTATGCACTTCATAAAATTTACCCGCTTGCTCCAGGCTTATCTGCGTGTACTTCATAGCTACTATCCTGAAACCTGCCGCATTCATCATCTGCAAAATATTACCAATATTACCGGCCTTAACTGCGTCCGGCTTTATCATGGTAAATGTACGATTTGACATATATTCTGTTGTGTTTTTATTTATTTGCCGCAAAAGTAGGTAAAAACTTTCGTTTAAAAGTTAAGTTAATACTGTATTTATATCTGCGGGCCGGGCCGATGGAAACCATCAAAAACCATTACATTTGCGCCTTAAATCATTTTATATATTCATATAATGCGCCCCATACAAGATGCTTTTTCACTGCTGCAAACCCCTAAAAAGATATTCATCACCACCCACCACAAGCCGGATGGTGATGCACTGGGCAGTATGCTGGGACTGGCATTATACCTGCGCAAAAAGGGGAACGAGGTAACGCCTGTGTCGCCAAACGAGATACCCGGCTTCCTGATGTGGATGCCCGGCATTGATACCCTGATGAACTATGAGGCAGAGTCGAAAAAGGCACAACAGGCACTTAAGAACGCAGACCTTATCTTCTGCGTGGATTTCAACAATTTCAGCCGTACCAAATTTATAGAGGAGCCGCTTAAAGAGGCCACTCAACCAAAAATACTGATAGACCATCACCTCGTACCCGCCCCTGTATGGGACTACGGCATGAGCATACCCGAAAAAAGCAGTACCTGCGAAATGGTGTATGATTTCATCAACCTCTGCAACGACAACGAACTGATAGATACAGAGATAGCAGAATGCCTGTACACCGGTGTAATGACCGATACCGGTTCGTTCCGCTTCCCGATCACGACGGCTACCGTGCATGAAATGATAGCCGACCTGAAACGAAAAGGACTGGACCACAGCAAGGTGCATGAACTGGTCTATGACTCGTGGCCGGCTATGCGCATGCGCTTTGTGGGCTATATGCTGCTGGAAAAAATGGAGATATTCCCTGAATACAGTGCCAGCCTGATGACCCTGTCGCGGAAAGAAATGATGCGTTTCGACCTGCAAGCCGGGGACACCGAGGGCATCGTGAACCTGCCGCTGAGCATTGGCAATATACAGTTTGCCACGCTGATACTGGAACGTGGCGACGAAGTGAAGTTCTCGTTCCGGAGCAAAGGCGATTTTGACGTCAGCACCTTTTCCCGGGAGCATTTTAATGGCGGAGGGCACTTTAACGCTGCCGGAGGCAGCCTGAAAATGCCCTTAAATGAGGCAGTTGCCTATTTTAAGAAAATTTTGTCCGATATTCACCCCTCATAATTTTTAAACAACACAACAAACAACCATACAAACACAACAAATGACAAAGAACATCATCGCTGCTGCATTAAGCTTTGCAGTTTTAGGCTTAGGAGCCTGTAATAAAAACCAAAGTTTCCAGACCACGAAAGATGGCCTGCAATACAAGATCATCAAAGGTGATGGTAAGGCAGACAATAAGGCCAATATGGGCGATATTGTAGAAGCCCACATAAAGGTATTGGTTGGGGACAGTGTAATATTCGACTCGCACAGTATGGCTATGAGCAAGGGCGAGCCTATCAAGATACCTGTACAAGAATTGAAATACAAGTTTCAACCCGAGGCCGGCTTTACCATGCTGAGCCCCGGCGACAGCGGTGTATTCCGTATCCCCATCGACTCTTTCAAAAGAAGGGGCGAGAAAATGCCACCATGGATGAAAGGCAGGGACATGCTGGAATACAGGATAAAACTTATCAGCATACAAACCCAACAGCAGGCACAGGAAGAAAGCATGAAAAAAGCGGCCGGCCAGAAAGCTACAGACGACTCGCTGCTGCAGGACTATTTTAAAAAGAACAACCTGCAACCTCAGAAGACCGCTTCGGGCCTGTATTATATCATAGAAAAACCCGGCACCGGCGATAACATCAAATCGGGCCAGGATGCTACCGTGATCTACACGGGCACACTTCTTGATGGTAAAGAATTTGATTCTAACGATCCGAAAACGCACAAAGACAAGCAACCGTTCACCGTTAAGGTTGGTCAGCACCAGGTGATCGAAGGTTGGGACGAAGGCCTGCAACTGCTGAAGAAAGGCAGCGTAGCCAAACTCTTCATACCCTCAGGTCTTGGTTATGGCGCAAACAGCGGCGGACCGATACCACCTAACTCGGTACTGGTGTTCGATGTAGAGATAAAAGACGTTAAATAGTAAACTAAAACATAAAAACTCGTACCAATGAAGAAATTACTGGTATCCGGTATAGCCCTTCTTTCACTAGGGAATGCCTATGCCCAAAAGGATGGCTATACTACCACCGAGCATGGCGTAAAGTATAAGATAGTAACGCACGGCAAAGGCCGCACCCCTAATATAGGCGACATGGTGGAAATGCACATACACTTCAAAGCAGGTGACAGTGTAATATTCGACTCGCGCAAGATGAATGAGAACAAACCCGTTCCCCTTGCGATACAGAACCCGCAGTTTAACGGCGACCCCGCAGAGGCCTTTGTACATATTGCTCTTGGCGATAGTGCTGTAGTATTGGTACCCGCCGACTCGATGACCAAGAATGCCCATGCCAATATGCCCTGGCTGAAACCCGGAAGCATGGTAGAATATGATGTGGTGGTCACTTCCGTAAAAACACAGGAAGAGATGAAAGCAGAGCAAGCGGCACAAGCCGCCAAGCAGAATGAGATAGATGATCAACTGCTGCAGGATTACTTCAAGAAGAACAAGATACAGGCTAAAAAGACCGCATCGGGGCTTTACTATAAGATAGATAAGCAAGGTACGGGCGATAACCCTAAAGAAGGACAGGCCGTTTATGTAAACTACACAGGTATGACCCTGGACGGTAAAAAATTCGACTCGAACGTAGATAGCGCATTCCATCACGTACAGCCGTTCTCCTTCCCGCTTGGCCAGCACCACGTAATAGCAGGCTGGGACGAAGGCATAGCCCTGATCAAAAAAGGCGGCAAAGGCACCCTGTACATACCATCATCGCTGGCCTATGGCCATCGTGGTGCAGGTGGTTCCATTCCTCCGGATGCAGTGCTTATCTTTGAGGTAGAAGTAACCGACATCAAGTAATGCACAAAGTCTTTAGAAGCATATTATTTTCAATGTGGTATTTGCTGTTCGCAAATACCACATTTGCTTATACCCATGCCGACACCTTAAGGGGCAGCAATGGTGCCGGGCGCAGTTGGTGGGATGTAACACACTACACACTGAATGTGGGTTTCGATATAGAGAGCAGGATCATCTTCGGCTCGGTAGATATGCGTTTCGATGTAACGGGCATGCCCCACGACAGTATGCAGATAGACCTGCAGCAGCCAATGGTGCTCGACAGCGTGAAACTGGACGGCAAAGTGCTGGAAGCAGTGAACGACAGTAACGTATGGTGGGTGAAACAGCCCTTTCACGAGCTGGCCAAGGGCACGACCAAGGAAATACATCTCTATTACCATGGCGCTCCCCGGGTAGCAGTGCGCCCCCCATGGGACGGCGGCTTTATCTGGGGCAAGGACAGCACAGGCAAGCCATGGATAGCGGTAGCCTGCCAGGGTATAGGGGCCAGCGTATGGTGGCCTTGCAAAGATGCCCAGTGGGATGAACCGGATAGCGGCGCAGACATCCACATCTTTGCCCCTAACGACCTTACAGTGGTCAGCAATGGCAGGGAATACTACCCGGCCAACGGCGCCTATTATGTAGCGGTACCTCCAGACGACACTAACAAATTCAGCATCATCAGTGAAGGACATGCACGCTTCTGGAAGGTACAGAACCCCATCAACAATTATGATATTACGTTTTACATAGGCGACTATGTACACTGGCATGATACACTGATGGGCGAGAAAGGCCCGCTGGACCTGGATTATTATGTGCTGCGCTATAACCAGGACAAAGCCATAAAACAATTTGAAGTAGTAAAGCCTATGCTGCACCGCTTTGAATACTGGCTTGGACCCTACCCCTTTTATGAAGACGGATACAAACTGGTAGAGGCACCCTACCTTGGCATGGAGCACCAGGGCGCCATAGCCTACGGTAATGACTATAAAATGGGTTACCGCGGCCGTGACCTAAGCGGCACCGGGGTGGGCCTGCTCTTCGATTTCATTATAGTGCATGAGAGCGGGCACGAATGGTTTGGCAACAGCATTACCGCAGCCGATATAGCCGACAACTGGATACACGAAGGCATCACTACCTATACCGAAACCCTTTTCACCGAATGCGCCCTTGGCAAAGACAAAGGCTATAAATACATACGCGGCGAGATGCGCGAGGTGAACAATGAAAAACCTATAATAGGCGATTATGGTGTGAACAGCGAAGGTTATGGAGATATGTATAACAAAGGCGCAGCGGTGATGCACATGATACGCGTGCTGATGAATGACGATGAGAAATTTCGCCAGATGCTGCGGGGCATGAACAAAGAATTTTACCACTCCACCGTGACCACGAAACAGGTAGAGGATTATATCAACAAATTCAGCGGTATGGACTTCAGGCCCCTCTTCAACCAATACCTGCGCACGGCAGAGATACCCTTGCTGGAGTATTACATCAAAGGCACCAAGTTCTATTACCATTTTGCCAATGTAGTGACCGGCTTCAGCCTGCCTATGACGATCAGCTCAGGCGAGTATGCCCAAAAAATAACACCTGCCGCCGAATGGAAAACGGTATCCTGGGACCAGGGATATAACGTTAACTTCTCAAAGGACTTTTTGATAAATATCAAGCAGTAATGGCGGGCGATTATTTATCCACAATGTGCATTAATATCTCCTTCCTGAAAGCACCTTTTTCTTAGGTTTGCCTTTATGGCCAAGACCGCGGCGGAGACACCATTGATGAAGCAGCACAAGGAGATCAAATCACGATATCCTGATGCTGTGCTGCTGTTCCGCGTAGGCGACTTTTACGAAACCTTTGGCGAGGACGCCCATGTGGCCTCCCGGGTGCTGGGCATCACCCTTACCAAACGCTCCAATGGCTCCGCCTCTTCCGTAGACCTTGCGGGCTTTCCGCACCATGCGCTGGAGACCTACCTGCATAAGCTGGTAAAAGCAGGGCATCGCGTGGCCATTTGCGACCAGCTCGAGGACCCTAAATCGGTAAAGGGCATCGTGAAGCGCGGTGTTACCGAACTGGTGACTCCCGGCGTGGCCACGAGCGATAAGCTGCTGGAGAATAAAAGCAATAACTTTCTTGCAGCACTATACATCGGTGAACAGCAAAGCGGCATTGCCTTCCTGGATATCACTACCGGCGAGTTTTATGTGGCCCAGGGCAGCATGGAGTACATGGATAAGCTGATGCAGAGCATGCAGCCATCGGAAGTGATACTGGCCAAACCGCAACAAAAACGCTTCAAAGAATATTTCGACACACGGGTATATACCTTCCTGCTCGAAGACTGGATATTCCAGGAGCAATATACCTACGACCTGCTGTTACAGCACTTCCAGACCCAGTCGCTCAAGGGCTTTGGTGTGGAAGACATGAAGCAGGCCATCATAGCTGCAGGCGCCGTATTACATTACCTGAAGGACACCGAACACCCCAACCTGCAACACATCAACGCCCTGCAACGTATAGTAGCTGATGAGTTCCTCTGGATGGACCGTTTCACCATCCGCAACCTGGAGCTATTACATAGCAGTGATGAAAGAGGCTCCTGCCTGCTGCAGGCCATAGACCATACGCATACCCCAATGGGGGCAAGACTGATGAAGCGCTGGCTCATCTTCCCGCTCTTCGATATGCACCGCATCAAGCAGCGGCTGGACCTCGTGAGCCATTTTATCCTGGACCAGGACCTCAACCATACCCTGGCCCATTGCATCAAACAGGTGGGCGATGTGGAAAGGCTAATAGGTAAGATACCACTGAAGAAAGCCAGCCCCCGCGAGATCATGCAACTGGCCAAAAGCCTGGGCTGTATGGCCGACATGCGTGAACTAAGCATAGCCTCCAAACACGATGCCCTTAGCGCATTGGTACACAACCTGCAGCCCCTGCAGGAACTGCAGCAGCGCATCAAAAACACGATAACCGACGATGCCCCTGCACTGGCCAGCAAGGGCGGTATGATACGCGAAGGCGTATCGGCCGAGCTGGACAGGCTGCGCAATATATCACGCAACGGCAAGGACTACCTGCTGCAGATACAGCAAAAAGAAGCGCAGGCAACGGGTATCAGTTCGCTCAAGATCGCATTCAATAATGTGTTCGGTTATTACCTGGAAGTGACGCATACGCACAAGTACAAAGTACCTGCCGAGTGGATACGCAAGCAGACACTGGCCAATGCCGAGCGCTATGTAACACCTGAGCTGAAAGAATATGAAGAGCAGATACTGGGCGCCGAAGAAAAGATAATGGCCCTGGAGATGGAGCTATACCAGCAATTACTGGCTGATATAGAACCCTACATAGCGCCGATACAGACCAATGCCCATATAACCGCACAGATAGACTGCCTGCTGTGCTTTGCGCACAATGCCAAGCAATACAATTACCACCGCCCTGAACTGGTACAGGAGCCTGTACTGGATATCAAACAGGGCCGCCACCCGGTGATAGAGCAGCAACTGCCACCCGGAGAGGCATACGTGGCCAATGATATCTTGCTGGATAAAGAAACGCAGCAACTCATTATACTCACCGGCCCCAACATGAGCGGTAAATCGGCCCTGCTGCGGCAGACGGCTATTATTACCCTGATGGCGCATATGGGCAGCTTTGTGCCGGCATCATCGGCACAGGTAGGCCTGACGGATAAGATATTTACCCGCGTGGGCGCCAGCGACAACCTGAGCGGGGGCGAGAGTACCTTTATGGTGGAGATGAACGAGACCGCCAGCATCATTAACAACATCAGCGAGCGCAGCCTGGTGCTGCTCGACGAGATAGGCCGTGGCACCAGCACCTATGATGGCATATCGATAGCATGGTCGATCGTGGAGCACCTGCACAACAGCCCCGCGAGGCCCAAGACGCTCTTTGCCACGCACTACCATGAACTGAATGAACTGGAGCACCAACTGCCCCGCGTGCGAAATTACCACATCACGCACCGGGAGACGGGCAACAAGGTGATCTTCCTGCGCAAGCTGGAGCCGGGCGGCAGCCGCCACAGCTTTGGTATACAGGTGGCCCGCATGGCAGGCATGCCCCCTGCCCTGCTTCAGCGCGCAGATGAGATACTGGCCCTGCTGGAAGAAAAGCATGGTAGCGCGGGCGACACCATGAAGAAGGTGAAGAACATACAGCCCCTGCCTAATTTTCAACTCAACATCTTTGACGGCCTCAGCGAAGACCTGCGCCGGATACAGCAATTGCTGGAAGAGACGGATATTAATACGCTTACACCGGTAGAGGCTTTACTCAAGCTGAATGAGTTGAAGGAAGTGGTGAAGGGGTATAAATGAACATCCCATTAATAGCAATACAAAAACTGATCAACGAGGGTATTATTCAGCACCAATATTTTTTACTTCGAGAGAAATATTCTTGTTCAATTTCTGCTCAATGGCATGTTTTTCTTTTTCCAATATTTCTTTTTCTCGCCTATTATGCCAAATCATAAATAGTTTGAACGTATTATTAAAATGTTTTCCGTTCGATAATATTACATAAAGCGGTAGGTAGCGTTTTACTGAACCCAAGAATGTAGTTCCTACAGTCAGATAAGCAATTTTTTCATCTGCTATTCCTGAAACAAAAAAAAGAGAAAAACTCTCAATTGGATTAAAAACCTCTAAACAAGGAATTTCAAGAAGAACTTTATTACGTTCCCCCTCATCCTTAAATGCTGGCTTTACCTTGATATTTGTATTAG
>CAYZTM010000055.1:0-11074 GCA_964481425.1 uncultured Flavipsychrobacter sp.
CCGGCAATAGCTTTCCACAGTTTTTGCCGAAGAAGTACATTATGTCTAACCAACTCACACCCCAACAAGAACGGCTTGCTATCGAGATCGCAAGCGCTCTCGATGACATGGAATCTATTGCCGCTCATCGCCGCTACGTGCTTATTTATTCGGAAGCCACCTTACGCAAGGTGCTGATGAAGGTCCTCTCCGTACCCTCTGACCAGATACGCAAGACGAGGGGCGCATTATTCACATCGCTGCTCAAAGGATATGCGGGTCACGCTCGGTCTTAGTCCGGGCAGCCGCCATATCGGTATCGCCATCTTGCATGAGGACGAATTGATCGCATGGCGGGTACAGACCTTCTTTGGCAAGTGGTCTGATAAAAAGCAGCGGGAGATATTACAATCCCTACGGCTATTGTTTGCCTCCTACAGCATCGAGGCTGTTGCTGTGAAGATACCGGACGAGTTCCCCAAGGCTTTGCCGTATAGCCAGTTGATCGGCCTCATCAACCGGCATTGCGAGAGCTATGGCCTGAAAGCACGGTACTACAAGCTATCGGATATCAAGCAGCATTTCTCTGAAAACCCGAAAGTGGACAAACAGGCAATTATCGCATTCCTGGCCCATCGCTACCCGGAATTGCAGCGTGATTACCGAAGGGGACAGGTAACAGGTGGTCAATACTTTTCCCGTGTATTTGAGGCAGTGGCTGCTGCCTTATACACACAAGGGGAGTAATAATTGCCGAAACCGGCAAATTTTTCCTACCTGTTAGGGGCATATGTTATCGCTATGCTTTTCATAAAACAGTTCAATGAAAAGCAAGAAAGAGACCTTCGCCGACCTCATGGAGCGGTTCAAGTACCATTTTGACCTGCGCACTGTCTTCGATGACTTCCTGACCATGACCATCTGTGCCTTTGGGCACAACCCGCAGACAAAGAAGTCTTATGACGAAGACCTGTACCTGGAAACCATAGACAGGTACAAGAATAGTGATCTGCGGCATTTGTTTCCTAAGATGCTGGCTACCTTAACAACAGAGATGGAACAACGTATTGGTGACCATATGGGTAATGATGTGTTGGGGGACTACTATGAACGGAACCTGCCCAATAAGGGCTTATCTCAGTTCTTCACGCCCTGGCCTGTCTGCGAGTTCATGGCAGCTAGTCTGACAGGGGATGACCATGAGCATGGAGATCCTTTGCGGGTACTCGACCCGGCCTGCGGCAGTGGCAGGACGCTGATGTGCTCCGCGAAGCGTCTAGGATGGCGGCATCAGTTCTATGGCATAGACGTAGACCACACATGCGCAAAGATGGCCGTGCTTAACCTGTTCCTCAATGGCGTGTTCCATGCGGAGGTCATGTGTGCTAATGCGCTTGCGCCTGGGGACTTCCGGGTGAGCTATGTGACCTCGTTCCTGCCCTTCGGGATATTCAGGATTACCGACAAGGATCGGTCTAAGTTCTGGCATATGTACCAAAGCTCATTTGCGGCCAGGGCAAAAGCCGTAAACATGGCTGATATCAAACTGCCGTCCGAAAACGGGGATTCTCTGGATAGAGGATCACAACTCACCTTATTCTAACTCATAGCAGAAAACAAACACCCGCCATTAAGGCGGGTGTTATTCGTATTTATCATGCTTCTTACTATCTCATTATCGCAACCTTACCACTATTTATTATCTGTGTTTCATCCATAAGCTGGTAGAAATAAATACCAGGCACTACGCTCTTAGTTTCCCAGCGTACTTTACCGAATGTATCACCAAGTACAAATTGTTTAACCTTGACCCCACGGCTATCCGTTACCATCAGCTTCAGGCTCCCGGTAGGATTACTTACCCGGTAATCGAACGTCACATACTCATTGGCAGGGTTGGGGTAAACGTTAAGCATATTGTTTGTACCCGAAGGTTTACCACTTTCTTTGTTCTCGTTTGTAGTCGCTTTATATGAATTAGCAAACATTCCTGCCAAGTCGTGATTACTATCGTGACCAGCTTTAGGCAGGTGTACCATTGCATCATCATCTATAATATGCGCTTCGGCACAGTCAATTACCCATGCATTCGCATGATTAAGAAGACCCTTAGCCGCATGGCCGGCTTTCACATAATAATCATCAAGCGCAGCAACTAAGTCCAGCGAATCCACCTCATTCGTCGTCAGTGAATCTATGCTCCGACCATCACCCCTGACACGCGACAGTATCTGGTATATCCACAGGTAGCCCATGTAGTTAAAGACCTCCTGCGATTGTGTATAGGTGAAAGTGAGGTCTGCTCCGTGACTGGTATCTGCCTCAGCTATCGTTAACAAGCTGTCAAAACCGTATTTGGCAGGTATTCTTTCCAGTACCGCAAGCCCGCTGTCAGTTTGGTTGCGGCTGTAGTAATAGCCGACGATATCGTAATCTGCCCATTCCGTGCCGAGATCATCCAACCAAACTATGATGCTATCTACATTACCATAGGTACTATCCGACTTGGCATCGGTGATCAGTATATTGGCACACAGACTTATAGAATCTGTAATCTTATCAATAGCCAGGGCCTTATCCGTCCTTGCGGTGTGGTTGACCGAGCTGTCTTGTAAAACGGTTACATCGCCACTGCTGAATGTACCGGTTAAATACTGCTTGATGTATTTGATCACCGCAGGTTCATGTAGCATTTCGGGGTTGGCATAGAGCACATCTTGTAGTTGTGGCTTCGATAAGATACCCAGGGACAGTATGTCTAAAACCGCCTCTTTGCTTAAATATGGGCTGCAGCCAAGGAGCGTATCATGCACCACAACTGCCGAATCACTGGTCATGGTATCGATGAATGCTCTTAATGCAGCCGTATTACCGCAATCGACCAAGCTGGTATATTCAGCGAGTAAGCTATCCTTTATTGGCTTTAGACCCGCTAGCCGTGCTCTAAGTGTATTCCTTGTAGTAATGTCTATCGGAATCGTTGTGTAGTGATCGTCGCAGGCATTGTCATTGCTTGCAGTGAACAATGCTATTTGATAGCTAGGTGATAAGGAGTTGGGATACTCTGAGCCGCTCATGCTGCCATAGTACCTGTACTCAAATCCTCTCCCTGTATTTTTCATGTAATTGTGGAAGCTGCTCGTATTGCTAAAAGTGTTTCCTGTGCTGTATTGATCATTGCCCTGGAAGTAGGCAATGCCGTCATAAAGGGGATTACCCGTTACTATTATCGAGGAATCATTTTTAACGAAGCTGTTACATTTATACACTAAACCGTTATTGCCAAAGTTTACACCCGATCCATTCGGCCCAAGTGCCCAGCACGCCCGTGTCAGAGAATCAAAATAGTTCCGATATATCTCGTTGTGAAAATTGCTGATGGGGAAGAACGCCTCGTTCTGTTCATTTGTCGGTATGGCAGAGTGTTCTGTCACAACACCAATTAAATCCATACCCGATGGCTGACCGGAATACCGATAACCGTTAAAGGTATTGTCCTCTATACCAAATACCTCGCTGTATGAATTCCAGATACCCACATTCTGATGACAGCTACCGCTGAATAATTGAGGGGCAACACCATCTCCTATTGTGAAAGTACTGTGGACAGCCGTCATATTATTGAAATGGTCGGTCTTGATACCAACAGTGCAGGAATCGAATTGAGCACCATCTACAGATACCGTATACCAGGGATTCAGCGTTCCCGATGCGAAAATACCATTGCCAAACCCGGTAAAGCTACAGGGATGCCATGAGGTGCATGGGGTCGTTATGCTGGTACAGTGCGACTGCACCCGGCAACCGCCATCGTAGCATCGTATGCCATAGCCCTGGCCTTTGTTCTGGCTATTGTTGTCCCGGTTATAGAAATCACAGCCTTCGAACTTCACGCCCTGCACGCCTACCATCAATGCTCCTGCCTGGAATGGATAGCTGATATTGTGGCCGCGGTAATTGTCGTTTATCTCGAAGGTACAGCTAGTGAAATACGCGTCATACGCTGCCGTCGGTGTCACCGCATAGTCCAGGTTATGCTCATATGGGCCAAAACAGGCACCCACGCAGCAGTTCAGAAAGTGTGTATTGAATGCATGTATGATAGCCCCGGAATGGGTGTAGTCACCTCCCGGCAAGCTCTCAGGGAAATTACATACTCCTTTACGGGCATGTTCTATCGTAGCTCCTGTAAGTATGATCGTGGGCTGGTTAGTGCTTGTTTGTGCAACATTCCCATCGCCATAGCCCAATATCCCTTTCCATAAACAGTTCTCGCAATCATTGGTTATCGTGGCATCTTCCACGATCAGCTTTGCTCCGTGTTCCACCACGATGTAGGCATTCCGGCCCATATGTATGATAGTTCCGCTGCCGCTTATGGTCAGCGTAGCGCCACTATCAACACGCACACTTCCGGCAACATAACGACTGTTACTCCATGTCGTATTTGTGCTTATTTCATCGCTTTCGCCTGGCACGTCATCTGAGGGGAACAATGGGGTTTCCCACACGCCACGCCCGAAAGTTGCGATCCTTAGTTTGCCTGCACAGTAATTGAATTCCATGTCTGTAGCAACTACTGGAGGGAGGCCATTGTTAAAGCAAGTCCACCGTACAGACCGGTTTACTTTGGTTGTAGGATTGGTAGCTCCTGGATTATACTGGCTGAAATCACATTTAAATACACCAACGTCGGTAGCTACATATAACATGTCGTTACCTCCTTTCCGATATAATATTTTGTTCACTGCAAGTGCCGGCAGCCCGCTTGATATGTCTACCCAGTTCTGACCATAATCGTCCGAGTAGTATACTTTTTGGGTCATGCTGTCGGGTATCGTTTCTGTCAACCAATAATTCACATCACCCAAGGCCAACCATATCCTGCTCATATTATCGGGTGCTGTCTCGATATCATTTATCCTGTTCCACTTGACCTGCTCCGGTGTAATATTTGTCCAAGTAGGCAATCCTGTCAATGGATGCGCATTTTTTGAAATGAATAATTTCCCCGAATCATTAGCCCCTGTGGGTTCATAGGGATATGAAGTCTCACGGTAGGCCAAGTATGCCGTATCATGCACGGGTTCAGACATTATGACGTCACATACTTTGTCAGAATCTTTTGGATCTGCCGCAAAAGCAGTTGCCCAAGTACCTGTATTAAAGTGTTTGGTCCATACCAACCTTGAGCCGATAAACAAATTTGTATCAGTGTCAAAATACATGGGCTTCTGCAAGTTGTTCGCCGAGCAATATATACAATTAGGGTTAGGGTAATCCGGTGGGAAAGGGACATTGTCACTGCTGCTAACATTACCACTGAAAGCTATGGAAAATAGGTTGTTTGTGCCCACAGCATTGGTATCAGGATTTGGCTCAATAAAAGATTGAAGAACACCATTATTTACGAATTTGGTCAAAAAGTTGTCTCCACCAACATGGTGGCTCCATGGCTCTGCCCTGTTCCTGACATAGGCAAAGCCACCATTATCCTGCGCGCCTGCTGTGACGTACTCATCATCTGCATCAGTGTTAGACATGCTATAGAATTGATTTATCGCAAGGCCACTGCCCGTAATGCTTTCAAAATTACTATTCCCCGCCTTTTTCATTACTACTCCTCCGTCTGAGCCTCCATATAAAACATCATTTATCCCACCAGTTGATGTAGTAGCAGTATAGAGATTTATTGTCCGTGCATCCGCGTGGGTGCTTGCAATCGACGCAAAGTTTAGGCCTTCATCTGTAGATTGATAGAAACTTGTGTACCCATCATGCCTGGTGCCATATATGATCTGGTTGTTGGCAGGTGAAACCACTATGTATTGGATCCCGGCAATGGGTGCACCTCTGTTAATATATATTGGATTTGCAGCGCTGATTGGTGTTTTATGCAAATATGGGCGAACCGCCGTGTAATGCACGGTATTTATTACGGTATCATATGCCGCAGTAGACAAATAGTAAACTGTATCGTTCCCAGATATGGATATATCCTTAATCCCTTCAATTCCATCTCTCAAAAAATGCCCTGCCGGCGCAGGCATTCCCAACCTTGTCCAGCTTCCGTTATATACCCAAAGGCTCAGACTGTCGTTCAGCGCAGTTGTGCTCACTATCACTTTGCCTGGGTTCAGTATCGAGAATTCCATATCGGTAAAGACCTCGCCTGCGCTTAAGCTCGGGCCTATCTCTACCCAGTTGCTGGCTTGGCTGGCTTTGTACAAGACCTTATCATTTGATATCGCGTAAAGTTTCTCCGTTCCCGGCATGTAGGCCAGCTTAGTAACGAATTTATAGCTAAAGTCTGCTACGGTTTGCGCATTTACGGTCAGGAAGTTGGTATCTGCCAGCCAGTGTGCCCCTCCATCGGTAGTATAAGCAAGCCCCATCGCGTAGGCACCCGTTTTGGACGTCGTTCCCTCCATGTTCAGACCAACATAAATAATGTCATGGTCTGTCGGGTTCACTGCCAGTTGTTTTACACCCATTGTGCCCGGTATTATCGAGCCGTTATTGGCTGTAGGGTCGCTAATATTATGCCAGCTGTGCCCGGTATCCGTGCTTTTCCAAAGTCCGCCAGCATCAGCGCCTGCCAACATCGTGGCCATATCACTATCCACCCATATGGCATCTATCCTTCCGGCCCTTTCATATATCCCGTAATAATCATTAAATGGCCCGATACAGCTCCAGTCACCGGTATAAGCCTGCGGGTCATTCACGCAGTAAAGGTCCTGGTTGTTCAAGTAATACCATTGTGCCTTTTCTGCCGGCTTCAGTAGGCTTGAATCCTGTGGTGCGTCATAGGATACCAGTCTACCGCAAAAGTCAGCCCATCTTCTGAATTCGTTCACCTCTCCCCCCTCACCGGTATCGGAAGGGTAACTGGAGATGAGCCTGTTCAATACCAGCTTTGCTGCCGAATCGAATGTCAGGGGAGAGGCGTTCCTGCTCAACGCATAGTCCTGTGCCTGTAGCACAAAGGGAGCTACCAACAGTAGCAGGCAGCATAGTGATCTTTTCATAAACGGAGTTTTATGTGCGAGATTAATTTAAATGCTATTCGATCAGAGCTTTCCCCATCAATGTATTCCCGTCAGCATCCCTCACCAGCACATAATATAAGCCCCTTGCCCAAGTTTCTGTGCTGATGCTTGTCCCTTTACCTACATCTTTCCCTTCGTACATTGTTCTGCCTGTCATATCAAGTATGTCCACCAGGCAGGACCCGGTTCCTTGCCAGTTTATATGTATGTTATCTTTTGCGGGGTTAGGCCACACCTTTATTTCATCGTCCGCCATAGCCTTAGCAGCGGTGGGTACTCCCGTCGTCCACGGTGCCAGCCTTGCTAAAAAAATATCTGTGGCACCCCAGTACTGTGCAGGCAATTCTCCTCCGGCTGCCGAATAGGTCCCGCCCACCATTACAATGCTTCCCGGCAGCGCCTGTAACATTGTTGCGGCATCTTCCTCTGCGGCTCCCAACACTTTAGCACTCAGCAGGTTGCCCACGCTATCCGTATGCACTATCCACGCATCACCGTTGCCATAATTATTGCTTACCTCTCCATCTGTCGATGTGCTCTCGCCGCCTATCCATAATGTGCCATCCGTAGCCTTTGTGATAGCTTTTGCTACGTCGTAATTACTGCCGCCATAGCTTTTGTTCCATACTAATTGCCCGCTGCTGTCTATATCAAGCAGCCATATGTCCGATCCTCCAAAATGGTTTTGCACATCGCCATCAGTTGAAGAACTACAGGTAGCCACCAGTATTCCGCCATGCCCATCAGATACTGCCCACCCAGATGGGTAACCCTCCTTGTTGCTGCCGCCGTAGCAGTGGTGCCATAATATATGACCACTGTCATCCAGACGCGCCACAAATACATCCTTACTGCCATGATTGTCTGTACAATCATAGTCGGTGGAGTAGCTGGCACCTATTACATAGGCATTGTTGCCTGGTGTCGTCACTACACATAAAGCCTCTTCATCATCACTGCCGCCCAATACTGTGCTCCATTGCTTCTCCCCGTTACTGTCAACTTTCAGCGCCCATATGTCATTATTGAACACCCCACCATAATGCATGCCCACATCTCCGTCATCTGAATTAGATATGCCCAGCATGATATATCCTCCATCAGGGCAGCTTGCCATATCCCGTAACAATTCTCCGGCACTGCCTCCATAGCGCTTACTTCCCCATAGGATATTTCCGTTGGCATCTTCCTTACGGATTAAAAAGTCTCGGCTTGTATTTGTGAAACTATGGCCACCTAAAATAAAGTTCCCATCCATGGCTTGGAAGAGATAATCGAATGCACTATCAACATCTCCACTATGGCATTTTGTCCATTCTAAAATTGTTCCATCTGAATTATATTTTCTAAACACAGATGGCACTGGGGTAGTATCACATAATATATTGCCATTAGTCGATGAAGTATAAAGCGCCAATATAAACCCACCGTCATTGGTCTCTACTACCCGGGAACTTATTTGATCATAACTATTACCACCTATACCCTCATTATTCAACAAGGTAGGTACCTGCTGTGCATGTACAACATGTACAATAAGTAAAAATAGTATTGAATAAAAACCCCTCATTTATTTATAAAATTAAACATACTATTTAACATATAATATCGTGTTTTCACGGTATTCCTGTTATGCTTTTGTGTCTCTTTATTCATATTGACGAGTAATTTCTGCCATACATTGGGACAACAGACTTATATATTTTCGTTTTATTCGTAATTAACTATTTAACTGTTGTTTGATCTTATTTCTTAATCGAGACTCATCTCAGGTCACATTTTATTTCCGTGCCAAACCCCGATATCTGCTGTCCATGACACCAGGTATTCGCGTCGGAAGAGTTGTCGAATGTTTCCTTTTGCGGTGACCAGTATTTTGTCACTTGGCCCGTACTCGCATCTACCTCCCGGCAAGAGCAGGTGTATTCCTTTTCGCAGGAAGCCAGTAAAAGCAAGGCGACGAGCGTAAGAGTGATGTGCTTTGTTTTCATGGTGTTCGTTTTTTGTTACCAATTACTTGTTACAGGCATTGCCTCTTTCAAAGAGCCGGTAATGGATTGCATCGTCCGGTCTATCGTGGCAAATGACTTCTTGTTAATCTCCTCGTACCATTTGATGGACGGCTTACGGCCGTGAAGCCGTGAGGGATAGAACGTCTCCAGGCTATACTCGAGGGTCTGGGCTTCATGATAAGAGGAGTGGCCCCAATAGGCATATCCGCCGCCGCTCGAGCCAGCTTCCGTCTTATAGCGAATTACGAAGTCCGTAAAGTCATAGCGGTACTTACCATCCTTGACATCAATATTGATGGTGAACAGCACCGTATAGGTCTGCCGGTCTCCCGGAAGCATGAACGAACCCTTACCTGTCACATTGCCGCCCACCTCATTCTCAAAGCTTACAGTGTAGGGATTGCTTGGGGAATTCTTGGTTAATATCCATTTCTTCGCATTGCTGAATAGTCCCGATTTCGTAGCGCCGGATGTCTCAATAACGGCCGCATAGCTCACCTTGTGAGTGGCCGGGTCCATAGGCAACAGGTTCTCGCTTCGTTGCTCCGGTATGTCCGCATTCTCTTCATTGATAGAATGCAGTTTCTGCCACAGGGTCTTCTTTCCCTGTGTGTTGTCCTGCGCATGAACGCACGTAGAGCAGGCCAATAAGATGATAAGTAGTAGTTGTGTCCGTTTCATATGTCAGAGGTTTGTGTTTAGTGATGTTTAAAGACCAGCCCTACGTTCACAAGCGCGGTACCGTAGCCGATCTCGGCAAGTATCCCGGTGTGCTGCCCGAGCCATATATGCGTACCTATGTGTGCTCCGGCCTTAAAGCCCATAGACTGGGATGCCAACCGGAACCCGTAATTGGGACTGTAGGCATATTTAGCGTAGTTAGACTCATAGTCTTTTGGCAGCACGTAGATGCCATTGTCCGCAAGCAGGTAGCCCAACATGCCCCCGGCATATATGTCGATGACCTTTCCTTTGAGGATGTAGTAGTTCGCCCGTATACCAATCATCCCGAAACCGCCATCCTGGTGTATGTAGTAGGTTGAGCTGAATCCCTTGAATATCCCGAAGGCAGCAATGCCGCCGATGCCTACCGGCCCGATGCGTCCTTCTGCCTGTATGGAGAGCATTGGGTACTGCGTGGTGAGGTCTGAATGGTAGATCACAAGCGGTGCGCCAAGGCTAAGGCACAAGACGGCGCGGGAGCGAACGGGGAAGAAAACCAAAGCAAAAAACAAGAGGCCGAGAAAAAGTCTGTGTCGTATCATAGGACAGATTGTTTGTAGCGAAATAATTCCTTAGTTTTAAGCAATCAAATTTTTTCAAGTTGTACTTTACTCGCAAATGCGAGTATTTTACTCATAAGCCATTTGCATATGTCTGGAATTGATTTACGAGTGAATCACATAGGGAGAAAAATCGTACGCATCCGGGAATTAAAAGGGATGAAGCAAGAAACGCTTGCACAGAAACTGGGGATCAGTCAGCAAAGCGTATCCCGTATTGAACAGAGCGAAGAACTTGACGATGAAAAACTAAAGCAGATCGCGGATGCTTTAGAGGTGAGTGTCGAAGCGATAAAGGCATTCAATGAAGATGCGATTATCAACCACATGAACAACATTCACAATAATCATGATAGTTCTGTGAATGCAGTCATTTACTACCAGCTTAGTCCGATTGAAAAAATAGTAGAATTATATGAACGCCTGCTGGAAAGCGAACGCAAGCGTAACGAAGCCCTAGAGGCACAGCTGCGAAACAAAAAATGATATCATTCAATCCTATATAGTAAGATGCCGGTATATCCATACCGGCATCTTATTTTGCCGAAACCGGCAAATTTTTCCTACTATCTGTAATTGGTCACCATATCTACACTGGGAAAGACATCATTTTCTTTCACAATCAAAACGTAGATCATGGAGACAAACACGCAAACTCCACAGCACACACGCATCGACGTGTACGCGCTTATTACGGAGCGTATCATTGAACAACTCGAAAAGGGAACTGTGCCCTGGCAAAAGCCCT
>CAYZTM010000056.1:0-10842 GCA_964481425.1 uncultured Flavipsychrobacter sp.
GTTGCCGATGCTTTCTTAATTTTAAAACCAGTCAACCTTTTTTAGGACTAGTCATTTATAATCATCCTCACTGTCTTTGTGGCTGCGAGCAGCCAACAACTTACATAACGAAGATATTGACAATCAATATCAAGGCCAATACATATGGCGATGCTTACCAAATAAAGCAGGCATTACCCAGCTACTATGTATCAAGCCGATATCTTTTGGGGCGAGGAATTTTCAGATTTTATACAGAATTGAGGATGTTATTTGATGTTAGTTCATTTCAAAACCTCCTTTTTTATGTCAATTCATTCACGCTTCAATAGCTCCATATTTGTATTGACCTTGCTCGTTCTGCTTACCGGCTTTCCATTTACCCACTGCGAGGCCCAAAATGGGAACAAGGCTAGCTCAATGTTGCCTACTCCGGATCACATCATAGTAGTTATCTATGAGAATCACGCCTACTCATCTATCATCGGGTCTGCAGCAGCACCTCATCTTAATGCACTTGCGAATGATACAAATGCAGCATTATTCACACAATCGTATGGGCTAAGTCATCCCAGCCAGCCAAACTATATAGAACTCTTTTCCGGCAACAACCAAGGTGTAACAAACGACAATATGCCAACGGGCTACCCATACATAACGGCCAATCTTGCGCGACAATTGATAGATGACACTAAAAGTTTTGAGACGTTCTCAGAAGACCTGCCATCTGTAGGTTATGACGGCGCCACATCAGGCAACTATGCACGGAAACATAATCCCTGTGCCAATTGGGTGGGGAACGGAACTAACCAGGTTCCCAATACAACCAATCAGCCATTTACCGCTTTCCCCTCGCCGGCAAACTTTGCTACGCTACCTACCGTAGCATATGTAATACCCAACCTGGTAAATGATATGCATAATGGCACAGGCAATACACCGATAACAACAGGGGACACATGGCTGTATAATAACCTAACAGGCTACATGCAATGGGCATTGAATAACAACAGCCTGCTCATAGTTACTTTTGACGAAGATGATGATCATAATGGCAACCACATACCTACGATCTTTTACGGCCCTATGGTCCGGGGCGGGCAATATGCAGAGCACATTGATCACTACAATATTCTCCGCACAATTGAGGACATGTATGGTCTGCCATATGCAGGTAATGCAGCGTCATCGAGCAGCATAACCGATTGTTGGCGGCAGTCACCGGCAGTAGTCAAAGCTGCAGATAATAAGAGACCTGCAATTATACTAAGTCCCAACCCGGCCAGGGAAAAAGTAACGTTTGATCTTCACAACTGTAATGACGATTTGTACTATGTCTCAATTACAGATATTAACGGTAGGTTGATCGGGAAATATACCCTAACAAAAACAAACAATACGATACATACTTCCTGCATCAATGATGGCCTTTATATATACAAGATATATGCGGCAAGCGGGCTGGTTAGTTCCGGTAATCTTACTATTCAACACTAATGCCGGGAAAGATCAACACAAACATTTAGCAGCCATCCCCGAAATCGTAGCAGGAAACTAACAAAACAGAATCCCTTATCGTCTATATACTTATACATCAAGGCTTATGAAAAAAACGATACTTATCCTGCTGCTGTCACTGCCGCTCTTCGCCGGGGCCCAAAACACCTTTGCCCCTCCCGGCAGCGAGTGGTATCATAGCCAACTGTTTGGTGTATACCATTGTTACTACGCCGGTGATACGGTAATAAATAATATAGCCAGCCGCATCATCATACGCAAGGCGCTGACCAGGGATCCTTACTATAGCCAGGGTCTTCATGTCGACGATCAATCGACGATATATATTTACGATAACACAGACACCGTTTTTATCTATAATAGGTTTTTCCACCGGTTTACACCACTTTATGTATTCAACGTAAGTGACGGAGACACGATACATTTGCCCATTATACCTATTGATTACGGTCAGTTAAATATCGTATATCCCGACTCTACTTTTAAGATAGTAGTTGATTCGGTAAGGAACGAGCTATACGATACCGCAACCTTGAAAACAATTTATGTACATGCCATAGGCAACCCCGACAGTGGATATGTTTTAGATTATGGTACAGGTTATGCAGCACGGATCGGTGGGTTGAGCACAGGTCTTATCCCTACGGGAAGCCCCGCCGCAATTCCCCTCACAGAAAGCCTGCAGCCTGCCACCGGCCTCAAATGCTATAACGACCCAACAACATCTATTAAGCTAACGATGGATATCTGCGGCATTCCCGCAATGGCAGTGCCCGAGCTAAGCAAAACAGGGCAGGTAAAGTGCTCGCCCAATCCCACGCACGATATATTGCACATTACAATGGCTGGTATCATCGGCGATATAAACATCACCAATACCATGGGCCAATGTGTGTACAGCAGGTCATTCAGTAGCAGGGAGGCAGCAATAAACCTGGCTGGTCTTGCTCCCGGCATCTATTACCTTCGCCTGGATGACGGCAGCGTGCAAAAGCTCATAAAAGAGTAAATTCGCACATGCTCACCATATACGGTATCAGGAACTGCGACACGATGAAAAAGGCCTTCCAATGGCTCGAGGCAAAGAAAATACCCTACAGCTTCCACAACTATAAGG
Source organism: uncultured Flavipsychrobacter sp. (assembly GCA_964481425.1). Lineage (GTDB taxonomy): Bacteria > Bacteroidota > Bacteroidia > Chitinophagales > Chitinophagaceae > MKUN01. The sequence goes on from CAYZTM010000056.1 coordinate 2,615, forward strand.
AGTCGGGTATCGACAAGAAAACGCTGGAGCTATGGCTAAAACATTTCCCCACCGATAAGCTCATCAATACCAAAGGCACCACCTACCGTGCCCTACCCGATGCCGATAAAGCCGCCATTGGCAACAAGGCAAAGGCCATACAACTGATGATGGCCCGCCCCTCGCTCATCAAGCGCCCGGTATGGGACTTCGGTAACGGCACTTTCTACCTGGGCTGGAACCAGGAGGAGCTGGAGCAACTGGTATAGGACCGGCACCGGTTTGTATGCAACCCGTTGTTTTATTATTTTACCTAGCAATACTTTATGCGATCATTGCAGGCTACCATAGTGTTGATATTATTGGCTACTGTGCATCTGTGTGCGCAGGTCTGTAATATGCCCGCAGAAGATGAGCTGCACGAAGGCACATGGCTGCAATGGCCACACCAGTATGAGTACGGCATCAGCTACAGAAATAGCCTGGACCCTACCTGGATAGCTATGACAGCCGCACTGGTGCAAAGCGAAAAAGTGCACATTATTGCTTACAACGCTACGGAACAGTCAAGGATCACAGCATTGTTGAACAACGCGGGCGTAAACATGGCCAATGTGGATTTTCAGCTATTTCAGACGAATGATGTATGGGTCCGTGACAATGGCCCCATATTTGTGCGCGACAGCAACGACATCCTCACTATAGAAGATTGGGGCTTCAATGGCTGGGGTGGCAAGTATAACTATACTAAATGCAATGCTATACCCGGCGAAGTGGCATGGGCTATTGGCATGCCCTTGATAGACCTTAACGCGGTAATGACCGTAGAGGGCGGGGCTTACCTTGTAGACGGCAGAGGTGTATTAATGGCCTGCAGAAGTTCTATACTCAGCCAAAGCCCCGCAAATACGGTGAGGAACCCAGGGATGACCCAGGCCCAGGCAGAGTCTATCTTTTCCAGCTATCTTGGTATATCCAAATTCATATGGCTGGACGGATTAGCAGGCGCCGATATTACGGATATGCACATCGATGGCTTCGCCCAATTTGCGAACGACAGCACCATAGTGACCATGGACAGCACCGACCTTGACTATTGGGAACTGTCCCCTACCGATATCCAAACACTTTATGCGGCTACAGACATCAACAACATCCCTTATCATTTCGTGTACCTTCCATTGACACAAAACAACGTGCTCAACACCAATGGGGATGATATAGGGTACAAAGGCTCCTACTGCAATTACTATATTGCCAATACTGTAGTATTGGTACCCAACTACAATGACCCGAATGACAATATTGCCAACAACATGATACAAGCGCTATATCCAAACAGGACAGTTATTGGCATAGACGTCAGAAACCTGTATGAAAATGGCGGTATGGTACATTGTGTAACACAACAGCAACCTGCGTTATTTGCTACGCGCATCAACGCTACCAGGCCTGCTGAAAACGAGCTGCCGCAATTACAAAGCTATCCCAATCCGGCAGGCGATAATACGACAGTAGTGTTATCAGTTCATAAAGAGGCCTACTACCGCATTATAGTGTATAACAGTAAAGGCGTGCAATTGACGACACTGGTCGACAAAAAGCTTAAAACCGGCGACTACAACATGTTAGTGGATCTAAGTAATTATCCGGCGGGGATGTATTACTATGTTTTGAGTGCGGATGATATGATCGTTCACACGGGAAAAATAGCTGTTGTAAAATAGCAGGCATTTTCTTTATACCGACATCTATCACAGTCAATTCCATTTCGCATATCATACTTTTACTATTTTCGCAACGAAATAAGAACAGCTATGCAACTACAGGAGATGATAGAAGCAGCCTATGCCAACCGCGAGCTGCTGAAAGAAGAAAGCTATAAAGAGGCCATACGCGCCGTAATAGAGGATGTGGACAAGGGCCGCCTGCGCGTGGCCATGCCCGGCGATAAGGGCTGGCAGGTGCAGCAATGGGTGAAGCAGGCCATACTGCTCTACTTCGGCATACAGCCTATGCAGACCTGGGATGTAGGGCCCATGGAGTTTTATGATAAGATGCTGCTGAAGAAAGATTATGCCTCGCTGGGTGTGCGCGCCGTGCCCCATGCTGTGGCCCGCTATGGCGCTTATATAGCTAAGAATGTAGTGCTCATGCCCTCTTACGTGAACATAGGGGCTTATGTAGATGAAGGCACTATGGTGGATACCTGGGCCACTGTAGGCAGTTGCGCACAGATAGGCAAAGGCGTGCACCTGAGTGGTGGCGTAGGTATAGGCGGCGTACTGGAGCCCCTGCAGGCATCACCCGTCATCATAGAGGATGGGGCCTTCATAGGCTCACGCTGTATAGTGGTGGAGGGGGTGATTGTAGAAAAAGAAGCCGTGCTGGGCGCCAATGTGGTACTGACCCAAAGCACCAAAATAATAGACGTAAGCGGCGAAGGGCCTGTGGAACGCAAAGGCCGTGTACCTGCACGCAGTGTGGTGATACCGGGCAGCTATACCAAAAAGTTCCCGGCCGGGGAGTACCAGGTAAGCTGCGCCCTCATCATCGGGCAGCGCAAGGCCTCTACCGACCTGAAGACCAGCCTGAACGATGCCCTCAGGGAATTTAACGTTTCGGTATAATGTTTGTATCGAAATTGCACATACGATATGACCTTGCTGCTCAACATAGACAGTCATTTCTTTAGCCGCCCCTTCTGGGGCGAGACCGTAGGCGACTACTGCTGGTTCGCAGGTATCATACTGGGCACACTGTTGCTCAAAAAGCCGATAGCGCTCGCCCTTTCCAACATAGGGCACAACATTGCCAGCCGCATCAGTAAGGAGCAGCATGTTACCGTATTCCGCCAGCTGCTGCGCAAGCCTATCGAATGGCTGGCCGTGCTGATACTCTTTTACATTGCGTTCACCCGCCTCTCCGATGTGCTGGATAATGTGATCATCCTGCACCGCAACAAGGGCCTCGGCAATATACTCGACATAAGGCTGGGCGATGTGATAGATCATATCTTCCTCCTGTTCATTATCATTGCCGCTACGCTCGTGCTGTCGCGCTCAGTTGATTTTGTTTACTTCGTGCAGAACGAAAGGGCCCGGCAAAACGATAACCAAAGCCGGCAACAACTGCTGCCACTGGTAAAAGAGATGGTGAAACTGCTGGTTTGGGCCATAGCCTTTTTCTGGATGCTGGGCTCCGTTTTCCACGTCAACATACCTGCACTGATAACCGGCCTTGGCATTGGCGGTATAGCCATTGCCCTCGCGGCCAAAGAGAGCGTGGAAAATTTCTTTGCGGCCTTTACCCTGCTGTCCGACAGGCCCTTCCAGGTGGGAGATACCATACGGATAGGCAACTTCCAGGGATCGGTAGAGCGCATCGGCTTCCGCAGCAGCAGGCTGCGCAGTGCAGATGGCTCTGCGTTCATCATCCCCAACCAAAAGCTGGTAAGCGAGAACCTTGAGAACCTTACCGACCGTGTAAGCAGCGGAGTGCATATGACCATCAACATAAAATATGGCGTACCCTATGAGCAACTGCAAAAAATGGTCAAGGCCTTACAGGAAATGATCGTAGCTACCACTCATGTGCAGGAACCCGTAAACGTGTCGCTCGACGGCTTTTTGGAGAATGTCTTTCAACTGAATATACTGTATCACCTGCCCTACCCCTTAGGTGATACAATGACACGACAAATAAAACAGGAAATAAACATGAAAGCTTACGATATCGTATCGCGCTACTCAGGCGACAAAACAGCTACGGTGTCGTAAAGCGGGTTACATTTTGGTATAAGGCATTATCTCCTCCAGGTACTTGCGCTCATTGCTCAGTCGCGGCACCTTGTGCTGGCCGCCGAGTTTACCCTTATCCTTCAGCCATTTCTTAAAGCCGTCCTTAGGCATAATGTGTACTATAGGCATACGCAGGGCCATATCTTTATGGCGCTTGGCATCATAATCAGAGTTGATAGAACGCAGGGCCTTATCCATAGCAGCTACAAAAACATCCAGCGGACAAGGCAGGTGCTCGAATTCTATGATCCATTCATGAGCGCCGGAATCTGTACCTGTCATGTATACCGGTGCGGCGGTATAGTCATTCACGGCTGCTCCCGTTTCCTTACAGGCGATAGCTATCGCCTGGTCAGTATTATCCACGATCACCTCTTCACCGAATGCATTGATATAATGCTTCAGCCTGCCAGATACCTTGATGCGGAAGGGATACAATGATGTGAACTGTATGGTATCACCTACCAGGTAACGCCAGAGCCCACCATTGGTATTGATCACCAGCGCATAGTTCTTGTTCAGTTCTACTTCCTTCAGGCTCAGGGTTTGCGGATGTTCTTTGCCATACTCCTCCATCGGCATGAACTCGTAGTAGATACCATGGTTCAGCAACAGCAGCATGCCATTGCTTTGCGTATTGTCCTGTATCGCAAAGAAGCCCTCCGACGCATTATAGGTCTCCCAGTAATGCATATAGGGTGAGGGTATCATTTTCTCGAACTGCCTGCGGTAGGGCACGAAACTCACACCACCATGTATATACAGTTCCAGGTTGGGCCATATGTTCAGCAGGTTATCAGTGCCTGCTATTTCAAATATGCGTTTTATGAGCACTATGGTCCATGTGGGCACACCGGCTATGAAGGTCACATTCTCATGTATGGTGGTATGCGCCATCATCTCTATCTTCTGCTCCCACTCATCCATCAAGGCTATCGAAAGCTCAGGGGTGCGTACCAACTGGCTATACAGTGGCATATTCTGCAGCATCACTGCGGAGAGATCGCCATAGAATGACTCCGCGTTGAGCTGGTTTATCTGGTGGCTGCCGCCTATGGTGAGACACTTGCCTGATGTGAATGTTGATTGGGGGAACTGGCGCAGGTACATAGTAAGTACATCCTTGCTGCCCCTGAAATGGTTGTCGTCAAGAGACTCTTTGCTTACGGGTATGAACTTGCTCTTATCGCTGGTTGTACCGCTCGACTTGGCAAACCAGTTGATGGGCGAGGACCAGAGGATGTTCTGCTCCCCCGCCAATATGCGCTGTATATAAGGTTTCAGTCCGTCGTAATCGGTAACGGGTACAGCCTTTTTGAAGTCGGCTATGCCGTTAAGCCGCTCGAAACCATATTTTTTACCGTATTCCGTGAACTGGGCGGAGCCCACCAGGGCATTGAATACCTGCTGCTGGGTATCTACAGGATTGAGCATGAAATTATCGATCACGCTTTGGCGCAATCTCATGTATCCTTTCAATGCCGGGCTAATAATGCTCATCCTGACAAGTCAAATTAACAATAGAATTATACAAATCTCCTTATCCGTTACTAAACTACAAATTGCCTTTCGATTGTCCGATGTTGCTGTAATCTTTTCTTTTTAGTTCGAATGAAGTGCCAAGATACACTTTTCTTACCTGTTCGTCACGGGCCAGTTCCTCGGCCGTGCCCGATTTCAGTATTTTACCCTCGAAAAGCAGGTATGCTCTGTCGGTTATGGACAGTGTTTCCTGCACATTATGGTCAGTGATGAGAATTCCTATGTTCTTATATTTCAGCTTTGCCACTATGATCTGAATATCCTCAACAGCTATCGGGTCGATACCGGCAAAGGGCTCATCGAGCAGGATGAATTTAGGGTCCACCGCCAGTGCACGGGCTATCTCGGTACGCCTTCTTTCACCGCCACTCAGTACATCGCCGGGGTTCTTGCGCACATGTGCCAGGCCAAATTCGTCCAGCAGGGACTCCAGCTTATCCTTTTGCTCCTGCTTGCTGAGCCTGGTCATCTCGAGCACTGCCATTATATTATCTTCAACAGATAACTTACGGAATACCGAGGCCTCCTGGGGCAGGTAGCCAATACCCATCTGGGCGCGTTTGTACATAGGGTATTTGGTCACGTTCAGATCATCGAGGAACACCTCACCATCATCAGGCTTTACGAGGCCAACCACCATGTAGAAGGAGGTAGTCTTACCAGCGCCATTAGGTCCCAGCAAGCCCACTATCTCGCCCTGGTTCACCTCGAACGACACATTGTTCACCACTGTGCGTTTCCTATACCTTTTTATTAAGCCCTTTGTATGTATCTTCAAAGCCCCGATGGTTTGTAGGCAAAAATAAGATAATGCCCCAAACATCGGGCATATATTAGCCCTGCTCATTATTGGGGCGCAATTAAGAATATTATACTTTTGCGAGTTATATGAAAGTCACCGAACGCATAGCACAGGCCAATGGACCCATTGTTTCGCTGGAGATACTGCCCCCTACAAAGGGCAAAAGCATCGAATCCATCTACAAACACCTGGACCCATTGATGGAGTTCAAGCCTGCATTCATCAATGTTACTTACCATCGTGCCGAACAGGTATATAAAAAGCGTGCAGACGGCAGTTTTGAACGTGTGGAGATACGCAAGCGCCCGGGCACTGTGGGCATCTGCGCTGCGCTGATGAACAAATATAAGGTAGAGGCCATACCCCACCTGATATGCGGGGGCTTCAGCAAAGAGGAAACGGAGAATGCGTTGATAGATCTGCACTTCCTTGGTGTTAAAAATGTACTGGCCCTGCGTGGCGATGCTGCAGCCAATGAAAAATTCTTCACCCCCCACCCCAACGGCCACCGTTATGCCGAAAACCTGGTAAAACAGATCATCAGCCTGAACAAGGGCAGCTACCTGGAGGACGATATTATGGATGGCGTGAAGACCGATTTCTGCATAGGGGTGGCGGGCTACCCCGAGAAACACTTTGAAGCACCCAACCTCGATACAGATATTTACTACCTGAAACGCAAAATAGAACTGGGGGCCGACTATGTGACCACCCAAATGTTCTTCGAGAACCAGCATTATTACAATTACCTGCAGCGCTGTGCCGAGCATGGGGTTACCGTACCCGTAATGCCGGGGCTAAAACCACTTACCAGCCAAAGGCAGCTAAGCATGATACCCAGCATCTTTAACGTAGAGGTACCTGTGGACCTGTATAACGAGATGAAGAAAGCAAAAACTGAGGCCGATTGTGAGCTTGTAGGTACCGAATGGCTGTTGGCGCAATGCCGCGACCTGCTGAAGAACAAGGTACCCGTATTGCACTTTTACACACTGGGCAAGCCCCATGTGGTCTATAATGTGCTGAAACAGCTATTTTAAGTTGAGATAATAATTGGTGGCAGGTTGCCACAAAAGGAGGTGATGAGGCTTAGGCTTCTTTAAGGGCATTCTCTTTACTGACGCGAACGAATTTATCGTCGAGCGGCTGGTGACGCATTTCTTTATTCTTCTTATCAATAGCAGCCAGTACGCGACCGATGCCGAGGTATGATTTCAAAGTTACTTTTACTATGAGACGAGGTATCATTTCCTGATCTTTTCTTTGGTTCGATTATATATTTACAGCAGCTATGATGCAGCCCAGTATTGCGACGAAGAGTAAAATTTTTGTTGTCATTTGTTTGCGTTTTTGTGGTGATCTTTTTTTGTTGTTGTCGTTTGACAGCACAAAGATTCACCGCTTATGCTTCGTGAAGAAATATTTGAAGCCCTTTAACGCTGCATTTAAAACTGGTTAACAAGCCATTAGTAAACAAGCAAAGGACCAGGCCAACACCGAATGCGCTGTAAGTGTTATAAAATATGTAACCGCAAAGACGCAAGGACGCTAAGTATGCATTGTGTAACGTGAGAACACCAAGCCTGTCTGAAAATATTTAACCGAGAAGGCCCAGGGATATTATTGTAAAACAAAGAATGGTGGCCCCCGAGGGGGCCATAATGTTTGCCGGAACCTGCGAAGCAACAAAGCGATAACCCCGCGGGCACTGCCCTTAACGCGTCTGACCGCGGAAAGCGGTACTGACGCTACCGTGTTCCACTTAACGAGCATGACCGCGGGAAGCGGTACTGAGGCTGCTAGTGCTTCAGGAGCATCCTTACAAAGATCGCCTGCTTTGCCGTCTTTATTTTCAGCAGATAGGCGCCGCTTGCGAGGCCTTTCATATTGAGGGTGTGGCCAAGGGCGCGGCGCATGAGCACACGACCTGTCATGTCGCATATTTCCATTTGTCCCTCTGTAATATTACTGTAATCGACTTGCAGGATGTCTGTTACCGGGTTGGGGTACACTGTTATCTGCTCACTATCGGCTGAGAGCTGTGGTACGCCAACCGCCCATACCGTCATGGTTACCGGGGCACTGATGGCCGTATCGCAGGCGCT
>CAYZTM010000057.1:0-8609 GCA_964481425.1 uncultured Flavipsychrobacter sp.
CTAACCAACCCCTCGAACCCAAGACCCTCCCGCAAAAGGCGGGATGCTCTACCAACTGAGCTACGGAATCAATATTTTTTAAGAACTAAGTAACTAACCAACCCCTCGAACCCAAGACCCTCCCGCAAAAGGCGGGATGCTCTACCAAAGAGCTACGGAATCTTTTAGGGGCGTCGAGAATAATTTAATGCTATATAAGAGGCACTGTTTTATCCTAAACGGAGCGCAAAGATAGGAATATCCCTTTTTTTGCAAAAAGAATTCCTGTCTTTTTTTACACAATTAGCTAAAATGCTTTACTGTAAAGGGTTTTACAGAAATGCCAGTTTTTACAATGGGTGTATTTTATATAAATAAGCCACTTTCAGGTTCTGTAGGGCGTATAAGACGCCCGATAGGAAATAGCTGCGTGAATATCCGCGCAATTTTATTGAGGAGTCGTTTCATGATATTTGATTTAGCAGTACAAAAATGCAGGGCTTTTATCAAATGTAACATGACAAGGGTCATATGGCCCTGGTGACATTAGTCAGGCTTCCCTGACTTAGAAATTAAACAACAGCTTTACATTAATAAGACGCGAGGTGAGGCGGTTGGGCACGGCAAATGTCTTACCGCTGCTTTGGTCCTGTATCCAGGTATAGGATAGCGTATTCTGGATACCAAGCAGGTTAAAGACCTCGAGGCTGGCCCAGATGCTTTTTATGTTCTTAAAGAAGCTATGATAGGGATGTTCTTTACGTTCACCATCCAATAGCAGGGCAGAGAAGCCTATGTCCACGCGTTTGTAATCGGGCAGGCGTAAGGTATCGGCATAGCGGGGGGCATTGGGCGGCCCCAGCGGCAGGCCGGTAGCATACATCATGTTGAGGTGTACCTTAAAGTTCTCATGCCGGGGTATATAATCTTCGAAATACATACCGATCATGAAGCGCTGGTCGGAGGGGCGGGGTATGAAGCCGGGGTTTACCGTAGCGCTATCATCCCCTTTTACGTTTTTATAGACTATGTTGGAGTCTTTCAGGTACTCCGAGGTCTTTAATACACCAATACTGATCCACGAAGTGGCCCCTTTTACTATATCGCCGTACAGGCGCAGCTCGCCACCGTAGGCATATCCTGTTGCTTCGTTCTGGCCATAGTAGCGGATGCGCACATTGTCGAAAATGTAGGGCACCAGGTCCCAGAGATATTTATAATAGATCTCGCTGGTAAACTTGAAGGGCCTGTCCAGTGCTTTGAAGTTGTAGTCCGTTCCTAACAATACATGATACGATTTCTGCGCTTTCAGGCCGGTATTCACATTGCCTTGCAGGTCGCGCATCTCGCGATAAAAGGGCGGTTGTACATATACCCCCGTCGCAAACCGGAATACCACATCGCTTTTCCATTTGGGTTTGTAGCCCAGTTGCAGGCGCGGGCTTGCTATGAATTCGTTGTTCAGGAAGTCGTAATTGAAACGGGCCCCTACGGACATGGTCAGGTCAAGCGAATCGTTGAAACGGAAATTATCCTGTACGAAACCACTGAGTATGGTATAGTTGAACTTTGCTGAGGAGTTATAGAAATACATCATCCTCAGTTCTGTGGTATCATATGGTTGTGTGAACCCTGCCGAGTCGCGCCGTTGCCATTCGTGCAGTTGGTCGGCTATATTGGTGATGTTCGCATCGGCGCCCCACTGTATGAAATGTTTGCCCGTGCTGTACGAACCACGATGTGCCAGGTTGCCCACATTTACTTTCAGGTAGTTACGGGCGTGGTCCTGTATTACTCCTGTGCCCAGGTAGGTCTTTATCTGGCCAAAGCTCTCTTTACCAAGGTCGGTCTCCAGCTCACCCAGCAGGTATTCTCCGCCAATATCGTAGGTCTCGTATTCATTGGTCTGGAAACCTGAGGCAAGGAACTTCAGCTTCAGGTTGTCATTGGGGCGGTAAGTAGTTGATATACCTGCGAAGCGGGAATCGAATTGGTCTATCTCGCTACCGTTGAAGAACACACGCAGTTGGTAGGCTTTGTTGATGAGGCCAAAGCTGCTGGTAGCCTCTTCGGGTATAAAGTTGAAACGGTTACGGGCATAGTTGCCGATCGCTTCCATTTCCCATTTTTTGTTGAACCGGTAGTTGACAAGGGCCTGCACATCTGTAAAGGAGGGATTGTAGACGCCCTTGGTCGGTTGCGATTGCAGCAGGTACTGGTTGCTCTTTTGCCGTGCACCAAACAGGTAGGTCAGCTTCCCGTTATGCGAAGCCCCTTCCAGGTGCAGGCTGGCCCCCAGCAGGCTGGCCATGACCGAGCCTGCGAATTTTTTAGGATGCTTGTAGGTCACATCCAGCACGCTCGACATCTTATCGCCATACTTGGCCTGGAAACCGCCTACCGAAAAGTTTACATTCGATGCAAGATCGGCATTCACGAAGCTGAGGCCTTCCTGCTGGCCCGAGCGTACCAGGAAGGGGCGGTATATCTCGAAGTCGTTCACATACACAAGGTTTTCGTCATAGTTACCGCCGCGCACATTGTATTGGGAGGTCAGCTCGTTGTTGCTTCCTACCAGGGTCTTTATTATTGCCTCTATGCCCCCGGTGGGTGAGGCCATTACGTTCACCTTTGAGATATTCAGCGATTGTATGCCTGCTTCATACCGGTTGGCGTCGCTTACTACCACTTCTTTCAGTGTGTTGGCATCGCCTTTCAGTACTACATCGGGCAGTTCCTGGTCTTGCTTGCTTGTTGTTATGTGGCGACGCTCGGTCTGGTACCCTACGTAGGAGAATACGATGCTAAGGTGCGCATCTGCGGGTACCTCGAGTGAATAATGCCCGTCCCGGTCGGTACTGGTGCCCATCGATGAGTTAGGCACTGCTACAGTGACCACATCCATGGGTTTACCGGTATTGTCTTTCACAACACCACTTACTTTCACCTTTTGGGCTACAGCTATAAATGAGCAAAAGACAAATGCGACAAGTAAGGCCGGTATTTTACGAAGCATATACACCAATAAACGCGGGTAAGTTACATTTATTTTCCTATTGCCTTCAGCTTAGCAATGGTTTCAGTCGGGTTAGCTGAGCCAAATACAGTATTGCCAGCCACCAGCACATCTGCGCCTGCTTCCAGTATCGATGCTGCATTTTCCAGTGTTACGCCGCCGTCTATCTCTATCAGGGTACCGGCGCCTGCATTGGTGATCAGTTCCTTGGCCTCGCGTATCTTCTTGTACGTAAGTGGCAGGAATTTCTGCCCGCCGAACCCCGGGTTGATGCTCATTACAAGGAGCAGGTCTATCTCGCCTATTATGTCCTGTACCATTTCCACGGGTGTGTGCGGGTTGATGGACAGGCCTGCCTTCATACCCAGCGCCTTAATGGAGGTGAGTGTACGGTGCAGGTGGTAGCCTGTCTCGTAGTGCACGGTCAGGTAATCTGCCCCTGCTTTCTTGAAATCTTCCAGGTAGCGCTCAGGCTCCTCTATCATCAGGTGCACATCAAAGGTCTTCTTTGCAGCCTTCTTCATCTGCGCAATGATGGGCATGCCATAGCTGATGTTGGGTACAAAGCGTCCGTCCATCACGTCGAGGTGAAACCAGTCTGCTTCACTATTGTTTACCATTTCTATTTCCTGCTCCAGTTTCAGGAAGTTGGCTGAGAGCATGGAAGGGGCAATTATGGCCATATGCTGTATCTTTTTTACTTTATGTACACCAGCCGCTGCAATTCTTTCTTGCAGAGGTAGTTCAGATTTTTTCCCGATGGATGTCGCAGGCTGGTATTGTTGTAGTTGAACCTGAACCAATACCTGCTTCCCCTGTTCAGGAGGTATTCATCAAACGGATTGTCTGCAAATTTAAACTCAAAATCGCTACCGGGCTTTATCAATACGAATGGCGGGTAGGTGAAGCGCTTCACAAACTGCAATTCCCGTATCACGCGTGCCCTTGAGCCATTAAAATTATTTACGGTGAAGCCGAATTTGGTCGAGTTGATCCAAACGGGTTCCTTGCAGCGGTTCTTTACGGTGAATATATAGGTGATATATGCATCTTCGCCAATGGTATCCTGGGCCTCGATCTTCATCAGCACACAATGGCAGGCGCCGGAATAGTCCCGGTCATCGTCTTTATCCTTTTTCTCGACCTTTTTCTTTTCGGTATGCCCTCTTCGTCTTTGGGCAAGCGACGGTACACTATAAGCGGTCAGGAGAAGTGCCAATAAGCAGAGGTAAGATATTTTGTAAGTAAGTTTCAATTAAGGCTGTTGTTATTGTGCGCACAGGATGCCACCAAGATACTTGAATCTATGCAAATAGTAATAATTACTTAACCTGTGGCCCTAAAGTGTGGGTACACTGTGCATAAACCGGCTATTTTGAGCCAAGCCGCTTGAGGGCTTCTTTAGCGTCTGTGTATTTGGGATTAAAGTCCAGTGCCTGCTTATAGTCACGAATAGCATCATCCTTTTTGCCCATCATTTCGCTGCACAGCCCGCGGTTATAATAGGCCCCGGTATTGGTCGGGTCGGTCTGTGTAACAATGTCGTACTGGCGCCATGCTTTCTCCAGCGAGTCCTGGTGCATCAGTATCCAGCCCATGTTAAAATAGGCATCGGCATATTGGCTGTTGTGCAGTATGCAGTTCTTATACTCTTGCTTGGCATGTTCATAGTCCCCCTGGTCCTGGTAATACATACCCCGGTCATATAAGGGCGATACGTCCAGCGTATCGAGCCGGAAGGCATTATCATAGTATTGCAGTGCTACCGGGTCTCTTTTGGCACTATACAATATGCCCAGTTGTATATACGCATCCTTATACTGCGGGGAGACATTGATCACCGTCTGGAAGCTGGATATGGCCTTCGATGTGTCTTTAAGGTCTTTATATATCATCCCTTTCAGGAAGTAGGCCTCGGGGTTGTAGATGTCCTGCCTCAATACGGTATTGATCTCGGCAAATGCTTTGGGATAATCTTTTGTGAACAGGAACATCTTGGCGATCTTAAGGTGGGCCACCGGGTCTTCCGGATTAATGGATATGGCTTTTTGCAGCCATTTGGTCGATCCCGCAATGTCCTTATGCTCAAAGAGCAGGTCTCCGATAGCGCTATAGTATTCAGCACGGCTTGAATCGAGCGAAATGGCTTTCCTGAAATCGTTTAGGGCCATCGTGTCCTGCGACATTTTATGCAGGGCCATACCTCGTTGATAATATAGCGCACCATTGGCAGGGTCGCTTTTTATTTGCGCACTAAGTTTCTTCAAAAGCGGGTCTTTATACAGTAAACCCTGCTCCTGCGCGTTTTTGTCTTTCCCGTTATGGCAGGCTGCGAATGCCCCTATTGCCAGCAAAAATGTGATATATTTTATCCATTTGCGCTTCATCATGCAAACATAGTTCAAATGCCCCAATCCTTGCATTTAAAGCGAAATCGTTATATATTAGTGCCCCCGCACGCTTACAGCGTTTTGTTCGATCCGTATTGTTCATTTATAAACATAAATTATGAAATACTTGTCATTTATCCTGGTAATGGTGCTCGCAGGTCTTACTTCATTTGCACAGCCCTGCGCAAGCAAACATGCAGTTTTCAAAGTGCCCGAGGGCGTAACTCCTAAAGTGCTGGACAGGCTGGGTACCAGCCCTGAGTTCCCACCCCTGCAAAACCGTAATTCGGTTAAGGAGATATACCATAACCTAAAGGCTATGGGTGAGAGCAAAAGGTATAAGGATGCCATCAACTCGCTTTTCGAAGCTATGGGTTATGACGGCGTTCTGGACCCCCGTTTTACCCTCGACGACGTAACACCCGGCAAAGTGCCTTTCGGCTCTATAGGTATGCTGGGCGATGCTGCGCACCATTACGAATATACCATTATGGTATTGCCGGGTGAGCAGATGATCAAGAGCTGGCACATACGTTCCCGCAATGGTTGCGATATGTTCTTTATGTCGCGTTGCGGCAATGCCTTTTACATGACCTCTACATGTCCTGCCGGCAACCCTGCTAACATTAAGGTAGTGGCCCGCTACAGGCACGAGGCTTGTAACTGCGGTGATGACCGTAATGATAACGAGGATACCGGCAATGGCTATCCTTTCCACTCAGAGATGAAGACCGAAACAAAGGTATTGGCTGATGAGCCTGCCGACCGTGCATCGGGTACACAGACCATCTATGTAGATGTGGACAAGGCTACCTTCCGGAAGCTGAACAACGAATAGCCGAAACATATTTAGAACATAAAAGCGGGGTGTAAACCCCGCTTTTTCAGTTATATACACATGGGTGCCGGCCCGGTGCATGATTACGTGGCACGTTTTTATTAGTGTCATTTTTAAAATGAATTGAAAACGACATTTTAAAAACCGTAATTATGAAAAACTTATGCATGGCCATTTTGCTGGCTTTTGGTACTTACTGTTCTTCGGCGCAGATGCATGCCATTTATAATGTTCCGGGCGGGGAGCCCAAGACCATAACCGTTTTAGGAACAGATCCGGAGTTTCATCCTTTGCAGAACCTGCATACCACACACCAGGTATATGTAAAGCTGAAGTCTATGGGCAACAGCAGGCGCTATAGTAAATACATCAATTCTCTCTTTACCGCTATGGGTTACAGTGGGGTCAACGATCACCGCTTTACCGAAAGCGACGTCAGCAGGGGTGAGATACCTTATGGTGCAGTAGGGATGATGGGAGATGGTAGTCACCATTATGAGTATTGCATGCTGAATGTGGAGGGCGACCCCTACATACCCAGCTGGCATGTGCATGCTGCCAATGGCGAAGACCTTTACTTCATGTCTCGCTGTGGTAATGCGTTTTATTATCCACAGGCAGCTAAGAGGCGCCCCGAACCTGCAGCTTGTCCTGTTACGCGTGTGCAGGTATATGCACGCTACAAACACCCCACCTGCAGCTATTGCGAAGAATGTGGTGTGAACGACCCGGAAGTTACCGGTTACCCATTCAAAGATGTTTGGGAAACCGAGACTGTACTGGTAGATGAAAAGAACGCTACTGATTACACGGATACCAAGAAGGTATATGTGGATGTGGACAAAAAGACATTCCGTAAACTGAAGAACGAGCATTATGAAAGCACAGGCTATGGTGGCAGCGAGCGCGTAGGCGGTAGCTGTTGTCACCCCTGGCATTGGTAGAAGAAGCGATTTCAGATATAATTTAAAAGCGGTCTCAGGACCGCTTTTTTAGCATGCATTGCACCGTTTTGCTTTTATCTTCCATTTATCTTATTTTTATATACCAATACCTGCCTGTATGAAAAAACCTGTTTTACTTATCGCTCTTTTACTTGCCTGCATTTGCTCCTTTGCCCGCCACAGCCATACCCGCAATAAAAGTAATGTGGTGTACCGTAACCAGTACCAGCGGATAACCTGTGCGGAATTCAGCACTTTCGAAATACGCAATGGCAGGATATATGACTGGGGCACGAACAATAGCATTTTAGGGATTGGAACTCTTACTACCCAAGAGAACAGCCCTGTATTAATGGGAACAGACAGCAACTGGGTGAGCATTGGGGCAGGCATCGGCGGCAACCATGTACTCGCAGTAAAAACAGACGGTACCCTGTGGGCTTGGGGTCTGAACCAATTTGGACAGTTAGGGATAGGTAATACTACACTGCAGAGCAGCCCGGTACAAGTGGGCGCAGACCATGACTGGGTGGGTGTTGCTACTGGTAGTTTTTTTAGCCTGGCACTGAAGGCAAACGGGACTTTATGGGCATGGGGGCAGAACAGCAATGGCGAACTGGGCACCGGGGACACGATAGAACAGCACAGCCCTGTGCAGGTAGGCACGGATAATGACTGGGTATGCATTGCTAGTGGCTCCCAATATTCTGCGGCTATCAAATCGGATGGCAGCCTGTGGACCTGGGGCTATAATGAATATGGTGAACTAGGCTTTGGCGACCAGTTGGAGCGCTGGATGCCGACCCAGGTGGGTACCGACGATAAATGGCTATCGGTTGCCAATAATGCGTACTCGGCAATTGCACTCAAGGCGGATGGTACCAGGTGGTGCTGGGGTGAAAATGATCTTTGGGAATTGGGGATTGGTGATAACAGCTCTCATTATAGCCCGGTGTTAGGCGAACCTGACCGCGACTGGACCTGGCTGGCGTCAGGTGCTCATGGACTTGCGCTGAAGGATGATGGTCACCTATGGGGCTGGGGAAGGAATTTAGAGGACGAGTTCGGTCAGGGTTTGCCTTATCCTAATTACGCTCAAGTACCTATGCTGCTCAATTCATCAACCTATTGGGTCAGCGCAGTAGCTGGCATTAATTGTTTTACCTTTTTGCTCCGGGCTGATGGGCGTCTTTGGGCCACAGGTGCTAATTCCTGGGGCCAGCTAGGCCTTGGCTATGCGGGCTTCCAGCCGGTGGACACCCTGACGCAGAGCAGCACCCCCGCCACCGAATGGGTGAGTGGCAGCACAGGGGCCAGCCATACCGCCGCCATATACAGTGATGGCAGCCTCTGGGCCTGGGGTAGCAATGACCACGGGCAACTGGGCCTGGGCAATACTACCGAGCAGCATAATAAAGTGCAGGTAGGGGTCGGCAGCACCT
>CAYZTM010000058.1:0-6909 GCA_964481425.1 uncultured Flavipsychrobacter sp.
CCAACGACAGTGTGTGCAGCAATGAAGCCCTGACCTTTACGGCCACCATCACCAACGGCGGGCCTACCCCGGGCTACCAGTGGTTCAAAAACAATGTGGCCGTGGGCAGTAACAGCGATACCTATAATGCAGGCATGCTTAATAATGGCGATGAAATAAAGTGTGTGCTCACCGGCAGCGCCGCCTGCAATGTGTACCCTACCGATACCAGCAATGTCATCACCATGTACGTGACCGATACGGTGACCCCCACCATAAGCATAGCCTCGGACCTGGGCGATACCATATGCCAGGAACTGGTGGCCACCTATACGGCCACCATCAGCAATGGCGGGCCCAACCCGGTGTACCACTGGTATGAGAACAACCTGCCCGTAGGCAGCAACAGCCCCACTTATGTGCCCCAGCAGGTGAGCGGGCATACCATAAAATGCGTGCTGGTCAGCAATGCGGTATGTGCCAGTCCCGACAGTGTAACAAGCGCCACGCATACGCTGACCATACTGCCGGTGACCCTGCCGCAGGTAACGATAACGGCCAATCCCGGCACGGCGATCGCACAGAACCAAAGCGTGACCTTCACGGCTACGGTCACCAATGCCACCAACCCGCAATACCAGTGGAAGAAGAACGGCAGCAACATAGCGGGTGCAACGCAGCAGACCTATACCACAACCACCCTGCAGAGCGGCGACCAAATAGCCTGCCGCGTGCGGGGGCTGAGCGCCTGCGATACGGCCATCAGCACACCGGTAACCATGACGGTATGGCCTGTCAATGTGAACTCAGTGGCAGCCGGGCAGTGGCAGTTGACAGTATATCCCAACCCGGTGAAAGACATCCTGCAGATAGGCTATAGCAATATCACCGAGGGCAAGATGGAGCTATGCGATATGGCTGGCAAGCTGCTCATCAAACAGCCCCTCAGCCACAGCATGGATATGAAGGGCCTGGCAAGCGGGGTGTATATGCTGCATGTGCTCGACAAAGCAACGGGATATGATAGTGTGCATATGGTGGTGAAAGAGTAAATCTAATGCGTGAATGTGCAGATGTGAGAATGGGTTTTGCTATAACTCAGCTTTAGTTCCCTGGTGGTATTGAGTTAGTGAAGGGTGAGAACAACGGGTTAAGAAAAGTGCGGAGTGTGAGAGCGGAGTGCGAAGGGTTGTCCTGCGCGAACGACATCCCCCTGAAATCCCCCTTCGGCCATACACAAAAAACGTCCGCACAAGGGGGAGTGCTTTAACGCAAATGACAATCCCAATAAGACTGAATAGGAAAGTAAGAAAAGCGGTACTCATAGAGGGGTGCCGCTTTTCTTTGCCGGATATGGCGCTCAATATGTATTTTTGTTTTGCAGCCAATCGCCATATGCTAATGAGATATTTCCTGTTCCTGTTTTTTGTATTGAATTCCTCCCTATTGCAAGCGCAGGAGCAAAACGCGCCTGCAGACAATACTGCCATTAGTAAAATAAAACACTACAAAGGCGACTACTCCAGGAAAGGATATAAGAACGGGCAGAAGGTACCTAACATTGTTTTCTATACCGAAGACAATAAGGCCGTAAGCCTCAACCAACTGTTGCAAGACAAAATGCCGGTACTGCTGGTAAGTGGCAGCTATACCTGCCCCGACTTCCGGCTCAGAGCAATAGACCTCAATACCATTGCCGACTATTACAAGGGTAAGATGAAAACTTATCTTATTTATACCCTCGAGGCCCACCCATCGAATGCCATATGCCCTTACATGGACAGCATTTGTATAGGCCGCGCCAACTACATGCAGCATATACTATACCCTCAACAGGTTACTTATGGCGACCGGAAAGCTATGGTGGATACGATGAAAACCAAGATTGCGTTATCGGCCACGATATTATTAGACGGCCCGAAGAACGAATGGTGGCGAAAATTCGGGCCTGCCCCTAATGTGGCTTACCTGATAGATACGAACAGAATAGTAAAAGGTAAGAACCTGTCGCTGAATGCCGGCGGGGAAAATATCTGGTGCGATATAGACCGGCTGCTAGGAACAACCTCCGGACACTGTCGCCGTTAAACTGCCGCAGACAAAAAATTCAAAAATTGCTCAACGATACAAAAGCCAAATGACAATGAATAACAGGGTAATAAGAACAGTGATGACTGCGGGGCTACTGACGATGAGCATCTGGTCGTTGGCAGGTGTAAAGCATCAAAAGGCAAAACGGGCACCGAAAGGACGTACAAAAATAGAGACCGTAACACAATACACCGGCAACTACCACACTTCTGGCCTCGAAACCACCGAGCCTGCACCGGATGTAACCTTCTACACACAAGATGATCGTGCGATAACACTACATGAGCTACTTGGGAACCATATGCCCATACTGCTGGTAAGCGGCAGTTATACCTGCCCGCATTTCCGAAAGCATTCTGAAGATGTGAACGAAATAGCCCAATACTACAAGGGCAAACTGCAGGTATATGTTGTGTACATAGTAGAAGCACATCCCGAAGATGCCATATGCCCGTACATTGACAGCAATTACTTCGGCTTGCAGAATGCCATGGACGATATACGCTACCCCCAGGCAAAACGGTATCGCCAACGTAAGGCCATGGCAGAAATAGCAAAAGACAGCCTTGACCTGCAGGTACCCGTACTTATAGATGGGCCCGATAATAAATGGTGGAAAACATATGGCCCGGCACCCAACAGTGCCTACCTGGTAGATACCTCCGGCATTATAAAAGGGAATAACCATCAACTGAACGGGCAAGGCGAAAACATGTGGTGCTATATAGACAGCTACCTGGGTACCAACTCGGGGAAATGCAAGTGATCTACTCTACAAGCAGCTTTATATCCGGCAGCCGGCGGCTGTTACAATCGGGACAAACGGCAATGATATCACTGAACACAACTGCAGTGCCCGGCTTCAGGTCTTTAATGATCTTTTGTATCTCGAGCGGTATGAAAGCGCCCTCTACCTGTTTGGTAACACTTACCGGGTCGCGGTAAGCCTTGAAGGTATAACCGAGTATTTTGTAGGGATAATCGTATGCTGAGCCCGGGTACACTACCCGGAGCAATGATTGTGCGAGAAGCTCCTTCTTACTAACTTTATTCCCCTTGAGGAAACCCACCGATGCCTGTGGCTGGGGCATATCTTCAACGATACAATAAACATCCCTTATAACATGCCCCGATCTGCGTTCCTGCACGGCAAAATGGAATTTACTATCTGTACCAAAAGGCATGGCCAGGGCATAAAGGGTGTCTCTTTTGATATCCTGCCTGCCAATTTTCAAGTCCCCATCATAACTTCTAAGCTTAATGTCTTTAGGGTCCGTGCCACCACCGAAAACCTGCAGCATATTCCAGCCATCACGATACAGCACTATGGTATCGATACGGGTGCACCATTTGTTCTTCACCACCATTGTGTCGATACGGGCATGCGCAAGCGTGCCATATAAAACCAATAGGGTAAGGAACACCGTCTTTCTCATCCATCTTTTTTTATTCATCACTTATTTCAATATCAGCCTGATGACAAAATAAGCTAAAATAATAAAGAGCAATGTTAAAGCTATGGCTAAGAGGGCCCATGGATTGTCTTTGATATTCCTGCGGCGTGAGCGCTTACGCGACGATAACTCTTTTCGTAAGTTATGATCAATGTGAGCAACAGCATCTTTCGTATCGGCAGGTGATAAATATTTTAATCCTTCGATAGCATCACCCTCAAAACCCTCCTGCGATAAAAAGTTTTCCACCTCGCGCTGCTCAGCAGGCGAAAGCCTGCCCTCGAGGTAAGCCATGAGCTTATCCTGTGACAGATCGCCCTGCGCATCATTACTGAATATGTCCTTAATATCGCTCATGAGTTATCGCCTTCCCGGTTCTTTGTTAATAATATCCTTAGGTTGCGCTTACCATTTTGTATATAACTCTTTACCTGTGTAAAGGTAAAGCCTGTACATTCTATAATATCATTGTAGCTCAATTTTTGCAGGTAAAACAGGCTGATACATAAGCGCTGTTCCTCGCCAAGCTGCTGCAGGGCCGCATGCATCTTGTCCAGGGTTCGTTCTTTGTTCATAATCGCTTCACTGTCCGCCGGCTGCGCAGCTACTGTACGCAGTGCATCCTCATTAGCGGTAAAATGCCTGTCGCGGAGCAGTTGCAGGCAATGATTACGCATCAGGATATACAACCAGCCTTTGAAGTTCTGTACTTCGCCACGGGGCAAATGTGTTATAGCTTTGAGAAATACCTGCTGTACAGCATCCTGGGCAGTATCTTTATCTTTCAAATACTTCATGCCCACACCAAAGAGCAGCATAGTGTAACGTTGGAGGAGCAGGCCAAGCAGGCGGTCATCACCAAGCGTCCTGTAGCTGTTCAGCAGCTCCTCATCGCTCATATTATTATATTGTGATAAATGCTCCAACAATACGGCCTTGATTTACTGTTATAAAGATGGGGAAAATCCGGTATTCCATAAATAGGTGTGGCTGAGGTTGGTACCTACCAAGCCCGGCTGAACCGGGAAAGACCTGATACAAATACCTGTTTTAAAAAAATCGCCGTATTTTGCGGCCCTATGGATTTTAAGTTAACGGAGGAACAAATAGCCGTACAGATGGCGGCAAGGGATTTTGCCCGTAATGAATTGCTTCCCGGCGTTATAGAACGCGACGAGCATCAAAAGGTGCCCCTTGAGCAGATCAAAAAACTTGGCGAGCTCGGCTTTATGGGTATGATGGTGGACCCCAAATATGGTGGCTCCGGCATGGACACTGTATCGTACGTACTGGCGATGGAAGAAATATCCAAAGTGGATGCATCGACCTCTGTGTGCATGAGTGTGAACAATTCACTTGTATGCTGGGGACTGGAGACCTACGGTAACGAAGATCAAAAACAAAAATACCTGACCGAACTGGCCAGCGGACAAAAAATAGGCGCCTTCCTGCTAAGCGAGCCCGAAGCAGGCAGTGATGCTACATCACAACGCACAACGGCCGAAGACAAAGGCGACCATTACCTGCTTAATGGCACAAAGAACTGGATCACCAATGGCAGCACAGCATCATACTACCTGGTTATAGCCCAGACATATCCTGAAAAAGGACACAAGGGCATCAACGCACTGATAGTGCACAAAGACTGGCCGGGTGTAACTGTAGGTGCAAAAGAAAATAAATTAGGCATACGCGGCAGTGATACTCATAGTATCATGTTCCAGGATGTTAAAGTACCGAAGGAAAACCGCATAGGAGAGGATGGATTTGGATTCAAGTTTGCCATGAAGGTATTGGCAGGTGGTCGCATAGGTATTGCCTCACAAGCATTGGGTATTGCCAGTGGTGCATATGAACTGGCACTTAAATATTCCAAAGAGCGTAAAGCATTTGGAACCGAAATATCCAATCACCAGGCAATAGCATTCAAACTTGCCGATATGGCAACTGCGGTTGAAGCAGCAAGACTGCTTTGTATCAAAGCGGCCTGGACCAAGGACCAGGGGAAAGACTATACCCTACCTGCTTCTATAGCAAAGCTCTATGCATCCGACATTGCACAATGGGTAACCAATGAAGCAGTGCAGATACATGGAGGCTATGGTTATGTGAAAGAATTCCATGTTGAAAGGCTGATGCGCGATGCTAAGATCACACAGATATATGAAGGCACCAGCGAGGTGCAGCGCATAGTGATCAGCCGGAGTGTATTGAAGGATTAATAAATATATACCTGATTAACAATGAGAGGCCTGGAATTACCGGGCCTCTTTCATTATATCCATACAACATTTATGCGTTATAACTTATAACTTTAGCCAACGATAACATTGAGTTTATCGTCTTTAAATATATCCCCTACAATCTATTATCTACTTAAAAATCTGCTAATTTGATGAGATATATCTTTACGCTCTTTTTATCATTGTTGCTAAGCTCCGTTTACATCGCTCATTCCCAGGATATGGTATGGAATGGTGGATTCGAGCAATTCAGCCCCTGCCCCACCACGCTAAGCCAGGTAGACCATTGCGTAAATTGGGACCAGCCAACCAACGGCACATCAGATTATTTCAATTCCTGTGCGAATCCAAACGTCACCATTGGCGTACCTCAAAATTTTGCAGGCTACCAAACTCCCTACCAGGGCAACGCTTATATCGGCTTCTATAATTATGGAGGAGGCGGCTACAGAGAATATGCACGGGGAAATATGACCCCTCTCGTGATCGGCGAAACCTACCAGGTGACCATACACGTATGTAAGGCTAATTTTCAAACTACTTCTTCTGATGGCTTTGAGGTATTTTTTTATCAGAACGGCATAGGTGCGCCTACTAATATCATAAATAACCTCACCGTAACTCCTCAAGTTGACTTCGGCCCTTTATATGGTGTTATCACCGATACGGTCAACTGGACAACCATGACCACTACCTTCACTGCAGACTCAGCCTACAGCCATGTGATCGTAGGTAACTTCAGGGATGACGCTAACACCAACTATTCCGGGCAGCAGGGTAACTATGCTTACTACTATCTCGATTCAATAGATGTCAGCCCCATATCTTACAATGTAAACACCACACATACTGAGGTTAGCTGTAACGGAGGCAATGATGGCACGGCGACAGCAACAGCAATGAACGGCAATCCGCCCTACAGTTATCTTTGGTTGCCCGGCGGTCAAACCACACAAACTGCAACGGGCCTTACTGCCGGTTCTTATACCGTAAGAGTCGTTGACGCTACACAAGACACGGTGCGTGACACCATAGTCATTGCCGAGCCTACAGCGCTGGTGGCCACCACCTCGCAGACCAATGTGAACTGTAATGGCGGTAATGACGGCTCGGCCACCGTCAATGTGTCCGGCGGTGCAGGC
>CAYZTM010000059.1:0-6449 GCA_964481425.1 uncultured Flavipsychrobacter sp.
AAAAATAGGCCTGTGCGGACAGGCCCCCAGCGACATGCCGGAGTTTGCGCAATTCCTGGTAGAGCAGGGCATCGGCAGCATATCATTCAACCCCGATGCTCTTTTAAAAGGCATAGAGAATATCTGTAAGGCTGAAAAAGTACTGGCATAACCATAAAAAAACATACACATGAAAAGATTAAACAACAAGGTTGCTATCGTAACAGGAGCAGCAGGCGGCATGGGTGCCGCAGAAGCAAAATTATTCGCCCAGGAAGGGGCCTCGGTTTTGGCAACCGATGTGCAGGAAGATAAACTGAAAACATGGGTGGAAACCGCTAAGAAAGAGGGTCTGTCCATCGATTGGGCAGTACATGATGTCACCTCAAGAGACTCGTGGCAACAGGTAGTGGACAAAGCCCTGAAGCTTTATGGCAAAATAAACGTACTGGTGAACAATGCAGGTATATACCCACCGGGCGCTACCCTCGAGAATACTACGCAGGAACTGTGGGATAAAGTACTGGCCATCAACCTCACAGGCCCCTTTATAGGCATGCAGTTATGCATACCCCACATGAAAGAGGCCGGGACCGGATCAGTGGTCAATATCTCCTCCATAGCAGGCATGGTGGGTGGCAATGGTGCTGCCTATACCGCTTCAAAAGGTGGTCTGCGCCTGCTCACTAAGGACAGCGCCGTTGAATTTGCCAAATACAACATAAGGGTCAACTCCATTCATCCCGGGGGCGTACTTACCCCAATGACGGAATTCATTAACCAGATGCCCGACGCTGCCGAACTGGAAAAGAACATGTGCCCTATGGAGCGCATCGGCCAGCCTATAGAGATAGCTTATGGCGCACTTTATCTTGCATCAGACGAATCAACTTATACCACCGGGGCGGAGTTGGTGATCGACGGGGGAATGATCGCGCGTTAAAAAAGAATTACCGACATTTGGTGCCTGTAAGCAAACAGGATAAGCATGTCATCTTTCTGGAACGAGCGCTACAGCGCTAAAGAATACATATATGGCGAAGAGCCAAATCTCTTCTTTGCCGAACAACTGGGCAAACTGACACCGGGACATATCATATTGCCTTGTGATGGTGAAGGGCGCAATGCTGTATATGCAGCCACACAGGGCTGGACAGTAGATGCCTTTGACCAAAGTACGGAAGGGCAGAAAAAAGCGCTTGCACTTGCAGCCAATAAAGGCGCTGCTATCAACTACATAATAGCCGATGCCTCGGAGGATTTGTATGCACCCGGCAGCGCTGACGCCGTGGCCATGATATTTGCGCACCTGCCGCCGGCCATACGGAAAAAGCTCCTGCACAATATCGTATCCTGGCTGAAGCCGGGCGGCAAATTGATATTGGAAGCATATAATCCGCTGCAACTTCGTAACGACTCAGGCGGCCCTAAAGATATCAACATGCTCTACACCGAAGATATCCTCAATGAAGACCTGGGAGCACTCAAAACAGAAATGCTCCAAAGCCTTGAGATCGATATCAGGGAAGGCACATTCCATGGGGGTATATCTGATGTGATTCGTTATGTCGGCGTGAAATAAGTGCGCATGCTTTAGCGGCTACCCTCTAAATAATATTTCCTTAACACTACTTCGGGGGTTATCAGCATAGAACATACTACCTTGACATCTGCCCGGCAGCCAGGCATTCATAAATAATTCAGTTTTGAGTTATAGTGTTGCCGCCCTGTTCAGCTTTTAATGCCAACAATGAGGTTATTTGGGGTATTACTTGTGTTTTTTTGTTCCCTTGCCAATGCTCAAACGAAAATATCGGGCAGGGTGCTCGATCTTAACACAGGCTCCGGCTTAGAATACGTAATAGTTACCGCAACAGATCTGTCTACAGGTAAAATTGCAGATGGCGCGAAAACAGATTCCACAGGCTCTTTTGCTATCACTGGCTTGTCCTATGGCAGCTATAAAATAGCTGTAGACTTTGTTGGCTACAGGCCATACCGGTTCGACAGCATTACGCTTAACAAAGCTCACCCGCAAATTGTTTTAAAGACCGTAAAGCTTCGCGCACAAGCACACAACTTATCGGACGTTGTGATAACCGGCAATGCCCCGATAGTGGATAACAAGATCGACAAAGTGGTTTACAACGTAGCAAATGATATTACCAGCCAGGGGGGTGTAGTCCTTGATGTCTTAAAAAAGGTCCCCCAGGTATCGGTCGATGCGGACGGTAATGTAGAAGTACAGGGCAATGCCAATGTACGCTTCCTTATCAACGGGAAACCATCAGGCATATTCGGCAGCAGCCTCGCCGATGCCTTATCTTCTATTCCTGCAAGCCAGATCAAAAGCATAGAAGTAATAACGAGCCCGGGCGCAAAATATGATGCACAAGGTACCGGCGGCATTATCAATATTATTTTAAGAAATGACCGGTTCCAGGGGCTCAGTGGCAACATAAACATGTCTGCAGGTACACGTACCGAGAACGCTTCAGTGAACCTGAGTATGCACAGGGGCAATTTCGGAATGAATGTATTCTTTAGCGGCAATGGTGCTTTAAAGGCCCGTTCACCCTATCAACAAACGCGCAGCTCGTACAATAGTGCCGACCAGACAACCACCCGATTCTCACAGGATGGATATTATGACCTCACAAGGGCAGCCTACGAGTCGGGAATAGGATTAGATTGGGATGTATCTAAAAACAATGCGCTGTCAGGCTCTTTCCAATTCGATCATTTCAATAATCAAAGAAACGGTGTTGCCAACCAGGAAGAAATAGTGAGCGACAATGCAGGAAGCATCATATCCGACCTGAACAGCATACGCAACTCTGCAAGCAAAACGAACATATCCTCGTATGACTGGAGCTTGAACTACAAACACCTGTTCAAACATAAAGGAGATGAATTGGATGCCTTATATTCCGCCAGTTTCGGCAGGCCCGGGGGCCGGGATCAGCAGGACCAATCCTACACATCGGCAACTGTACCCTACGAGGGCACATCCAGCACAAACCCCGGTACAGACCGGCAAACCAATATTTCGATAGACTACGTTCGCAAACAGGATGAGCATACAACCATCGAGGCCGGGGTAAAAAGTTCATTTCAAAACATCAACAGCACAACAGAAGTTAACATATTATACCCGGCCAATGGCGAATATGTACATGACCCCCTGCAATCCTACGAAATGAATTATAAGACCAATATTTACGCCGGATATGTATCGGGGTCGTTTTATTTATTTCAGTTTTTAAAAGTAAAAACCGGCTTAAGGGTCGAGCATACCGATGTAACCATTGATTATCATAACCTGCAGATACCCTCTTATAACATTTATGCACCTTCAGTGATCTTATCGCATGACCTGGACGAAATGCGGTCCGTAAAACTTGCCTACACCTACAGGATCGAGCGGCCGGAATATGACGAGCTGAATCCTTTTATCAACCTGAGCGATCCCTATAACATTACAACCGGTAACCCGTTGTTAAGGCCCGAAATAGAGCATCATTTTGAGCTCGGCTACAGCTGTAATCTGAAACGAGGGGGGAATATATACATAGCGTTCATGGAACGCTTCAATACCCACGACAAAAAGCCCTATACACAATTCTATACTGAATATGCGGCAGGCGACTCTGTCTATAAAAATGTTTCTGTTACCACCCGCAGGAATATTGGGGAAGAATACAATTCCGGATTGATCCTGTCCGGATCGCTGCCCTTGTTCGGCAAAGTCAACATCAGGGGCAACTGTATGTTGTTCAGCAGGCATATCATTAATTCGTTCGATACTGTTGCTACGATAACAAACGGGTTTAACTGGCGGCTCAATATGAACATCAACTATGAAATATCGGGCAATATGGTCGCCGAAGCATTTGGCAATTACCGTTCCCCCTTCAACAACATACAGGGAAAGAATCCCCAGTTCCTCACCTATACAATAGCCTTCAGAAAACAGTTTTGGAATAAAAAAGCAAGTATAGGCTGTACGGGTACCAACATCTTCAATCATTATGTAAAGCAGGTAATAACAACAAATATTGACAACTACCGGTCATACCTTGTAAGAGAACTACCATTCCGTTCCGTCGGGCTTACATTCACTTATAAATTTGGTAAACGGGACCAAAAGCTAAAAGAACATATCCTGAAAGACCCCGGCCTATCACCCGACAACTGAGCCTGAACACATGCAATTATGTACAGCACAAACGCCTTTGTTATCATTTTGTTTAGTTTTTATTATCAGCATTTTATCAAAACGTAGAAAAGGAACCAATTTCAAAATTAGTCCCGCAATTTTGCACACAACAACATAATATCAAAACCGCAACACAATAGTCTTGTTTAACACACAAATAAAACATACAATGAAAGCCGCATCTTCAACATTACTTTTATTGGTCGCTGCATTAGTGGCTACTAACAGCCTGGCACAAAAGGCGAATTATCATGTTATCAAAACCTTCCCCATCAAAGGCGAGGGTAAATGGGATTACTTAGCTGTATCCCCTGCCAGCAATAACCTGTATGTTTCTCATGCCACCGAAGTAGATATAATAGATAAGACAAGCGGCAAACCAGTGGGCATAATTGAGAATACCACAGGCGTACACGGTATCGCATTCGCCCCGGCCTATGGCAAGGGCTTTACCAGCAATGGCAAAATAAATACGCTCACCGTATTTGATATCAAAACCAACAAAGTGAAAGGACAAATAAACGTAGGGCAAAAGCCGGACGCTATCATGTTCGATCCCTTCTCACGAAAGATATTTGTATGCAATGGCATCAGTAAAGACCTCTCCGTAGTGGACCCCGCTACCGATAAGGTCATCAAAACCGTAGCGCTCGGTGGTAAACCTGAGACCGCTGTTTCGGACGAGTCAGGGCACCTGTATATTAATATAGAAGACAAGAATGAACTGGTGGTCCTTGACACAAAGACCCTGGAGCTTATAGCACGCCATCCCATAGGCAAAGGCGAGGAGCCATCGGGCCTGGCCATCGACAGGAAAACAAAAAGGCTCTTTATCGGCTGCGGCAACAAGACCCTCGTCGTGATGGATGCAGGAAACGGCAAAGTAGTTACGGAATTGCCGATAGGCGACAAATGCGACGGCGTAGGTTTTGACAAAGAACTGAAACAAGTATATAGCTCTAACGGGGAAGGCACGTTAACGATCATCAAAGAGAAGTCGGCCAATTCTTTCGAGGTATTGGAAAATGTACCGACGAAGAAGGGGGCCAAAACGCTTGCTGTTGATGAAAAGACCCACCTCGTTTACCTCTCAACTGCAGAATTTTCAGACAATGGGGCAGGCAGCAAGCACATTATCCGGCCCGGCACTTTCGAGGTATTGGTAGTAGGAAAGTAATGGCTGAGGGATTACTTCCCGATACAGAAAGTAAATTTCAATAATGCTGAAAGGTTAATACACAATGATTTTTTGACTACGCACAGATCCATCAATAACAACTTTGGCAAAGTACATACCCGGCAAAGAAGGAATGCTGAGCATTGAGACAGGAGTAGACAGATGCTTGTCCATGATAGTCACGCCTAAAACGTTCACAATGGTCAAATGAACATTGTCTGCGTTGCCGGGTAGTGTTAAAGTAAAATTCCCGTCATTGGGGTTTGGACCAATGTCTATTTGCACGGGGGGCGTCAGTTCGCTTATCCCATTGGCCCATTGCGATAGCTTTACTACCCAATAATCCAACCCGCCATGATTACCCGATACATCCCGATCATTTGACTGCGTATAGCCAGCCATGATATAACCCCCATCTGCCGTTTTTAATGCATTGCATGCAACATCATCGTTGCTGCCACCCAGGGTCTTTTCCCATATTATACTGCCTGTATCACTTAGTTTTGCGACCAGATATTCTTGCGTCAATGGGCCCGGATCATGATCCAGTATATCACCATCTGCTGATCTTGCATACCCGCCAATAACATAATCGTTCCCATCTTGCACTATAGAAGTACCGTAATCATCGGATGTACCGCCTATACATCTTTGCCATAAAATGCTTGCAGTATCACTGAGTTTCAGCACCCAGCAGTCTCTGCCGCCGTGGTTGCTAATTACGTCGCCATCAGATGACAGCGTTGTACCACAAACCATATAGCTGCCCTCAGCATTTTGTATCACAGAATTGAATATCTCGATATCGCTGCCACCAAAACATTTCTGCCATTGCAAAGCCCCTGTATC
The DNA here is from genome assembly GCA_964481425.1 of uncultured Flavipsychrobacter sp. GTDB lineage: Bacteria > Bacteroidota > Bacteroidia > Chitinophagales > Chitinophagaceae > MKUN01. The sequence goes on from CAYZTM010000059.1 coordinate 6,225, forward strand.
ATCAATTTTAAATAGCCATGCATCGCCACCCCCATGGTTCCCACTCACATCCCCATCATTCGATTCTGTGTAACCGCCTATCACATATTCGTTATTAATAGTAGGGCAGATGCATATTCCTATATCCCATTGCCCTCCCCCATAATTCTTTTGCCACTGCACGCTCACGTACGCTCTTTGTCTTCCCGCCGCTCTTCCGCTCTTGCCATTATTTCCTGAAACATC
>CAYZTM010000060.1:0-3706 GCA_964481425.1 uncultured Flavipsychrobacter sp.
GCTGTGCGCGACAGTGCCGAGCAGGCCGGCGCCAAAGAAGTTTACCTGATACATGAACCCATGGCCGCAGCCCTGGGTATTGGCATAGATGTGGAAGAGCCGGTAGGCAATATGATCATTGATATTGGCGGTGGTACAACCGGTATAACAGTGATTGCCCTCGCCGGTATAGTGTGCGATCAGAGTATTCGAATTGCCGGCGATGAGTTTACGGCCGACATCATGGAGGCACTGCGCCGCTATCACAGTTTGTTAATCGGTGAAAGAACCGCCGAGCAGATCAAGATCAATATTGGCGCTGCCATGAAGGATCTGGATAATCCCCCGGATGATATTCCGGTGAATGGTCGCGACCTGGTTACCGGTATTCCCAAGCAGATAATGGTGAGTTACCAGGAGATTGCCGAAGCACTTGATAAAAGCATATTCAAAATAGAAGAAGCCATTTTGAAAGCCCTGGAGCAAACGCCTCCCGAACTGGCTGCCGATATTTATCGCCGGGGACTCTATCTAACCGGCGGTGGTGCCTTGTTGCGCGGGCTTGATAAACGACTCAGCCAAAAGATAAAGCTGCCGGTGCATGTGGCCGACGATCCGCTGAAGAGTGTGGTAAGAGGTACAGGACTGGCGCTGAAGCATTACGACCGCTATCCCTTTGTGATGCGCTAGTATATCTCTATTGCTGCCGGCTAAACGGGCAATTGCCCGATCTTTGTGTATCCGGATTGATATGTATAGGCCATTGGCCCCGATATTTAAAAAATAGCTTCTGTGCGCAATATCTTTCTCTTCATAAGGAGATATATGAACGTTCTCTTCTTTTTGCTGCTGCAGGTGCTGGCACTGTGGGCTTTCTTTCGCTACAATAAATTTCATCAGGCAGCTTTTCTTGAAACGGCCACAGAACTTACAGGTGGTATAAGCAGAAAGTATAATAACATCGAATATTACTTCAAGCTTAAGAAGACCAATGAAGACCTGGCGCGAGAAAACGACAGCCTGCGTAATATGCTGCTCCAGAATTTTGAACCGGCAGATACTGCATCGCACATAGCCTTAGATAGCATACGGGTGGATTCGCTGGAAAGTTACCGACGCTGGAAGTACCAGGATGCCAAAGTGGTGGGGAGCTTTGTGAGCCTGCAAACCAATTATATCATCATTCACCGGGGCGCCAGGCAGGGGGTGAGCACAGATGATGGCGTTGTTGGCCCGCGTGGAATTGTGGGCAGAGTAGTTACGGTAAGTAATAATTATGCTTCGGTAATGACGGCCCTTAACAGGCAGTTTAAAACCAGTGTCAAGCTTAAGAAAACAGGCGAAAGAGGGAGTATAGAATGGGATGGTTCCAAACCCAATACACTGCTGCTAAAGGATATTCAAAAATCAACGCCGGTAGCAGTGGGAGATACTGTTGTAACCAGTGAACTCTCTTCCATTTTTCCTTCCAACATACTCGTAGGTGAAGTAAGTGAAGTGCTGGACGACCCAAGCAGTAATTTTCATGTAATAAGGATAAGAACCGCTACCAATTTCAGGAGTGTTGAATATACTTATGTGGTAAAGGATTTGCAGAAAGAAGAAAAGCAAAAGCTGGAGGCGGAGACCCGGAAAATACAATGAGTATCCTGATTAAAAATATTATCCGATTTGCACTCTTTATCCTGGTTCAGGTATACATTCTTTTTCAGGTGCCACCCCTGCACGAATATGTGGTGCCCTATCTTTATTTTCTCTATATACTCTGGTTGCCTTTTAAAATGCCCCGTATTTCTCTCATGTTGCTGGGCTTTGTTTTCGGCTTTTCGCTCGACTATTTTACCCATACCCCCGGGTTACATGCTGCCCCCTGCATTTTAATTGCCTATGTACGTCCCTTCCTTATCAACCTGTTGATTCCGCAGGAAGGCACGGAACTGAACTATGCATCACCCTCGGTAGTAAGTATGGGCTGGGCACCCTATGCCACCTATGTAACCGTTTTAACGCTGCTACATCATGCATTCCTTATTTTTCTGGAATGGCTGCACTTCGGTTCATTTATTTATTTTATATTAAAATTGGGCAGCAGCGCAGCTGTAAGCCTGTTGTTGATATTTATAACGGAATTGTTGTTTTTCAGAAAGGAAAGGTTTAGAACCAATACAGCCTAGCGCTATTTACAGATGCATTCATAATTAAAGAGCAGAGGCAGCTATCCTATGGCATTATTCAATCAATCGCGCAGTACCATCATCCGCCTGATCATTGGTGCCGTTTTCCTGGTCATTGTGGTGCAGTTGCTTAATCTGCAAATCATTACCGGGAAATACCGGCAGCTGGCCATGATGAATGCCGTGTTTCCAAAAGTGAAATATCCCGACAGGGGTATTATTTATGATAGAAAGAGTCGGCCCATTCTCAATAATACCATCATGTACGACCTGGTGGTAACGCCCTACGAGGTTAGGAATATCGATACACAATCGCTTTGCGAAATTCTGGAAATAGATACCGCCGAGTTCAGGGTGCGGATGCGCGATGCCCGCATTAAGAACGGCTCGTACCGCCCCTCTATTTTTGAAGACCTGCTTCCTCCTGCCCTACATGCCCGCCTTGATGAGAATATCTGGAAGTTTCCCGGTTTTGCCCTCGTGGAAAGACCTGTGCGCACCTATCCTTATAATGTGGCAGCGCATATCCTGGGCTATGTGGGTGAAGTGAGCCAGCGTGAAATAGATAATTCGAACGGCTTTTACCGCATGGGTGACTATATTGGCAAAAGCGGTCTCGAGTCCAGCTACGAAAAAGTATTAATGGGACAGCGCGGTGTGCAGTATATGATTAAGGACAACCGCAACCGGCTGGTAGGCAGTTATGAGAATGGTGCTTATGATACCGTGCCGGTGGCCGGCCGTAATTTGCGAACATATATTGATGTGGAACTGCAGCAGCTGGCAGAAAAACTATTGGCCAACAAGGTGGGCGCCATTGTAGCCATTGAGCCAAAAACAGGCGGTATCATTGCCATGACTTCCGGCCCCGGCTTTAACCCCAACGATCTTACCGGTCCTGAAAAACAAAAGAATTTTGCGCGTCTGCAGCTGGATGTGTCGGCTCCCTTATTTAACAGGGCCATCAAAGGCCAGTATCCTGCCGGTTCTACCTATAAACCGCTGGGTGCTCTGATTGCCCTTGATGAAGGACTCATAACACCGGCCAGTGGTATCGCCTGTAGTGGCCTTTATCTGGGATGTAACAGGCCCGTTCGTTGCACCGAAAAATTTGCGGGACATGCCGCCAACCTCGAAATGGCCATAGCCTGGTCGTGCAACTCTTTTTTCTCTGATGTATTCAGAAAAACTGTCGACAACCCCGCTTATCACAACCCGCGCATTGGTCTTACCAGGTGGAAGGAATATTGTACGGCTTTTGGTCTGGGCCATCGCATAGGGGTAGACCTTCCCAGTGAAGACGGAGGTAATATTCCGGATACTACTCAATACGACAGAGAATACCGGGGATCCTGGAACTCCTGTACAATGGTTACACTGGGAATAGGGCAGGATAAGATGCTGGTTACACCGCTTCAAATGGCCAATGCCATGTGTATCGTTGCCAACAAAGGGTACTATTATATTCCTCATTTTGTTGAAAAGATAGATGGAGAGTCGGCCAGGGATACCCTGCTGAAGCGTTATCGTGAAAAGCATGAAGTATTAACCCA